>NZ_JAHKPN010000026.1 GCF_018860545.1 Winogradskyella psychrotolerans | reverse complement strand
GAAATCAAACTTAAGATGTGTATAATTCATTGCTAGTTATAGCTTACTTACGAAAATTCCGCTGGAATTTTCTATCTGTGATTTGTTAGCTAACTTTAGTGCTTAAACACGCAACGAAATCATACACAAAACCGTTAACAAAAATTTAAAAACCAAACGATATGAACAAAATAATACTTACATCAATTAGCATAATTTTCGCTTGTAATTCAATTTTTGGACAAACTAATAATGACAAATACGCAAAAGACGTAAAATCAGTAGATGCGATAATGAATGCGTATTATGATGTTGTTTCTGGCTCGAGTAGTGAACCTTGGGAGTTTGAAAGAGATAGTTTTATTCATTCAAAAAATGCTTTTATTACAAGAATTGATGAAAATGGAAAAGCGGAAACTCATTCTTTGGAGGCAGAATATATACCAATTGGATTATCACCAAAAGAGGATTTTTATGAAAAGGAACTGAAACGAGTAGTTAGTAAGTTTGGAAATATTGCGCAAGTTTGGAGTGCATTTGAAATACGAACTGACCTAAAAACTGAATCAAATATTAGAGGACTAAATAGCGTTCAACTTCATTATGAAAATGGAAGATGGTTTATAGACAGTTGGACTTGCGAAATGGAATTTGAAAAGAATAATTTAGTAACTGAATTTTTGAATAAGGAATAAAAAACTTTTGCTAACACCGCATATAAAAAATTGCTAGTTTTAGCTTAACCAATGTGAGTTGCTTTGTTTGCTAGCTTCTGATTTTCCTTCGGAAAATCCTCGCACATAAACACGCAACTATTCTTATACATAAACGTTGTAAACAACTAACTTACCAATGAAAACAAGGTTAACTTTAACATTTTTATTACTAAATTGTTTTTTAAGTTATGCTCAATATGAATGGACTTCAGGTCAACTAATTTTAAAGAATGGAGATTCATTAGTTGGATTTATACAGATTCCAATGAATGTTGCTAGATTGGTTTCATTAGGAAAATCAGAAGTTGAGTTTAAAGAAGATATGCAAGGATATGTCAATAGCTATGACAAATCGCAAGTGAAAAAAATCATATTTAACACTTATGATGCAAATCCTGGATATTATGAATATGCACCATTAAAAAAACGAAAATATAGAATTTTTAAATTATTACTTGATGGAAAGGTAAAGTTATACACTAGAACTGTAGCTATTGAACACAAAGAAAAAATTATTGACCATCCTTATAATCCAAACTCGGATGTGGATGTTTTTAAATATCATTATGAAGAAGAACAAGAATTTTATGTCATTAGAGAAGACGAAACAAAACTAACACCATTAATATCTCATTATTCCTTAAGCGATTTTAAAAAACAGAGCTCTCAAATATTTTTCAGATTGTAAAAATCTGACTGAGTACTTAAAAGAAGACCTTTATGAAGAAATCGATATTATTGAATTAGTCAACGATTACAATTTAATTTGCGAATAAAACTGTTTACAACACCGCATATAATTTATAGCTAGTCCTCTCCTACTTACCAAAATCCTCACAGAATAGTGCTTCACCAATTCGCTGCGCTCGGATCTATCTGTAACTTATATACCAACGCCTATAAAACCCTCCCACACCGTCACTTCGAGTGTCCCGACCTTTTTGTCTTAATGTATCGAGAAGCATCACAACCAAGCATCAATCTATTTACAATGACCATACACGTCACTTAGAGAACTTCAAAAACCACCCAACGCCTAAAACCACCACCTAAAACTCTCTGCAAAAGTTGGCAACAAGCTGATAATGAAACTACATTTTAATTATCATATCATAATCGCCCGCTGTTTTTATTACCTCTTGAATAATTTCGGGTGCTACTGACTTTTCTTGAGCGTTTAGGTCGTTAATAGAAACCCCTAATGTTTCAAAAAAATTGCGGAAACCTTTCGGACTATGAATGTTTATCCATTTACAAGGCCTATTGGACTTGTTACCGAATGTATGCAATGTTTCAGGTGGAATATCAATTGATTCCCCCGCTTTACAAACTTTTATTTCACCGTTAACCATAAATTCCATTTCGCCTTCTACCATCAAAAATACCTCTTTGAAAGAATGGTGTAAGTGTGGTGGCGGACCTTGCACCATTGCGGGTGTTTCACCCATCATTAAATCGTAATCCCCTGTTGTTTCATAAGGTGTTATTTTGTGTCCAAGCACCCATTTTGTTGTATTACTATTCATTTTATAAGATTTTTGTCTCACAAACATAAAAGGTATTTTTGAATTTTACAAATTTTATAAGATATTTGTCTTATGAAAAATGAGTATTTAAAAAAAGGAAGAGTAAAGCAAAAACAAGAAACCCGGGAAAAAATACTATCCAGCACCCAAGAGCTTATGAATTATGGTGAAAAATTCACACTTGAAGATGTGGCTGAAAAAGCAGGGGTTTCAAGGGCAACGATATATCGATATTACTCTAATATTGACCTATTGTCTGCCGAAGCAGGAATAGACATCAACACAAAAAGCCCGAAAACCATATATGAAAATTTACAGGGTTTGGAAATAAAGGATAAACTCTTGGGTGTACAAGAATACTATAATAATCTTGCTCTTGACAACGAAAATGCATTTAGGAATTACTTAAGTATTGTACTTACTTCTGAT
Source organism: Winogradskyella psychrotolerans (assembly GCF_018860545.1). Classification (GTDB taxonomy): domain Bacteria; phylum Bacteroidota; class Bacteroidia; order Flavobacteriales; family Flavobacteriaceae; genus Winogradskyella; species Winogradskyella psychrotolerans_A. The sequence goes on along the minus strand of NZ_JAHKPN010000026.1, from coordinate 172,683 downwards.
TCTCAACATAACAAAAGAGGCGCAAGAAGGAGTAAAACGCTTAAAATGGTGTTGGAAGAAACTAACCTAACAAAAACGGAAATCAAAAATATTCAAAACTTATTTACTGTTCTAATGGGGGTTGAACCACTTATTGTAACGAAAGATGTTTGCGGATTAAACAATGAGCAATCTAAAAAACTATTAAAATGGGGAATGGAACTTCTTCTAAAAGGAATTTCAATTGACCGAAGTGAATAAAGCCAGTTGACAACAACGTATAACATTTTGAAAAAAACTTTCGTAATCATATTGACCCTAATTGGATTTTTTGTTTTTGGACAAGATAACAAAATGACTGAAATTGATAAACAATCAAAATCAATCAATTCTGACACTGAATTAATCGAATCAAATTTTGACTTGACTAACGAAACTAAATTAAAAGTTTGGTATAAAGAAAATCGAATATTTAAAATAGTCCAAGAAATGAATGTTGATTATGGAGAAATAAAATCGGAAATCTATTTAGTCGCAAATAAGCCAATTAAAATAATTGAATATGAAAACACGTATTTCTTTCTTACTGATTCTATTGCAAAAATAAAAGGTTACAGTATTGACATCGAAGAGAATTTTCGAGCTGTTTCATACATAACCAACTGGAAAAAAAAACAAAGAGAATTAATAATTTCTGGAGAACCATCTGAGAAAAAAAATATCTCTTACGAACTGGAAAAATATGCTAGAATTATCAGAAAAGCTGAACAGTTAATCAATGAATAAAAAAACGTGCTACAACACCGCATATAACGTAGTGCTAGTCCTAGCCTACTTACCAAAATCCTCTCAGAAGTTCTATCTGTCAAATATTTACCAACACATATAAACCGAAACAACACCGTCATGTCGAGTGTGCCGACTTTTTTGTCGGCATGTATCGAGAAGCATCACAATCAAGCATCAATCTATTTACAATGATCGTATACAGCACTTAGAGAACTTCAAAAACCACCCAACGCCAACAACCACCATCTAAAATGCTCAGCAACCGCTTAGTTTTTTTTATAGCATTACGGAAAACAGTAACCATAAGTCTCATAACTACCTTATTTTTATCAAAATGTACGTAAAGTCACGTACTAAACTTTGCAAAGTATTGCGTAGTTTTATAAACTAAGAATGGAGTGCTATAGTTTTTGTTATCTGGAATTAAAAAAGGGATAACGTGAGTGGCTGTACTTTTATAACAAGTTGTGCGTCAGCAAATAAACAAAACTAAATAAAAAAAAGATTAAATTTTAATATTATGAAAACGATATTAGCCACATTGACTTTCACATTTTTAACAACTATTTCAATCGCTCAAAATACTTCAGAAACACCAATACAAAATATTTCTACAGATAGTAGTGTTGTTTATAGATTATTTTCAACTAAAAACATTTATAATTTCATCCTACTCGACCAAATAGACGGAAGAACTTGGCAAGTACAATGGTCAATCGATAAAGAAGATAGGATGGTTATTCGAATCTATTAAAATTAACAATTGGCAAATATGCCAATTATTAATTTATTTTTATATTTGCTTAATAATATTAAAAAGTGGCGGCAACACGATAAATACGGTAATATAATTATGATACAAGCAAAATTTGCAGATGACTTTACTATCGAAGTTACTGCTCAAGACGGAGAGAAGTTTATTTGGAAAACTCTTTTTTCAACACCTAAGCAAAATCAACAATACTATGCAGAAAGATTAGCTTATTATTTAGAAAAATATTTCAATGATAATATTGGAGATGATACAGGTATGGGAATGCAATATTGGATTTGGATACAAATGACTTATTACGAAGGACTAACAATTAATGGAGGAAAAGGAGATAGAGAAGATGAAAGAATTTTCCTAAACCAAGAAAGAATTAGAATTGGAGCTAGAATTCGGGAATTACGAAAAGAAAAAAATATTGAAGCAAAAAAGCTTTCTCAACTAGCTAATATCGATGCTGCAAACCTTAGCCGTATTGAACAAGGTCGTTATTCTGTTGGTATAGATGTACTTTCTAAAATTGCTCTTGCTCTTAATTCTAAAATTGAATTGATTGATTACATTGAATAACAAAAACAGGTATAAAAAATGCCGAACCGCTAACATCGTATAAAAATAATTGCGATTTAGTGCTTAATCAAAGGTCGTTGCGTGTTTGTAATGTTTGATTTTCCTTCGCAAAATCAAACATTACAAACTCGTAACAATTCTTATACATAAATGTGTGTGAGATAAGCTAAAAAAATAAGCTATATTCAATAACCTATCGCAGCAAATCCAAATAGCGTTACACCAAAACTCAACCCATGGTCATGCAAAAAACGCACATCCAAAAATACAGGTTATAGCGTGGTTATAGCGTGCTTATAATATGGTTAAAGCACGGTTAAAGCGAGTCATACCAAGGCCTAGAGGCATTTTACTCCAAATTACCAATAATCCACCGCAATTAAGACGGAAATACACCCCATCAACCTACTGCAAAAATACAGAAGACTGACACTACCGTTCCATGCAATGGAAAAATCTTCTTAACTTTACACTTGCAAATAATTGAATGAGCCATTATGAAAAACACCCTCTTTATTTTCACATTAATCCTGACAAGCAACCTAATGATCGCACAAAAAACAATGACCCCAGAATTATTATGGCAAGTAGAACGCCTTAGTGTTATGGGTTTAGATAGCGAAGGAACGACCCTATTTTTTAAGGTAAAAACACCAAACATTGAAGACAATAGTTACGATTCCAAGTACTTTAAAATGCCTGTAGATGGTGGTGCTAGCGTTGAAATAAAAGAGGAAGACGTCAAAGCAACCGACAAAAATACCTCTGCAGATGGCAACTTTCAGTTATTTAATAACGAGGTTCATATCGAAAACATAAAGGGAACTGACGCTTATAAGCATCTAGATAAGTCTGATGTGTATATATTTTCAGACTTAGACATTCGCCATTGGGATACTTGGAGCGATGGCAGTTTCAACCATTTATTTTATAAAAAAGTCGGTGCAGAGGATACCTCAGCCATAGACATTATGCCTAACGAACCTTATCACACCCCTCAAAAACCGTTTGGTGGTGATGAAGATTATATCTGGTCGCCAGACAGTAAAGCCATTTACTATGTCAGTAAAAAGCTAAAAGGCAAAGCCTATGCTACCAGCACCAATACAGACATTTACAAATACACCTTAGCCACAAAAACCACGGAGAACATTACAGAAGATAACAAAGGCTACGATACCAATCCGGCGTTTGCTTCAACGGGTGCATTGGCGTGGTTACAAATGAAAACCGATGGCTACGAAAGCGATAAAAACGACATCATCGTTTTAAACAATGGCATACAACAAAACCTAACCCAACAATGGGATGGCACCGTCAGAAGCTTTCTATGGAGTAACGATGGCAACACGGTCTATTTCACAGCACCTGTAGACGGCACCATTCAACTTTTCAAAGTGAATTATCCTGGTAAAAAACGTATCGCTCCGGTAGTAGAACAACTTTCGGAAGGACAGTTTGATGTGACTAGTATTATCGCTCAAAAAGACAAGACGTTATTGGTAACCAGAACCGACATGAACCATGCGGCTGATATTTATAATTTCAACCTAAAAAAGAAAAGCTTTACCCAACTCACCAACATCAACAAGGATTTATACAATAGTGTCGATTTACCCAAAGTCGAAAAACGTTACGTCACCACAACCGATGGCCAACAAATGTTGGTTTGGGTGATTCTACCTCCTAATTTTGATGCGACAAAAAAATACCCAACCTTATTATATGCGCAAGGTGGACCACAATCTCCCTTATCTCAGTTTTATTCGTACCGTTGGAATTTCCAACTCATGGCGTCACAAGGCTATATTGTCGTAGCACCTAACCGCCGTGGCATGCCAGGCCATGGTGTAAAATGGAATGAAGATATTAGTAAAGATTGGGGAGGCCAAGTGATGGACGATTACCTGTCTGCTATTGATGATATCGCCAAAGAACCCTATGTAGACAACGACCGATTGGGTGCTATTGGTGCTAGTTTTGGTGGCTATTCTGTGTTTTATTTAGCCGGAATTCACAACAACCGCTTTAAAACCTTTATTTCTCAAGATGGTGTTTTTGATACCAGATCGATGTATGGCACCACCGAAGAATTATTCTTCGTGAATCATGATTTTGGAGGAGCGTATTGGGACCAAGATAATAAAAAGGCACAAAAGGCTTATAATGAATTTAATCCGGTGAACAAGGTTGCAGAATGGAATACGCCAATGTTAATCATCCAAGGTGGAAAAGATTACAGAGTGCCAATTGAACAAGGCTTAAGCGCTTACCAAGCGGCACAACTATTAGGATTGAAAAGCAAATTATTATATTTCCCTGAAGAGAACCACTGGGTATTAAATCCTCAAAATGCACTCGTATGGCAACACGAATTTTTTAAGTGGTTAAAAGAAACCCTATAATAATTCATACCTTTAAATACACATAGCATTTATAATAACCACTAATCAATTGGAATAATGAGACATGTATTAGCCACCATTATTGGCTTTATCGCAGCATCACTAAGTGTTTACCTCATCGAAAATCTAATCGGTCATAACCTATTTCCACTACCAGATGGCGCAGACCCATTAAATATGGACTGGCTAAGCAACAACATGAATAAGATTCCTGTGGGCATGAAAATATGTGTCGTCATCGCCCATTTCGTTGGTGTGTATATTGGAATGCTTGTAGCGGCCAAAATATCTAAAACCAGTATGGTGCCAAGTTACATCGTTGGAGCGCTAATGCTTGCGGCTACATTCTTTAATATCGTGATGTTGCCAAAAGAACTATGGTTTACACTTTCAGATGGTGTATTTGCGATTGTGGGCTTCTATTTAGGGCATGTATTCGCCTCTAAAACGATAAACAAACCTAACGCCATTGATAAAACCTAAAGCCATTAGTGTATTCATAATTTTTAAATCCTCCTTCTAATAACGAATCAGTTTTATTACTATGGCAGACAAAATAAGTTTAAAAGACGCGATTTCTATTGGTATAGGTGGTATGGTTGGTGGTGGTATTTTTGCCGTTCTCGGATTAGCCGTTTCTATCGCACATGGCGGAACACCTGTCGCCTTTTTATGTGCTGGACTTCTAGCATTAATCACGTCGTATAGTTATGTGAAACTATCTCAAAAATATCCGGATCGTGGAGGCACTGTAAAGTTTATTAACCAAGGCTTTGGAGTGTCTATTTTTAGTGGAGCCATTAATAACTTGCTTTGGGTGAGTTATATTATTATGCTTTCGCTTTACGCTTCTGCTTTTGGGTCGTATGCACCTAATCTATTCGCCATTACCTCAAACACTACAATCGATTTTCATATTTATGCCAGTGCTATTATCATCCTCGCCACAGCGATAAATTATTATAGTATTGCGGTTGTTGGGAAAATAGAATCGTATGCCGTCATCATAAAACTAATTATTTTAATTGGGTTTATTGGTATTGGTGCTTACGGCCTTATTGGAAACCCTAACCTATCACAACTGGCCATTTCTAATTGGGAATCTCCCGTACAATTATTTGCAGCAGGCATGGTGATTTTTGTCGCTTATGAAGGTTTTGAACTCATTGCGAATGCAGCTCCAGATATTATAAATCCCGAAAAGAACATCCCAAAAGCCTACTATTACTCTGTAATCTTTGTCATTGTACTCTATATAATCATCGCTATTGTGACGGTGGGCTCATTGCCTTTTAACACCATTGCCACCGCAGAAGATTATGTTTTGGCCGAAGCCGCAAAACCTATGCTTGGTAAAATCGGTTTCACCATTATAACTATTGCGGCCTTAATCTCTACATTCTCCGCGATAAATGCCTCTTTATATGGAGGCAGTCGTGTGAATTTTGAAATTGCCGAAGATGATGAATTGCCACATCATTTTACCTCTAAACTCTGGAATCAGCCGATAGGTTTATTAATAACCGCAATCGCTACATTAGTGCTTGTCAATATCCTTGACTTAGAAAGTATTTCAACGGCTGGAAGCGTTGGGTTTATTCTCATTTTTGGAATTGTCAATTGGGTAGGTTTTAAGTGCACCAAAGACACAGGTAGTAATAAAATCATTCCGATAAGTGGCTGTATATTGTGCCTGATCGCCTTAGTGATTTTAATTAATCAACAATACCAATCGAATCTTACAGGAGTGTTGGTCTCTCTTGGAATTATTGGGTTGTGCTTTATTGTTGAATGGATTTATAAAACTTCTGAAAAGAAAGCTTAATATAGCTTCAATAGCAAATTAGGATCAGGACAGTTGTTTTTATAAAAGGCTAAATCGAGTTGATTACTCACTCCAGGATAATCACCACTAAAATCTTGAATATCATGTATGATCTGAAAGTGTAAATGCGGAGGATAATCTCCATTAACCTTAGCCATGCCGAGTGTTCCAATTTGCGCACCTTGGGTCACTTCTACTCCAACCTCTAAATCTTCAATGGATGCTATACTTAAATGGCCATACAAAGTATAAAACTCACCCCCTTCACTATGATGCTTTAAAATGATAGTCGGTCCATAATCACCATGATTCGTATTGTTTTTAAAACTGTGAATGGTTCCTGCTAAAGGTGCAAAAATGGGTGTATCAGCCTCAATCCATAAATCTAATCCTAAGTGAATATTGCGTTCGGTTTCTGGATTTGTTTGATTAAAATATGTACTCCGTTGGTAAATTCCTCGTTTTTCAAGATAACCACCATAAGCTATTTTAGCCTTATTAGCTATCATATACCTCCAAATATAACGTTCTAAATCTTCCGCATCTGAAACATTAACAGCTTGTAATTCTGAATTATCAACGGATAAATCCAAAGGCATATAGGATGCTTTTGGAATAGAAGGATCCACTAAAGGATGAGCTTCAAGTTGGGTTAGCAAATCTAATATGGTCATGGTTGTAATGCGGCTTCTAATTTTTCAGATTTATCCTTTGCATAGGTTAAGGTACTATCCATTTCGAAACATTTTTTGAAATTCTTCAACGCATGTATAGAGTCGCCTTTTAACAATAAGGCATCACCATAACTATCGTATGGATTTGCCGAAGTGGGATGTTCTTCAATATTTAATTTAAAAATAGCCAATGCTGCATCTAGTTCATCTTCGTTTAATAATTGATAGCCTAACACATTTAAATCTCCTTCAGACACCGAATAATTAAGGGTATCCATTTTATGAGCATGGTAGTAGCGCATTGCCGTGTTTGAATCCTCTGTTAAAATACGCTTTGCCATTCCTGCAGCTAGTGCTGTTTTTGGCATTTCGTAAGGTTGTCCGGCTCTAATATTTGAAATCCCATTTATAATGGTTCCAAAGTCATTGGTTGTATTGTTGGTTAATATTATAAAACCACTTTTTGTATCGAGTTCATTATATAAAAACGTTACAAAACCAACCCAACCACCAGAGTGAAAGACTGTTTTTGGTTTGGATGGATCCTGCTCTAAAAACCAACCAAAACCATAGTTGGTAAGATCTCCATTATTTAAAATACCTGGCGTCCAAGCGTCATCTAAATAGGCTTTTGGAATTATAGTATGGTTAGCTAAGGCCATATTCCATTTGTATAAATCTTCTAAGGTTGAATAAATTCCTCCATCACCTCTAACATCGTTTACAATATGGTAATCATTTGACACTAAATCGTTCTGGTTTAATGCCAATTGGTAACCAAATACACGATTAGGCATTGTGGAATCAGCTTCTATTTGATAGCTGTACAAGGTTGTGTTTGTCATGCCCACAGGATCTGTAATCTGTTCTTTTAAAAACGCTTTAAAGTGTTGACCCGATATTTTTTCTACAATCGATGCTAAAACCAAATAACCTGTATTACTGTACTCCCATTTATCTCCAGGTTGAAAATCTAACTCCGGATTCACACGGTAAAACTCAGTTAATATCTCATTATTACCTAAAATGTACTTTTTAGTCGAATCTTCCTTTACAAAATTCTCAGCAATCAAACGCTCGTAATCTGTAAGTCCTGAAGTATGATGCAATAATTGACGAACGGTAATATGATCATAAGGAAAGTCGGTTAATATAGTATTTACCTTTTGATCATACTCCAATTTACCTGCTTCTTTTAATTTCATAATAGCCATACCAGTAAATTGTTTGCTTACGGATGCCAGTCTAAACTGTGAGTTTAAATTCAACGAATCTATTGGGTCTATAGACCGTAATCCGTTAGAACTTTGATATATAATAGCACCATCTTTATACACTAGAATATTACCTATAGCAATGCCCTTCGCTTTTAATTTTGAAATAAATGCATCATAGTTATTGACTTCTGAGTTAACTTTAGTGTTAGAATCTGTTTTACAACAAAAAAAGCATGCTGTAAAAAAGCACACTATAGCAAATTGAGTGATGGATCTCATAATTTATGTTTAAAGTCGTTAGTTCTCTATAAAAATACGGATTTAAGATTAATTAATAATCACATTACTAAATTTAGCATTGACCACAATATTTCGATTAGAATTCTGACCATCAGGATAATGACGAATTGTTTTTTGTTCAGTCGTTTTGTTATTATACTTTGAACGGTTGCCTTTAAAGTACAGCGTATAATCTATAGCTTGTGGCAAGTTGATTAGTGCATCGCTATTTTCTAATACTAAATTAAGATTCTTAAAGGTGGCACTTAAATTAGAAATCGTTAAATCACCGAAACTGCCATCAATAATAGCAGTATCATTCAAATTCCCAACGGTTATATTAGACGATTTCGAATTGAGCACTAAATTTTGAGCGGTTTTAATCTGAGCTTTATCTACAAAATTGAGATTTAAAGTTCCTAGGTTCCAGGTATTCACCATGACTGGCGAATAAGAGACATTGATGGAAGTCTCGCTTCCATCAATGTGTTCTGCTACTAAAAATGAATGCGAAATATCGCCTTTCATATTGTGTATTGTAGAGGTTATTTTCAGTTCACCGTGTCTAATATTGGTTTTTAGTTGGGCTTTTTTAGGGATTTTAATTTTAATCACCTTTTTTGTTTTACTCTTGTTTCCCGATTCTAAACGCTTTACATAAACAGAAGAACTTCTATCCGCCATATGTTCGTATTGTTTGGCAAGCGCTTCTTGCCTTTTCTCTAAAGACTCACCTCTTTTTTCCATAGCTTCGGCCCGTTGTTCCATTTGTTTCTCTAAACGCTCTCCCCAAGCTTCCATTTTTTCTTCCCATTCCTTTCCAAATTTTTCACCAAATTCCTCTCCCCATTTTTCCATATCCTTACCGTAGGTCTCTCCAAATTTCTCTCCCCATTTTTCCATATCTTTTGCCCATTTGCCTTCAAAACGCTTCCCGTATTCTTCTCCCCATTTTTCCATTTTCTCCTGATATCCTGAGTCTCCAAACTTACGTGCCCAGTCTTCCATCTTTTTCTGAAATTCTTTACCACCTTGCTTTTCATACTTTTTGCTCCATTCAGCTAAATAGTCCTCACCATCCTTTTGATATGCTTCGTAATCAAAATCTATTGTTGTAATGTTTTTGGGCAACTTTGGCAGTTTTGGCATTACAGGCATGGCTGGCATTTCTGGCATGGCTGGCATTTCTACTAATGCCGGCATCATTGGTAGTTCTGGCATCACGGGCACTGCTGGTAATTCAATTAACTGGTACTCCAGTTCTTGTAATACGTCGGCATAATCTTCATGAGGATATGATACCGAATTCAGACCTCCTGTAGAGGAAATAACAACCTTATCATTAGAACCTTCAACTTTAAGTTGCCATACTTTTAATGCGTTTTTTAATTCCTCGTCAGATAATTTATCTCCCTCAATATAAGCTTCAACTTCAACGACATCTTTATTCCAGGTGTCTATCTCTATCTCTACATAGCTGGTGTATAATTCTACAACCACAGCCTTATTCACTTTGATGGATTGTGATGTTTTACTCATCTTTTTCTGTGCATAACAAAACGTGGTTATTAGACACATAACTAAAATTCTAATGGTGTTCATAATGTTTGATTTTTTTAGATGTACCCAGCAAAGCCGCGTAACATCTGTTCGTTTTTTGATTAATTGATTGATTGATTCTTTATAAAGTTTCTTGTGTCACGGAATCGTCTTTAAATTCCAATAATTTTTCTTTAAGGCGCATTACTAAATTGAGTCTAAACTTCAGATTATTGATAAGTGCATCTAAAGTGGCGGCATTGGGGCCGTTGTTGTTTAACTCTAACGTTAAGGTTTTATATTCATCATTTAACTCTTTCAGCCTTCCGACGTAGCCATCAAATAATTCTTTATTTTCTGGGGTGAGTTGCACTTTAGATAGCTCCAGATTAATACTTGCCAAATAGTAATCTTCCACCTTTTTTAAGTCTGGTGACACATCTCCCAAAGTTTTAATTGGGGCATCAACAACTTTAGTTGGCTCAACTGTTTCTGAAGGAGTTTGAAAATAGCGATACCCTCCGTAACTTAACCCTAACAATACAATGACACTCGCTGCTATATTTAAAAACCCGAATCTATTAGTTTGTTTTTTCTCTATAGGAAACTCATTTTCTAATTTTTCAAGAAAACGTGCTTCATGACCTTCAGACATTGTTGCTTGCTGATCCTTTGGGTCTTGTTTACATAAATTTCTAAGATCTTGTCCCATTTCTTTTCAGTTTTAATGCATCTTTTAATTTTTGCTTTCCTCGCGATAGTTGTGTTCGAGAAGCAATCTCTGTAATATTTAAAATTTCAGAAATCTCTTTATGATCGTAGCCTTCCATTAAATACAGCAACACAACAAACTTGTATTTTTCTGGCAGTGCCTCTATCGCTATTTTAACGTCATCCATTGAAATCCCTTCGTCAACTGTCCAGTCTTTATCATTGTTGTCTTCAATAACATTTAAATGATAGGCTTCTAATTCTACGATACGTTGTTTTTTCGACTTTACAACATCAATACATGTATTAATAACGATACGTTTCAGCCATGCTCCAAAGCTTACTTCCGCTTTGTATTGTTCTAATTTAGAAAACGCTTTAATAAACGCTTCTTGTACAACATCCTCGGCCTCCATCGTATCATTAACAAATCTGAGTGCTACGGTTAGCATGCCATTACAGTATTGATTGTACAATTGCATCTGCGCTTGTCTATCATTCTGCCTACATTTTTCAACAATATGAATTTGAAACGTGCTGATTTTGGTTTTAGTTTTTTGATTGGTTACACCTTAAAGACGACATAAAATTTGAAGTGTTGCAAGAATCTTCAAATTATTTTCAATTTTATAAGATTTCCATAAAATTCAACGTTTGACATCTATAAAGTTATGGATTTCAATTATCTTTAAATATGGAATGCATAAGTTTGCATTTTAATTTTAACCTATTTTATTTTAAGAGTCTCAACTATGTTAAAACGCCTCCTTATCATCTTATCTATTTTAGCTTTAGGCTTGCTATTATATTCCGTATTTGTTGAAGATATTTTTTCACCTCCGTTAAGTCCAAAAGATACTGCTGAAATATCTCTCAATGATTTAACGCTTAAAGTAGAATATAACAGACCTTCAAAACGAGATCGTGAAATTTTTGGTGCACTAGTCCCATTTGACAAAGTATGGCGAACAGGAGCTAACGAAGCAACGACTTTTGAAACCAACCAAGATTTATTAATTGACGGTATCGTATTAAAAAAAGGAAAATATACCATTTGGACAGTCCCAATGAAAGACTCATGGAAAGTGATGTTTAACTCCAAACAATATGATTGGGGTGTTAATGAAAAAATGGAACCTATGTGGGATCCAAATTACGATGCACTCGAATTTCAAGTACCTTCAGAGGAACTAGACGTTACCGTAGAACGCTTTACTATTGCTTTTGATAATAAAACCGGGCATTTAAAATTAACCATGGCTTGGGATAACACATTAATTGAAGTGCCTATTGACGTAAAAGAAGCAAAATCACAGACATAAATTGACTGTATTATAGTGTAGAGACATCAACCGTACAACGCTGCTTTGCATAAAAAAGGCGTAGAATTTCCAAATCATTTTAGTTTTAATGTCGCCAAAACCATCTATAAAAATTGCAAAAACAGCCCACCTTGAGGGTTTCGTTTTTGGTATCACCTCGGGACATATAACAGATTTGAGTAACGCTATATGTTTATAGAACGTAATTATAAGATCTAGACTAGGATTGAAGATTACAACAAAACCCAAAAAGCCAATCATATTATGATAGAGACTGAACTAAGGAAAATAAATTCGGGGTATTACAAAACACAGAAACCATTTAAAATCCAATACCTAAAGTGCTTCAAGCATTAAAACAGAATGAACTCGACAAATTAAATGAGTTGAAGCAGGAAATACAAGTTCAAATGCAGTGGCTGAATTCTTATTTTATCTTTAGCATAGAACATCTAAATCACTAAAAAATGAAACAAACAGAACTAATTATTGGAGTAGGAATTTTATTATTAATGACTCTAAGACTATTGGTTATATACCCGTATGCTTCCCTGTTAATTACGCAACTCACTTTAGTATTGTCGATTCTGTATTTTTTTTTCAGCGTTGGGCTATTAAATCAAATTGGATTTAGAAATTTATTTAAAACAGAATCCTATAAAGGCATTAGCACGTTACGAATCATAGGAACCGTAGGGACAGGGTTGGTTTTATCAATAATGACGATTAGTATTTTATTTAAGTTTCAAAGATGGCCTTATGGTAGCATCAATTTATTGATAGGATTAATTAGCCTTTTTCCTATAGTTGGAGTTGTTTTAATTAAATTTATTAATACTAAAACCAAGCTTTACAAATCACTTTTAATACGGCTTACTCTAATTTTTGGTATAGGTTTGCTATTATTCTTGACAAAATCTGAAACTATTTTAGAGATGACCTATAGCGATTTCCCTGACTATGTAGAGGCCATGAAGAATGAGATGAAAGATCCAGAGAATATAGAATTGCAGCGAATTGCTAATGAAGAACGACTTAAGATGGAATCGGAGAATTAGACTTCATTCTTTAAGAATTACCAAACCATACACATTACATCACAATACCTTGTTGTCGTTTAAAAAAACAATACTTTTGTATCGCTAAAGTAATTAACCTCATGACGTACCAATTTACCATTATAGTTCCCGTTTATAATGAAGAGGATAACTTAGAACGTGTTGAATCGGAACTATTAAAATATCTTAAAATCGCTAAGGTTACAACCTCTATACTCTTTGTAAATGATGGTTCTAGTGACAATAGTCAATCTTTAATTGAAACTATTTGTAATCGTAATGACGCTTTTGAATATATCTTATTTAAAGAAAACAGAGGGTTAAGCGCCGCTATAAAAGCTGGTTTTGATCATGTAGATTCAGAATTAGTTGGATATATCGATTCCGATTTACAAACTGCACCTGAAGATTTTAATAGTCTTTTAGAGCATATTGATTCTTATGAATTGGTGACTGGTGTACGCTCTAACAGAAAAGATTCATTTGTTAAAAATATGTCCTCAAAAATTGCAAATGGTATACGACGTGCCTTTACTCATGACGGTATGGATGATACGGGCTGTCCACTTAAAGTGATTAAAACGGACTATGCTAAACGCATTCCTATGTTTAGAGGATTACATCGGTTTTTACCTGCAATGATTATGTTGCAAAATGGAAGCGTTACACAAATACCAGTTCAACATTTTCCGAGGATCGCTGGCACGGCAAAATTTGGTCTATGGAATCGGCTGCTTGGTCCTTTAATGGATTGTTTTGCGTATTTATGGATGAAGAAAAAATACATCAACTACGACATAGAAAAATCTAGTAAACAACATCTATAATTTGAAAGACTGGATTATTTATAGTATCGGATTTTTAGCTCAGATCTTGTTTTCTTCTCGGCTCATTATTCAATGGATAACTTCCGAAAAGCAACGCAAAGTTATCACTCCTAAAACATTCTGGACACTGAGCTTAATTGCTTCTTTTCTATTATTTATTTATGGTTATTTGCGTCTAGACTTTGCTATAATGTTAGGTCAGAGTTTAACATATTTCATTTACATCAGAAACTTGCAATTACAAGGACAATGGCAAAAATTCCCGAAAATTGTACAGTATTTGCTATTTATTGCACCCATTTTAATTGTTGTATTTTATTATAACAATAATAAGATAGACCTAGAATTGCTCTTTAAAAATGCAGATATCCCTTCTTGGTTATTAATCTTAGGCATTGTAGCTCAAGTAATTTTTACGTTGCGATTTGTATACCAATGGATACATTCTGAGCGTAACAAAGAGTCAACGTTACCCCTAGGTTTTTGGGTGTTGAGTTTAATTGGAGCCGGTTTAATCTTAACGTATGCCATAATCAGAGAAGATCCGGTATTGTTTGTTGGGCATTTATTTGGATTAATTATATACGCTCGTAATGCTTATTTAATTCGACAGACTAATGATTAAAATTCTTGAGAAATATCCTATAATTAGCCTTTTACTTTTTGTAATTGTAATGCTCGGTTTTACCATTGATGCTATACCAGTAACCATTATGGAAGCACGAAATTTTATTTCGGCTAGAGAAATGCTTACCGATGACCATTGGATTTTAACCACTATGAATGGTGAAGCTCGCTATCAAAAACCTCCTTTACCGACATGGATAACCGCTATTTTTGGGTATGTATTTGGTATGACATCTGTTTTGGCTTTACGTTGGCCTACGCTCCTTTTTGTGGCAAGCATTGGTATTTTAATCTACCTTTTTTCTAAAAAATTAGAGCTCACTAAATCCCATAGTCTTATAAATGGATTTATTGCATTAAGCTCTTTTTATATCATTGGCATTACCTTTGAAGCACCTTGGGATATTTATGCACATGGCTTTATGCTTATGGCGCTTTACCAATTGTATTTAATGTTTCAGATTAAAAAAACAGCTGTATTCCAAAGTTTATTATTTGTGTTGTTTTTAGCCGCTTCTGTATTATCAAAAGGTCCAGTTTCACTATACGTCCTATTCTTACCATTTGTACTCGCCTATGGCTTCACGTTTAAATTTAAAGGTGGAACGCTTCACTTTTTAAAATTATTCAGTCTTTTAGTTTTCGGAATTATTTTAGGAGGCTGGTGGTACTTCCATGTTCGTATTGCAGACCCTGAAACATTTACAGCTATTGCAGAACGTGAAACTTCTAACTGGCATAGTTATAATGTAAGGCCTTTTTACTATTACTGGAGTTTCTTTATTCAAACTGGCCTGTGGACAATTCCTGCATTTATTAGTTTATTGTATCCGTATCTAAAAACAAGAGTAATCCATCTCAAAGCCTATCGTTTCAGCTTATTTTGGACCTTATTTGCGGTCATCTTATTATCGCTAATTCCTGAAAAAAAATCGCGCTATTTGATGCCTGTATTAATTCCTTTGGCATTAAATATTGGCTTTTATATTGAATATTTAGTTCGTGAATTCAAAAATTTAAAAGCTAAGAAAGAAACCTTACCAGTATATTTTCAATTTGGTTTAATAGGAACAATTGCCTTATTGTTTTGGATTGTAGGCTTTTTCTTAGCTCCTTCGTTTACCACAAGTTCTTGGTTACGATTTATAATTGCCAGCATTGTATTGGCAGGTATTGGTTTCTATATCTATAAGAATTTGAAAGCCAAAAACATTAAAACGGCGTTTTACTTAGTGATTGCATTCATGCTTAGTATTGGTCTTTTAGTCTTGCCACTGGCTCAGTTACAATCACAAGAGAATTATAAGCCGCTTTCAGAATTGGCCTCCGATTCCCTTCCACTCTACTCCTTAGATGGTATTGCTCCCGAATCTATTTATAATTATGGTCATAAAATTCCACGCATTACAACTGATGACGGCATCATAATTCCTGAAGAAAAACAATTTAGATTATTAACTATATCATCAAAACCTGAAGATATTGCCGAGTTAGCAAAGCTGTATAATATTGAGTTTATTGCGACTTACGATATGAATTTTTCAGATCGCGATCACAAATCGAGATTAGTTAATCAACTCTATAAGCTTACTTTGAAATAAACCTTTTAATGAGATAGCGGTTTAGTTTATAAAATCCGAAGCCTGCAATAGCTCCAAAGGTTAAGCCACAAATAATATCTAATGGATAGTGGACGCCAATATAAATGCGACTGTAAGCAACAATTAAGCTCCATATAATTAGAACATAGATCAAATTCTTAAAATAAGGTCTTAATAGTAAGCCTGCAAAAATTGCGGTAGACATTGAGTTTGAGGCATGGCCTGAGAAGAAGCCATATTTACCACAGCGTGGCGCTACATATCGCGCTATTTCCCTAATCCCTTCTGCCCTACAAGGTCGAGGACGTTGAAACGTGTCTTTAAAAAGGTTGGTCATTTGATCAGTAAACGCTATCATTCCAGCAATTACAAATACCATTAACAGCAACGCTTTCCACCCAAATTTCTTATAAATGATAAATAACAGAGCAGCATATAGCGGTATGGATGATAACTTATTGGTGATGACTAACCACAACCCATCCCACGTTTCGGATCCTAAATTATTAAGGTATAAAAAAAGATTTTTATCGTACTCTATAAGGTGTTCTAGCATTAATCGTCGTATCTCGCAATTTCTCTATCGTAAAAATCTGTAGCCTGCTGAATGTAATTTTCAGTTTCTGTTTCTAGTTCCTTTTCATCGTGCTGATCAAACTCTTCAAACCATTCTACTTCATCATCTTCTAGATTAATGATAAAACGCGGAAATTCTGTATGAATTATAAATATAGCATTAGGGTAGTCTGTATTATCTCCTAGTATGAATTTTGGTAATTCCATTTGTATTGAATTTTGTATTTGAAAATGAAAAGCTTTTCAACTAAGTTGCAAATATATAGATTTTGACTAAGTTCTTCGACTAATTTTGTATATCAAAACAAGCTACAAAAGCTAATAACTAATTCGTTGATTTTGCAATTAACTGCTTCGTCAGTAAATGAAACCTAATAAAAAGTAAAATTGCTGCAACAGTTAATCCTGCAATAAGTCCGATCCAAATACCTAAGCTTCCATAAACCTCTTCTTTACCTAAATAATAACTCATAGGAAATCCAACAACCCAATATGAAATGAAGGTAATTAGCGTCGGCATTTTAACGTCTTGTAAACCACGTAAAGCACCTAAAGCGATTACTTGAAGACTATCACTAATCTGAAAAACAGCTGCTGCTAAAAGCAAGGTTGCAGCAATACTTACCACTTCAGCGGTATCAATAGCATTTTCAGGGTCATCTAAATCCACATATAAATCGGGCAAAAACTGATGAAACACCACAAAAAATAAAGCGAAAATTACAGCAAAAATAAAGCCGACAAAAAATATAGATTCTGCAATACGCCTTAAAGCCTTAAAATCTTTTAAACCTTTCTGATTACCGACTCTTACCATAGCGGCAACACTTAATCCTGTGGCCACCATAAACGTCATTGACGATAAATTAAGTGCTATTTGATTTGCTGCTTGTGCATTGGCTCCTAAAGTACCACTCAACCAAATGGCTGCCGTAAAAATACCAACCTCAAAAAACATTTGCATCGCACTAGGTAATCCCAAATTACTTAACTTTTTTATGGGGTATTTTTTGAGTTGAAAGAATTTTATATTAGTGACATAAGCTTTCGATGATTCACGCTTTGCCAATAGCCACCATAAATAGCCAACCATCACAAAACGAGATACCAACGTACCAACTGCAGCACCTACAATTCCCATTTCGGGAAACCCAAACTTTCCAAAAATCAATACATAGTTAATGGCTACATTAAGTAAATTGGCAACAATTGTAGCATACATTGGATATTTGGTTAACGATAACCCATCACTAAACTGCTTAAAGGCCTGAAAAACAATCAACGGAACTAAAGAAAATGCTACCAAATCTAAATAAGGAATCGCTAAATCCACCACTTCTTCCGGCTGGTCCATTATATACATTAAAGGCTTCGCAAATAATAAAATACCAAATAATACCAAGCCCAAAACTGTACAAAGAAAAAGACCGTGCTTAAAAACCGATTTCCCCTTTTCAAAATTTCTCTCAGTATCTGCTTCTGCTACTAAGGGTGTAATGGCTGTAGAAAAACCAATACCTATAGACATCGCAATAAAAATAAAACTATTGCCTAGAGAGACTGCGGCTAATTCTGCAGCCCCTAATTGCCCCACCATAATATTATCTACAAAACTTACAAAAGTATGACCAAGCATACCCAACATCACTGGAGATGCAAGCTTCAGATTGTATCTAAATTCTTTAGTATAATTGCTTAAAACCATAGCGCAAAAGTACTACTTCCTTTTAGTTTTAAGAATGAAATGTTTATTAATAATATTAGAATTTAGAGCTTAAAATAAACCTGTTTAAACCCCTAAAATTGAAGGCACTTAATCAATCCGTTTCGCATGTGTTAAAAACGATAACCCTTGCTGACCAGATGTAGACGTCATCACCCCTTCAAAAATAGGCTCAGGAGAGTCTTGAGGTGTTTCCCAATTGAATATAAAATTACCACCTGTACCGCCTGCAATATCCACCTCATTTATAACAATGTCTATGGTTTCCATAGGAGTTAAATATACCGGATTATTAATATAAGCTTTTAATAAGGATCCATGCGTGTCATAATAATTGACTTGTGATAAATACATACTGTCTTTATCACTTGTGTTTCTTATACTTATCATAGCCGTAAGATTATACGTTTTATGCTGCGAGTAACTGTATATTTGAGAATAAACAGATAAATATGATTTCCCTGAGACTAGAGAATCGGTCGATTTAACCGTTGTTTTCCTTGCATTCCAGTTAACTTTCTCATGCTCGTCGTTACCTACAGTTTCGTTACATGAGTAAAAACCAAAAAGCACTATAAATAAAACTACTATTCTTTTCATGATGTCTTAATTTGATTTGTGATTTATTTTAAACAATATAATGAAACCGTTAAACTCTTAATATTAGTGATAAATTTTAGAACTACAATAAAAATTAAACACTATTATTTATGGATCCAAGTCATTAATTTATTATGTAGGATTACCCAATATCGCATTCACTTCAGATAAGCTATCTTCATGATCTAAAAGTAGTACTAAAATATCATTCGCTTCAATAAGAGTAGATCCGCCTGGCCGCACAAATTTATTATTTCGTTTAATCATAACAATAAACGCTGACGTAGGAAAATGTAAATCAATAATTCGTTTATCGACCGCAAAACTATGGGCTGGTATTAAAATTTCTTCCATTGCAGATTTGGGAAGATTAAGAATATAACGATCATTTTCTGCAATAGGTTTTACCTTTTCTGGCAAGGCAACATTTAACCATTTTGCAAATAGAGATAGTGTCGTTCCTTGGATTAAAACAGAGGTTACCGAAATAAAAAATACGATGTTGAATATTATATTTGCTTTTTCTATTCCAGCCAATAAAGGGTACGTTGCAAACACAATCGGAACCGCACCGCGTAAACCAACCCACGAAATATAAAATCGCCTTTTCATTTTCATTTTAAAGAAGACGAGACTTATAAAAACTGCAGCCGGTCGTGCGACAAGAATAAGAAATACAGAGATGAGTAAGCCAATACCCATATAAGGAATGATTTGAGAAGGAAAAACTAACAATCCTAATGTGAGGAAAAGAACAATTTGCATTAACCATGCTATTCCATCAAACATTTTTAGAATGGTTGATTTGTGTATTAAATCTTGATTACCTAAATAAACCGCGCAGATATAAATAGCCAAAAAACCATTGCCTCCAACAAAATCCGTTGCCGAAAACGTAATGAACATTAACGCTATAACAAGAACTGGGTAAAGTCCTTCGAAACCCAATTTAATTCTATTGATAATAATTTTACTCAACTTACCAAAAGCAAAGCCAGCCAAACCTCCTAAGATCATTTGCTGAAAAAACATTAGAATCATGTTTACGACACTCTGGTCTTGATTGATAACCAAACTTAAACACGCCAACGTTAGCACGTATGCCATGGGATCATTACTCCCACTTTCTAACTCTAACGTGGGTCTTAAATTCGTTTTTAACGCGAGATTTTTTGAACGTAAAATAGAAAATACGGCGGCCGCATCTGTAGATGACACAATGGAACCTAACAATAAACTTTCATAAATTGTAAAATCTGTCACGTACCAAACAAACAGACCTAATGTTGCTGCTGTTAGAAAAACTCCTAAAGTAGATAAAACCAGTCCTTCTTTAAGAATGGGTTTTATAGCTTTAAAATTAGTATCTAAACCACCAGAGAACAATATAAAATTAAGAGAAACAATACCAATAAACTGAGCTAAATGAGGATCGTCAAAACGAATACCTCCAATACCATCGGAGCCTGCCAACATGCCTATAGCCAAAAAGAGTATTAATGTGGGAACACCAAATTTATAAGATGTCTTACCAACTACAATACTTATAAAAAGTAATAGGGAGCCTATTAAGAGGATATTCTCAGTGGTTAAATTCATACATTCCTAGCTAAAATTAGCAAGCACAAATTTAAGTGTTTTATTAAAAAAAGCAGTAAATAAACGTTTTAAAACGTAGTCATTCAATAAATTATAAACATATAACAAAAGACTTGTCATTTATAAGTTTAGACAAAACAGAAACAGTTTAATTACCACATTCACAGTTTTTTAATTAATATTTATAACGAACTGATCGTATTTTTAGCCTCCTCAAACTCACGCACCATATCCGCTACAATTTCAGCAACTGGTTTTACATCGTGAATCAAACCTGCGATTTGACCAATCTCAAGTTCTCCGTCATCTAAATCTCCTTCAAACATCCCACGTTTGGCTCTGGCTCTACCTAGTAATTCTTTGAGTTGTTCTGGAGTTGGACTTGTTTTATAAAGTTCTAGTAAGTCGTTATAAAATTTATTCTTTACTAATCGTACAGGTGCCAATTCCTTTAACGTTAATTGCGTATCACCTTCTTTAGCATCCACAACCACTTGTTTAAAGGCTTGGTGCGCTGAAGATTCCTCACTAGCTACAAATCGACTACCCACTTGTACTCCGTCGGCTCCTAAAATCATACATGCCAACATCGCTTTTCCAGTGGCAATACCTCCTGCTGCGATTAATGGAATTTCAAGTTGTTCTTTAACCATTGGAATTAAGGTTAAGGTGGTCGTTTCATCGCGTCCATTATGTCCTCCGGCTTCAAAACCTTCGGCTACAATCGCATCGACTCCAGCAGCTTGTGCTTTTAAGGCGAACTTTACACTACTGACTACATGTACCACCGTAATCCCTTTATCTTGTAACCATTTGGTCCACGTTTTCGGATTTCCAGCCGACGTAAACACCACCTTTACACCTTCTTCAACAATGATATCCATAATTTCTTGAACATTGGGATACAACATTGGAACATTAACACCAAAGGGTTGATCGGTCGCTGCTTTACATTTCTGAATATGTTCTCGCAGAACATCTGGATACATAGAGCCAGCACCAATTAATCCTAATATTCCTGAATTACTTGCGGCAGAAGCTAACTTCCAACCACTATTCCATATCATTCCTGCTTGGATAATTGGATATTTTATATTGAAAAGTGAAGTGATTCTATTTGCCATTATTGTTTTATAATTTTAAAGGTTTTTGAGATACCTGACGTTGAAAATTGAATTAGATAAATGCCTGAAGCTAAATTAGAAACATCTATAGATGTCGAAGTTTCATTTATCGATTGATTCAAAATTACTTGGCCTAATTGATTATACATTGAAACGTCTATTTGATTAACGCTTGAAGGCATTTCGATATTTAAATTAGAAGTTACTGGATTTGGATAAAATTTAAAATCTTCAAGCTGTTCTTCATTTAAAGACAACACTGTAGTTCTTGCCAAATCTAAATCTGGAATGCCATATCCTAAAAAATCATCTGGCGCATTAAATTGTGACGCTGATTGCCTCACGTAATCCATAACTTCAATGGGTAATGCATCTGGAATAGCTTGCCACAAAGAAGCAATACCTCCACAAAGAATGGGGCCACTAAACGAAGTTCCATTATTTTGAACAACGGTATTATTTTCATCAATCACAAAAGCCAAACCAGCTCTAGCAACCACATCTGGTTTTTGGTAGCCCACTTGGGCATCACTTCCTTGCGAGCTGAATGAAACGTAATCACCATCAGCATCTACACCACCAATAGATAATACATTTGGAGAATCTGCAGGAGCACCAACCGTTTGCCAATCCGTTGCACCTGAATTACCAGCGCTTACTACGACCAATATCCCTTTTTCTGCAGCAATGGAAGCTCCTTTAGAAATAAAGGTTGTTTGCCCATTCATATCTGCTGGTGTATAATCGTAATTTGAATTATCATAGGTTTGATAACCTAAAGACGTATTAATCATATCTACACCTAAACTATCGGCACGCTCAGCAGCTTCAACCCAATAACTTTCTTCTACCGGATTTTCGCTTCCTGCATCTTCTGTTCTAAAGACATAGTAAGTCGCATCTGGAGCAGTGCCGACATACTGATCTTGAATGAATCCTGCCATAGTGCTCAATACTTTAGTCCCATGATTGCTTGCTGTATAATTATAAACATCCGACGTTCGATCTACAAAATCATAACCGTCTAATAATCCTCCATTATCTCGTAAACGTTGAAAGGCTCCCATCATACTCACACCGGGAAATCCGGCATCCATCACGGCAATCGTAATGCCTTCTCCTGTAAAATCTGCAGAGTGAAGATTATCAGCATTAATCATTTCTACTTGGTTTTGTGTATCACCATATGTAAAAGCAATTGTTTCGTCTTCAGTGTCTGTTTTACTTACCATTAAAGAAGATCTTGATAGGCTATTTAAATTTTTATTAGCAAAATCAATACTTTCCACAAAAGTTAAATTACTCAAGGCATTTATATCATCTTCAGAACCTCTAACATGAACCGCATTAAACCATTTAGATTTGGCCAAAACGCTTATGCCAGTTTGAGACTTTAAGTCTGTAATATACGCTTCATTCACTGGTACATCGCGTACATCAATAGCGATGTTATGATTCTGCTTTCTATCAATTGCCTTTTGTGTAAGAATGCTAATTGGGTTTTCTACTAAAGCTGAAGCATTTGGCTTGTCTGTTAGGTAGATCCATGCGTCTTCTTGAGCGAAGCTATTAGTAATGAATATTAAAAGAAGTATTGTAATAATATTTTTCATAGGATTTTAAATCTAACGTGTTCTCGATACAATTTTCAACTATAAAAAAGTTACAAATCACTCGAACTGATGATTTCTACGTAATCTATCAGAAAAATTAATCTAAATGCAAGTTAAGAAATAACACCCGAACCTAACAATTCGTCTTCTAAATACCATGCTACAAACTGACCTTCGGTAATTGCAGATTGTTTATTTTCAAATTCTACGTACATACCTGAAGCCACTTTGTGTAAGGTTGCTTTTTCTAAAGTTTGTCTGTAACGAATTCTTGCCATAACTGACATAGTTTCGCCTTCTTTTATAGCTAAATCTTCTCTAACCCAATGCAATTCTTCGTTAGTCACAAACAATACGTTTCGGTATAAACCAGGATGTTGTTTTCCTTGACCTGTGTAAATAATATTATCATTTACGTCTGTATCAATAACAAATAAAGGTTCTACAGTACCTCCTACTCCTAAACCTTTCCGTTGCCCTTTAGTAAAATAATGTGCACCTTGATGTTTCCCAACAACTTTACCGTCTGTTAATTTGTACACTGGTTTTTTAGCCAAGAATTCCAATTCGTCTTCTTTAGTATCAAAAGAAGGAGACGCTTGATTATAAATTTCAAAACGCTCATCAACCTCAACGATATCACCTTCTTTTGGTTTTAATTGTTGTTGTAAGAATTCTGGCAATCTTACTTTCCCAATAAAACATAAGCCTTGAGAATCTTTCTTTTCAGCGGTGATTAAATCTTGTGCCTTTGCAATTTCTCTAACTTCAGGCTTTAGCAATTCTCCTATAGGGAATATTGCTTTTGCCAATTGAGATTGTGATAATTGACAAAGAAAATACGACTGATCTTTATTCGGATCTGCTCCTGCTAATAATTGATGAATTTCTTCACCATCTTTTTCAATAGTACTTTTTCTGCAATAATGACCTGTAGCCACATAATCTGCACCTAATTCTAAAGCGATATCCATAAAGACATCAAACTTTATTTCACGATTGCAAAGTACATCAGGATTTGGTGTTCTCCCTTTTTCATATTCGTTAAACATATAATCTACAATACGCTCTTTGTATTGTACACTTAAATCTACCGTTTGAAAAGGAATGCCTAATTTGTCCGCCACCAACATGGCATCATTACTATCTTCTAACCAAGGACATTCGTCTGAAATGGTCACAGAATCATCGTGCCAATTTTTCATAAACAACCCAATAACCTCGTAACCTTGTTCTTTTAAAAGATAAGCTGCTACACTAGAATCTACTCCACCTGAAAGTCCTACGATGACTCTTTTCATATTAATTACCTGCGAAAGCAGGTATCTCTTTTAATTAATAACTAGATGCTTTTTGAAAAACACCCCTAAAGTCCCCTCAAGGGAACAATTTAAACATGAATATGTAATATTCATAACGTTTTTGTTCGAAAAACTTCGGCAAAATTACAAAATAAAAAAGGCAATCCTATTAAGATTGCCATTCTGAAATTCTATGCGTTGTATAGCCTTAAACTATTCCTTTTTAGATATGACTTCTTGTGTGGTATGGTCTATTTCTTTTGTTAGCTTACCATCTTTATAATATTTCCAAATCCCCTTTTTCTGACTATTATTATAGTCACCCTCAGAGGTTATGTTTCCATTAGCATCATAGTTAATGGTTTTACCCTCTAATTCGCCTTCCTTGTAATGTGTATGCCTCAATAAGATATTTTTTTCAGAAAACCATTTAGATTCACCATCTAGTTTACCATTTTTATAGCGAGCACTTTCTGCTACATTTCCATTTTTGAAATACACGAAACGCTCTCCTTCAAGTAGACCATCATCATTATAATTTTCTTCAATCATCTTCACGTCTGCATTTTTATGGTAAAACGTCCAAGGTCCAATAAATCGTTTACCATTCATTTTACCTTCACTAATCACCTTTTTAGTAGAGGCTATAAAAGTAACCTCTGCAATGCTATCGGTTTCATTAAAGACTTTTATGGCACTTAAAACACTCTTACCACCAGACAACGTATAAAACTTGAATGAATCAATTTCTTTGCCATGCTTAAAAACTCCTTCGTAACGTTTCTCTTTGGTTTTATGGTAATTTTTAGTCCAAAACCCGTGTCGTAGTCCGTCTTTATCAAATTGATTTACCGGATTTTGCGCAAATGCAGATGTTAAAAATAGTGTTAAAATGAAAAGCGTATAAAACTTTTGTTTAATCATTATGTAAATTTGTTAAACAAACTAGTAAAAGTTTGAATGTTAAACAATATAAAAACTCAAAACAATGAAAATTATTTTAAAAAACTTCACATTACTTGCAGTATTTCTATTAACTATAGTAACAACGTCTTGTAGTGATGATGACGACAATGTAACAACACCTTCTACAACAACCGTTATAGACGTTGCGTTAGAAAACAATTTAACCTCTTTAGCTGCTGCTCTACAAGCAACTGATTTGGTAACTACATTACAAGGAGATGGACCATTTACTGTTTTTGCTCCAACAAATGAAGCTTTTGCACAATTACTCGCTGACACCGGTTTAGATCTAGACAATTTGTCTACAACTGAAGAGAATTTAGTGAGAAACATTTTATTAAACCATGTTATAATTGGTGCTACGGTAAGTTCTACAGATTTAGTCAACGCTGGATCAGGTTATACAACCACTGCTGCGACAGGTCCGAACGACGAAAATTTAAGCTTATACTATACAACGTCAAATGGAGTGATGTTGAATGGTGCATCAACCGTTACAAATGCAGACAATACAGCAACTAATGGTATTGTACATATCGTTGACGAAGTTATAGGTCTACCAACAATTGCGACGTTTGCAACAACGAATCCTGCATTATCAAATTTGGTTGCCGCTTTACAATTAGCGGACAGTGGAACACCAACAGTACCTTATATTGCTACTGTTTCAGATGCTTCAACAGGACCATTTACTGTCTTTGCACCAACTAACGATGCTTTTGCAAATTTATTGATAGAATTAGACCCTTCAGGAAATACAGCTTTAGGAGATTTAGATCCAGCAACAGTGGACGCTGTTTTAACTTATCATATTGTTAGTGGAAATGTGCAATCTAGTGGTTTACCAAACGGAACTGTTGGTACATTAGGTGGAGATATTACTGCTGATAATTCAGCATACACACTTACAGATCCAAACGGTCGTGTGAGTACTATTGTAACTAGCTTAGTAGATATTCAATCTATGAATGGTGTGGTTCATGTTATTGACACTGTTCTTCTACCATTGCAAGATAATTAATATAATGCTCATTTAATTTAGGTTGATTAATTTGTGAGGTAAAGGCTCAAACTGTAAAAGGTTTGGGCCTTTTTGATTCTAATATTTTAGTAAAATAAATACGTCGGTGGCCTTTTGGGAAATTTTTAATTTCTCCAATCACGTCGTAATTATTTTTTATATAAAAACCTTCGGCTTGAAAATCAAAAGTATCTACCATTGCAATGCTTGCTCCTCTCCTTGTAGCTTCATTTTCAAGATGATTTAATAGCTTTCTTCCTAAACCTTGATTTCTATAGTCTTCTTCTATCCAAAGTATTTTAATCTCTAAACCATTCCAGTAATTCAATCCTGCCAAAACACCACCAACAACAGCATCATCTTCATTTTTTAAACTATACTCTAAGGGAGTCCAAATGTTTGATAATGCAGCTACCTTGTCTAAATTATAAGTATTAAGACCGTCTACAATTGTTTTAATATCTGCTTTGTTACATACTTCAATTTTCATACTTTCAAATTATTGAATAAAAATAGCCTCAACAAAAATGTTGAGGCTATAGTTTACTTATTAATAATTAAGGCGAAGCTAAATTATTTCTTCTTACCTTTTTGTTGCGCTTGCTTTTGTGCCTCAGCTTGCTCCATCATTTCAGCCATTTTCTTCTGAAATTTATTTTGCTTTTTAGGTTTTGTTTTGCTGACTTCTATTTTAGCTAACACTTTATCTTCATCAATAATATAGTTTTTGATGACTAACATAATACCAATACTAATTAAGTTAGAAATAAAGTAATACAAACTTAATCCTGATGCATAATTATTGAAGAAAATCAACATTAATAAAGGTGAGAAATAAATCATATATTTCATCATTTTTTGCATATCAGGCATACCTTCTTGTGTTGGCTGTGTTGCCATTTGCTGTCCTGTTGTCATTTTCATATAAAAGAAAATAGCGATAGCTGCCAAAATTGGAAACAAAGCCACGTGATCTCCATATAGAGGGATGTGGAATGGCAAGTCTAACACAGAATCATAAGAACTTAAATCGTCTGCCCAAAGGAATCCTTTTTGTCTTAACTCAAAAGCTGTTGGGAAAAACATAAATAAGGCATAGAAGACCGGAATTTGCATTAAGCCTGGTAAACATCCACTCAATGGACTCGCTCCTGCTCGACTTTGAATAGCCATCGTTTCCTGCTGTGCCTTTAACTTATTGTCTTTGTACTTTTCTCTAACAGCATCTAATTCTGGTTTTAAGATTTTCATCTTAGCCTGAGATAAGAATTGCTTATACTGTACAAATGATAATACGATTTTTACTAGAATCGTCATTACAATAATGGCAATACCATATGGTAAAAAGCCACTAAGGAAGCCAAATAAAGGAATAAATAATACTTTATTTATCCATCCAAAAATTCCCCAACCAAATGGTATACTTTCCTCTAAACCTTTATCATATTGTTTTAGAGTAGCATTATCTGTTGGGCCATAATACAACCCAAGATTTTGATTTAACTCACCACCATTAAATGCCAATGGCATTTTTGATGTATATAATTTAGTATATAACGTATCTATTTCTTCATCCTCAACTAAATCTGACGAGGTTAACGCCACTTTCTTAAACGGACTATCGTTTGCAACAAGAATAGAACTAAAGAAATGCTGTCTGTATGATAGCCACTCCACGTCATCTGCTGATTCATCATCATCACTAGCTTGAGATAATTTATCAACTTTACCATCATCATACATATAGGTTAACCTAGTATAACGATTCTCGTAACTAATACTTTTTGAATGGCGAATACTTTTTTGCTTCCAATCTAATTCAATAGGTTGTGAGGTATTAAACACTCCGCTCAAACCTTGAGATTTAATTGAAAAATCAATCATATAATCTTTAGGTTTCAACTCGTAACGGTATTCTAGAAATGCCGTTTCAGAAACCTTAAGCTTCATAGAAACCACAGTATTCTCACCGCTTTTAGACACTGATGGTTCAAACGGAAAATCTTGTGTATTTAAAGTTCTATTATCCGATGTTCCAAATTGGATATTAAAAGCACTATTATTATCCTTTACCATATATACTGGCACAGAATCATAATCTACAAAATTTCTTAATTTCACTTCTGCTAAGTGCCCCCCTTTAGTATTGAATTTTAATTCAAAAACATCTGTTTCAACCGTAGTTAGCTTATCTGCTGCCGATGGCAAGGTTAAGGCATAAGCAAAAGAACCTACTTTATTTTGAAGTGCTGCTTTTTGTGTAGAATCTAAAACCTGTGTGTTGCTAGTATAATCTGAAGACGACGTTACTACAGTTTCATTCTGTTTACTAATTTTTTCTGCTTCAACTTGTTCTTGCTCTGCTAGTTTTTGAGCTTCAAGTTCCTCTGGACTTGGTTGGTTTTGGTACATGATGTATAACAAAATACCAAATATGAGGATAAACCCTATTATAGATTTAACGTCGAATTTCTTTTCTTCCATGTTTAATTTTCAGTTTGAGACCTGTCATGTGTATTCAACTTGACAGGTCTTGAGTGGCTACATTTGAATAACTCAAATAGTTATCCAAAATTCCATTTACGCCAAAGTGACATATTATTTATTACTTTTTCTTCTTCTTATATTTTAGAGTTGCTGCTACAAATGCCACAAATAAAGGATGTGGATTTTTTACTGTACTCTTATATTCTGGATGGTATTGCACACCAACAAACCAGTCATTTTTAGGAATTTCTACAATTTCCACTAATCCTGTTTCAGGATTAAGACCTGTAGCTTTCATACCTGCTTTCTCGAACTGCGCTTTATAAGCGTTATTAAATTCAAAACGGTGTCTGTGACGTTCAGTAATGGTTTCAGTATTGTAAACTTTATTAGCTATACTGTCTTTTTCGATGTTACAATCCCATGTTCCTAAACGCATTGTTCCGCCTTTATTAACGATACCTTTTTGCGATTCCATTAAATTAATAACAGGGTCTGGAGTCTGCTCATCCATTTCTACTGAATTCGCATCTTTAAGATTTAGTACGTTTCTTGCATATTCTATAACCGCCATTTGCATTCCTAAACAAATTCCTAAAAATGGGATATTTTGTTCACGTACAAATCGTACAGCATCAATCTTACCTTCAATACCACGCTCACCAAAACCTGGTGCTACTAGAACTCCATCTAAATGACCAAGTTTAAATTCGATATTACTTTCTGATAAGTATTCCGAATGAATGGGTTCAACATTAACTTTTACTTCATTTTCTGCTCCGGCATGAATGAACGCCTCTAATATAGACTTATAGGAATCTTGAAGCTCTACATACTTACCAATTAAACCTATTGTGACTTCACTTTTAGGATTTTTATGACGGCTTAAAAACGCGTTCCATCGTTTTAAATCGGGTACATCGCTTTTAAGTTGCAACTGATTTAAAACCACTTTATCTAAGCCCTCTTCAAGCATTAAATTTGGAACATCATATATAGTAGAAGCGTCAATAGATTCTATAACAGCTTCTTTTTTCACATTACAAAAACGCGCTAATTTAGTTTTTATACCATCATTAAGTGGATGTTCTGTTCTACATACCAAAATATCGGCTTGTACTCCACTCTCCATCAAGGTTTTTACACTGTGTTGCGTTGGTTTCGTTTTTAATTCCCCTGCCGCAGATAAGTAAGGTACTAATGTTAAATGAATAACACAGGTATTGTGTTCTCCTAAGTCCCACTCCAACTGTCTTACAGCTTCAATGTATGGTAGCGATTCGATATCACCTACGGTTCCACCAATTTCTGTAATGACGATGTCGTAATCACCAGAATTTCCTAAAATCTGAATTCTACGTTTAATTTCGTCAGTAATATGTGGAATAACTTGAACCGTTTTTCCTAAAAACTCACCACGTCTTTCCTTATCGATAACGCTTTGGTAAATTCGTCCTGTTGTGACGTTATTCGCTTGAGATGTTGGAACGTTTAAAAAACGTTCGTAATGTCCTAAATCTAAATCGGTTTCTGCACCGTCATCCGTTACATAGCATTCGCCATGCTCGTATGGATTTAAAGTTCCAGGATCAATGTTAATGTATGGATCTAATTTCTGAATGGTTGCTCTGTAACCTTGTGATTGTAGGAGTTTAGCCAAAGATGCAGCTATAATGCCTTTTCCGAGAGAAGAAGACACGCCTCCTGTTACAAAAATATACTTAGGGTTTGTGGTCATGATACGCTTTTAAACGCAGGCAAAATTACGAAATTTAATGAGTTATTCCCCATTTGTTTATCGTTTGTTAATATGTTATTATTTCTTGAGGAACTTAAAAAAGGCACACACCCTTAACCAATGATTGCCAAAGTATTATAAATAAAGCGTTCAATAATCTTATAGTTGTGAAGCGCGCGCTCAATGCTTTTGAAGGCTCATGTATATTTACACATCTCATAATTTAACCAAATACTAATGTGATAGACTTAATAAAATAAGTTTTATGATTTAATCTGATCCAAAATAACCGTAGAGGAAAACGGTATTTTACGTTTATAATATGCCTTCATTTTACCTCTTAAAAGACTTAAGAATAAAATAGATTTAAAACATCACTTCCTAAAATCTCTACGTATCGTATAAATCAATTCTTCTAAACCATTGATTTTTATTTCGCACATCTGAGCCATCATGCGTCCAAGCTTTCCTTCGGGAAACCCTTTTTGTTGATACCAGATATAATAATATTCTGGTATATCTATTAAATATTGATTTTTGTATTTGCCAAATGGCATTTTATAATGTGCCAATTCAATTAAAACTGTACCGTCTAATTCCATTTTAAATGAATTTTAATGTAGATAAAAAGTAGATTGTGATGTGTAAATAATAGTAAGAATTCAAATTTATTAAACTACAAGGACTTGTAATCATCAAATTTACTAAGCTCTTTTCGTATTGTGACCTCCCATTGTTTTTGCATTTCTTTATTCATGGAATGCTCTGTTTCCTCATCATAACGTCGTTGCATATCATTTACTGCTTCATTTATTTTAGCATGCAATCTATTCATCTGCTCCTTCACATTTTGATTCACGACCAACTTTTTTATTTGCTGCCTAAATTGACGAGCATAAAGTTCTGTAATATCAAAATGTAACTGCTCATGGGCTAAAATATAAGTGTTCGCTTTATCTTTTAAATACCACGATTTATTTGGATAAAAATGAGCCTCAACTGTAGTAGTAAAATCAACTATTCGTTCTCCAGATGTTTTAACAGAATACCCAAAAGTAATACCAGAAGCCGTTAAAGCAACAGCATCAGATTCTGAATTCGGCGTACCTTTAAAGTCCGCCCATGTAAGTTTGGCGGTTTCATTCCAAGTTACAGATCCCTCTTCCGTTGGAGTACTACCTAAAAAAAATAAGGTTAAAATTATAAGTAGGTTTTTCAAGAGTAATTATTTCTAATTAAAAGTAACATCTTTTTCATTAGTAAAATACTAAATAGGATGTAAAACTAAGAAATGACTATTAAGAGTCGTTTTTCAAAAATTATTCTGCCTTTACAACTCTAAGGTCTTCATACTTTACGATATATACAGCCTCGTTTATATAACCACCAGACAGTGATTTATTATATCTAAACTTGTTTTCTATATATTCCGTTTCTATTGATTCCGTTGATGCGTCATATAAATTTTCAGCAGAAGCTAAACGCATCAAAAGATCTAAAGTAATATCAAAACCACGCGCAACATACTTACTTGGTAACACACCATATTCGTTTCGGTAAGCCTCAACAAACCCATTTGATTTTGTTTCATCAAAATCTTTATGTACCGATGGGTAATGAAATTTAAGATGCGACAAATTATTGTTATCAATATCTTTACCTTCAAATGCTTTTCCTTTATTTAACGTGGCAAGTACAATTTCAGTTTTATCTACTGCAAACGCATTTAGCATACTAATAACGCTAGATGCCAAGGATGAATTCTCAGTTTCTAAAAATACAATTGTTCTCCCAGCAGAAAACACATTCTGTAGGTTAGCATGGTAAACATAATAAGCATCTTTTGTTTTATCCTTTTTATCTTTTTGTGTTAAGATTAATTTAGAATTAGGAAATTCCTTCTGTAAAGCTTCACTACTCGTTTTATGTGCATGATCTGAAATGATAACCACTTTAGTCTTCAGACTATCGGCTTTCACAAAATCTATCATCACTTTACTCAACAACTTTTCATCTGGTAACGTCTGAAATACATTAGTGTAACTTTGCTTTGGTTTATTCATCGCGGCAATTACAGGAATATTATAGGCTTTTAAAGTCATAGCAACACGGTTAAAACTCTTTTCC
Organism: Winogradskyella psychrotolerans; assembly: GCF_018860545.1. Taxonomy (GTDB): domain Bacteria; phylum Bacteroidota; class Bacteroidia; order Flavobacteriales; family Flavobacteriaceae; genus Winogradskyella; species Winogradskyella psychrotolerans_A. The sequence continues at coordinate 139,616 of NZ_JAHKPN010000026.1, read as the reverse complement.
TCCATGGGTCCAATAACCGCATCATAATCAGAGAAGTCATTCTCAGCTAATATTTCTGCTGTTTTAGAAATATGGTAACGCGTATCAAAAACCTTTAAATCTGTAGAAATCCCTAATAGCTTTGCAGAATCTAATGCCATCTTAACTCCAACATGGAAATCCAATACTGTAGATAATAACCGATTATCTTTAATCATATTTTTGGTTTCTTCCACGGCATCTACATCAATCTTATCTAGACGATAAGGCATCATTAAAGCAATTTTTTTAGGCTTAAAATTAACTAAACTACTTTTTAGATTTGTAGTAGCCACAGCTTCTAATGCACTCGTCGTATCAACTCCTGCCGGTACTTTTAAAATCATACCCGCTTTTAAACCAGATTCTTCTAATTCTGGATTTAAGTCTTCGAGCTGTTCTTTTGTTAAGTTGAGTTTTATTTTTAATCTAAAAAATCCTTCTTTAGGTAAAACTTCATAATACCCAAAAGAAGACTCAATATCTTTTTCTTCCTTATCGTGTATATTAGGCACATTTAGTTCATCACCTGGCTGAATAGTTTCATTCATAAATGGATTTAGTGCTTCTAAATCCGCTACTGTAATTCCGAATTTATAGGCTATTCCCCACTTTCCGTCTTTAGGTTGAACCGTATATTTTTTAACGGTATTTGTTAAAGTTTGTTTGGATACTACTGTTTTAAATCGTGGAATTCTAATCTTATCACCTTTCTTCAGATTTTCAGAATACAACGAGCGGTTTGCTTTTTTAATTTCTTCTTCAGAGACATTATATTCTTGCGCTAAGCCGTACAAGGTTTCTTTTCGTTTTACTTTATGGTCTTTATAACCTATTAACTCTCTACTATCTTCTACAATAGAGTCATTCTTAACTTTAGAATTAGGAATAATTAAAACTGTATTAGGCTGAAACTTACGCTTAGCATCAGGATTAAGTGCATAAATATCAAAAGGAGTTACTAAATAACCTTTAGCTATACTTTCAATTGTTTCACCTGGTTTTACCGTATGCTCAATATAATCTTGAGCACTAAGTACAATTGAAAACGCAATTAATAAGATGGCTAAAATGTTTTTCATGTAATCTATTTTACTTTTTTATAATGATACTGAATTGTGTAAGGTTTTTACTCCCATTCAATAGTAGCAGGCGGTTTAGAGCTGATATCATATACAACTCGATTCACGCCTTTCACTTTATTTATAATTTCATTTGATGTTTTTTGTAAAAACTCATACGGTAAATTTACCCAGTCTGCTGTCATTCCGTCTGTACTTTCTACAGCTCTTAAAGCTACACATTTTTCATATGTACGCTCATCCCCCATCACACCAACACTATTAACTGGTAATAACATCGCTCCTGCTTGCCATACTTTATCGTACAAATTCCAAGAGCGTAAATTATTTATAAAAATAGCATCTACTTCTTGTAATATACGTACTTTTTCAGCGGTTAGATCTCCAAGAATCCTAATTGCCAATCCTGGACCAGGGAATGGATGACGGCCTAACAACTGTTTATCCATATTCATGGAAGCACCTACACGCCTAACTTCATCCTTAAACAAAGCTCTTAGTGGCTCTACAACTTTCAATTTCATATAGTCTGGCAATCCACCAACATTATGATGACTTTTTATAGTTGCACTTGGACCGCCTGTTGCTGACACACTTTCTATCACATCTGGATAAATAGTACCTTGTGCCAACCATTTTACATCTTGAATTAAATGGGCTTCCGCATCAAAAACATCGATAAATGCAGATCCAATTGCTTTTCTTTTAAGCTCTGGATCACTTAATCCTTTAAGGGCATCCAAAAAGCGTGCCGAAGCATCTACACCTTTAACATTTAATCCCATGCCTTCGTATTGATGTAAAACATCTTCGAATTCATTTTTTCGTAATAAACCATTATTCACAAAGATACAATAGAGGTTTTCCCCAATGGCTTTATGCAATAACATTGCAGCTACAGACGAATCTACTCCACCAGATAAGCCTAAGACCACTTTATCATCTCCTAATTGCTCCTTAAGACTATCAACGGTTTCTTCAACAAAAGATTGTGGTGTCCAATCTTGTTCAACCTCTGCAATCTTAATTAAGAAGTTACTTAACAGCTGATGACCATCTGTAGTATGATACACTTCTGGGTGAAATTGAATAGCGTAAGTTTGCTCACCTTCAATTTTGTAAGCTGCATTCTCAACATCACTTGTACTTGCTAAAAGTACTCCATTAGATGGTAATTGCTTAATTGTATCACTATGGCTCATCCAAACTTGGCTGCCTTCATGTATATTTTCAAAGAAATCCTCATCTGGCTTTACAAAACTTAAATTTGCTCTTCCATATTCTCGTGTGTTGGATTCCGCAACCTCACCACCAGAAAAATGGGCTAAATATTGAGCTCCATAACAAACGGCTAGCATTGGTTTTGTTCCTCTGATGCCATCTAAGTTGGGATGAAGCACGTCTTCTCCTCTCACTGAATTAGGGCTACCAGATAAGATAACAGCTTTAAAACTATCTGAATCTGAAGGAATTTTATTGAATGGATGAATCTCGCAATAGATGTTTAACTCTCTAACTCTGCGCGCAATAAGCTGTGTGTATTGCGATCCGAAATCTAATATTAGGACTTTGTTGTGTTGCATGCGCAAAAATAAGGATTGATTTGGAATTTACGATTTATGACTTATGATTTTTTAGATTAATTTTATTTAGCTTGGTTTTTTATTTCAGTGTGACTTGATTTTCATTATTGAGCCATAGTATTTAATAAAAGTAGATCCTTGAAAAGCAAATTATTACATATCCTATAACCCTAGATTAAAACAATTAACAGACGCTTATCTTTTTGTACAAAAAAAACTGCCTTTAATAAAGACAGCCTTTTTTAATATTGCAATAAATTAATTATAATCTATCTAATAATGAGCTTTTGTGTTTTAACTTGACTTTCGTTAAATACTTTAACAAAATACACTCCTGTACCTATTCTTGATACGTCAATAGTATTTATCAAATCTAAGTGATCTATAGATTGTTTTAATACTAAACGACCATGAATATCATATAGATTGACTTCTGTTGCAGCATTTAACGCTCCTTTAATAACTAAAGTTTTTGGATGCGTTGTAGTATAAATTTGTAAATAATCCAAATCATTGTCAACTACTGATAACACCGTGGTTGAAAAATGAAGATAAAAACGCCCCGTACCATTTAAATCTGTATTTGGTGTAAGTGTATAATCTCCTGAATTCAGTAACGTGACAGTATTGGTGACATTGTCTTCCAAATAAACCTCTACTTCAGTTGGTAACGTAGTTTCACTTATACTAAATGTCAATTGCTCCCCTTGATTTGCATTAACACCTAACGGAATGATTGTATTTGCTAAGTCTGTAGGATTTAAAGCTTGTAAAGCCATAGGAAGTCCTGTATTATCTTCGACTAAATGGGAGTAGATTGCAAAGCTAGGTGCGATATCTCCTAAAATTTTACCATCGTATCCAAGGTCTGCACCTCGACTCGCATTTGCATTAAAATAAAACTCCGTACCATAACTGTTCGCATCTGTACTGGCATTCAACTTTAAAAACGTTAACACTTCTGAACTACGACCAGCTATAAAATCATCATCGTTACCTATGGTTCGCATTGAAGGGTCAAAAGTAATATCGTAAGTATCCTGATACGCTGCGTTGGCTGCAACAAAGAATCCTTGACCAGGTGCCATTAATTTTTCTGAAGCATTAGCCAGTGTAATAACTCCCCAAATGTTTGAAACTCCATTACCCAAATATCCATATATACCAGAGACATCTTCTAAGATACCTAAGTTAGTTGTGGCTGGATTTGTGCCATTATCTAAAACATGACTTAAAAATAGCTCCATATCTAAATAAGATGGGTACGGATTCCCTACTAAATTCCAATCGGCATAAGTTGCCCCTGTATTTCTGATATCTACTGTGACTGCTGCTGTTGGGACAGTACCTGTAAAAGTTAAATTGGTCCCGGCAACTGTAGCTGCTCTGTAACCTGTTCCACTTTCTAAAGTTGTTGTAACGGCATCGGTATAGGTGAGATAGCTATCTGTAGTTTTATCAAAAGGTCCAAATAAATATGTTCTTGGATTATTGTTTCCGTCATTTAATATATCAGTTGCATTATCATCAGATAATAAAAAGTTTTCCCAAGTTTCTCCTGAAAGCGGTGGAGAAATAAGATCATTCCCTCCTGAATTAGCATTAACAAAACGCTCATAGTGTACCGTTCCTTCAATAGTACCATCAACAATTAGACTAGAATATGATTGTGAAGTCGAAGTTAAAGTGGTTGTACTAGTTGTTAATGTCACCCCATTATTAATGGTTAGTGCAGCACCAGGATTAACAATTATAGTATCGCATGTTGTATTAGAAGATATGATTGCATTGCCTGACTCAACTATAATCTCATCATATAAAGTAGCGACTCCCATAGGGTTACTTGGGAACCAACCAGTGTTATCATCAAATGTATAGGTTGTACTTAAATCTGTAAATTCCCACTTAAAAAAATCAGTACCATCATTTGGATAGGTCTTAATACTAGCACCATTAGCTAAAGAATTATTCTCTACCCCAGCATAAAGATTGTTCACTTTACTTTGTATAGCATACATATCATTACCAAGATATATTAATGAAAACAATTGGGCATTCGTTCCATTATCATCATATTGTATCAAATTGGTACCAGAAATTTGACCTCCACCTTGTACATCTATATTTTTGTTACTATGAACGGCTTTTATCGTATAATAACCATTTCCATCAGACGTAACTATAAATTTCTGATTATCACCTAAGGCACCTGGCTCTTGGATAACATCGGTAAAATTAGCTTGAGATTGATTAGCAATATCCATTACTAAACTACTGCCTACATTGGAAATAGTGTAAATAGAGGTGCTAATTGGGACATTATTATAAACTTCTATAAGTGTAGAATCTGTAAAACCTCCTTCAACCGCAGTTGCTGTAATAGTAGCAACCCCTTCAGCTACTCCTGTTACATTTCCTGTAGTATCAACTAAAGCTATTGTTTCATCACTAGAAGACCATATTATATTTTGGTCACAAGCATTATTAGGCAATACGGAAGCTGTTAAATCAAGATTTTCACCTGTAGGAACTATTATCGATTCCTCTAATATATCCACTCCAGTTACAGGAATTTCTAACGCCGTAAATGTCCACTTGAAAAAATCAGTACCATCATCTACATAGGTTTTAACACTGCCACCATTATTAAGTGAGCCATTCTCTATTCCTAAATAGAGATTGTTCACTTTACTTTTTATGGCATACTGATTATTTCCTAGGTATTCGAATGAATATAATTGGGCATTTGTACCATTCCCTTGATATTGTATCACATTGGTTCCTGGATCTTGACCTGCTGCTTGTACGTCTAAATTTTTACCACTGTGAACTGCTTTAATCGTATAATACCCGTTGCCATCAGGTTCAACCATGAACTGTTGATTGAATTGATTTCCACCGGCTATAAAAGTCCATTGCTGGACATCCGCACCATTAGCTTGAGACACACCAGCGATATCCATAACCAATCCACTTCCTACATTAGTAATCGTATAGGTACAAGCATCAATTGTAGGATCCTCATAATTAGGGTCAAGTTGATCAATCCATGCTTCAATAAGATCTACTCCTGCCTGATCTACTTCATTTTTAGCCACAGGTGGCATTGCTACCGTTTGATCAACACTTTCAATTCTATGAAAAAGAATGGAGTTTTCTGCATCTCCAGCGATAACTATTCTGTCTAATCCATCAACAGGCTCATTGGTTCCTGCATACATAAGGCCTGTATCGAATAAGGAGTTAAATAATCTTAAATCGAATTGCGCTCTTTCACCTGTTCCTCCTGGTCTATGACAATAAGCACAGTTGTTATCTAAATAAGATCTTGCCCTTTCATCTAAACTCGCATTAAGATCATCTATTGCCTTATGCGTTTGATAGCCTAAAACTGTAGTGTCATCAATAGTTTCATCTAAAATACCTAAATGACTTAAAGTTACCAATTGATTTGCATTAACTGATGTTTGTGGGTACGTAATATTTGAATTTAAAAATCGAGTTCTAGGACCTATTGAACCATTTGTAGCAGGATTATGACAAGCAATACAATCTTGAGTACTTGGATACGTCCATGTTTGATATCTTGACGTTCCCCCAGTTGTAGTGATTTCAATAGCTTCATCTAAACCAGACTCTAATAAAACGGCATCTGTTTGATTAGTGTTCCATTTATACGTTAAAAAATAAAAATCACCAGTACTCGCCTTAATCGAAAAACGCGTTTCTAAACGTTTTGTTATACTAGGGTTTGAGTCATCTATAGGCAATTCAAAATGCTTGATAAGAACGGAACCGACAGGAAATTCCCAATCTCCATCTTCAGAGAAGCTGATTTTTTCGTCTGGAGTATTATGTGTTCCATCATTTGGAATTACCATCCATCGTTTTTTCTCAGCACCATCAGACCAAAATGATTCTACTAACTCATATGGTAGCACCCCTGAACTTGGAGTTAAAGTTGCTAAATCTTGAAATGCTCCTGTCTCTGAAAGTAATTCAGGGACATTATCAAGTGGTGAGCCATTGACTTGAGTCATTTTGTAAAGTGAAACATTATTCCCTTGACTTAGCAAGTAAAGTTCTCCTTGATTATCCTCACCAAAAGATATGATGTTGGTTGGTGAAAATGCTGTTATAAGTTCATAAGTTCCTGTATTGATATCAACAACCCAAATTTCTTCACCAATTCCGTAATCTGCACATATATATTTACCATAATATTCTGGCATAGCGGTTCCTCTATAGACAAACCCACCCATTAAGGCATTAGCTTCAGCACGCGGAAAGGCCACTAAAGGACCTTCATGTGCCATATCATTATACATACCATCATCTGGCGCTCCACAATTTACACCTGGTCCTGCTACATTTCCTTCATAAATAGGCCATCCGTAATTTTTACCTTTACTAAGAATGTTAACTTCTTCATGTGTACCAGCACCAACTTCGCCAATATACATTGTACCCGTTAATGCATCTTTGCTAATTCTATGGGGATTTCTATGCCCAATAGAGTAATATTCCTCAAAATTATCACCCAAAGGACTTAAAAATGGATTGTCATTAGGAATTCCATAACCAACACCAGATATTTCGTCATTAAATCGGCCTGAATTTAAGGTTCTAATAGGATTATGACTTTTTGTTGGGTCTTGATCAACATCCAAACGTAAAACACCACCATCTAAATTCGTTGTAATATTTTGCGATTTTGTATAGGCAGACTGCTCGCCCGTTGTTAGATATAAAAATCCATCATCACCGAACTCTAAGGCTCCACCACGATGACTACTACTGAACATTCTAATCTTAATCATAGTTAGTTCTGACCCTGGAACAACTGTAAATGTTACTGGATCTACTTCATAGCGTCTTAAATATGAAAACCCACCCCAATAATCCTCTCTATAGCAGCCAAAACCACTCACAAAGGCATCTGGATAATCATTACCATTTTCATCTTTGGACGTATAATAGGTGTAAATATAATTTTTCCCAGGTGTTCCAAATTCAGGATGAATTTCTAAGCCTAAAAATCCACCATCCCAAACAACTCCAACTTCGTTAGATAAATCTGCGACGAGGTTTTTTGTAGTCACTGCATTATCATTCTCAAATGAATAAATTTCACCATTTTGCTGACCAATAATCAACGTATTACTATTTGGAACCGTAGTAAATGTTAAAGGTGAATTAAATGTTAGATTTGGAAAGACTGGTTGATATGGATTCGCAGACGCGGTCACATCTGGAAAATTTCCATTTAAAAATGTCCCAACAGCTTCCGGTTGCGTAAGTCCTGGTCCAAAAAAATAAGGTGAAACACCAAAAATTGTAAAAATTGAGAGTCCAAAAAACAAAATAGAAATTTTGCTTTTCTTGATTGAAAAGAAATTCATATGGTATAAAGTTTTCATTAATAGCGCTATAAATAAAAGCGTTTAAAATGTAATTCAAACTTTATTGAGTTCAACTGCTATTTTTTTCGACGAAACATCTAATCATCAGACAAATAGCAATTTTTATCAATTAAAAAACATAAATAAATAATCACCTATTTTAAGCTAATAATACCTTGCTTTTTAATACCAAATGTGTTACCAATTATAAGAGCAGCGTTATGATTATATTTCATGTTAATCATCCAATTTCTAAATGTACTTATTCCATAGTCGCCAAAATCATTGCAATATCCTTCTCCGTTGTATCTGGATTTATAAAACAAAAACGCGAACACGTTTCGTAAGTATCACCATTTTTCCATTTGGTAGGTGTGACTAAAGCAAATCCTTTTTCATGATTTTCATAAGTCCAATGTGTATAATCTTCCGGCTTCCAACCTATTCTTCGGTATAATACACAAGATAAGCTTGGCTCTCTAACCAATTCTAATTTTGGATGCGCTTCAATGAGTCTTCCTGCAATTTGTGCTAATTCTAAACCACGTTCTACAGCTTCCTTATAACGGTCGGTACCATGAGTTGCTAATGAGAACCATAATGGTAAGCCTCTCACTCTTCGTGTTAATTGAATTTGATAATCGGTTGGATTAAAACCGTGAGCGCCTTCATCTTTAAAGATTTCGAGATATGATCCTTGTTGCGAATGGGCATTTTTTGCCAATTCCATATTCTTGTAAATAACCGCACCACAATCGTAAGGTGAAAACATCCATTTATGGGGATCTATGGTAATACTATCTGCTTTTTCGATACCTTTAAATAAATGTCGAACCGAATCAGCCACCAAAGCCCCTCCTCCATAAGCTGCATCGACATGAAACCATAAATTCTCAGCTTCGCAAACCGCAGCAATGCTATCTAACTCATCAATAATACCTGCATTTGTTGTTCCACCAGTTGCCACAACAGCAAATAAACATTTACGTTGATGTTCTGTTAAAGTTGCAATAGTTTCTTTTAGTGCATCACCTGTTAAATGTTCTTCAGAATCTACCAAAAGTATATCAACATCGGCCACTTTAGCCATAGATTTTATGGAAGAATGTGCACCTAAGGATGTTATTATTAAACCCTTTTCTCTTTTAAATTCCGGATTTTCTCGCCAATGCTCTCTAGCAGTTACTATCGCTGATAAATTGGCTGCTGTACCTCCACTTGTAAACACACCAAAAGCACCTTCTGGTAAACCTGTTAAGGACACAATCCATTTCATAGCTTCATTTTCACAAAAAATACCTCCGGCACCTTCCATCCAATACGCACCATGTATACTTGATGCCGACGTTATTAAGTCGAACATAATAGCAGCCTTCGTTGGCGACGCTGGTACAAATGCTAAATTCCTAGGATGGTCTACTGGTACATTTGTTTTTGCTAAATGTGCTTTCCACAGATTAAAAGCATATTCTCCACCCACACCTTTTGGCGTTACGGTTTCGCCTACTATTGCTTTTAATTCTTCAGCTTTTTTAGGTTTGCCTATTTCATGTTCTGTTGCAGAAACTCTACCGATGACATATTTCATGACATCTAATGTCATTTCAATTAACTCAATATCAATATGATGCATTGACTATTTTAAATTTAATATTAGGAATTCACCTTTTAAAGGTTCTAAGGCTTTTAGTATTTCAGGAATTAATTGGTCTCCAAATTCTAAATATAATTCCGAAAAATTAGTATTTCTTTCTTGTAAACTTTGATTAGGAAACAATTGCTCTTGTAATTCTGTACAACGGCTAATTTGATCTGCTAATTTTCGCTTTTGTGCTTGTAGTAATCGTTTTTCAAGATGTTTTAAGCCATTCAATTGTTTGACTTCTTGTGCTTTTACGGCACCAAAAAATGATTTATCGGTTTGTTCTGCTAAATCATAAAGGGATTTAAACTGAGCTTCTAAATGTGCTATTTGATCTGAAAAATCAATATCTATATTCGAAATTTTTCTAACTTTTTTGTTAATAAACGAGTGTCTATTTAAAAATAAATCTTGGTCAGAAATATTTAAACTTTCTAGCTTTTCGGCTTGCTTCGTTGTTTTTATTAACGCTGAATTTCTCAATAGCAACATCGGAAATGTGACATTCTGCGCTTCAAAATTAGATTTTAATTGTAACCAATAAATCATTTCACCTCCACCACCAATGTAGCAAAGGTTCGGTAGAATAACTTCTTGATATAACGGTCTCATAATTACGTTTGGAGAAAATCGTTCTGGCTCCTCATCGAGGTGTTCTAGTAGCTCACTCTTGCTCCAAGACATATCAGTATCAAGCACTGAAAACACTCCATCCATTTCAACAATACGTTCGCGCAAACCATCTTTTATATAGAATAGATTTATTTCTCTTGGATTCACCTGAATTTTTAAATCTAAGGCTTCTAATTTCTTATTGGTTTCAGATACCGTTTTAAATGCTCTTTGTTCTAGCATTTCTTTTTGCATCTGTGGAATAAACAAACGTTTTAATGCCCTATCGTCAGCATCTAAAATCACTAATCCGTGTTCGCCAAACAATTCGTTGGCTAAATAGCGTGTCGCATCTGCTAAATTATGATGTTTTAAATACGCTTCCTTGAACCATGTTTTTAATTGTTCTGCGTTTTTACCTTCTCCAAATTCTAAAGAAATAATATTAAAAACATCGTCTAATCCTTCCGTATTAAAATGACCGACAGCTCCTGTTTGGTTAGAGTTCCACTGAATCTTTTTTCCTTTAAAATTGAAGTAATTGATTTCTTCAAAATCATGGTCTTCTGAGGCCATCCAATAGATGGGCACAAAATTATAGTTTGGATATGCGGCTTTTAATTGCTTTGTTAAATTTATAGTTGAAATAATTTTGTACAAGAAATACAATGGTCCAGTAAACAGGTTTAATTGATGCCCTGTGGTAATGGTGAAGGTATTTTCTAGATGTAAATTTTCAATATTTTTTGACGTTACATCTGAAAGATTAAGGTTTTTGTATTGCAGTTTTAAAACTTCCGTTAATACAGTTCTCGTTTCAGTTTTGAACGATGCAGACTTCTCTTTTATCTGAGCTTCAAAATTTTCAAGCTTTGGAAAACGATGGTAAAAGGCTTCTAATTCCGGTTTTTCTGCGAGATAATCACATATAAAATCTGAGAAATAATTGGTATCCTTAAACGGAATATAGTGGATGGTTGGTTTGGAATTCATTTATAAAATCAAAATTTCTATTCGACGTCAGTTCGAGTAATATTCTTTTAAAATCGTACCGAGAACTTATCTCTAATTGAAATTAAAGTTCTCGAGACAAATTCTATTCATTGCAATCATAGTATTCACTCGAACAGACGTTATTTTTATAATTGTAAAATAACAAATCATAAATTCGGCATAAATATAAGGCTCTTCAATTTTTTATCTGCTAATTTTTAGTTAATTCAGTTGCACTACCTATCTTTACTAGCTTACAACCTTAATTTTAAATTAAATGCAAAAATTAGTCTTCGTTCTATTGGTCGTTTTTGGTAGTCTATCCTTAACATCAGCACAAACTATTCCATCTCCTAATGACGTTTTAGGTTACGACATTGGAACACAATTTAGTAGAAATCATCAGGTTATTGATTATTTTAAGGCTGTTGAAACTGCTGTTCCCAATCAAGTAAAATTGGTTAACTACGGAAAAACCAATGAACGTAGAAACATGTATTTAGCTTTTGTAACTAGTGAAGCTAACATGAAAAATCTTGAGACCATAAGAGAAAACAACCTAAAAAACGCCGGCTTATTAGATGGCGAACCAACAGCTACAGATACGGCTATAGTTTGGCTGAGTTATAATGTACATGGCAACGAAGCGTCTAGTTCTGAAGCTGCAATGCTTACTCTTTACAAATTGCTATCTGAAGAACAAGATTTACTAAATAATACGATTGTAATTATTGACCCCAGTGTAAATCCGGATGGTAGAGACCGTTATATCAATTGGTATAATGAAACTGCAAGTACACCTTATGACATAGACAAACAAGCTAGTGAACACAACGAACCTTGGCCAGGCGGACGACCAAACCATTACCTTTTTGATTTAAATAGAGACTGGGTTTGGGCCACACAAGTTGAGACAGAACAGCGTTTAGAGGTTTATAACAAATGGATGCCGCATGTGCATGTCGATTTTCATGAGCAAGGTATTAACGAACCGTATTATTTTGCTCCTGCTGCAGAACCGTTTCATGAAATTATAACAGATTGGCAACGTGATTTTCAGACGCAAATAGGACAAAATCATGCCAAATATTTTGATGCTGAAGGCTGGTTATTTTTTACTAGAGAACGTTTTGATTTATTGTATCCGAGTTATGGTGATACCTACCCAACTTTTATGGGCGCTATGGGCATGACTTACGAACAAGGTGGTCATGGTATGGCAGGTTTGGGAATTTTAAATGACGAAGGCCATGTTTTGACTTTGGTAGAACGCTTAACACATCATACCACCACAGGAATTTCTACAGTGGAAATGGCTTCAAAAAACGCCAAACAATTAAATACTGAGTTTAAAAAGTTTTTTAATAATGCCAATCTAAAATATAAAAGCTACGTTTTAAAAGGTAATGAAGACAAACTGAGCAGCTTGAAAACGTTATTAAACAAACATCAAATTGCATTTGAAAATGCGACAAGTTCAAAAGTATCTGGCTACCATTATGCGACGGGTGAACAAGGTAGTTTCAATGTAGACAGTAATGCTTTGGTGGTACATTCTAACCAACCAAAAGGCAAAATGGTTAAGGTTCTGTTTGAACCCAACACATTACTTTCGGACTCATTGACCTATGATATTACAGCTTGGTCACTGCCTTATGCTTATGGATTGGATGCTATTGCTACCACATCTAAAGTGAGCAGTAATACAATGGCGAGTAAAAAATCGCTTCAGGTTTTAAACGATGCTTACGGTTATGTGAGTAAATGGGACTCTATGGAAGATGCTCAGTTTTTAGCAGCATTATTAAAACAAGATTTTAAGGTGCGTTTTACAGAAAAGCCATTTTCTTCTAATGATAAAACCTTTGGTCGTGGTTCTTTAATTATCACTAAAGGCGACAATAAGCATATTGAAAAAATGGTTTCAAAATTAAATGGTATTGCACAAGAGCATGCGCATCCATTAACAGAAATTACTTCTGGATTTTCTCAAAAAACACCAGATATTGGCTCACCAGACATTAAACTAGTTAACCAACAAAAAATTGCTGTGCTCTCAGGTGATGGTACATCATCGTTAAATTATGGTGAGATTTGGCATTTCTTTGAGCAACAATTACATTACCCAGTCACCTCAATTAACACAGATGATTTTAGTAATACCAACTTAAATAAATACAACGTTTTAATTCTACCAAATGGTAATTATAGAAAAGTACTATCGGAAGACAACATGACCAAACTTAAAGAATGGGTGCGTGCAGGAGGAAAAGTCATTGCTATAGATGGAGCATTAAGAAGTTTTGCAGGGAAAGATGGCTTTAGTTTAAGCTATAAAGATTCTGAAGATGATGATGACCAAAAAGATAACCTCACTCCTTATGCCGATCGCGAACGCGAATACAGTAATAATTTAATTACTGGAGCTATTTTTAATGCCAAAGTAGATAACACACATCCAATGGCTTTTGGTTATGAAGACAACTATTTTACATTGAAGTTAGGCAGTTCTGCATACAACTTATTAGATAGTGGCTATAATGTAGCTTACTTAAATGACACCAAAGTCTATTCTGGTTTTGCTGGCCAAAATGCCGTAAAAAACTTAGACCAGACTTTAGTTTTTGGCGAAGAAACCATGGGAAATGGTAGTTTTATTTATATGGTCGACAATCCTCTTTTTAGAAGCTTTTGGGAAAACGGTAAATTGTTTTTTGTCAATTCAATATTTATGGTGAACAACAACGCTTATGAATTATAATTCAAACTATTGCTAAAACTAAAATTTAACAAGATTAAGCTTCGGTTGAAGCCAACAGATCATATATACATTATCACTCAAATACTTAATTATGAAATACATCAAATCAATATTTCTAGCCTTATTAGTGCTTTTTACAATATGGTCTTGCAAACAAAACGAGATCAAAGCAACGGAACCTGAATTTAAAGTAGCGTTCGAAAAATTTACTTTAGATAACGGCTTACAAGTTATTCTTCATGTCGATAAATCTGACCCTGTTGCTGCTGTAGCTTTAACTGCTCATGTGGGTTCCGCAAGAGAAAAAGAAGGAAGAACAGGATTTGCACATTTATTTGAGCACCTTCTATTCTTAGAATCTGAAAACCTTGGAAAAGGTGGCTTAGACCAAATGAGCGCACGTATTGGCGGTTCTGGTGCTAATGGTTCTACAAGTCGTGATCGTACCAATTACTTTCAAACCGTACCAAAAGATGCTTTAGAAAAAATGATTTGGGCCGAAGCCGACAAACTCGGTTATTTTATAAATACAGTTACAGAACCTGTTCTGGCAAAAGAAAAACAAGTGGTTAAAAATGAAAAACGTCAGCGTGTAGACAACCAACCTTATGGTTTTAATGCAGGTGTAATTAATAGCAATTTATACCCTGAAGGTCATCCCTACAGCTGGGAAGTTATCGGATCTTTAGAGGATTTACAAAATGCGACATTAGATGATGTTAAAGAGTTTTACAAACGTTGGTATGTGCCAAATAACGTCACCTTAACCATTGCTGGAGATATTGATGTCACGCAAACCAAAGCCTGGGTAAAAAAGTATTTTGATGAAATTCCAAAAGGAGAAGCTATTCCTGCTATGGAAAAGCAACCTGTGACTTTAAAATGGTCTAAACGCTTGTTTTACGAAGATAATTTTGCGCGAGCTCCTAGATTAACAATGACTTGGCCAACGGTATATGAATATCATCCAGACACCTATGCACTAACCGTATTATCGCAATATTTAACTGAAGGTAAAAAAGCACCATTATATAAAGTTTTGGTTGAAAATCAACAATTGACAAGCAATGTTAGAATGTATCAATATTCTTCTGAAATTGCCGGACAATTAATGCTTAATATTACAGCATTCGACCAAACCAATTTAAACACCGTAGCTAATGGTATCAATGAAGGCTTTAAAGAATTTGAATTGAATGGTATTTCCGAAACCGATCTAAATCGAATTAAAGCCGGACAAGAAACAGAGTTTTACAGCGGATTATCTAGTGTTTTAGGCAAAGGCTTTCAGTTGGCACAATATGAAATTTTTGCAGGAGATCCTGGATTTATAAATCAAGATGTGAAAAATATTTTGGCGGTAACTCCTGAAGATGTGATGCGCGTTTACAATACTTATATTAAAGATCAGAATTTTATTGCGACTAGCTTTGTCCCAAAAGGTCAAACAGATTTAATATTAGAGGATTCCCAATTAGCGACGGTTGTGGAAGAGGAAATTATAGAAGGAGCAGAAGATACGTTTGATGCTAGTCTTGCAGCAGAATACGAAAAAACACCAAGTAGTTTTGATAGATCTGTAGAACCAGCATATGGTAAAAGTCCAGATTTGGTAATTCCTACAGTATGGAAACGCGACTTAGATTCTGGTATTAAAGTGTTAGGTATTGAAAATACAGAGGTTCCCTTAGTAGAGTTTGAAATAGAAATAAAAGGAGGTTTACTTTTAGAAGATATTGATAACGTTGGAGTGTCAAATCTTATGGCTAATTTAATGACCAAAGGCACTAAAAACAAAACACCAGAAGCCTTAGAAAATGCAATTGAAAGTTTAGGGGCTCAAATTTACAGTTATGCGACTGATAATAGTGTTACGATTTCAGGAACTACCCTAGCCAAACACTTTGATGACACTATGGCTTTAGTCACTGAAATCCTTTTAGAACCACGTTGGGATGAAGACGAATTCAACTTATTAAAGCAAAGCACTATAAGTAGAATTCAACGTCAAAAAGCAAACCCAAACAGCATTGCTGATAACGAATTTTCAAAATTAATATATGGTGAAAATAACATTTTAGCGTACGACAATAATGGTACGGAGGCTTCAGTAAATGCAATCACGATTTCAGATTTACAAGATTTCTATGCGACTAAATTAACACCAAAACTGACGAATGTACACGTTGTAGGTTCCATTTCAGAAAACCAAGTTATAACCGCTTTAGAAACTATAAATACAACTTGGGCATCTAAACCAGTTGAAATACCAGAAGTACCACAAGCAATAACACCAGAAACCTCAAAAGTTTATTTTTATGATGTACCAGGTGCAAAACAATCCGTTATCACATTTGGACATCCGTCGTTAAAAGCTACCGATGCTGATTATTATGCAGCTACCGTAATGAATTACAGATTAGGAGGTGGTAGTTTTGCTTCGCAATTAACCCAAGAATTACGTGAAGCCAAAGGCTATACCTATGGAATTCGTTCTAGATTTGATGGTGACTCTAATGCAGGTGAATTCTCAATTAGCAGTTCTGTTCGCACGAATGTTACCTATGAGTCTACGGCTTTAGTAAAAGAAATTCTAGAAAATTACGGCACAAATTATAATGAAAGTGACTTAGAAATCACAAAAGGATTCACTTTAAAAAGTAGTGCTCGAGCGTTTGAAACCTTAGGTTCTAAATTAAACATGTTGAGTAACATTAGTAATTATGGTTATGCAGACGATTATGCCAAACAACGCCAAAAAGTTGTAAAGGATTTAAGCGTAGACGCCATTAAAGCACTAGCTGAAAAATATATAAAACCTCATCAAATGATTTATGTAATTGTTGGTGATGCTGAAACACAATTAGATAAATTGAAGGCCTTAGGATTTGGAGATGCTGTGTTGTTGAATGCTGACAATACGGAGTTAAATAAGATTAAGGACGAATAATAGGTAATCGATTATGGCTAAATTGAATTTTAGTCGATAATTTAAAAATTACTATATATTAAAAACATAAAATGAAAACACTAAAAGAACAAACCGACGCTAAAATTGCAGCAGGACGAAACGCAAAACCTGAATTTATGCAAGGTGTTGATGCTGTTATAGAGAAAGCTAAAGCCTTTGAAGAAGGAAAAGATGCCTTAAAAATTGGAGATAAGGCAATCGATTTTGAATTACCAAACCCAAAAGGACAACTCATTTCTTTGTCTGGTTTACTAAAAAAAGGCCCTGTTGTAGTCACTTTTTATCGTGGTAGCTGGTGTCCATATTGCAACTTACAATTAAGAGCATTGCAAGCGAAACTAAGTGATATTGAAGATTTAGGTACTACATTAGTGGCTATTAGTCCAGAAGTGCCGGATGATTCTTTAACGGAAAATGAAATCAACACCATGGCATTTACAGTGTTATCTGACCAAGACGCAAAGATAGCTTCACAATATGGTGTGGCTTGGGAAGTTCCAGAATTTTTAATGGAGCATATGCGCGTTGATCGAGGACTCGATTTAAAGAAAATTAATAATGGCAATGCTAATGTTTTACCGATTCCTGCTACATTTATTGTAGATACGGATGGTATTATAAAATGGAATTACGTTAATGTAGATTATAGGACACGCTCTGAACCAGATGAAATTATTGATGCGCTTAAAAAATTAGGCTAATCTATGCTTTACACTAAAAAGCATAAATTATAAAAAGAACTTTAGGATTTAGTCTTATTAACTTATCATAGAATCATCATAAATAATGAGCCGATAGTATACCGAAGAGATTTCAACTACACTCAGACACTGCAAACCTCACAGCGTCCGGTCAATAGAATATCAGTAGACTCTACTTTATGATTTTTTATCGTCGGAATTTTAATATCTACAGATAAACATTCAACTTTATCACATTCCGTACACTGAAAATGTGGATGTTTATCTGTATGATGTTCAGCAGAACAGCCTTTACACTTCGCATACCATTTTAAACCATCTTTTCCATTAAAGGAATGAATAATTCCATCTTGCTCAAGCCTATCTAAAATACGATACACAGTTGTTTTATTCATCTTATCCTTAACAAGTTCGATAAGATTTACAACCGATTTAGCCTCTTGATTTTCTTCAAAAATTTGTAATACTGTGGTTACAGATTTAGTTTTTCTTACAATTCCCATAAAACAAATTTAATGCAATTAAGTTGCAATTACAAAACAAATATTATAGTTTCGCAACTTAGTTGCATTAACAACAGTAATTTGATGATACAAACACAAGATGTTAGTAAGTCATTTAAAAGAGAACGTTCTGCACAAACACAACATCACACTTTATAATGAATACTATAAAAAAACTTCCAGTAACCGTATTGAGCGGCTTTTTAGGCGCTGGCAAAACCACCTTATTAAATCATATTTTATACAATAAAGAAGGCCTAAAAGTTGCCGTTATTGTCAATGACATGAGCGAAGTTAATGTTGACGCCAATTTGGTTAACAGTGAAAATGTATTGTCTAGAACTGAAGAAACACTCGTAGAAATGAGCAATGGTTGCATTTGCTGTACGTTGCGTGAAGATTTAATGATTGAAGTTGAAAAACTTGCCAAAGAAAACCGCTTTGATTATTTGCTCATTGAAAGTACAGGTATTAGCGAACCCGTACCTGTGGCGCAAACCTTCTCATTTATAGACGAAGAAAACAATATAGACTTATCTAGATTTAGCTATGTAGATACGATGGTTACCGTAGTAGACGCCTTTAATTTCTTTAAGGATTTCGGAAGTCCAGAACGTTTAGTAGATCGCGAACTTACAGATATAGATAATGATTTTAGAACCATTGTAAATTTATTGACCGACCAAATTGAGTTTTGTAATGTCATTATACTTAATAAGACCGATTTAGTTTCAAAAGAACATTTAGGCATTTTAAAAGCTACGATTCAGAAGTTAAATCCTACTGCTAAAATTATAGAATCTTCTTTCAGTAAAGTGAATCCAGGTGAAATTTTAAATACCAAACTCTTCAATTTTGAAGACGCCGAAGAAAGTGCTGGTTGGATTGAAGAATTAAAGAAAGATGCACACACACCAGAAACGGAAGAATACGGTATTGGCTCATTTGTTTTTAGAACCAAAAGACCCTTTCATCCAGAGCGTTTTTGGAAGTATGCTCAGCACCAATTTCCTCAAAACATATTACGAAGTAAAGGATTGTTTTGGATAGCCTCTAGACCAGACCAAGCATTGGTTTGGGGACAAGCTGGTGGATCGCTAAGAGCAGACAGTGCAGGCGTTTGGTGGATCAGCATGACATTTCAAGAGCGGATAGACCAAATTGCATTTCTTGAAAACCAACAAATTATTGAAGCCGATTGGCACAGCGTATTTGGCGACCGCAAAAATGAGATTGTCTTTATTGGTCAAGATTTAGACGAATCATTAATTAGAAAACAATTAGAAAGTTGCCTACTAACTGCAGCAGAACTTGAGTCTATAGATTGGGAAAAAGGGTTTCAAGATAATTGGCCTGTAGAAAGAGCCTATCCTTTAGGAGTTTAAGGATACTTAAAATTAAAACACTTAGAATAAAAAATTACAAACAAAATGATTCAAACAAAAAAAATATATTGGGCAGATAAATTAGGAGCAATTAGTGCTATTTTATGCATTATACATTGTTTGGCTGTGCCTGCATTGCTCAGCTTAGGTATGGGATTTATAAGCAATCCTATTATAGCTTACTTATTTATTGCCATTGCTTTTGTTTCCATATATAAAGCCACTAACGGCCGTTTTTTAAAACCTATTAGCATCTTTTTATGGCTAGCTTTTATAGGCTTTTTTATTTCCATGCTATTAGAAAACCAAGCCGAAGTTTTTGAATACACGATGTTTCTTTTTTCAGGTTTAATTATTCTTGGGCATTTATATAATATGCGGTATTGCAATAAATAATAAAGAAATTATGGAAAAGCATTTAACTAAAAATCAAATTGAAATAGAAGGCGACCATCATTTTTCTTCAAGTATAAAAAAACCATTACGCGAAGATGCTTTTGAAAAATCTGATGAGGAAAAAATAATAAACATTCAACATCATTTCAAAATGATAATGCATGAAATGGGATTAGATTTAACAGATGATAGCTTATCGGGCACACCATATCGTGTAGCAAAAATGTATGTAAAGGAACTCTTTTACGGCTTAAATCCTGAGAATAAACCTAAACTTTCCACCTTTGAAAATAAATATGGCTACAAAAAAATGTTGGTGGAGCAGAATATCACCATAGATTCTGCTTGCGAACATCATTTTCTTCCCATTGTAGGACATGCCAATGTAGCTTACATCCCTAAAGATAAAGTTATTGGCTTATCTAAAATTAATCGTTTAGTCGATTATTATTCACGACGACCACAAGTGCAAGAACGACTAGTGCTACAAGTTTTAAATGATTTGCAAGACGTCTTAGACACCAAAGATGTCATTGTTTCTGTAACAGCCAAACACCTTTGCGTCTCTTCAAGAGGCATAAAAGACCAAAGTAGTTTCACGACAACTTATGAGTATGGTGGCCGCTTTTCAGAACCCGAAATTCGAAATGAATTTTTAAGTATAATCTCACCAAAATAATAGAACGATTGTTACAATAAGGAATTAACATTTATAGAGAAGATACTAACAATGACCTAGACACAAATTTTCACTATCTTTAATTTGCATTTAAAGATAAACTACATGAAATTAGGAGCATTTTCCATTAGCCTTGCCGTTAAAGATATTAATGCCTCAAAAACATTTTACGAAACTTTAGGATTTTCAGTTTTTGGAGGAGATATAGAACAGAACTACCTTATTATGAAAAACGAATCCACACTTATAGGATTGTTTCAAGGGATGTTTGAAAATAATATACTTACGTTTAATCCTGGTTGGGACCAAGATGCCAAAACACTCAAAAACTTTGATGATGTCCGCGATATTCAAAAGCATTTAAAAACAAAAGACCTAAATTTTGCAAACACTATAGATGAAACGGCAACATCAGGTCCTGCAAGTTTTGTGGTATTGGATCCTGATGGTAATGCTATTTTAGTAGATCAACATATTTAAAGCCTATATGATTTCTGAATACCGTCAGGCTATTTATGAAAATTCTACGAACCTATTAAAATCAACTATCATAACCACCAGCATGAAATCTACCTTTTTAAAACTATTGATTCTAATACTTTTAGGTAGTTTTATAAACGCTTTACATTCTCAAAATATCAGCGGTCGTGTGAATAATTTCTCAAATGTCGCCATATCTGGTGTTGACATAATTATTAATAACAAGGTGATTTCTAACACCAATAGTCAAGGGGTTTTTATTTTACCTAAAACCTATCAACTACCTTTAAAAATCACCTTAAATCACCCCAACTATTATATTAAGACCGTGAGCTTATCGAAAAATAATAGCGTAATCCAACTCTATATTTTAGATAACACCTTAAATCTTGAGGAAGTGACCATCTCTTCAACGTATCAAAAAGAAAGTCAGGTTATAATTCCAACAGCGAAAATTTCGTCACAAAAATTTGCTGAGTATAGTCCCGTAGATTTGTTTTCAGCTCTAAACGAAACTCCTGGAGTTTATATTCAGAATGGTGCCCTAAACACCAACAGAATTGTGATTAGAGGTGTGGGCTCTCGAACACTTTATGGCACCAATAAAATACGCGCGTATTTCAATGGCATACCCATTACAAATGGTATTGGTGAAACAGCCATTGAAGCTTTTGACCCTGAAGATATTGGCAGTTTAGAAATTGTAAAAGGGCCAAAAGCAACGCCATACGGTACCAATTTGGGAGGTACTTTATTACTTAATTCAAAACAAGCTTCAGAAGGAGAAACCTTTATAAGGAGCAATCTTACTGTAGGGAGTTTTGGACTGATTAAAAACAATGTATCTGTCGCTACTGCAAATGAAAAATTAGCAATAAACTTGAATTATGATCATTTAAAAACAGACGGATTTCGTGACAACAGCAATTATAATCGAAAAGCCGTTTTGCTGACTTCAACTTATAAATTTAATGCTAAAAATGACATCGGAGTGCTGATCAACTTTACAGATTATAATGCTCAAATACCGAGTTCCATAGGAGAAGCTGCATTTAATGAAGATCCTTCTCAAGCTGCCTTTACATGGAATGCCGCACAAGGTTTTGAAGATAACAAACAGGTCTTAATAGGACTTTATTATACACATCGGTTTTCGGATCAATTTAGTAATACCACAGCCATTTTTTACAACTATCTCGATCATTACGAACCGCGACCGTTTAATATTTTAGATGAATATACTAATGGTTATGGTGCGCGAACACTCTTTGCTAAAGATTTTAAATTCTTAAATCAAACCGCTCAACTTAGTTTTGGTGGAGAACTTTATAAAGACGATTATAATTGGAAAACCATTGAAAATCTCTACGAGAGTAATGCTAACAATGGCAGCTTAGAAGGTGCATTACTTAGCGATAATATAGAACACAGAACGAACCTTAATGCCTTTGCTACCGTAACACTACCTTTTACAAAAAAATTAAAAGCCCAATTAGGCATTAATGTCAACACCACTAAATACGAATTTAAAGATGACTTTAACATTGGTGAAAACAATAAGAATGCGGATCGTAACTTTAATCCCATAATTGCACCTAATTTGAATGTCTTATACCAATTTACATCAAACATAAACGCTTTTACAAATATCAGTAGAGGCTTTAATTATCCTTCTATTGAGGAAACATTGACGCCTGAAGGGCTTGTTAATCCAGACCTAGGGCCTGAAACAGGTTTTAATTATGAAATTGGAAGTGTACTATTTTTATTTAAAAGAAAACTGCGATTTCAGCTTACTGCATACTTATTAGATATTGATAATTTATTGGTGGCAGACCGCGTTGGAGATGATCAATATATTGGTCGTAATGCAGGTAAAACAGAACATAAAGGTATTGAATTATCTGCTTCATATACACAGAAATTTAAAAATGGATTTTTATTCTCTCCTTATTTAAATGCGGAAATTACAAACCATCGTTTTATAGATTTTGTAGATGACCTAACTGATTATTCTGGCCATCAATTAACAGGTGTTCCCGATATCAAAGTCAATGGCGGTATTCAATTTGGTTATAAAAATTTCGTTTTAAACACTAATTTTCTACATGTTGGAGACATGCCGCTAAACGATGCCAACACTTTATACGCTGATGACTATACCGTGTTCAACACAAAATTATCCTATAGAAGTGGTCTTTCTAATCATTTTTCCATTGAAATAAACACCGGAATCAATAATTTTACAGATGAACATTATGCATCGTCTGTGCTTATAAATGCCATTGGATTTGGCAATTCTGAACCGCGATATTATTATCCTGGCATGCCACGAAATTGGTTTAGTGGTTTTAAAATTGCATATTCGATTTAGATTTGGTATCCTATAACATACAGAACGATAAATAAAAACACTAAAGCTTATTTTATGAAAAACATTAAATTAAATGATGGTAATTATATGCCTATTGTAGGTTTTGGAACTTTTAAAGCCACAGAACAAGAAGGTATTGACGCAGTGAAACATGCCCTATTAAAAGGTTATAGATCAATTGATACTGCGGCAATTTATGGAAATGAAGTAGCTGTTGGAAAAGGCATAAAAGCTAGTGGTATTGCGCGCGATAAAATTTTTGTGACCACGAAATTATGGCGTGAACACTTAAGTTATGACGAAGCTAAACAGGAGTTTGAAAATTCCCTAAACAGATTGGATTTAGATTATATAGATCTTTATCTAATCCATTGGCCAGCTAACGCTAAAAATTATGACCATTGGCAAAAAGCAAATGCTAACGCTTGGAAAGCTATGGAAGAATTACAAGCAGAAGGAAAAATAAAATCTATAGGTGTCAGCAATTTTTTTAAAGAACACCTAGAAGCATTATTTAAAACTGCCAACGTAAAACCAGCCGTAAATCAAATTGAGTTTCATCCAGGTTACTGGCAAGAAGATTTAGTTAACTATTGTAAAAAGCAAAATATTGTTGTTGAATCGTGGTCTCCTTTAGCTAGAGGAAAGGTTTTTGAAAACGAAACCTTAAAGAAAATTGCTAATACACACAACACATCTGTAGCCAAGGTTTGCCTGCGATGGATCATTCAGCACGACGTTATTGTAATCCCAAAGTCGACAACCAATGAACGGATTGAAGACAATATAAAATTATTTGATTTTCAGCTGACTAGTACAGAAATGAATCAAATAAATGAATTACCTGAATTAGGATTTAGCGGAGAACATCCACTGTATTGGCCCGACAGAATCTAATAAGATTAAGCTATGATACTAAAAAATACTGCTACAATCCGTTTGGAATCACTTCACCATAAAGATCAAAATCTTCGGCTTCAGTTACTTTAATAGTTGCAAATTCACCTGTTTTTAAATACGTTTTTGTCGCATCAATCAACACTTCGTTATCAACATCTGGAGAATCAAATTCTGTTCGTCCTACAAAATAGTTGCCTTCTTTTCTATCGATAACCACTTTAAACTCCTGCCCTATTTTAGCTTGATTCAATTCCCAAGAAATCTGCGATTGAATTTCCATAATGTCATTCGCACGTTGCATCTTTATATCTTCTGGCACATCGTCTTCTAAATTGTAGGCATGTGTATTTTCCTCATGAGAATAGGTAAAACACCCTAAACGTTCAAAACGCATATCAGAAACCCATTGTTTTAGTTCTTCAAAATGTGCTTCTGTTTCACCTGGATAACCAACAATAAGCGTTGTTCTAATCGTCATATCTGCAACAATCGCTCTAAATTTATGAATCAATTTAGTCGTTTTTTCTTTTGTAGTCCCACGGCGCATCGATTTTAATAAGTCGTCTGAAATATGCTGTAACGGAATATCTAAATAATTACAAACCTTTGGTTCGCGATTCATTACATCTAAAACATCCATCGGGAAACCTGTTGGGAAAGCATAATGTAAACGAATCCACTCAATACCTTCAACTTTTACTAAGTTTTCTAGCAACTCAGCAAGATTTCGCTTTTTATATATGTCTAAACCGTAGTAGGTTAAATCTTGTGCTATAAGAATTAATTCTTTAACTCCACTAGCCGCCAATTTTTCAGCCTCAGTCACTAAGTTTTCAATCGGAGTACTTTTGTGTTTTCCGCGCATTATTGGAATCGCACAAAAACTACATGGTCGGTCACAACCTTCAGCAATCTTTAAATACGCATAATTCTTTGGAGTTGTTGTTAGGCGTTCACCTATAAGCTCATGCTTATAATCTGCGCCTAAGGCTTTTAATAAACCCGGTAACTCAGTGGTTCCAAAATACTGATCTACATTAGGAATTTCCTTCTGTAAGTCTGGCTTATAACGCTCGCTTAAGCAACCTGTTACAAAGACTTTATCGACTTCACCATCTTCTTTCTTTTGCATGTATTCCAAAATGGTATTCACACTTTCTTCTTTGGCATTATTAATAAAACCACATGTATTAATCACTACCACGTTCCCTTCTTGTTCATGGACCACGTCCTTTCCGCTAGCTTTTAGTTGTCCCATTAACACTTCGCTATCGTAAACATTTTTACTACAGCCTAGTGTAATGACGTTGATTCTATTTTTCTTAAGAGTTTTAGTACGCATATGTTATAAATCAGTTGGCAAAGATACAATGTAATTTAAACCTTTTATATATTTACAAGTCTAAATACAAAACCTATCTTATGGAATATACTAAATATGCATTCATCTTTGCCTGTATTTTTTTAGTATTATCATGTTCTAGTGATACCGATTCCTCAGATGAACAAGATCCTCAAAATGAAGATTTATATTTTCCACCTATAGGATCTGATGACTGGGAAATTTCAACTATTAGTGATTTAAACTGGAATGAATCTGCTCTAAATCCGCTTTTAAATTTTGTAGAAGCACAAAACTCAGATGCTTTTATCATTTTAAAAAACGGAAAAATTGCAGTTGAATGGTATGCTAATGATTTTTCTGCAGCTGATAATCACACCTGGAATTCTGCAGGAAAAACGTTGACCGCATACACTATTGGTATTGCTCAAGAAGAAGGTTTTTTGGATATTAATAACCCTTCTAAAGACTATTTAGGAGAGGGCTGGTCTAGTCTTACTCCAGAACAAGAAGCTAATATAAACGTTTGGCACCACTTAACATTAACTACAGGTTTGGACTATAATGTCCCTAATATTTCTTGTACAGAACCTACTGATTTATTGTATTTAAATGAACCTAATACTTTTTGGTATTACCACAATGCCACCTACGAATTAAATTTTGAAATTATTGAAGGTGCTACGGGAGAATCATTTAACGACTATTTTGATGAAAACGTTAAAACCAAAATTGGTATGCAAGGAAGTTGGTTTCAGGTTGGTTGTTATAAATTATTTTTCAGTACTGCCAGAAGTATGGCACGTTTTGGCTTACTTAGCCTTAATAATGGTGTTTGGGATGATATCACCATTTTAGGAGATACCGAGTATCTTAATGCTATGACTAATACCTCACAGGATCTTAACAAATCTTATGGTTATTTGTGGTGGCTTAATGGAAAAGATGGTTTTAAACTTCCACAATATGAAGACAACTATTCAGGTTATCTCATACCAGATGCACCTCTCGATTTGGTAGCTGGCTTAGGTAAAAGTGATCAAAAAGTATATGTGGTACCAAGTGAAAACCTTGTAGTAATAAGAATGGGAGATGATGCAGGAGAGGAAACTTTTGGACCAAGTACTTTTGACAATGAATTATGGATAAAAATTAATGCTTTAACTAATTAACTATGAAATCAATCTACCTTCTATTTATTTTTTTGAGTCTATTTTTATGTCTTTCGTGTTCTTCAAATGATGATAGTACAAATACGACGCCAGACGAAAGTATTTATTTTCCTCCTATAAATTCTGATATTTGGGAAACCACATCAATTTCAGAATTAAATTGGAATGAAGACCAATTACAACCTTTGTTAGATTTCTTAGAAGAAAAAAACTCAAAAAGCTTTATGATTCTTCATAATGGTAAAATAGTTGAAGAACATTATTTTAACAATCATACCAACTCAACATCTTGGTATTGGGCAAGTGCCGGGAAAACATTAACCACAGCCACTACAGGAATTGCAGAAGACAATGGCCTACTGAATATAGAAAACAAAGTCTCAGATTATTTGGGTACGGGTTGGACTAATGCTTCACTGGAAAAAGAAAACTTAATCACTTGCAAACATTTATTATCTATGACCTCTGGATTAGATGACACGTTAGGCGATGATGTGTCTCCTAGCAATTTACAATATGTGGCAGATGCAGGCAGCCGTTGGGCCTATCATAATGTATATGTAAAATTACAAGATGTAGTAGCAGCATCTAGCAATACCACTTGGGACGATTATTTTAATACCAATCTTAGAGACAAAATAGGTATGACTGGTAACTGGGTGGATCTTTTAGGCTTAAGTGTTTATTTTAGTGACACGAGAAGCATGGCTAGATTTGGTTTACTAACCTATGCCAATGGTAAATGGGAAGATGAACAAATTGTTAGTGAAAATTATATATCTGCTGCGACAAATACATCTCAGGATGTGAATTTAGCGTATGGCTATTTATGGTG
The DNA here is from genome assembly GCF_018860545.1 of Winogradskyella psychrotolerans. Taxonomy (GTDB): domain Bacteria; phylum Bacteroidota; class Bacteroidia; order Flavobacteriales; family Flavobacteriaceae; genus Winogradskyella; species Winogradskyella psychrotolerans_A. Next base: position 111,785 of record NZ_JAHKPN010000026.1, on the reverse strand, counting down.
GCTCAATGGAAAATCTAGTTACCATCTCCCACAAACGCAAATTGAATTCCCTGGAACTCTTATTCCTGATGCTCCAAATGATATGTTTGCCGCTTTAGGTAAAAATGATCAAAAAATCTATGTGGTACCTAGTCAAAAATTAGTAATTATTAGAATGGGACAATCTGCAGACGATGATAATTTTGCACTTTCTGATTTTGATAATGAACTTTGGATAAAAATTAATGCATTGATTGATTAACTGTTAAAACCGGCTCACACTTAAAAATTGATTTAATATGAGGCCATAGCGCAAGTTTTATGTAAAGATGACATCTAAAAGTTAACAACTCATTAGATAGACGCTTTAATACATATCGATTTGCAAATAAAATATCAACTTCTACTTATAATTCTTTTTTGTTACTCACTTCAAACTTATGCCCAATTATGCGAAGGTAATTTAGGTGATCCCGTAGTCTCTATTGATTTTGGATCAGGCACAGCCCGAGGAAGTGCATTGGGTTCTGATATTACAGCCTTTACATATAGTGGTTCTGGTGAATTAGACGAAGGTGAATACACCATTGCAAATACTACAAGTGGTTTAAAAGGGAACGCATGGCATGTTACTTCAGACCATACAGGAGACACCAATGGCCATATGATGGTGATAAACAGTGCCGTTTTAGCAAACGAAGGAGTATTTTATACAAAAACAGTAACCGGACTTTGTGCAAATACTACTTTTGAATTTTCTGCTTGGTTAATCAATTTAATGAATCCTTCGGTAGGTACGGATGAATACCATCCGGATGTAACGTTTAGAATTAGTGACACCTCTGGAAATATTTTAGGTTCTTATAATACAGGAGATATTGCACAATCATCTTCTGGTATATGGCAGCAATACGGCTTCTTCTTTACATTAGAAGCAGAAACGGAAGTCATAATAACCATATTAAATTCTGCTCCTAGTGCACATCCTGGAAATGACATCGCTTTAGATGATATTGCCTTTAAACCATGCGGACCAACCATTACAAGCGCCATTGAAAACGAAACAAGTATAAGTTTAGATATTTGCGAAGGTGAAAATGTAAGTTACACGTTTCAATCCGTTGTTTCTTCTGGATATTCAGATCCTCAATATCAATGGCAATATTCCGATGATTCAGGCACAAGTTGGATAGATATTATCGGTGAAACTACTCCAGATTACATATTTACAAATACAGGGCAATCTGGCACCTTTTTATATCGATTAGCCGTTGCAAATGGAACAAATATAAACTCACTTTCCTGTCGGATCACTTCAGATGAATATACCATAGAAATTCTTGAAACTCCAGACCCATTAACGGGAGATTCTGAACAGTTTTTCTGTACAACCCAACAACCGACGGTAAACGATATTGAAGTCAGTGCAACTGCAATTTGGTATGACTCTGCTATCAATGGAAATGTAATAGACACTACCACTGCTTTAATTGATGGCACCATATATTATGGCGCTCAAGCCACTAGTAATGGCTGCGAAAGTGATGAGCGCTTTGCTGTATTGGCCACTATAAATTCACCAAGCCTCATCATAAACGCTATTGAAGCTTCCATTTGTGACACTGATAATGATTTAGAAGAAACTATAGATTTAACCGTGTTTGAGCCTAATATAGTGGATTGTGAAGATTGTATTTTTAGTTATTATTTAAACCTATCTGATGCGGAAAATGACACCGACGAACAGAGGATTTCAACCCCTGAAAATTACAATTGGAGCTCAGAAACCATCGCGATTTATGCACGAATAGACTCACCTGATCAATGTTTCCAAACTGCTGAAATCATCATAACCCTAGAAGAAACACCTATTATACTTATTGATGATTATATCGGTATATGTGAAAATGAGAACTACACCACCATAGATGCCGGATATGGTTTTGATACTTATTTATGGTCTACAGGAGAAACAACGCGATCTATAAATATTACTAGTGAAAATTTAGGTCTATATGACGTCACTGTAACAGAGAATCACGTCACTTACAACTGTTCAACAACCAAGGAGTTTGAAGTTATACTATCTAACAACGCGAGTATTTCTAGTATCGCTATTAAAGATTGGTCAGATTCTAATAATAGTATTACGGTTTACTTATCGGATAGTAGCTTGGGGAATTACGAATATTCTATAGATGACATAAGTTATCAAGACAACAATACTTTTTCAGGCTTAAGTCCTGGTGAATATACCGTGTATGTAAGAGACAAAAACGGCTGTGGAATTACCCAAGAAGTGGTCTATCTCTTAAATTATCCTAAATATTTCACTCCAAACAATGATGGCAATCATGACACTTGGTTCATTGACAATTCCTACTTAGAACCCAATATGACTATCCAAATATTTGATAGGTATGGGAAACTATTAAAATTAATGAATTATAATTCACATTGGGATGGGACTTATAATGGTAACAAATTACCAACTTCTGATTATTGGTTTCTTGTGACTAGAGAAGATGGTAGAAGTTATGCTGGTCACTTTACATTAAAACGATAACCGACTCAGTTCATATTATAAATCCATCAAAAAAAATAGTGCTTATTTGAAGAAAGAATCTACAAATTCATATTTATTAAAGACTTGTAAATCTTCAATACCTTCTCCTACTCCAATATATTTTACAGGAATTTGAAACTGATCACTAATACCAATAACCACTCCTCCTTTTGCTGTACCGTCTAATTTGGTGACGGCTAACGACGTGACTTCGGTAGCTGCGGTGAATTGTTTGGCTTGTTCAAAAGCATTTTGCCCAGTAGAACCATCAAGTACTAAAAGTACATCATGAGGTGCATCTCCCACTACTTTTTGCATCACACGTTTTACTTTAGTCAACTCGTTCATTAAGTTCACCTTATTGTGCAAACGACCTGCAGTATCAATAATAATAACATCTGCATCTTGATTTACTCCAGATTGCAAGGCATCAAAAGCCACAGACGCAGGATCCGACCCCATTTCTTGACGTATCATAGGAACATCTACACGATCTGCCCAAACTTGTAACTGATCTATAGCGGCTGCTCTAAACGTATCAGCAGCACCAAGAACCACCTTTAAACCTTTCTTTTTAAACTGATACGCCAATTTCCCAATAGTTGTAGTTTTACCAACACCGTTGACTCCAACGACCATTAGAACATATGGAGTTTTAGAACCATCAACTTGTTTAGGTAATTCAGGAATAGTGTATTCTGTTTCTTCTCCAGATTTTGTTTCGGACAATAACGCAGCTATTTCCTCTCTTAGAATCTTATTTAACTCAGAAGTGCCTAAATATTTATCTTTAGCTACACGTTCTTCAATACGCGTAATCACTTTTAATGTGGTATTCACGCCAACATCACTAGTTACTAAAATTTCTTCAAGATTATCTAAAACATCATCATCTACTTTAGATTTTCCGGCTACGGCTTTATTTAATTTATTGAAAAAAGAAGATTTAGATTTCTCTAAGCCTTTATCTAAGGTTTCTTTCTTTTCGGACGAGAATATTTTTTTAAAAAAACTCATTTCTTTAGTTTAAACGTTTAAGGTTGAAAAGCTTTTAAAGTTCTTTTCTGTCTTAATTTATAATATTAATAATTGAAAGCAACAACCTTGCCCATAGTAATTTACTGCTAAGATGGCAGATGCATTCAAATATAAACATAAAAAAACTGCTTTCAAATGAAAGCAGTTTAGTTAATCTACATATAAACTGTAGTTTATTTCTTGTTTAAAAAGTCATTGACAAATTCTGGTGCCATTACTGATTCTACGAACATGTAAGCTCCAGTTTTTGGTGATTTTACCATTTTTATCGCTTTTGTCAAACGCTTCGATCCTGTCTGTAAAGATGCTACTGATTTCTTTGCCATGTTTTCTTATTTTATCTCTTTATGAACTGTCATACGCTTAAGGATAGGATTAAATTTCTTAATCTCCATACGGTCTGGCGTATTCTTCTTATTTTTTGTCGTAATGTATCTTGATGTTCCTGGTTGACCAGAAGTTTTATGCTCTGTGCACTCTAAGATTACCTGTATTCTATTTCCTCTTTTTGCCATTGTAAATTGACTTAAGCGTAAACGCTATTATTTGTAAAATCCTTTTGCTCTAGCTTCTTTTAACATCGCTTCGATACCAATTTTATTGATAGTCTTTAATGCTGATGTAGAAACTTTTAATGTTACCCACTTATCTTCTTCAGGAATGTAAAAACGTTTTTTAATCAAGTTTGCATCAAACTTGCGTTTCGTTTTATTCATTGCGTGTGAAACATTGTTTCCAACCATCGCTTTTTTCCCAGTAAGTTCACAAACTCTTGACATTGTTTTCTTTCTTTAGGTCTATAATTAATTTTCTGCTAACTCATATTGTTTTTAAAGGAAAACCTCTAGTAAAGTGACAATAAGAATTTAAAATCCGAACATGGATATTTTAAACAGGGTGCAAATTTAATAAAACTTTACGTTTCAGCAAATATAAAACTCTACTTTTTCAAAAAATATTTTTGAAGCATTTCAAAAGCTTTGTTTGTGGCTCTTCCAATAACTTTCTCGCGAAGGTTTCCAAAGTTAAAAACTTCAGAATATACCTCGTCTTTTGTAGCAATAGCAATCCATACGGTTCCAACCGCTTCATCTGAATCTCCTTTTGATGGACCAGCGTTACCTGTTGTACTGATAGCATAATCACTATCAAATAGTAGCCTTACATTTTCTGCCATGGCTTCTGCCACCTGCTTACTCACTACAGAATGTTCATTAATAGCGTCTTCTGAAACGTTTAAAATTTTTATTTTAGATTCTGTTGCATAAGTGACTACGCTTCCCTTAAAATACGCAGAGGATCCGGCATGCGCTGTAAATGATTCAGCAATTCTTCCACCTGTACAACTTTCTGCTACGGCAATGGTCTTATTCATTTCAGTTAAACGCTTACCTATTACAGCTTCAATAGATTCATCTTCTTCATAACCAACAAATACATCTTCAATTTGAGTTAGCAATACATCCACTTGCTTCAGTATTTCATTTTCTACAACAGATTTATCTTCAGCTTTCCCTGACAATCGTAAACGTACACGACCTAAACTTGGCAAATACGCTAGTTTTATAAAATCCGGTAAATTGTTTTCCCAATTTTCAATACGCTCTGCTAATGCACTTTCTCCTAAACCATAAGTTAGAATCGTTTTGTGCATTATATAAGGAAACTTAAATTTTGTTCGTAATTGTGGAATGACTTGCTCGGTGATTAAGGCCTTCATTTCGTAAGGTACACCTGGAAGTGACACAAACACTTTTCCGTTTTTCTCTAACCACATACCTGGTGCTGTACCATTATGGTTCATTAACACCTTACACTTAGAGGGTACTAAAGCTTGTTGTTTGTTAACTTCTAAAAGTGGAGCCGAACTATATTTAGAAAAAATCTGCTCCACATTTGCCAAAACAGCTTTGTCTTCCACTAAGGTATCGTTAAAGTATTCGCAAATGGTATGCTTAGTAATATCATCTTTAGTTGGTCCTAAACCACCTGTTACAATGATGATATCAGCATTCTCTTCAGCTTCTTTAAGGGCTTTCAGAATATGCGATTTTTCATCTTGTACTGATGTAATCTGATAAATTGAAATTCCGAATTTATTAAATTCCTTACCTAAAAATGCAGAATTTGTATCTACAATTTGACCAATGAGAATTTCATCTCCAATGGTAATAATTTCTGCTTGCATTTCTAAAATCGTTTAAAGTCCAAAATCGGCTTTAATTTCATTAACGGCATTATCTACCGCAGTTAATACGGTTATAAGTTGTTCATCGACATTTTTGTCGGTCTGCTCAAACTTTCCCCAATCTTGAACTTCAATCAACGTATCTAAAACTCCAAGTTCAAATAAATCGATGGTAGGTTTCATTTTGTGAGCCGCTTGGTAGACTTCTTTATAATCCTTAGCTGGTACCCCTGTTCTTAAACGTTCAGCATCTTCTGGAACTTCTTCTATAAAAGCTGCTGCTATAGCTGAGACAAAATCTTCGTCGTTATCAGCCATTTCTCGAACACGATGTAATTTATAATATTGTGACATTTACTTTATTTTTATTGAAAACATTTCCTCGTCTTCAAGATATCCTGTTAATCTATCTTCTGCAAAAACTTTACCAACACCTGCTGGTGTCCCCGTAAATATAATGTCTCCAATTTTTAAAGTAAAATATTTTGACACATATTCTATAATTTCATCAATTTTCCAGAGCATCAGCTCCGTATTTGCGTCTTGAACTACGGCATCATTCTTTCTTAAACTGAAATTGATGTTATCTATATTCTGAAATTTAGTTTTAGGTAACCATTTTCCAACAACAGCAGCACCATCAAAAGCCTTTGCTTTTTCCCATGGTAATCCTTTTGCTTTTAATTGTGCTTGAAGATCACGTGCTGTGAAATCTATTCCAAGGCCAATATCGTCATAATATTTATGTGCAAATTTTCTGTCGATATACTTCCCTACTTTATTGATCTTCACTAAAACCTCAACTTCATAGTGAACATCATCAGAAAAATCTGGAATAAAAAATGGCTGTTTCTTTAACAAAATCGCAGTATCTGGTTTTAAAAAAATAACTGGATCTGTCGGTTTTTCGTTTTCTAGTTCTTTAATGTGGTCGGTATAATTACGACCTATGCAGATTAGTTTCATATTTCTGTCATTCCTACCAAAGCAGGAATTTTATTAATTCAACCTTTATTTTATAGTATGGGTTCTTACCTTCGCTGGGATCACAATTAACTCAACTTATTATTAAACTGACGCAGTTTAATAGCTGTTAATACCTTTTTGGTGTATAATGGAAAATCAGCATTTAGCAACCAACCAAAATAACCGGGTTCTTTTTCTAAAACATCTAACACACGTTTTCCTTTATGTTTTCCAAATGAAAAACATTCTTCACCTTCTTTATTAAAGATTAAGAAACCAGCAAAATCTGCAAATTTTTTACGTGAGCTAAATTCAGCTAAAAACTTGGTATTATTTTCTAAGTCGTCATAACGATCTAATTGTGCTTTTAAAACTTCATATGTAGCCTTAGTGTCTGCCTCTGCGCTATGTGCATCATCTAAATTTTTATCGCAATAAAATTTGTAAGCTGCCACCAATGTACGTTGTTCCATTTTATGGAATATGGTTTGCACATCTACAGATTGGGTATTCTTCATATCGAAATCAACCTCTGCGCGCAACAATTCTTCTGCCAATAATGGAATATCGAAACGATTAGAATTAAAGCCACCTAAATCAGAATCTTTAATTAGATTATAGATCTCCTTAGATAAGTCTTTAAACGTTGGCTTATCTGCAACATCTGCATCTGAAATACCATGAATTGCAGTCACCTCTGCAGGAATTGGCATTTCAGGATTTACCACCCAAGTTTTAGCTTCTTCCTTTCCATCTGGATACACTTTAAGAATGGAAATTTCTACGATTCTATCTTTTGAAATATTAATACCTGTAGTTTCTAAATCGAAAAAACAGATGGGCTTTGTTAGGTTGAGTTGCATTCTAAATTATTTTTTTACAAAGGTACTCAGATTCTTTAAGAAAGTCCTAATCGGTAAGTAAATAAGCTAAAGACATTTATACATGTCAACACGATAAATATAAATAAGTAATTAAAATAAATTTTATCCTTTTAATATTTTAACCGATATTTAAACACCTTACCGAACTCAAATGCGAATTTTACTACTTACCCTAACATTCATTGTCTTACACAACAGCAGTTATACACAAAAAAATGAGACTAATCCTGATGACATTTTAAACGCAACTGAAACTAAAGTCACTGCTCATATTGATTCTATTAAAAGCTTAATGATGGCAGACTTCTATAAAGAAGATTATAGCTCAACTATCATTAAGGCAAAACGTCTAATCGAATACAAAGAAATCAATAAATATCCTGAGAAAGTCGCAGAAATACGAAGTTACATTGCAAATTCTTATATGCGATTGAATGATTCGGTTAGATCCTTGGAATATGCCAACAAAAATATAGCGCTTGGAAAAGAACTGAATGATTCTAATATTATACTAGGCTCGCAAATTGATCTCGGAAACATATATTTAACCTTTAATAAAATAGACGAGGCCCTTAATTCACTCAAAACAGCTTTACCTCTTGCCACAGAAACAAATGATGAAACGCGTCTTTTTATCCTCAATTATAATATTACAGAAATATACTTAGAATACTTAAACGATTACAAAGGCTCCACGCCTTATTTAAAAGCCGCAGAAAAATATGCTCCAAAAACATTTATAGTTGGACTAGCCGGAATCAACCTATTTAAAGCGCATTATGCATTTCAAGAGAAAGACTATCAATTAGCTTCTATTTACTACCAGGAAGCTATTGATTTGGCAAAAGAATCTAACCACACTGAAGTATTAAAAAAAGGTTACCATGGTTATATTGAGTGCCTTTCCCAAAAAGGGGATTACAAAAAAGCCTATGAAATAGGTAAAATAAAAGACAGTCTTTCAGTTGCTCAAAGCAAATTAGAAATTGAAAAATCGGCAAAAACGCTTAAAACTAGCCTTGAAAATTCACGAAAACAAGAAGAACTAAAAACTGAAGCTCTTAGAAATGAGTTAATAATTGAAAAGTCAGAGACTCACAGAAAATTATTAATCTTCAGCGCCATCGTTTCTCTTATTCTCCTTAGTCTCTTGTCTTACCTTTTAAAAGTCACAAAAAACAGAAGGAAACTAAACATTGAATTAAAACTTAAAAATCAAGAATACTTAGAGGCGAAGTTAGAATCTGAAAAATTAGCAGAAGCCAAATCTCGTTTTCTCTCTACTATGAGCCATGAACTTCGCACTCCATTATATGGTATCATTGGATTAAGCACCGTACTAAATAATGACAGCAACTTAAAGTCTCACAAAACCGAGTTGCAATCTTTGAAGTTTTCAGCAGATTACCTATTAAACCTCGTAAACGATGTACTTACCTTAAATAAGATGGATTCTGATGAAAAAATCAAGTTCGAATCGAAGCCGTTTCATCTCAAAGATTTTCTCAATAATATTAAAGAATCATTAGAATATTTAACTAGACAAACCAACAATGAACTCATTATAACTTTAAACCCTAAAATTCCAAATTGGATAACGGGAGATCAAACTAAAATGTCTCAAGTACTCATCAATTTATTGGGTAACGCTTTAAAGTTTACTTCTAACGGGAAAGTAGAACTAATTGTAAGCTTATTAGACATTAAAGAAAAAGACATAAAACTTAAATTCGAAGTAAAAGACAATGGTCTTGGAATCCCGATAGCCGACCAGAAAAAAATCTTTGAGGAATTTGGACAACTTAAAAACGAGGGAGATATTCAAGGCTCTGGTTTAGGACTTACTATTGTGCAAAAATTACTCATAGACATGAAGTCTAATATTCAACTAGAAAGTGTCGTTAACGAAGGTTCAAATTTCTTCTTTGATATAACATTCGGAATTACACAAAAGAATCATGTAAGCAAAGACACTCATGATGATGTTTCAATCGAGATACTTCGTGGCAAAAAAATATTAGTTGTAGATGACAATAGAATTAATCTTATGGTAACTAAAAAAACATTGGAAAGCCATGACATTATTGTAGATATTGCTACTAATGGTCAAGAAGGTATAGACAAAATTATGCTAACGGATTATGATTTAGTTTTAATGGATGTTCATATGCCTATAATGGATGGTATTGAAGCAACAAAAGAACTCCGTAAACTTCAAAAACCTGTTATTGTAATTGCGCTAACAGCTGTAACACAAGACGAACAAGACAACCGTTTTAAAAGCGCCCAATTCAATGACTCTATTGTTAAACCGTATAAGGTTAACGAGTTTATAAAAACACTAGCATCTAATCTTGTGAAAAAACCTTCATAAAACAAAGGTGCTTTACACTTCGAAGTACCTAACTAACCTATACTATATAAAAAAAGCACCGTTCTAAACTGTGCTTTTTCTATAATTTTAAGCTAATTTTTTAGGTTACAAATAACAAAACTAATACGACTAAATAATAAAGAATTGTAGACGCAACAGATATAAGTATAATACCACCTATCCAATATAATATAACTTCACCTACTTCAACAAGTTTGGCTTTCGTTTTATTATCAATTAGTTTTTTAGACATTATTATATTTCTCTATCCATATCCCAAGCTTCCAAATAATCTTTTACAGCTTTTACAAATTGTCCTCCAAGCGCTCCGTTTACAACGCGATGATCGTATGAGTGCGATAAGTACATTTTAAAACGAATACCAATATAATCTCCTTCTGGTCCCTCAATAACAGCCGGTGTTTTTCGAATAGCACCTAAAGCTAAAATACCAACTTGTGGTTGATTAATAATTGGTGTTCCCATAATACTACCAAATGTACCAACATTGGTTACAGTATAAGTTCCACCTTGTATATCATCTGGATCTAATTTCCCTAAACGCGCTCTATTAGCTAAATCGTTGACACGTTTTACCATACCGTATAAATTTAACTGATCAGCGTTTTTAATAACCGGAACAATTAAATTACCATCAGGTAAAGCGGCTGCCATACCAACATTAATCACTTTCTTTTTAATGATTTTACCTCCTTGAACAGAAATATTCATCATCGGAAAATCTTTCAACGCTTTAGTAATCGCTTCCATAAAAATTGGGGTAAAGGTTAAGTTTTCCCCTTCACGCTTCACAAAGCCATCTTTAACTTTCTTTCTCCAGTTCCAAATATTAGTAACATCAGCCTCAATAAACGACTGCACGTGTGCAGAGGTTTGTACTGAATCTACCATATATTTTGAAATGAGTTTCCCCATTCTGGTCATTTCAATAACCTCATCTCCTCCTGAAACTGAAATTGGCTTTTCAGCCGGTTTGTCCGCAAGCTTTTCAGCTTTTGGCTTTTCTTGAGCTGACGTTGCATCACTCTTAGTTTCTTCGATTGAATTTCGACTACGCTCAGCATCTAGCGTTTTCGTATCACCACTCTTAGTGGCTGATATAGGTTCTGCTACATTTTCTACTGCAGGTTCAGGACTTGGTGCAGAACTACGAGATTCTAAATACGCTTTAATATCATTTTTAGTTACACGAGCGTCTTTTCCTGTTCCAAGAATGGTATCTAATTCTGCTTGAGAAATACCTTCTTGCCTAGCTATGTTTTTTACTAATGGAGAATAAAAACGATCTTCAGAAGACACAACAGGTTCTACTGATGCTTTTGCTGCCACAACCGTTTGCGCCACTTCTGCCACAACTTTTGGCTCCACTGGCTCAGCAACCGATTCTGGTTCTGCCGCAGGAGTTTTCACTTCTACCGTTTCTTCACCCTCAGTTTCAATGATTGCAATGGTCTGTCCGACTTGCACAACATCATCAACGTCAAATAGTTTTTCTACTAAAATACCATCGACTTCACTTGGGACTTCACTATCTACTTTATCTGTCGCAATCTCTAAAACAGCTTCATCTGCCTCAATTGTATCTCCAACATCTTTAAGCCATGAGGTTATGGTTGCTTCTGCAACACTCTCTCCCATTTTAGGTAACTTAAGTTCAAACTTTGCCATATCTATAATTTGTAGGTCGTTATTCGCTAATCGCGTGCAAAATTACTAAAAAAATCGCTGTTTTGCTGATTTTTATTCAACAAATACAGATTAGAAATGAAGCACTTCACCTCTATTGATTGCACTGTCACTTCCGATGATAAATTTACTGTTTTTTGGAATAAATCTAAAAACAATATTTTCTTGCATCGATTTTTGTTTCATATCCACAATTACCGCACTCGAAGTCAAGCTATTAAAATCATATACAAGCATACTACAATCTTTAACCTCTTCTTGTATTACTGTTTCAATTTGCGTTGGTTTTGGTAATAGTTTAAGTAATGTATTATCAAAATCAGTTGAATATAAATAAGAGGCCTTCAACTTTATGACGTCTTCAACAGGACTCTTTCGCATGAGCTGTGCCATTTTAATACCAATCCAAACAACGGTATTAAACACAAAATTCTGCTTAAAATGCTTTTTATAAAAAATCTGCATCGCTCCGTAAAACCGTTTCGCGTACTGAGCATCTTTTAATGTGCTCTCTCCTTTAAAATGAATAACAGTTGTGGCTCCAAAGTAAAAATTATCATATCCTGCTTTTAGTACTTTATATGACAAATCAATATCTTCACCGTACATAAAATAGTCTTCATCAAAACCACCTACAGCGTTATACACGTCTTTTTTTAACCACATAAAAGCTCCAACTAAAATATCTACTTTTCCTGTGTCTTCAATATCGACATGATTTGCGTAATAATCATTACTACGGCCTAATACTTTTTTTAAGGACACTTTTGGTGTAGGAATATGACGTTTGCTTTCAGGAAGAAATTTACCTTTTCCATCGATAAGCTGACAACCTACAATACCAAGATTTTTTTTAGTTTCTGTAAACTTTATAAGTTTAGTGAATGTATCTTCAGCCAATACAGTATCTGGATTAAGAATACACAAATACTCTCCTTTAGCCTGAGCGACTCCTATATTGTTTCCTTTTGAAAACCCTGAGTTATCTTTATTCTCAATTAATTTTACTAAAGGAAATAATTGCTTCACCATAGCACAACTATCGTCAGGTGAATTATTATCTATAACTATAATTTCTGCATCAATATGAGCAATGGCAGCTTCCACACTTTTTAGACATAATTCTAAAAAGTAGCGTACATTATAATTTAATATGATGACAGACAGTTTCACTATTACATTATGATTTTAAAGATGCTTCAAAAGGCACACGATCTACAATACTGCGTCCTAAAGTAATTTCGTCTGTATATTCTAATTCGTTTCCTGCTGCAACACCTCTTGCAATAGTTGATGTTGCCACCTTATAATCTTGTATCTGTCGGAAGATATAGAAGTTTGTAGTATCACCTTCCATCGTTGGACTCATGGCAAAAATTAATTCTTTCACTTTGCCTGTTTTTACTTTTTCAACTAAGGACGAAATATTTAAATCTTGAGGACCAATACCATCCATTGGAGATATTTTACCTCCTAAAACATGATACAAACCCTTAAAAGAACTCGTGTTTTCTACAGCCATGACGTCTCTTATGTCTTCAACGACACAAATTAATTCGCTATTCCGGTTTGGGTTTGAACATATTTCACACAACACCGTATCACTAATATTATGGCACGATTTACAAAAATTAATTTCCGCCCTCACCTTTGTTAATGCATTAGCCAATTGAAAGGTTTGACTATCTGGCTGACGTAACAAATGCAAAACCAATCGCAAGGCCGTACGCTTACCTATCCCTGGTAATTGCGACATTTCGTTAACTGCGTTTTCTAAGAGTTTTGATGAAAATTCCATAGCTGCGAAGGTAAAGATTTTTAGACATAAAAATGGAGTTGTTTTAAAAGTCTATTTTTAAGTAAATTAACACTTACTATATTATTTTTAATAATTAATTCTATTTAAAGACAGTCTTATTTTTTGAAATATATTACTTTCATAAATTATACTAAAAATCTTACTATCATGTCACCAACATCAATCCTCCTTTTAATTGTATGCTACTTTGGGTTACTTATTTTGATCTCATATTTTACAGGAAAAGAAGATTCAAATGCTGCTTTTTTTAAGGCCAATAAATCGGCTCCATGGTATTTGGTAGCTTTTGGAATGATTGGAGCATCATTGTCGGGAGTGACTTTTATTTCTGTTCCTGGTGCTATTGAAGCTAAACAATTCGGCTATTTACAAGTCGTTTTTGGTTACTTTTTTGGATATTTAATTATAGCCTACGTATTATTACCGCTTTATTACAGACTAAATCTTACGTCAATTTATACGTATTTAAAAGACCGTTTTGGGATTGTAAGTTACAAAACAGGTTCGGTTGCTTTTCTTATCTCTAGAACCGTTGGTGCTGCATTTCGTTTGTTTTTGGTAGCTAAAGTGCTACAGCTTTTAGTGTTTGATTTGTTTGATATTCCATTTGCCATAACCGTAATAATTACTATTGCTTTAATTTGGCTTTACACCTTTAAAGGAGGTATAAAAACCATCATCTTCACCGATACGCTTCAGACGTTATTTATGTTAGTCTCCGTTGTGGTCACCATTGTATTTTTAGCTTCAGCATTAGATTTAAATAGTATTGGTGAAATTATAACCTATACTAAAGAAAGTAATCTCAGTAAGGTGTTCTTTTTCGAAGATGGCAATGATTCACAATATTTTTGGAAGAGCTTTTTATCTGGAATTTTCATCACTATCACTATGACAGGTTTAGACCAAGATATGATGCAAAAGAATTTAACCTGTCGTAATCTAAAAGATGCTCAGAAGAACATGGTAACGTTTAGTATTGTTTTAATTTTTGTCAACATACTTTTCTTAGTCCTTGGATTAATGTTAACGCAATATGCAGCTACCAACGGCATTACCGCAACTAAAGATGACTTATTTCCAACCATAGCCATGCTTCCTGAAATAGGCATTGTGACCTCAGCTTTCTTCCTATTGGGCTTAATTGCTGCTGCTTATTCTAGTGCAGATTCTGCTTTAACCTCTTTAACCACATCATTTTGTTTCGACATTTTAGATATTGAAAACAAACCTGAGACAACAAGAAAAGGTTTAAGAAAACGCGTTCATATTGGCTTTAGTGCCGTCCTGGTTTTAGTCATCTTGTTATTCGATTTAATTTTTAAAGATGTCTCTGTGATTTGGGAACTTTTTAAAGCTGCCGGGTACACCTATGGTCCGTTATTAGGGCTATTTGCTTTTGGACTAATGACCAAATACCAAATTAAAGATAAGTTGATATGGATTATTGCGATAGTAGCACCTCTCATTTCATACATCTTAAACTTATATTCTAAAGAATTATTTAATGGCTATGAAATTGGCTTTGAAATCTTAATTATTAATGGCTTGCTTATGTTTCTAGGAGTCTTCTTTATTAAAAAAACAAAATAATACAAAAAAAATTACATAAATGTTAAAAATAAACACATAATAAATAGATATCACCTTATTTAACACTTTATATCCATTAAAATTGTTAAAATATGTTAATATTCATATTTTTGAAACATTAACAAACCCTTAACATTAATGAATAAAACTATTGTAATTGCTGTGGCTTATATTTTGGCCGTAAGTTGTTCTAATGATACTAACACAACAACCAAGCTCAACGATTACCTCTTCACCCTTGTTAGCCCAAAAGAATCAAAAGTAGATTTCTCTAACATTTTAATTGAAGATGCCGACCTCAACATCATAAATTATATTTATTACTATAATGGTGGTGGTGTCGCCTCAGGAGACATTAACAATGACGGTTTACCTGATTTATATTTCGTTTCAAATACGGGTAAAAATAAACTCTATCTCAATAAAGGAAACTTGAAATTCGAAGACATATCCAAATCTTCGAATTGCGAAGGCAAAGCTAGTTGGAACACCGGTGTAACTATGATTGACATTAATAACGATGGCTATCTTGACATCTACGTTTGTGCAGTATCTGGTTTTTTAGATTTCACAGGGCACAACGAACTATTTATTAATAACGGCGACAACACCTTTACAGAAAAATCAGAAGCATATGGGCTAGATTTTAAAGGGTATTCTACACAGGCATACTTTTTCGATTACGATAAAGACAATGATCTTGATGTATATCTTGTAAACCATGCCGTTCATACCACACTTAATCATTGTGAAGCGTCATTAAGACATAAGAAAGCTCCATATGTAGGAGATGTACTACTTAATAACCGTAACGGCAAATTTGTTGACGTGAGTGACTCCGCCAATATCTATGGCGGAATTAATGGCTACGGACTCAGTGCTGCTATAGCTGATTATAATAATGACGGATGGGATGATATCTATGTGTGTAACGATTTTCATGAAGATGACTACTACTACATAAACAACCAAGACGGAACTTTCACAGAAAAACTAAAAGACAATTTCTCTGCAATCAGCAGGTTTTCAATGGGTAGCGATGCTGCAGACATAAATAACGACGGCTACCAAGACATTATAACACTTGATATGCTACCAAAAGATGAAAGAACTATAAAAGAAACTGAAGGAGACGAATCCATGTTTAACGTACAACTACGTTTAAAAAAATTAGGCTATAAAGATCAATTTTCAAGAAATATGCTTCAAATGAATACTAGCGGCAGTTATTTTACAGAAACTGCGTTTCTAAATACAGTAGCCAACACTGATTGGAGCTGGTCTCCGTTATTTGCGGATTTAAATAATGATGGGTATCAAGATTTATTTATATCTAATGGCATACAGAAAAGACCAAATGACTTAGATTTTAAAAAATATGTTGCAAGCGCATTTAAAGGGAGATCAGAAAAAGAAGGCATTCAATGGCTCTACAATTCTATCTCTGAAATGAAAAGTGGTGAAATTCCTAACGAAGTATTTGAAGGTGATGCTAAAAGATTTAAGAATCGGACAGGTCAGTGGATTGAAGCCGAACCCAATCTTTCAAATGGAGCTATCTATGTCGATTTAGATCGCGATGGAGATTTAGATCTTGTCACTAATAATTTCGGACACACCGCCAATATCTACGAAAATAAAACTAACGGTTCTCATAATCATATAACTCTTAAATTTCATTATAAAGGGAATAATATAGAAGGAATAGGCACAAAAGCTATAGTCTACAGCAATAGACAAAAACAACTAAAACAGGTTTTCAAATCTAGAGGTTTTTTGTCCTCCGTAGAAAGTCGACTGCATTTTGGACTTGCCAACGCTACTCAAATAGACTCTATCGTTACCATATGGCCTAATAACACTTATTCAACCATTACCAATCCCACTATAAATCAAACGGTATCTATAACCTATCAAGACAGCTTAAATATTTACAAGTATTCTACTCAAGAAAATAAGCCACCTTTATTCACCAAAGAAAACCTAATCGATTTTACACATAAAGAAGATAGTTACAATGATTTTGTGGAAGAAAAATTAATTCCTTATAAGGTATCTAATCTAGGTCCAGCCCTAGCCGTCGCAGATATTAGCGGTAATGGATTTGAAGATGTATTTATAGGAAACAGCTCAGGACAACCTGCTAAATTATACATGAATTCAGGAAAAGGTTTCACTATTTCACACCAGGAAGCTTTTATTAATGATTCTAATTATGAAGATAACGATGCCGTGTTTTTTGATGCTGATAACGATGGAGATTTAGATTTATACATCGCCTCTGGTGTTAACGAACACAAAATTATAGCACTACAAGAAAACAGATTATATCTTAATGAAAACGGTGTATTTAAAAGAACAAAAAATAAAATTCCTAGCAACACATTTATCTCTACTTCAGTAGCGGCAAATGACTATGACAATGATGGGGACATGGATTTGTTTGTTGGTAATTTAGCGCATTCAGAAGATTTTGGTCCTCCCGTGCCTTCTCATCTTTTAAAAAATGATGGTTCTGGCAATTTCAGTATAGACCTTAATTTCAAACTAAATACAAAAGTAAATCAAGCTATTTGGAAAGACATTAACAATGACAATACTGACGACTTGCTTATTGCTACGGAATGGGATGCACCAAAAGTTTACATTAATAAGAACGGCCAATTAAAGCCTTTAAGCTTACCTGATGAGCTTCATGGCTTATGGCAAACGGTTTCAACTTTTGATTTTGATAATGATGGTGACGAAGATATATTATTAGGAAATTGGGGTTTAAACACTAAATTCAGCCTTAACTTCGATGGTCCTCTTCATTTGTACCACTTCGACTTTGATGGCAATGGCAAACCCGAAAGCTTACTAGCCTATAACAGAAAAGAGCAATATTATCCTTTAAATTCTAAAGATGAAATGGCTTCGCAAATGAATGCAATCAATAAACTTTTTATTGATCATAAAAGTTATGCTGGAAAACCTTTAGACCAAATAATTGACACCAAATCTATCAATGCTTCACTTCAACTTAAAGTAGACCTGTTGGCTTCTGGCTATCTAAGAAATGATGACGGTCAATTTAATGTATTTGTCAATTTCCCTGACGCTTTTCAATTAGCACCAATTACGTCCTTCAACAGTTTTAACATCAATAAAGTGGATCAACTTCTAGTTGGAGGAAATTCATTCAGAGTCAACACCTACCACGGAGCTTACAGTGCATTTAAAGGGCTAATAGCTTCAGGAGAAACGAACTTCAATTCAGTCATTAATTATGGAATAGCACCATTTAATGAACAAATAAAACAAACCCAGTGTATTAAGATGAAAGATAAAAACTTACTTCTAATTCTATCTAACAACGACACATTACAAACTTATTCTTATCAAAATTAGGCATGAACTTTAAATTCCCACATTATCTTTTCTTACTAACAATTCTAATTTTTATTTCTTGCGAGCAACCTCAACAGCCTATTGAAATTAAATCTAGTGATTTTCATAATGCCGTAGATCAATTAACTAAAATCATGATTAGGGATATTTTTTCCCCTCCTGTAGCGAGCAGAATATATGTTTATCCAAATATCGCCGCCTACGAAACATTAAATCAAGACAGCAAAGCATACAACTCTTTAAGCAATCAATTAAATGAATTAAAAGGACTTAAGTCAACGACAGATCTTACAAATGTTAATTTAAATTTAGCCTCATTAATAGCGTATATCGATGTAGCTAAAGAACTTGTTTTCTCAAAGGATTTGATGTTGTTATATCGCGATAGCTTATATACACTCTATGAGAATAAGAACCGTAAAGAGTTTATAACATCTAAGAACTATGGCATCGGTATATCCAATCAAATTCTAAAATGGATGCATTCTGATCACTATAATGAAACCAGAGTTATGTCAAACTACAATATTTACAGCCAAGATTCATCACGATGGGAACCAACACCACCAGCTTATACAAACGGAATTGAGCCACACTGGAGTAAAATAAGACCTTTTATTTTAGACTCTGCATCACAATTTCAACCGAAACCCCATCCTAAATTTTCATTAGAAGCGAACAGTATATTCCACTCTGAATTAATGGAAGTTTATAATACAACCAATGCTATACGCAACAGTAGTGATACGTCTCCAGAAGTCGAAATTGCTCAATTCTGGGATTGCAATCCGTTTGTATCCATAAATAAAGGACATTATATGTTCGCAGCGAAGAAGATAACTCCAGGTGCACATTGGATAGGGATCTGTAAAATAGCATGTAAAACGTCTAACGCAGATTTTAGTAAAACTGTTTTCGCCTATACTAAAACCTCTTTAACAATTGCTGATAGTTTTATTAGCTGTTGGGATGAAAAATACCGAAGCAATCTTATAAGGCCGGAAACTTTAATAAATAGATATATCGACACAGAGTGGGCACCCATACTCCAAACTCCGCCATTTCCAGAATACACAAGTGGTCATTCCGTCGTTTCTGGTGCTGCATCAGAAGTTTTAACTGAAATTTTTGGTAATAATTTTCATTTCGAAGATACTACAGAAATACCCTACGGTTTGCCTCAAAGAAATTTTACGTCATTCCAAGCCGCAGCTCAAGAAGCGGCTATTAGTCGACTGTATGGTGGAATTCACTATAGATCAGCCATAGAAGCAGGTTTAAATCAGGGTCATAAAATAGGGCATTTCACCAATTCAAAAATATCTTTTATTAAACATTAATATTGCCCGGTACCTAATAACACTAACGTGCAAGCCACCTCATAATCAATGTTTTGCTGCTCTAAAATGTTGTAAAATTCCGAATTTTCTGTTCCTGGGTTAAAAATGACGCGCTTAGGCTGCAACCCTACTATATAATCATAATACGGTTTTTGACGTTGTGGATTAAGATACAATGTTACGGTATCAATCCCTTTATATGGCATTAATTCTGTATCAATAGATACACCATCAACCTCACCCGATTTCAAACCAAAAGCTTTAACCTCATGGTTATAACGTCGTAATCGTTTTATAGCGATATTAGAATAGCGCTCGGGCTTTAAGGATGCTCCAATAACTAATGTTGTTTTGTTCATAATGTTAAAATAATGTTAAGTAAAATATTTAGAGTAACACAACATAAATATAGTCGTCTACTATTAAAATCAGTGTTCAATCAATCAAAAAATTAATCCAAAAAAATGAAACAATTTTTACTAATGCTTATAATGGTCTCATCAACTATTGTAAGTGCACAACCCAACGCCAATTCTGATATTAAAAACGGTTCTGTTTCCGGACGCGTTATTGATGCAGAATTAAATGAACCGTTACCCTATGTAAATATCGTCATAAAAGATATGGCGAATAAAATAATTACAGGAGGTATTACAAATGATGATGGCACCTTTGAAATTGAAAATATCCCTGAAGGAAAAGTTATTGTTTCCATTCAATTTGTAGGTTTTAAAACCATTGACAAAAATATTACAATAGGAAAGGGCAACTACAAACCCAACCTCGGTGACATCAAACTCGAGGAAGAATCAACAGGTTTAGATGAAGTTACCGTTGTAGCAGACGTCTCTACCATTCAGCAACGTGTAGACCGAAAAGTCATTACCATAGGTAAAGATTTACAAACGGCTGGAGCAACGGCAAGCGAGCTTATGAACAACTTACCATCGGTAAGCATAGATCAACAATCTGGAGCTATTAGCTTACGTGGTAACCAAAACGTTCGCGTTATGGTAGATGGAAAATTATCTAATATTCCGGCAGAACAGTTATTGAAACAAATTCCTTCAACCTCTATTAAAAGTATTGAGTTGATTACAAATCCCTCGGCAAAATATAATCCTGAAGGTATGAGTGGCATCATCAATATTGTACTACATAAAAACACTCAAATTGGTTTTAATGGTAATTTAAATGTCGGCTTAGCCCATGATATAGAGGCCAAATTTAATAGCTCTATTGATGCCAATTACCGAAATGGTAAATTCAATTTTTACGGATCTTACAGTAATAGCATCGTTAAAAACGCTAACAATGGAGGCTTTACTAGAGTTGAACAAGACATTCAGCAAAATTTCGACATCTTAAATAATAACAAATCTCACTTGTTTAAGGTTGGTGTCGATTACTATCTTAATGATAAAAATACCATTTCTATCTTTACGAATCAGAATACATTCAATGGAAAGCCTATAGTAAATTCTGAAATTTTATACCTAGCTGACCCAAGTCTTAATGAGTCTCAGTATATGGATGGTGAATCCACTAATGACTCACAACAATACAACTTTAATTACAAGCACGATTTTAATGAAGAAGGTCATAATATAGAGCTTGAAGTTGATTATAACACCTATGAAGGTATAGGCGACACTAACAATATATTTTACAATTCTCAACGTCCTAACTTCATAGAAGATACGGACACCGATAGAGATAATACTACGATAAACTTAGATTATGTTAACCCAATATCAGAATCAACAAAATTAGAATTAGGTTTGGAAGCCCGTTTATTCGACACGAGTATTTTCTATGAATCTAATAACCGTGAAACTAATGCGTTTGGTGATTACATTCCAACAACAACACTTTTTGATTACCAAAGAGATATTTATTCTGCTTATGCTACCTATGGAAAGAACATAGAAAAATGGAGTTACCAAGTTGGTGTAAGAGCTGAAACGGTAAATGTAAGTTCTGACGCTTTTAAAAAAGATTTAGCATCTAATGAAGAATTAAATATACCATTTGAAAACGATTACTTTGAATTGTATCCTTCCGCCTTTGTAACATATACTCCATCGGAAAAAAACTCATATCAATTAAGTTATAGCCGAAGAATTGATCGCCCTGGAATAGGACAAGTTAATCCATTACCCGAATGGAGTACACCATTAATTTCTCAATTTGGAAATCAAGAACTACGACCGCAATTCACAAATTCAATTGAAACCAATTACACCAGACAATTTGAAAAAGGAAGTATAACCGCTGGTGTGTTTTATAGAATTATTGAAGATGAAATTCAACAAGCCATACTTATTGACCGTACAGATATCAATCGTTTAATAATGACGAACATGAATTTTGACAACAGCACCTCTTATGGTTTAGAGGTTTCTTCAAATTATCGTCCTACGAAATGGTGGAGCGTGAATGCGAGTTTCGATTTATTCTCTCAGACTCAAAAAAGTGTGGCCGAATCTTTTGATAACAACCTAGATATTGTTTTAAACACCGTAGAAGTAGATAATGTTACATGGAGTGCAAGAGCATTTAACAATTTTAAAGTGAGTAAGAGTTTAAGTTTTTCTGCTTTTGGAATGTACCGTGGAAAAAGCAAAAACATTCAATTTGAAATGAGCGAAATGCTCATGGTAAATTTAGGCATGCGTTATAGTTTCATGGAAAACAGAGCGAGTTTCAGTCTAAGTTATAATGATATTTTTAATACAATGTATGCTGAATTTGAAAGCGAAAGACCTTATGAACAATACGGACGTTTTAACTGGGAAAGTCAACAAGTCTCAGCACGTTTATCGTACCGTTTTGGTGGTGGAAAATACAGAGCTAAATCTAGAAAGCAGCGCGATAATGATGTAAAAGAAGGTGGTGGCATGTTCTAAAAAACATTTAATAGTTGAGAAAAGTCTTGATGGTTAGTGTTAGTACTTAACTATTAAATAAAGAAAACCCGAAACTTGCGTTTCGGGTTTTCTGTTAAATACACGTTAAAAGAGAATAGTCATGAAATAAAATTGGACTTTCTACGTCTAATGTAGTATAAGTTTTAAGTAACGTATTTATAAATTAATTTTTATAATAGTGTTAGTTAAGTTGGTTAATAGCTGAAAAGCCCAGACGAGTTATTGTTTGGGCTTTTTTTAGTTTTAACTATATTAAATAATTATCGTTATTTATCAAATCATCTATTTATGAGACTCTCTACTGTCAAACTCATTATCTATAAATACCAGCATATGTGACATACTTAAAACATCGTAACTACCATCTATTTCTTGAATATAATACCAATTCTCATTTTCTTTTTTTTCAGGATCTCCCCAATCTATTCGAACAAATTCTGGTTGACTCTCTTTTACAATTTCTATATTGGTATGAGGCTCGATATTATCAATCCAATTTATAGTTTCGTTGTAATAATTTTTACACCCAATTACAAAAAATGCAATGCAAAAAAATAAAATTGATTTAAAATAATTTCTAAGGTATCTCATTCAGCTTATACAAATACTCTTAATTAAAAAGCGTTTATTTAGGGTTACTTACATAAACAACTCCATCTTTCATTACAAATACGACGTCTTTTATGGTCGTTATAAAATCGGTAGTTATATTTCCTTTAACCGCAATAATATCTGCTTTTGCACCAGGCTTAAGAACACCTAATTCATTTTGCTTATTTAAATTCAGTGCAGAAGTATAGGTTGCGGATTGTAGAATATCTAAAGGTTTCATTCCTGCTTCAAAATAAGCCCGAAACATATCTCTTGAAGATTCACCACGCGTACCACCAATATCTGTGTAGTTATCTGAACCAGCCACAATAGTCACTCCCTTTTCAATAGCCCTATCAAGCCTATTTTTCATTCTAGCTAAATAATTAGCTATCCAACCTAAATCATCATCGTCATAACCTGCAAGGTTGCTATACGTTTCCATATAGGTTTTACTATTTTCGGTAGGGACCAAAAACACCTTTTTATTAGCCATTAAAGTTAATGTAGAATCTGCTAAATTAAAACCATGTTCAATCCCATGGACACCAGCCTGTATGGCATTCCATGCCGATTGATTGGTGATAGAATGTGCAACTACTGTAAGATCATACCCATTGGCAGTTTCTACAATCGCTTTCATTTCTGCAATGGATAAATGTGTATTGTTCGGAATGTTGTCTGCACAAATCTTAATAAGATCCACCTTTTGATTCACGTGTTCTCTAACCGCAATTTTAGCATCTTCTACACCACTTATAATCCGGTATTCTAAATCGATGAGATCTTGATGTTTTGGAGACACTCCATAAATTTGACCTCCTGTTGCTGCCAGTATGGGTCCTGATGCAAAAATACGTGGTCCTTCAATAGTACCTTCAGTTATAGCATCGCGTAACGCAACATCTAAAAACAATCCTGAATTACCAAGTTCTTTTACTGTTGTGATTCCAACGTCTAAATAAGATTTCGCACGTTTTGAACCTCTAAGTGCCCTTATGGCATCACTCTCCATGGTGAGTGAGTGAATGCTATGTTCTGAAAAATCTTCAGTGGCATCTTGAGAAAAAAGAACATGTGTATGTGCATCAATAAGTCCTGGAAGCACTGTATACTCCGTTAAATCTAAAATTTCAGCATGCTTTGGGATGGAATTAAAATCACCAATAGATACAATCGTATTACCTTTAACTTGAATGACTTTATTCTTTATTATTATATTTTGTTCACTGTCGTATAAATGACCTGCTTTAATGTAGACCTCATTTTGTTGGGCGCATACACTTGCGAGTGAACAAAGGGCTAGGAATAATAAGAGGAATAATTTGTGCATTGAGAATGAGGTTTAGTCGTTGCTGTTCTTTTTACGTCCATAAAACACAAAAGAAAACAATAAAATCCCGACGATTAACATTACATATGCCTTGTAATTATCTTCAAAATTTAAATTATCAAAATCTAAATACGTAATTCCAAAAGTCAAAAAAATAATTGCAATAAATCCGACAAATCCCAAGTTATTTTTCATAATTAATCTTTCTCGTTTTTATATAATATTTTTAACCAATAATTTTGATTTAAACTTCATGAGATCCCTTTTTTTTAAAGGGATTTTTTTACCACTTCATAATCACACTTCCCCAAGTAAAGCCACTACCAAAAGCAGCTAATACAACGGTATCTCCCTCTTTTATTTTACCTTCTTCCCAAGCTTCAGTTAATGCAATTGGAATAGAGGCTGCCGTTGTATTTCCGTATTTCTGTATATTGTTAAATACTTGATCATCGCTTAACTTAAACTTACGCTGTATAAATTGTGAGATTCTTAAATTGGCTTGATGCGGAATTAACATATCGATATCAGAAACCTCAAGCTTGTTTTTCATTAAACCCTCCATAATCACTTCACTAAAACGAACCACGGCGTTTTTGAATACAAATTGTCCATTCATGTGTGGAAAATAACTGACATCATCAGGATCATTATCAGCTAAAATATCACTGACCCAACGTTTACCCATTCCTGGAGCAATGAGTACTAATTCTTCAGCATGTTCTCCTTGCGAATGTAAATGGGTTGATAAAACACCTTTACTATTATCTTCTTCTCTAGTTAAAACTGCAGCTCCTGCTCCATCACCAAATATTACAGATACTCCACGACCTCTTGTCGTTTTATCTAAACCAAAAGAATGTAATTCACTTCCAATAACAAGAATATTCTTATACATCCCTGTTTTAATAAAGTTATCAGCAACAGACATCGCATAGACAAATCCAGAACATTGGTTACGAACATCAAGAGCTCCAATGGTTTTAATATCTAAAGCATGCTGTACTTGCACGCCAGGACCAGGAAAATACATATCTGGACTTAAGGTGGCGAAAATGATGAAGTCAATATCATCTTTATCTAAACCCGACCGTTCTATTGCAATTTTAGCAGCTTTCACGCCCATAGTTGCTGTAGTATCACCACTACCCTTTTCTACCCAACGACGTTCTTTAATACCTGTGCGTTCTTGTATCCATTCATCATTAGTATCCATGAGCTTAGACAAGTCATCATTAGTTACAATATTATCTGGCACATATTTACCTAAGCCTATTATTTTAGAATTGTACATCGAGAATTTATTTTCGTTCCCGAGATATCGGAAAACTCATTATTTAGTTTAGCAATTTAAGATATCTCAAACAATTTACTTTTATTAGAATTTACATTCGTTATGCATGCATAATACTTGTGTCACTTTGTCACATTTTAAGACTTGGTATTTTATTTGACTAGTAGTAAAATGTAATGAAAACAATAATTAATTAGATTCCTGCCTTCGCAGGAATGACAAAAACCACATAAAAATGACAAAAGGAAGTATTAATGTATCGGTAGAGAATATCTTTCCGCTAATTAAAAAGTTCTTATACAGCGATCACGAAATATTTTTACGTGAGCTTATTAGTAATGGTACAGATGCCACACTAAAATTAAAACACCTTACTCAAATTGGCGAATCTAAAGCTGAATACGGAAACCCAATAATTGAAGTAAAGATTGATAAAGAAGGTAAAAAACTTCACATCATTGACCAAGGTTTAGGGATGACTGCCGAAGAGGTTGAAAAATATATTAACCAAGTCGCTTTTTCTGGTGCAGAAGAATTCTTAGACAAGTATAAAGATTCTGCTAAAGATTCAGGAATTATTGGACACTTTGGTCTTGGATTTTACTCTGCTTTTATGGTTGCAGAAAAAGTTGAAATTATCACTAAGTCCCATACTGGTGCTGAAGCTGCACATTGGACATGTGATGGGTCTCCAGAATTTACGTTAGAACCATCGGATAAGGAAACTAGAGGTACAGAAATCATCCTTCATATTGCTGAAGATTCTACTGAGTTTTTAGAAGAAAACAGAATCAGCGAGTTATTAAATAAGTATAACAAGTTTATGCCTGTGCCAATTAAGTTTGGAACGAAGGAAGTAAACGACCCAGACTTTACTCCACAAACCACAACAGACGCTGAAGGAAAAGAAACAACGGAGCCACATAAACAAATTACGGTTGATAATATCATTAACAACCCAAATCCGGCTTGGACCAAACAACCGTCTGAATTAGAACCTGAAGATTATAAAGGATTCTATAGAGAATTGTATCCTATGCAATTTGAAGAGCCACTTTTCAATATCCATTTAAATGTAGATTATCCATTCAACTTAACAGGAATCTTGTATTTCCCTAAGATGACGAACGATATGAACATGCAAAAGGATAAGATTCAATT
The DNA here is from genome assembly GCF_018860545.1 of Winogradskyella psychrotolerans. GTDB lineage: Bacteria > Bacteroidota > Bacteroidia > Flavobacteriales > Flavobacteriaceae > Winogradskyella > Winogradskyella psychrotolerans_A. Next base: position 84,632 of record NZ_JAHKPN010000026.1, on the reverse strand, counting down.
GTATCAAAACCAAGTGTATGTAACGGATAATGTTGAAGGGATTGTACCAGAATTCTTAACCATGTTACGTGGTGTAATTGATTCACCAGATATTCCATTAAACGTATCGCGTTCTTACTTGCAAGCTGATGGAGCTGTAAAGAAAATTTCATCTTACATCACGCGTAAAGTAGCTGATAAGTTGAAATCATTATTCAACGCCAATCGTGAAGATTTTGAAGCCAAATGGGATGATATTAAAATCGTCATTGAATACGGAATGCTATCTGAAGAAAAATTCTTTGAAAAAGCAGATGCTTTTGCCTTATATCCAACAGTTGATGGTAAATTCTATACCTATGAAGAGCTTTTCAACAAAATAAAAGCAACACAAACGGATAAGGACGGTAAGCTCGTAATTCTTTATGCTTCTGATAAAGACCAACAACATAGCTACATTGAAGCAGCTAAAGCTAAAGGCTATGAAGTGTTATTATTAGATTCTCCAATTGTATCACATTTAATTCAGAAACTAGAATCGACTAAAGAAAATATTTCTTTTGCACGTGTAGATGGAGATCATATTGATAACTTAATTAAGAAAGACGATAACACTATTTCTAAATTAACAGAAGAGCAGCAAACTGAATTAGACACACTTTTAAAAGAAGTAATTCCTTCTGAAAAATTCTCTGTGCAACTCGAAGCTATGGATAGCGATGCCTCTCCATTCATCATTACACAACCAGAATTTATGCGTAGAATGAAAGAGATGCAGCAAACTGGTGGTGGAGGAATGAATATGTTTGGTAATATGCCAGAAATTCATAATCTTATCGTAAACACGAACTCAGCATTGGTAGGTGAAATTTTAGAAACTAAAACTAAAAAGAAACAAGAGCGTTTAATCACGCAAAGTTTAGATTTAGCACGTTTATCTCAAGGCCTATTAAAAGGAGAAGAGTTAACGAACTTCATTAAGCGTAGTTATGAATTATTAAAGTAAGTAGATTTTTGTCTCATATTTTTTTTTAAAATATGGATAACAAAAACGTGCTTTCAAAAATAATCAGCGTAGCTATATGATTAAATAGATAAATGACCGCTTCGCTTTTAGATCTAAGAGTCAAGACTAAAACCACTTTGTTAATTCAAAGTGGTTTTTTATTTTTTACAAACTAACTGAAAGCGCTATGTTACGCATCAAAAAGCAGCGTTAACTAAACCTTCGTTTTCTATTCTTGAATTGATACCTAAGTTTGAGGTATACTAACATTAAAACTTTATATCATGCAGAATCAATTCAACTTAGACATTAAAAAACCATGTTCAGAAAACTTTAATCAATTTTCACCAACTGAGAAAGGTGGTTTTTGCAGCTCATGCGAAAAAGAAGTCATTGACTTTACGCAAATGAATGCAGAAGAAATTATCATTTTCTTTAAAAACAAGTCTACTCAAAATACCTGTGGTCGTTTTAACAAAAATCAGTTAGGCGAATACACTAAAAAACCGAAAAACAATAAGCGATTAAGTTTCCTAAGTGGCATCGGATTAGCTTGTGTAGCACTCTTCTCTAGTTTTACCTCACAGGCGCAAAACACAACAAACACGATTGAACCAAAACAAAACACATCTGAACGTAAAGCCACTAAATTCGAAAAAAATATCATTGTAAAAGGTAATGTAACCGAAGGAGATTCACCACTTCCTGGCGCAAATGTAGTTTTACAAGGTACGACAGTTGGCATTGCTACTGATTTTGACGGAAATTTCACCTTTCCAGAAAAACTTAAAATAGGAGATGTTTTAGTCATTAGCTATCTTGGTTTTGAATCTCAAAAAGTAATTATTGAAAACAAAGATTCAGCTTCAAAAATTGAACTTAATATTGATATGAAAGTGGATTCGTGTATGATTTTGGGTAAAGTAGCTGTCAAAGACATTTACAAATCTAAAAGAGACTAATCTTTTGATGTTATGAAAAATTGGTTTGTCATCTTTTTAGTTGTGCTCTTTAATAATTCTAACGCTCAAGTATCAGATTTTAAAAACATCGATTTTATAAAAGCAGATAATACAGCCAAATTAAATGAAGGTCATAGCTTAGAGAATTTATCTGTTTTAGCGCACAAACTAACAAGAAATCTCACCACAGATGTTGAAAAATTTAGAGCTATTTATACTTGGGTTTGTACCAATATTAAAGGGGATTTTAATCAACATAATAAAGTCAGTAGAGCGCGAAAAAAATTTAAAAGTGATAGTTTAGGCTATGTAGTATGGAATAATCACTTCAAGAAAATAGCATTTAAAAAATTACGAAATCAGAAAAAAACGATGTGCACGGGTTATGCGTATCTTATTAAGGAATTATGTTTTATTGCCGATATAGAATGTATAATAATAGATGGTTACGGCAGATCTTTTGAAACTAACGTCGAAAAACTAGAAAACTTAAACCACTCTTGGAATGCCGTAAAATTAAACAACAAGTGGTATGTATGTGATGCCACTTGGTCTAGCGGTTACATGATGGACAAAAGCTTTTTTATTTCGGATTATAATGATGGTTATTTTCTTACCGATCCAATTTTATTTGCAAAAAACCATATTCCACTCCAAAAAAAATGGTTTCTTAATGACACTTTAAAAACTATGAAATTTGTAGCTGAACCCATAGTGTATGGAGAAACATTTGAGCATAAAATAATTCCTATTAGTCCTAAGAAATTGAATACAACAATTACGAAGAATGAAGACATCACCTTTCAGTTTAAATCATTAAATGACATTGCTACAAGTACAATTTCACTTGTTCAAATTTCAGGAACTGATCAATTACCGTATAAAATACATGATGTTATAAATAAAAATGAAATAATAACATTCAAGTACAGTTTTAACCACAAAGGTTTATACGACGTCCATTTAAAAATAAAGAATGATATCGTGGCAACCTACAGCATTAAAGTGTTGTAATTTTCAGAGTGACTATAGTCATCTTATCAATTTAGCAAAAGTTATTTTAAAGTCTAAAGGTATTTTTTTAGTTAATAAAGTGGTTTTTTCTTACATTAAAAATCGCATCAACATTTATTTAAATTAGCGCATCGATTTTAAGTAACTCATATCAAAGTATTTACATACATTGATAGAATCAATATGAGTTTTAAGTGCAGAAAGACAACGCTATTATTAAGCAAATATTTAAAGGACTCTCATTTTCAGATGAAGAGCTAAACATAATTTCAAGCGTATTTAAAAAAATGGAGTTCAAAAAAGGAACACATATATTTAAAGCGCATAGTGTTGTTGATGATATGTATTACATCCATGATGGTTGCTTAAGAACCTATTACTTAGATGGCTCAGGAAAAGAACATACCGTTCAATTTGGGATAAAAGATTGGTGGATCACTGATTTTACAGCCTATTTTTCTAATTCCAAAGCTATAATGAATCTTGAAGTTATTGAAGACGCTACAGTATACGCAATCTCAAGTGCTGACAAAGAATATTTATACTCAGCTATTCCTCAAACCGAAACTTTTATCAGAAAGAAATTAGAGGTTGCATTTGCCGCTTTTCAAAAAAGAATACTGGTAAGTTTATCCCAATCCGCCAAGGAGAGATACCTTATATTCCTAATTACCCATCAACATATTGTGAAAAAATTAAAAAATTATCATATTTCATCGTATTTAGGTATCACTACAGAAAGTTTAAGTAGGATTAAAAAAGAATTATATAATTCTTAGACAATCTGCTATTTCTTAACATACATCAATTTTTATAATCACTAAACCTTATAACTTTGTACCGGTACAAATCCCTAACTATATTGTACTATCATTTTTTTCCCTAATGAATGATTAATAGCTAAAAAGCGCAAGTTGTACAACTTGCGCTTTTTTTATACCTTATCTTATGAAAATTCAACCGTAATTATTTGGAACTCGCAGTACCATTATGGGTTAAAAATTTTTAGAGTATTAATTAAGTATATAGTTAATTATTGAATTTTATTTATAATCTAATGTAACATATACTAGTGACCAACGTCTTATAGAAAACCTATAACCACCTAAATATCAAATAAATAAAATTATGAGAATTCATCACCAACTTTCTATGCTATTATTTGGTCTATGTATATGTTTAGCACCATCAATTGCATCTCAAAACCTCGAAAAAAGTATTAACACATACATTAGCGACCAGTATACTGCAGATACACCTGGAATTTCCATACTTGTTGCTAAAGACGGAAAAATCATATATATGAATGGTTTCGGTATGTCCAACCTAGAACTATCAGTTAAAACCAATCCAAAACATGTTTTTGAAATTGGGTCTATAACTAAACAATTTACCGCAGTTGCTATTTTAATGCTAGAAGAACAAGGTAAACTCAAAATAACAGATGACATTACCAAGTATATAGCAGATTATCCTACATACGGTAAAACGATTACCATACACAATTTACTTAATCATACCTCTGGCATAAAAAGTTATACCGATGTTCCAAGTTTTATAAGTTTAGCCAGAACGGATATGACTCCTACCGAGCTTATTGATACATTTAAAAATCTGCCAATGGATTTCGATCCAGATACGGAATTTCGATATAATAACTCTGGCTATATTCTTTTAGGTCATATTATAGAAGTTGTTAGTGGGCAAAGTTATGCCGACTTTATAAAAACGCATATTTTTGATAAAATAGATATGAAAAATTCATACTACGGCAGTATGTTAGAATTGATTCCCAATAGAGCGAGTGGCTATTCTGAAACTGCATCTGGCTTTAGGAATGCAGATTATTTAAGTCTAACCTTACCTTATGCTGCAGGTTCTATTATGTCTACCACCGAAGATCTACTCAAATGGCAAAATGCATTAAGCGCTAATATATTGATTAAAAAAACGTCCTTAGACAAAGCTGTAAATGGTTCTAAGTTAGCTTCTGGAGAAACTATTTCATATGGGTATGGCTTTACAAAAGGCACTATTAATGGCTCTAAAACAATTGAGCATTCTGGTGGTATTTTCGGGTATTCTAGTAATGGTATTTTTCTACCTGAAGAAAATGTTTATGTTATTGGATTAACTAATTGCGACTGCGGTAGCGTTGGAGCAATTACTACAAATATAGCTGCAATGGCAATTGGCAAACCATTTCCTAAAAAAGAAGACGCTATTACGTTAAACACAGAGCAATTATCACAATGGCTTGGCGCTTACGAATTCGACAATAACATTATTAGACATATTACAATAAAAGATAATCAATTATTTAGCCAACGAGAAGGTAGTACGAATTTGAAAATTTACCCCATGACGGCTTCAAACTTTATTTTTGATGGAGGAAGTACATCTTATGATTTTTATTTTGAAAACGAGCAACGCATGGTTAAAATGACAACAAATGGCAATACAAGTATTGGAAGAGGTATTGACAAAGCACCTCCTTCTGAACGTAAAGAAATTCAATTATCTAATGAGATCTTAACTGAATACATTGGAAAATATGAAATACAACCCATGTTTCACATCAGTATTTCTGTTAGAGACAATAAAACATATGCTATTGCAACTGGCCAAGGAGAAGTTGAAATATTTGCCAATGAGAAAGATAAGTTCTTTTTAAAAGTTGTTCCCGCTGAAATTTTGTTTAATAGAAGTACTGAGGGTAAAATTGAAAGTTTAACTTTGAATCAAGGAGGGCAACAAATGCTAGGAAAAAAGATAGAGTAATTAGATATGTCTTTATCCCCATTCCAGTGTGTGAGATTGGTCTTTAACTTAAATTAATTTATGGAAGCAATTAACATATTATTCTTTGTTGTTGGTACTTTTTTCGGTTTGACTCAAAGTAACATCATTGCAGAAAAAACAACAGTTACTGTAAATCCTGAAGAAAAAACGATTGTCATCCTCCAAGAAAACTTAGTTACTTTTATTAAAACTGAAAGTGATAGTTTAAATATTAAAAATGAATTATCAAAAATTGTACACTCTAATCATCCATGGAGCTCTGAACTTAAAAACTTTCCGGTAAAAGAAAAGGAATTCTATATATCTGATGATCATAGATCACTTCATTTAAAACTAAGTCTAACGTATTCAACCTTAAAAGATTTAAAAATCTTTGGTATCGATATGAATACTGACGGAAAGTTCTCTATGACGAATTTTCCAAAATCACATACAACATCTAAGGATGGTATATTAGAAGAGCCGTATTGGAATTTTCAAGCTGATCAGCCTTTCACCTTTACCGAGGAACCTTTAACGGATTTACCTGAAGCTTTCCAAAAACTTAAAACGAATTTGTTGCCGTTTTGGTTAGCAATAAAATAGTCAGAACAAAAAAAGACCATCTTCCGATGGTCTTTTCAATTATTAAGTAATTACTAACTATTAATCCAAAATCAACTTATGTGATACTCTTCCTTGTTCTGTAAATACATTAACAATATAAACTCCAGCAGACATCCCTCTAATATCTACGGAATTTGTTCCATTCACTATCTTAACTTGCTTTACTATTCTCCCTGATAACGCTGTAACCTCAGCTTTTATTTCACCCGACACCGAATTATCAATCACAATATTAAATTGTCCTTGTGATGGATTTGGATAAAGATTTAAAACGGAATCAGCATTAAAATCATCTACTGATAAAGCGACTTGCGCTTCTACAGATCCGATATCTCTAGTACTACCAAACACACTCTGACCTATTTGATCTACAAACATATCTGTGGCATCACCAGCATCATAAGCAGGTGAATTATTTAATAACACATGGGTTAGGCTTATTCCACCATTATCTTGTAATGGTCCTAACAAAGGATCTACGCCTTCAAGATCATTCATCTGAGCTGTGAATACTGACAAATCATCTGTTCCAATTAAGTTAAAATCATTTGACATTAATAGTCCAGATACATCAGTTCCTGTTGTCGCTGTGTTTAGAGCTACAATTGTATTCTTCAAAGAAACAGTATTAACCGCATCGATACCGCCACCAATTCCATCAGTTGAATTCATAGCAACCGTTACCGCATTTAAATCTAAACTTGCACCATTATTGGTTAATCCACCGCCAGAAACTGATGCTGTATTCCCTGAAATAGTACTCGTCATTACAGACGTCATTGATCCTGTGTTGTTATAAATTCCACCACCTTCAGCAGCGGTATTATTATCTATTGTAGACATCAAAACACTCATTGTTGTGCCACCTTGATTCCATAATCCACCACCTTCATTAGCAGCAGCGTTTCCTGTAATTGTACTTGTAGAAATGTTAATCATTCCTGACATTCCTGTTACATGAAAGCCTCCACCATTTCCTGGCGCAGCAGTTCCTGCTAAACCGTTGACATCATTATTAGACATTGTTGAATTTGAAAACATCAAGTTCCCATCAATCAGTTCAATAGCACCACCTGCTCTGTTAGCTGCATTACCATCAAATGTCGAATCCATCACAGTAACATCACCTGCTGTACTCAATAATCCACCACCAGATGCAGAAGCTCCTGTTGCCATATTATTAGAAATTATACTGCCATTGGTAATATTTAATGTTCCTCCATTATTGAAGATTCCAGCACCTCCATCATCAGCACCGCCGCCTAAAGCATTATTAGAATCTACTAATACATTGTCAGTTGTCATTATTCCTGAACCATTCCATAATCCACCACCTTCAAGCGCTGCACTATTTCCATTTACAGTTCCACCTACAACATCAACACTGCTATCTCCACTGACGTGAAGTCCACCACCATTTCCAGGTGCTCCTGTACCAGTGACAACTCCTGTTATATTATTATTCAAACTAACATCAGTCAATAGTACTGGTCCACTTCCATTAGTTTCAATTCCACCACCTGCTCTATTCGATTCATTAAAAGCGATTGTAATTCCGTTCGCCATCAAAGTACCTGCTGCGTTTAAAATTCCACCACCAGTAGATTGTGCTCCATCAGCTATATTATTTGTAATTTCAGTCATTCCTGAAATATCGAGCGTACCACCTTCGTTATAAATTCCGCCGCCACCAGCAGCACCTGCAGTCATAGCATCATTTCCTGAAGCTGTATTTCCGTCAACGGTATGATCTACAATAGTCATGATTCCTGATCCATTCCATAAACCACCACCTTCATTAGCGGCAATATTGTTGTTAGTTGTACCACCTGTAATGTTCGTTGTTGCAGCACCAGATACATGAAGTCCACCACCAGATCCTGGAGCAGCCATTGCCGGAGACACACCAGCATTATTCATATCTAAGATTGTATCTATAAGATTTAAATTTCCACCTGCATGTTCAATGCCACCACCAGCTCTATTCGCCTGATTCATTGTAATTGTCGAACTCGTTACAGTAACATCACCACCAATAGTTAATATACCACCTCCAGAACCTGAAGCTCCATCTGCACTATTATTGCTTATGGTTGTATTGTTTTGAACGATTAAAGTTCCACCATTATTAAAAATTCCGGCACCACCATCATCCGCTGCTGGACCACTTGCTATATTTCCACTAATCATTGCACCATCAACAGTCATTGTAGCTGTACTGTTCCATAATGCACCACCTTCTCTAGCAGCTACATTATCATTCATTGTACCACCTGTTAGTGTTGCTGTTCCTGACCCACTAATATGAAGTGCACCTCCATTTCCTGGACTTGCTACTGCTGGCGCAACACCTGTATTGTTACCACTAACATTGTAGTTTCCTAAGAAATCAATAGAACCATCTATAATTTCAATTGCACCACCTGCACGGTTAGATTGATTAAAAGCCAAAACAGCATCTGTAATCGTAACAGCACCATCAATACTTAAAATTCCACCACCAGAACCAGAAATTCCGTCTGCGATATTATTTGTTAGCGACGCAGCACTACCTACAACTAAAGTTCCTCCATTATTAAAAATAGCACCACCACCATCAGTTGCCTCATCTCCTGAAGCGATATTAGCATCTAAAAATGTTAAGCTAACATCCATGGTTCCTAAATTGTTCCATAATCCACCGCCTTCTTTAGCTGCATAATTATTAGAAACTGTTGAAAAACCAGAAACTGTTGCATTGGTTGTACCAGATAAATGTACTGCACCACCATTTCCAGGATTTGGTGTAATTGTATTTCCTAATCCAATATCTACACCTGCAGCGTTTCCTGTAAGTGTAACACCAGATAAAATTAAATTCCCATTAGAGTTATCTTCAATGGCACCACCTGCTCTACTGGCGTAGTTTCCTGTAATTGCCAATCCATTTGCTAGATTTAAAACCCCATCTGTATTATTAAAAATAGCACCACCACGTCCACCTGGAGTTGATCCTGAAGCGATGTTCCCCGACAAAATTGTTCCTGCTGAAATATTTATAGTTCCGTTACCATTATTATAAATACCACCTCCACCTGTAGCATCACCTACAGCTGAGTTTTCTGTTATTGTGACATCAACCACATCTAAAACTCCACTACCATTCCATAGTCCACCACCTTCTTTACCGGCTACATTTCCATTAACAGTACCACCAGTAACAATCGCACTTCCGGCACCAGTAATATGTAACCCACCTCCATTTCCTGGAGCTGCAGTGGCAGGTGAAACACCTGCATTGTTATCATTTAAAGCAACATTTAGTAATGTGATTGCTAAGCCTGCACCAGAATTATCCTCTATACCTCCACCTGCTCTATTTGCTGTATTGTTTGAAATTTCAGAATTATTAACGATTAAAACTCCACCTACATCATTAAAAATTCCACCACCGGAACCAGAAGATCCGTTAGCTGTATTTCCTGATATCGAAGTATCGTTAATTGTGACAAGGGCATTAGAAATATACATAGCACCGCCATCAACCGCTACACCATTAATTAAAGCTAAATCATTTAATACCACTACTCCTGAGCTGATATTAAATATTCTTCCATTACTGTTAGCGTCAATAGTTATTGGAGTTATTGAATTTCCACTAATAATCAAATCTTTATCAATAAAAAGTTCACTATTTAAAGTTACCGTTGTCACAGAAGTGTCAAAAGTAATAATGCCACCAATTGGCGTATCTGCAATTTCATTTCGCAGTGTTCCATCTGTTCCGTCATCTGCACCACTTGTTACGACTTGAGCAAATGCATCTATTGAAATAAAAAATGTCATTGCCATCGCAATAACGTAAGTAATTTTGTTCTTCATGTTGATTAGTATTTGATTAAATTAGTTAAAAACACTTCCATTTTGGAAAGCACAAATACCTACGAGATTATCTTTGGGTGGGTTTTAAAATTTATTTGCTTTAACATTTTATTAACATAATTGACAAGATTTATATAATTTGACAAGACGTATGTACCCATGAAACACCCATTATAAAACATCCTTCTAAGTGACTATTTTTTTTATATTTTTAATGGATGAAAATTATCTCAACGAATATTGCACAACCCACCAAATTCCTATGGAATGGAAAAGAAATCACTACAGGTATCTATAAAAAACCTACGGATACTCCTATATTTTTAGGAAAAGAAGATGTGCGAGGAGATGAAGTTTCAGACCGAAAGGTACATGGAGGAGAATTCAAAGCCTGTTATTTATTTTCAGCAAATCAGTATCCATATTGGGAAAATTTATATCCACATTTAGACTGGACGTTTGGTATGTTAGGAGAAAACTTAACCGTTGAAGGCTTAGATGAACGACAACTTTTTATTGGAGACACCTACAAACTAGGAAGCGCCTTAGTACAAATTACACAACCGAGAGAACCTTGTTTTAAATTCGCACATAAGTTTGGTTCCGATACTGTTTTACAACAATTTATTACCCATGGTTACTCTGGTGCTTACGTCAAAGTTTTAAAAGAGGGAGACGTCAAAGTTGGAGATACTTTTGAATTGCAAGAACGCGGAAAAGATAGTATTTCTATTTTTCAATTGTTTCAATTACGCTATGCAGAACACAAAAATATAATGCATGTTAACTTACTTCTAGATAATGATGCTTTGCCAAAACGCTTGAGAAAACGCTTAAAGTTTTTTGCACGATAACATTAAAATCAAAATTTCAAAACCGTCTCACATGAGAGAAAAATATCAGGTTGAAATTGGTTTTCATGAAATCTATGTATCTGCCATAAGCCTCTAAAGATTTGAATTGCGTTAAATAATATCATTTTTACGCAAACGTTGTAGTAATTCTTTTAATACCTTTACGAGGTCTGAATACGAATCACTTAAAGATATCCTTCCATTTATGAAAATCAAAAAAATATTAGTCGCCAACCGAAGTGAAATTGCTATCCGTGTCTTAAGAGCATGTACAGAACTTAATATTGCAACAGTTGCCGTCTATACTTATGAAGATCGCTATTCGCAACACAGAAATAAAGCTGATGAATCCTATCAGATTGGAGAAGATAACGAGCCTTTAAAGCCGTATTTGGATATCGAAGAAATTATAACATTAGCAAAAGACAAGAATGTAGATGCTATTCATCCAGGCTATGGATTCTTGTCTGAAAACTCAGAATTTGCCAGACGTTGTGCCGAAAATGATATTATTTTTATTGGTCCAGACCCTGAAGTTATGGATGCTTTGGGTGATAAAATTACAGCCAAGAAAATCGCAGTAAAGTGTAACGTTCCTATTATTGAAAGCAATAAAAAAAGCTTAACATCTTTAAAAATCGCGCTTTCTGAAGCCAATACCATTGGTTATCCGTTAATGCTAAAAGCCGCTTCTGGCGGAGGTGGACGTGGCATGCGTGTGGTGAGAAATAATAAAGATTTAGAGCAAAATTTTGATTCCGCAAGAAACGAATCCCTAAATGCTTTTGGTGATGACACGATGTTTTTAGAAAAATATGTTGAAAACCCAAAACACATTGAAGTCCAGATTGTAGCTGACCGACATGGTAATATTCGTCATTTATTCGAGCGCGATTGTTCCGTGCAGCGTCGACACCAAAAAGTAGTTGAAGTTGCTCCATCTTACAATGTTTCTCAAACTGTAAAAGATGCGCTCTACAAATATGCCGTTGCAATTACGTCTGAAGTCAATTACAACAACATCGGAACTGTTGAATTTTTAATCGACCAACAAGACCATATCTATTTCATCGAAGTTAATCCTAGAATTCAAGTGGAACATACCGTTACGGAAATGGTTACCGGAATCGACTTGGTAAAAACACAAATTTTTATTGCTGGAGGTTATAAACTTTCTGATAAACAGATAAAAATATACGAACAAGACTCTTTAGAAACCTACGGTTTTGCATTACAATGTAGATTAACAACCGAAGATCCTGAAAATAATTTCACACCAGACTATGGAAACATTACCACTTATCGCAGTGCTTCCGGAATGGGAATTCGTTTAGATGCAGGTAGTATTTACCAAGGTTATAATGTGAGTCCGTTTTTCGATTCTATGTTAGTTAAAGTGTCAGCCCACGGAAGAACACTCGATGGTGCTGTTCGGAAAATGACACGTGCTTTAAAAGAATTTAGAATTAGAGGTGTTAAAACCAACATTCATTTTCTTCAAAATGTGATTCAGCATGATACGTTTAAAGACGGAAAAGTTACTGTCAATTTCATTCAGAATACTCCTGCTTTATTCGAAATAAAATTACCTCAAGATAGAACGACCAAAGCTGTCAATTTTCTTGCAGAGGTTATTGTTAATGGAAATTCCGATGTTAAAAACATTGATAAATCCAAAATTTTCAGAACGGCTAAAGTTCCAAAATACAATCGTTCGGAGGCGTTTCCAAAAGGCACCAAAGATCTATTAACAGAACTGGGGCCTGAAGCTTTTTGCGAATGGTTGAAAGACGATAACAAAATACATTATACCGATACTACGATGCGCGATGCACATCAATCACTTTTAGCAACACGTATGCGAAGTTACGATATGCTTAAAGTGGCAGAAAGTTTCGCACAAAACCATCCCAACACCTTCAGTATGGAAGTTTGGGGAGGTGCAACCTTTGATGTTTGCATGCGCTTTTTACACGAAAGTCCTTGGACACGTTTACGAGAATTACGCAAGGCGGTGCCTAACATTTTATTCCAAATGTTGTTGCGAGGTTCAAATGCTGTAGGTTATAAAGCTTATCCGGATAATTTAATTGAAAAATTTGTTGAAAAATCGTGGGAAAACGGAGTCGATATTTTTAGAATTTTCGATTCGTTAAATTGGGTAAAAGCCATGGAGCCGAGTATTAATTATGTTCGTGATAAAACAGGAGGCATTGCACAAGCTGCCATTAGTTATACAGGTGATATTTTAGACCCAAAACAAACCAAATACAACCTCAACTATTATACGCAACTTGCCAAAGATTTCGAAAATGCAGGTGCACATATGATTGCCATAAAAGACATGGCAGGTTTACTAAAACCGTATGCTGCAACAGAATTGGTTGGTGCACTAAAAGATACTGTTAATATCCCTGTGCAGTTGCATACACACGATACCTCTTCATTACAAACGGCAACCTATTTAAAAGCTATTGAAGCCGGAGTTGATGTGGTTGATGTGGCATTGGGCGGACTTTCTGGCTTAACATCACAACCTAATTTTAATGCTGTTGTAGAAATGATGAAAGGTCAAACACGCGCTCACGATTTTGATATGAGTACCTTAAATCAATTTTCAAATTATTGGGAAGATACACGCGAAATGTATTACCCATTTGAATCGGGATTAAAAGCAGGAACGGCAGAAGTATATCAACATGAAATTCCTGGCGGTCAATATTCAAATTTACGACCTCAAGCTATTGCTTTGGGATTAGGAGATCGCTTTGATGAGGTAAAAAAAATGTATGCGAAAGTCAACATGATGTTTGGGAACCTGATCAAAGTCACACCAAGTTCTAAAGTCGTAGGTGATATGGCGATTTTTATGGTGACTAACAATTTAACACCAGAAGACGTTATGAAACGCGGCGACGGCATTTCGTTTCCAGAATCCGTAATCAATTTCTTTAAAGGAGATTTAGGGCAACCTGTTGGAGGTTTTCCGAAGGAACTTCAAAAAATTATACTACGAAATAAAGAAGCTTACACCGATCGGCCAAATGCGCATTTAAAACCGGTTGATTTCACAAAAGAATTTGCTGCTTTTAAAAAGAAATTCCAACAAGGGTTTACAAGACCTATTGAAATGGAAGATTTTCTTTCTTATATGTTATATCCCAAAGTCTTTGAAAGTGCCCATGAAAATTATAAAAAATATGGAAATATAGCACTCATCCCTACAAAAGATTTCTTTTTTGGCATGAAGCTTCAGGAAGAAACGAACATCACTTTAGAACCCGGAAAAACAATTATTGTTAAATTACTATCGGTTAGTATACCTAATGATGCTGGTGTAAGAACGGTGTTTTTTAAAGTGAATGGTGAAAACCGATTTGTCGAAATATTTGATACCTCTTTAGATATAAAAAAGGTTGAAAACATAAAAATTGATAAAGAAAATATTAACCAAATTGGAGCTCCTTTACAAGGCTCACTTTACAAGGTTTTAGTGAAGAAAGGTACAATGGTTAAAGAAAATGATCCACTATTTGTCATTGAAGCCATGAAAATGGAAACAACCGTTACCGCACATCAATCTGGAAAAATAAAATCGGTGACTTTATCGGAAGGCAGCATGGTAAAACAGGATGATTTGGTGATTACATTTGAGTAAGGAGATGACATCTTTTTCACTAATTAGTAATCAACCTTATGCTGATGATTGAATTAAAAATTATCCATTCAGGGGATTTTAGTTTTTTCTGTCATGTTAAACTATAGAGTTATTTACAATGTTTTATAGTTCCATCACATATTCAACTATCAATTAATTCATACTAACAAATTTTTAACGATTCATTTAAAAATTGGCAAGACTTTTGAAATTCAGAATCTGAACAATGAAATCATAACAATGACACTATTAAAAAACCTTCCTATTATTATACTCGCTACAGTCTTATCTTCTTGTGGTTCAACAAATAAAACAACATCCACCTATTGGGTTAATAGCTCTAAAGTTGATTGTGATGCTGGCGCAGGAAAAACAACATGTTTACAAGTGACCAAAGCAGATGCTTACGACAATGCAGAGTGGTCTAATTTTTACTCAAAAATAAATGGTTTTACTTTTGAACCTGGTTACTTACAAAAAATTGAAGTGACTGAAACGGCATTAAACTCAGAAAATGTGCCTGCAGATGCCGCTTCCATTCAATACGATCTTGTAAACGTGATAGAGAAAAAACAAGATCCTAAATTAGCGATTCACGATATTTGGGCGGCAACACATATTAATGGAGACCCCATTGAAATCACGAATAATAATAATAATAATAATAATATTCCAACACTTGAAATCAACACGACAGAAATGCGTGCATTTGGCACCAATGGTTGCAATAGTTATAGCGGACAAATAAAGAACATCACTTCTGATGCTATTGAATTTGGAGCGATGGCATCCACCCGAAAAATGTGCATGGATATGGAGATTCCAGATCGATTCGATAAAGCATTTAACAGTATTTCCTCATATAAAAAAGAAGGTTTAACCTTATCCTTTTTTAATGAAACTGGCGACGAAGTTTTACGTTTTAAAAAAGTAGATTAATAGGTTAACTTTTAAATTCTCATAATATTGGGTTATTTAGGCAAAAGGTCTAAATAACCCAATTTCTTTTCCATTACCTTTGCCACCATAAATTATTAAGTATTGGAAAAGAAAAAATCACATCCCGAAGTAAAATCTGAACTTCATCCAAGAAGTAAACATCGATCGCGTTATAATTTTGATGCACTTATAAAAAGTTCACCAGAATTAGGCGCTTATGTGGCACCTAATAAATACGGTGACGATTCTATAGATTTTTTCAATCCTGCAGCCGTTAAAGCACTTAATAAAGCCTTATTAATTCACCATTACGGATTAGAGTATTGGGATATTCCTGAGCATTATTTATGTCCACCAATTCCTGGACGTGCAGATTATATTCATAATATCGCTGATTTATTAAAAGGAACGGGTACATTGATTCCAAAAGGAAATCATATTAAAGGTTTAGATATTGGTGTGGGTGCCAATTGTATTTACCCTATAATTGGACAGCATGAATACGGCTGGTCGTTTATAGGAAGTGATACGGATGAAGCTGCTATTATATCTGCTAAAGCCATTGAGCAAAAAAATTACAAATTAAGATCAACTTTAGAAATTAGACGTCAAGAAAAAGCAAACAACTTTTTTTACGACATTTTAAAACCTGAAGAAAAAGTAGATTTTACGATTTGTAATCCACCATTTCATGCGTCTGCGGAAGATGCTCAAAAAGCAAGCTTAAAAAAACAAAAAAACTTAAGAGGGAAACGACCTAATAAAGCACTTTTAAATTTTGGTGGCCAACATAATGAATTATGGACAAAAGGTGGTGAAGCACGTTTTGTAAAAGACATGATTTACGAAAGCAAGCATTTTGGAAAACAGTGTTTTTGGTTCACGAGTTTAATTTCAAAAGAAACAACGCTTAAACCCACCTATAAAATTTTAGAAAAAGTGAATGCCACTGCTGTAAAAACCATTGAAATGGGACAAGGTCATAAAATCAGTCGGTTTATTGCTTGGACATTTTTAACCGAACAAGAGCAACACGATTGGAAAGCTGAGCGTTGGTAAAACATTTCATTTACCTTTGTACTATGTTTGTCACATCTTATTTGTCATTCCTGCATAGGCAAGAATCTATGAGCTATGACTTACAAAGTGGATTCCTGCCTTCGCAGGAATAACAAACTTAATAAATACAAAATCGATGTCATTTAAAGACTTACAACTTATTAAACCGATACTAAAAGCTGTTGAAGCTTCTAGTTATGTTGAACCTACTTTGGTGCAACAACGCTCTATTCCTTTAATTTTAGAAGGTAAGGATGTCATAGTTTCGGCACAAACTGGTACCGGTAAAACAGCTGCTTTTGCACTACCTATATTACAAAAATTGTACGATAAGCAAGATGCACCAAAAAAAGGCAAAAAAATAAGAGCATTAATTGTAAGTCCGACTAGAGAATTAGCAGTACAAATTCAGCAAAATTTTAAAACTTATGCTGAGTTTACCAATTTAACCTCCTTGGTGATTTTTGGTGGTGCTTCCATTGAACCTCAAATTGATGTCTTAAAAAAGGGTGTTGACATTTTAGTGGCCACACCAGGTCGTTTGCTCGATTTGCACAAACAGGATTATGTTAATCTCGATTATATTGAAACCTTCGTTTTAGATGAAGCCGATTTAATGTTAGATATGGGCTTTATTGATGATGTTAAAAAAATTGAACGTCTGTGTCCTGAAAACAAACAATCCTTATTATTTTCGGCAACGATTCCAAATACAATAGAACATCTAACACAAAGCATTCTCAAAGATCCAGAACGTATTGATGTCACTCCAACAAAATCGGTGGCTAAAGATGTGAGTCAGGTGTTGTATTACGTTCCAAAACGTAATAAAATAGAATTGTGTTTACACCTTATGCGAAACACTATAGAAGGGAATGTACTTATTTTTAGACGCACCAAATATGGCGTAGATAAATTAGAACAAACCTTAGCTAAAAATGGCTATGCCGTAAATAGTATTCATGGAGATAAAGCACAAAGCGAGCGTCAAACAGCATTAAATAAATTTAAAAATGGCTATGTAAAAGTATTGATTGCAACTGACGTGGCTGCACGTGGTATTGATATTAATGAATTAGACAACGTTCTTAATTTTGATATGCCCAACATCCCAGAAACCTATGTGCATCGTATTGGTAGAACGGGAAGAGCTGGACATACAGGAAAAGCTTATTCAATGTGTTCTGCTGACGAGAAAAGTTATGTTAAAGCGATTCAGAATGCTATAAATGTTCAGATTCCTGTAGAAACCGAACACCCTTATCCTTTAGACCCCAAAGCGAAACCTATTGTGCACAAAAAACAAGGTAGCAAATATAAAAAAGGTCGTAAAAGTGAGGCTTCTAAGAAGAAGAAAAAGCGTTGGTATTAAATAGATATTAGATTCTAGAACCAAGAATCAAGACAAAAAAGCACTTAGATTATCTAAGTGCTTTTTTATTCATTATAATGAAACTATTCAAATATCATTTCGAAAAGTAAGTAGTGTTTTATTCCAAATTTCTCTCCCCAGTTTTCAATATCCTTTCCTGAGGTTCCTACATCGCACCATGATAATATGCCATCTTCTCTTTCGTAAGGTAAAATATAGGCTAACAGGTAAAACGACTTATTATAGCTGATTTCTAGATTGCTTTCATCGGCTAAATTTCTTAAACTATAGTTTTCAGAGTCAATAGCTTCATAGGTTTTATTGACTCTAAATCTTGGGAACTTAAATGTCATTTTTAGTTGATTATCTTCGGTATGTTTAGAAATAACTTTCATTTTAAACACCGTATCACTTAAAGTTTCAAATTGCTTAACACCAATACTTCTACTGTCTATTACAGTAGTATCAGACACTATTTTACCATCCCAAATTTCCTTTACCGTGAGTTTGTAACTTTTACCTTTGAGTTGCTCACCTGAAAATTTCAACTTCATATAATCAATACCCTCAAAGCTTAAAAGATCACTTACTTCTTCTATTTCTGATGCATATTCAGTTTCCATCCTTAAACCTGAATCCGTTTTAGAATTCGTTTCCTTCTGTTGTGCTAGTAATCCGCTGAAACACGCTAATGCTACAGCCATAATTAGAATTCTCTTCATAAGTTAATTGATTTATTTTTTGATTGAATCGTTGTATGAATAAATAATACCATGGATAATATCGAAGAAAATTTCACCTGAAAACTCGCCTTTCCCTTGTAATTTTCGTTCCATCATATTAAACTTCTCCCCTTTCTTGGTAGGCTGCATTTCTATGGTATACTTGCCAATAAAATTCTTTGTGTTATTGCCTATCACTTTAAAACTGTAATCTAATTTGGGATAAAAGAAATGTATCTTAGAATATTCTGAATACAGATTAAAACGCTTAAAATCTTTAGCCCAATTATAAAAATAATACTCACTATTAAAATCCGTTATGGTTACATTCTTTTGAATTTCCCCTATTTCAAACTTTGAGAATTCTGATGTAATTTTAGTATTTTGAATACTTCCTATTTTACTGTTTTTTAAATTAATAAATTCAAAATCACCGCCATCGATCGCTAAGGCTTCCATTGTTGCATTCTCGATTTTAAGATTATTATAGGGATTTGAGATTTCTTTGGCTTTCATAGTGCCACCAATTAGCGTTCCTGTCAATTCATTTCTTAGATGATGTCTTATGTATAATCCTGATTCCTTCGCGTTAATCGTTAATTTTAAATGGGGTGGAATTTTAATCGTAAAACGACTTCGCATCATTTTTACACCTCCTTTTTTAAAATTAGTCACCTTACCATTTTTATCGACTTTTTTAAAACGATCGTTAATATATTTTAAAGAATTACGCTGTACACTGTGATTATCCTGTTCTATTTCTAAACGTAATCCATCTAATGATTTACGACTGACAGAATCTTTTTTAGGTTCAAAAAACGATTGATTTATAGTAATGGCATCTGTTGTTTTAAATTCATAAGTTTCAATTGAAACTTTATTTTCACTACTCGCAGTGAGTGTTATATGATTATCATATTTGCCAGCCTCGACATTTATTTCATCTAAAAAAGAATTAATTTCTTTCTTTGAATACCCATCAAATTCCATAATATAATCCACATAAACTTTCCCATCTGTGGACTCCTCCAACGCCACTGTCATATTATCTAGATTAAAGATCGCTGTGGTGGTTTTATCGATTGTAAAGGACTCACTGTAAATCTTGTGTTGCTGCGCATTTAGCATAACTGATGTGATGAGCATCAGTGCTAAAAATTTATATCGTACTTTCATTCTGTTCGTTATTTTGATGTAATATATTGATGTGCTTTTGAATATCTTTTAAAATTTGAAGTCGTGTTTGAAGATTCTCAACAAGGGCTTCAATGACTAAAATATTATTAGAATCCTCTTTAAACTGAACCGAAATAGCTTTGTAATCGGTATCTAAGTCTTTCAGCTTTTTTCTGAAGCGTTCTACCAAAACGGCGTCATCTGCGATAGCTATAAAACTCTGCCATTCGGTTTCAATATCTTTAAGATAAGCTGCTTCAACAGCTTCTACTTGCGCTATAATTGGTGACACTTGATTTAATTCTGGTTTTACTTCCTTTTGCATTACATTAAAGCCAATCGTTAATGCAATAATTAAGATGGCCGCTGCACTTAACCATGCATAAGGACCTCGTTTTGGTTGGGATTGCTTTTTGAGTCTTTCTCTAAACTCTATTCTATGCTTTTCCGGAAGCGTTTTTAAATCATCTTCCTCATTAAATAGGTTTCTAATATCTTGCTTCATTGTACTTTTGTTTTAAAAGTTCTTGTAATTTTAATTTTCCACGTCTTAAATGTGTACGAGATGTTTTTATGGGAATTCCTAAAATGTCCGAAATCTCCTCGTGATCATAGCCTTCTAGCAAATAAAGCTTCACTACAATTCTATGCTTTTCACTAATCTGTTCAACGGCAAATAAAATATCTTGTTTCGTTATTGTACTATCAAAATTCCAATCGTCTTCGTTTATAATTTGCAACTCTGATACTTCTACGGCTTCAAACTCTAACTTATTTTTCTTTAAAACATCTAAACATTGGTGTATAATAATTCGTTTTAACCAAGCCCCAAAAGTGGCTTCTGGCTTATACGATTCAATATGTCTAAAGGCTTTTAAAAAGCCTTCTTGCATCGCATCTTTTGCATCTTCATCGCTGAGATAACGACAAGCAATGGTATACATCGCCTGACTGTACTTATCATAAACTTGCATTTGTGCAACCTCATTTCCTTTTTTACAAAGCGTAATAAGTTTAGTCTCTTGTTTTAGCATTTGATTAGTTAGCGGTTTATTATAAAAACGATGAAATTTAGAAAGAGTTTCAAAATAGGATAAAAAAGAGTGATTTTAATTGAATATGTCTAATTTTAACCTTGAATTTCAATCCACCCCATAAAAGATGAGCGACGAATACAAGAAACCTGCGTTTAAGAAATTATTAGATCGATTACAGGAAGAAAGCTGGCAATTAGAATTGCTGATTTCTGGTTTTGCCATTTTTGGATTATTCTCAGCCTATCCAGCTTTAGAAATGAAGATGGCCTATCACCAATCTCAAAACGATAATAATCTGTTTTTTACGTTGATTTTAATTCTTGCACTTTCTGCGTGTTCCATATTAATTTTTAATTTACTTCTCCATGTGCTTTTACGAGGCTTATGGATTGGTGCCTTAGGATTACGGTATGTTTCTGGAGACATTGAATACGACACCTTAAATTACACCAAACGATTTAGCAATTATCTAAAAATAAAAGTAGGTTCTTTTGACAGGTATATTTCAAGATTAGAAGACTACTGTAGCATCATTTTCGCAATCACGTTTTTACTCATCTTTTATTTACTTGCTCTTGTTCTAATCATTGGAACAATTGCTACAATAATTTCAGTGTTTTTTAATGGTCATACCTTTCGTGATTTTTCTACGTACGTTGGTATTATTCTTTTAGCATTTGTAGTTATTGGTATGCTACTAACTTTTATCGACTTTATTACGCTCGGTTATTTAAAAAAGAAAAAATGGCTTAGCAAAGTATATTTTCCTTTCTACTGGGTTTTTAGCATTATCACACTTTCTTTTTTATACCGACCATTAGTTTATAATTTTCTAGACAATAAATTTGGAAAACGTCTGAGTCTCTTTTTAGTTCCTATTTATATTTTATTGATATGGATGACCTCTTTATACTACAATCAATCTAATTATTTTAATTTTATTGAGGAGTCAAGCAATAATATTTCTAATTCTTTAAATTACGAAGACATGTTAGTTGAGGAATCTGATTTCATTGAAAAGATTGCTATTAATAGTAAAGTTATAAGCGATCCGTACGTTAAAGTTTTTATAGCTTTTGATAAATATATAGAAGATGAAATTTACCTCTTCAACCCAAGTTTAAAAGTTGAAGAAGATACTAGAGGTATTACATCAGAAATAGGTTCCATGAATTCTGGCTCCACTAATAATTCATTAAAAAGGGACTATTTAGCCACTTTTAATACGATCTATTCTATTGAAATTGATTCTACACTTTATACAACTGATTTTGTACTTGGTAAAACTATAAAAAAGCAAAATGGGTTCGAAACTTATATAGGTATTAAAAACATAGAAGAAGGTAAACACATGCTTTATGTAAAACGAAGAGAACTAAAAGAATCAGATACCATAACTAAAATTGATGCTTCTATACCGTTTTGGTACTATCCCAATTAGCATACAGTATAAATAATGTATCTTTAGAATCTATAAACTTAACCATGTATAAAATTTTATTTATTCTATTATTTATTGGACAAATCACATTTGCCCAAATCACAATTAAAGATAGTATCACAACCTATCCTGTTAGTTATGCCACTATATCCTTTGGAAATGGCAATGGTCTTTTTGCAGATGACGCAGGGCAATTTATGTTTACCAAAAAATTATATCCAGATATCGACTCCTTATTTATTTCGGCCTTAGGGTTTAAAGATTTGAACATCGCAACGCATAATTTACCCAATGAAATAGTAATGCAGCCCGAAGCACACCAGTTAGATGCCGTTATAATTGCCAATAAATTAGATCGAAAATTTAAAGAGGAAAAACTAAAACCCTATTTAGATGATGACTATTATAAATGTTGGCTGCCGACTATAGAATCTGAGATTGCTGTGTATTTTCCTAAAACCACAACTAAAGACCAACAACTTTCCGAAGTACTATTCCCTATAGCTTTAGAATCAAAAGATTGGAATAAAAGAAACCGTTCTAATAGTGACAAAAAAAAGTTTTCCACCTTATTTAAAGTCAAATTCTATGAAAATGATAATGGGAAACCAGGTAAGGTTTTAACTTACGAAACGACTGTATTTAGAGCCACTGAAAAAGATGGAGATGTGTATACTCTAAATGTTGAAGATTATAATCTCTTTATCCCTGAAAATGGTTTTTTTGTATCGCTTCAAGTATTAGGTTACACTAACGAAGAAGGGAAATTATTACCAAATAAAAAATATAAAGAAATAAAATCTAGACAAGGAGAGATTGTAAAAATACCAACCAATTTTAGACCTTTATTGCCTTTTACAGATCAGATGGAAGCAAAAAACACCTTTATAAAACGTGTCTTTATTAACGGCAATAATTGGTTAAAATTTGACAAAGGCAATCAATTTAAATCAAGTTTATTAGACAAAAACCTGTTTAATTACGGTATTGGATTGACTTATAAAACGTATAAAGATGAATGAGCCCATTGGACTTTATATCATGGCTGGCATGTACATATTTGCAGGCCTCATGCATTTTATAAAGCCAAAAATGTATATGCGCATTATGCCAAGATACATTCCTAATCACAAGCTCATGGTATATTTAAGTGGAGCTGCAGAAATTTTATTAGGTATTGGTCTTTGCATTCCATCTTTAAAGGCAATTGCTATTTATGGTATTATTGCAATGTTAGCCGTATTTCTATTAGTGCATTTTTATATGCTTTCAGGTAAAAAAGCGTCTGCAGGCATCCCAAAATGGCTATTGATATTACGATTACCACTTCAGTTTGGATTGATGTATTGGGCTTATATTTATCTAAACTCATCAGCTTTTGAATTTTAAAATCAACCCAGCTACCAAGGTTTTAATAGTTATTATCTTTTCGCAGTTTTGTTGTACATCATTGTGGTTTGCTGGAAATGCTATTATTGATGACCTCATTCTATTTTTTAACCTGAGTTCCGAGTCACTGAGTTACATTAGTTCGTCTGTACAATTCGGTTTTATAATTGGAACATTTATTTTCGCCGTTCTTACGCTGAGTGATCGGTTTTCACCATCTCGATTATTTTTTATCTGCGCTTTATTGGGAGCGACGTTCAATTTAGGGATGCTTTATTCTGAAAACACATTATATACTATACTTGGATTTAGATTTTTAACAGGCTTCAGTTTAGCCGGAATTTATCCTGTAGGCATGAAGATTGCTGCCGATCATTTTGAAAAAGGTTTAGGTAAATCGCTAAGTTTCTTAATAGCAGCGCTAGTATTAGGTACTGCTTTCCCTTACCTCATCCAATCTTTTGACTTTAATATTAATTGGAGAACTGTTATTTACACCACATCATTTTTGGCAGTCATTGGTGGATTTTTAATTCTGCTTTTAGTTCCTAATGGGCCTTATCAAAAATTAGCAGCTAAATTCGATACGTCTAAAATTCTAAAGGTCTTTAAAAAGCCAAGTTTTCGCTCTGCTGCGTTTGGATACTTTGGCCATATGTGGGAACTCTATGCATTTTGGACCTTTACTCCATTATTATTGATGATACATCAAGATTTACATAATGTACAGTTAAATACACCTTTATTTTCTTTTATTATCATTGCTTCTGGAACTGTATCTTGTATTTTAGGAGGCTTTGTATCCAATAGATTAGGAGTTAAGAAAACAGCAACTTTAGCATTATCTATGTCTGGGCTATGTTGTTTGGTTTCCCCACTATTATTTATGGTCAACTCCACTCCTATCTTTGTGCTATTTCTAATTATTTGGGGCATGTCGGTCATCGCAGATTCCCCTTTATTTTCAACAATGATAGCACAAAACTGTAAAGTTGAGTCTATCGGCACCGCACTAACTATTGTAAATTGTTTAGGGTATAGTTTAACTATTGTAAGTATTCAAATTCTAAGCTATTTAATAGGTCATGTCTCTTACACACCTTTGGTTTTTATGACATTAGGTATCGGACCCATTCTTGGCATAATCGCATTAAAAAGGACTAAGATTACTCCACTTCAAAATCAAAATACGTCTTAGGAAAGGGTTCCCAACGCAGGGTAAAATGCCACCACTCTTTCGGGTAGTTTCTAAAATTATGTTTTAACATCACTGTTTGTAGTAACTGTCTATTTTTCTTTTGTTTATCGGTTAAATTTTCATGAGCGACCCAAGAAGCTTCACCAAAAAAATCAAAAGGACTTCCCATATCTAAAGGCTCGCCAGTCTCTCCATCCATAATAGTTAAATCAACTGTACTTCCTCTACTGTGCCCAGAACGCGATGCGATATACCCTGCTTTAAACAAATTTTTCTTTTGAACTTCTGGATAAAAAATTGATTTATTAATGGTGTCATTTAACGCTCGAGCCCAACGAATAAAATGATTAACAGCACGTTGTGGTCTGTAACCATCGTAAATCTTCAAGCAAAGATTTTGTTGCTGTAATTCATCCTGAACTAATTTTAGTTTTTCAGCAGCCCCTTTAGTAACGATTAAACGGTTAGCTTTATAGCCGTCAATAGTATCGCCAACAAAATTATTCTCAGAAAAGTAACGCAATTCAACATCCAAATCTGGTATTATGGATTTTGCATATACAAAACCATCTGGCAAGGTTTGCTTTTGTTGAAAACCAAAAGTAAAAAGTATTAAACTTCCTATATAAAGTAGTGTTTTGTAATTCATATCGAAATCCTAATTTACTTAAAAAATAAAATTACGACTTGTTTTATAAATAGGCGAAATAATTTGGACATTATAATTACTAGAAAAAGATAAAAATAGCGCTAATAATTGAAGTTGTAAATAGCCATAAAAACAAAAAACCGAGATCCCTCAATCTCGGTTTTCGTTTTATTTGCTTTTTTTATGCTGGTAGATTCAGGGTCTCTAAGCCAACTCAACATAAGGCAAATATTAATTAATTAATCCATTGAACTAAAAACTAAATTTTAGTACGAGTCAAATATATAATTCATTTTGAATTACAACGCCAAAAAACATATTTAATCGATGAAACGCACTAAATTTTAACATTTAACGACGAAATAATGCATTTCACCGATGAAATACATTTTTTGAAACTAAAGTTTTTACAGATTTATAGCTAGAATTTGGTACAAAATTTGAAACATTCATAGAATTCAGTCCAATAAGGATTAACTTTATACCGCTTAAATATTTTTGAAAATGAAACAGTATTTAATTCTCATCCTTTGTTTAGTAAGTAGCATTGGATTTGGTCAAGATAAAACATACACAGAAGAAGATCTAACTATTTCAAAATGGATTGATGGAACCCTACTCACTCCTAACGCTATAGATAAACCAAATTTAGCCATTATCATTGCTGGTTCTGGTCCTACGAATAGAAATGGCAATCAGAACTTCATGAAAAACAATTCCTTAAAAAAATTAGCAGAAGGACTCACAGATCAAGGCATTGCAACGTATAGGTATGATAAGCGTATTGTAAAACAAATTTTAAAAAACAATGTAGATAAAGATATGACGTTCGATGATTTTGTGAACGACGCATCAGATGTAATCAACTATTTTAAAGAAAAGAACACATTCCATAAAATATATGTCATTGGTCATAGTCAAGGTAGTTTGGTTGGCATGCTGTCTGCAAAAGAAAAAGCTGACGGGTTTATTTCGTTGGCTGGCGCCGGTCATAATATTGGAGATGTTCTTATTGAGCAAGTCACACAGATGGCACCAAAGCTTGGTGAAGAAACACAACGTGTTGTAAATATTTTAAAAAGTGGAGAAAACACTACCGATTATCCTGATGCTTTAGGATCCTTATTTGGCCCAGAGATACAAGATTTTATGATTAATTGGATGTCTTACAATCCTACTGAAATTATTAAAGACTTAAAAATGCCTATTCTTATTGTTAATGGAACAAAAGATTTACAAGTTTCAGTTAGTGAAGCTGAAGTTTTAAATGAAGCCCATACGGAAGCAGAACTATTAATCATTGAGAACATGAATCACGTTCTCTTTGAAATTGAAGGTGATGATTTAGAAAATTCAAAATCATACAACGAATCTTTTCGACCTATTTCTCCACAACTCATATCTGGTATTACAGCTTTTATTAAGTCTTAACGTTATAAATTCACATCATATAAAAAAGCATCTCTACTGATAACTATCAGACGTGAGATGCTTTTTCCACTTAACCAACTAATAAAATGAAAAGCATCCCAACCACGAGATGCTTTTTCTAACTAACCAACCAACGTAATGTTAAACTTTGTAGTTCTGTTACGAGATTGTAACAGGTGTTATAATCATTACAATTAGTAATATGCAAACCCTGTGCCAAACTTTATATATTATTTCTTTTTGAAAAATTGTAACAAAAAAATTTATTTGGATACTAATGAATTAAACAATATCTTTATGATATCATTTTAATATCATATTGAATTTTAAAACTGATAAACCAATTAAATTTAAAACTTATGAAAGAAGAAAAAATCATCGTCCCAGCAAATGGTTACCTCATGCTCTTTTTATTTACATTACTATTCTTTGGAAGTATTGCGCTCATACCTATTACTAAAACAGGCTGGCCTATTTTTGGAATTGTAGCATCATTAATATTAGCCTTTGGGTTTTTAATGGTACAACCTAACGGATCTAGAGTTTTACTTTTATTTGGAAAATATGTTGGTACGGTTAAAAAGAACGGATTCTATTGGGTTAATCCATTTTATACTAAAAAGAAAATTTCATTGAGAGCGAGTAATTTTGATAGCGAACGTTTAAAAGTGAATGATAAATTAGGAAACCCTATTATGATCAGCACCATTCTAGTTTGGCGTGTTCACAACACCTACAAAGCCGCTTTTGATGTTGATAATTATGAAAACTTTGTCCGCGTACAGACCGATGCCGCTGTTCGTAAATTAGCAAGTATGTATCCTTATGATAACTTTGCAGATGAAGGCGTTGATGAAGATATTACGTTACGTTCTAGTGTTAATGAAGTTAGTAACGCTTTAGAAAAAGAAATAGACGAGCGTTTATCTATTGCAGGTATCGAAGTTTTAGAAGCACGTATTGGGTATTTAGCCTATGCGCAAGAAATCGCGAATGCTATGTTAAAGCGCCAGCAAGCCACTGCAATTGTTGCTGCTCGTCATAAAATCGTAGAAGGAGCTGTGAGTATGGTAGAAATGGCTATCGAACAACTCAGCAAAAAAAATGTGGTAGATTTAGATGAAGAACGTAAAGCGGCTATGGTCAGTAACCTCATGGTGGTATTATGTGGAGACAAGGACGCTTCACCTGTTTTAAACACAGGAACTTTAAGCCATTAAACGATGAAAGAATATAAAGTAGTACAACCTAAACTCGGGTTTAGAAATCGTATTCAAAATTTTGAAGATCTGCTGAATCAGTACGCAAGAGAAGGTTGGGTTGTTAAGGATATTGGAGTTAATTGGTCGTCGGTAGTTTTTGAACGTAATAAAAACAGATAATGAAAATTTTTAAAGAAGAACAACGGTTTAATCAGTTATGGTTAATTGTAATTTTGCTCGTGTCGGCAATAGTTCCCATTTCGATTTATGTCAAGGAATATTTAGAAGATCCATCAAAAAATTCAACTTTAGAATTGTTTTCTTTAATACTCATCGTATTATTTGCTACCGGATTCATTTTTTTCTTTAAACTTACAACACGTATTGATGATAAAGGGATTCATTATAAGTTTTTTCCGTTTCATTGGAATTTAAAAAGTATTCAGTGGAACGAAATTGATAAGGCTTATGTAAGAACATATGATCCACTAGGTGAATACGGAGGTTGGGGACTAAAAGGTGGTATCCTTTGGAATAAAGCCAAAGGAAAAGCCATAAATGTTTCTGGCGATATCGGCATTCAACTTCTATTGAAAAATGGTAAAAAACTTTTAATAGGTACGCAAAAAGAAAATGAAGCTAAACACGTATTAACGACCTATTCAACGAAAATCAATTAATGTAATTAAAATGTCTAAAAAGAAAGCCTTTGCATTACGAATGAATGAAGATATGCTAAAAGCCATTGAAAAATGGGCTTCGGATGAGTTTCGTAGCACCAATGGTCAGATAGAATGGATGCTAATGCAATATCTCAAAGAACATAATAGGCAACCTAAACAAAAAGATAATTCTAAAGATAAAAAGTGATCGGAAACGGTCACTTTTTTAGTTTTTAATTTTTGTATTTTGCATTTTCTAAACTAACGCAACTATGGATAACACTCCTATTTTTACTGACGACACTATTGTATTTGGACTTTTAATGCTAGCCTTAGGATTTGTATTCATTACAGAATCAATCAAAACAGGATTTTGGGCCAAGTTTTATAAAATTGTACCAGGACTATTTATGGCCTATATGGTTCCTGCCGTTTTAACCACCACAGGTTTAATCTCACCTGAGTGGACCACCGTTTCCGATGAAGGTGTGGTAACAGAACACAGTTCTAATCTTTATTATGTTTCTAGTCGCTACTTATTACCTGCAGCTTTGGTATTAATGACATTAAGTATCGATTTAAAAGCTGTATTCAATCTCGGTTGGAAAGCATTAGTCATGTTTTTTACAGGTACATTAGGCATCGTAATCGGTGGACCTATTGCTATTTTATTAATTGCAACCGTTTCCCCTGATACTGTTGGAGGCGTTGGACCAGATGCTGTATGGAGAGGACTTTCAACATTAGCAGGAAGCTGGATTGGTGGAGGTGCCAACCAAACGGCTATGCTAGAAATTTATGGATATAACCAGGCTAAATACGGAGGAATGGTATTTGTAGATATTGTGGTTGCAAATATTTGGATGGCTATTATCTTAATCGGAATTGGAAAACGAAACCGCATCAATAAATGGTTAAATGCAGATACTTCGTCAATCGAAGAATTAAAGGAAAAAATGTCTAATTTTTCTGAAAAGGTCAAACGAAATCCTTCTCTTACAGATATAATGATTATTTGTGCCATTGCATTTGGAACTGTAAGTATAGCGCATTTAAGTGCTAATTATTTAGCACCACTTTTTGAAGCTATTGTTGCAGGAATTGAATCACCAACCACTCGAAATATATTTACATTCTTAGGCTCTAAATTTTTCTGGATGATTAGTGTGGCAACTATAATCGCTATTTTATTATCCAATACAAAAGCTAAAAATTATGAAGGTGCAGGAGCGAGTAAATTTGGAAGTGTTTTTATTTATATCCTTGTAGCAAGTATCGGGATGAAAATGGATTTAACTATGATTTTTGACAATCTTGGTCTTATTGCTATTGGTATTGTTTGGATGACTATACATGCCATACTCCTAATTATTGTTGCAAAACTAATTAAAGCACCTTATTTCTTTTTAGCCGTTGGTAGCCAAGCCAATGTTGGTGGTGCCGCCTCTGCTCCTATTGTCGCTTCTGCATTTCATCCTTCTTTAGCCACTGTAGGTGTGTTGCTCGCTGTTTTTGGTTATGCCGTTGGAACTATAGCCGCTATTGGCTGTACAATTTTAATGGAATTAGCGGCTGTTAGTTAGTAATATTAAAACTATTATAAGATATTTGCGCACCTAATTATTTAGCAAAACATGACAACATTAAACAAAGTATTAAGTCTCATAATTTTAGCAACCTTAGCCGTTTCATGCGGAAAAGATAACGATACCAACTTTACTCTTAAAGGACATATTAAAGGACTAAAAAAGGGAGTTGTCTATCTTCAGAAAGATGGAGATTCTAGTATTGTAGATTTAGATTCTATGTCTATAACTGGTGAATCAGAATTTGCAATGCACACTAACTTAGAAGAGCCTATTCTACTCTACTTAAAATTATTTAAAAATGATGGTGAAGAACATTATATTCCATTTTTTGCGGATAAAGGTGTTACAGAAATTACAACAACACTAAAAACCTTTAATTATGATTATGAAATAAAAGGGTCTAATCAACAACTCCTTTTAGAGGACTATTTAGGAGTGATGTCAAAATATAACGATAGAAACTTAGACATAATTGAAGCCAGTTTTATGGCTCAAAATAAAAATGACAGTATTGCTTTAGACTCTTTGAATAAAGTAGCTGACAACCTTATAAAGCGAAAATATGCATACACGATTCAGTATGCTATAAACAACAATGATAGTGAGATTGCTCCTTATTTAGCATTATATGAAGCACGTAATGCCAATCCGGTGTACATCGATTCTATTTATAATAATCTAAGTCCAAAAATTAAAAATTCACTTTACGGGAAACAATTAGGTGAATTTATAGCCAATAGAACTCCGGCGGAATAAATCATAGGCAACAGTCGTCTTAGGTACATTCAATCGTACTGCGCTTAAATAAAATTAAAAAAATCCAATCATAAATTATGATTGGATTTTTTTGTTTTAACGATTGAAGAATAGTCTTATTTCAATTTAGTTGAGCATCAACCTTCTGGTCCTATTTAAATTAAATAAAAAAACTCTAACTACTTTTACATAGTTAGAGTTTTAATGAAGAGCCGATGGAGGGACTCGAACCCACGACCTGCTGATTACAAATCAGCTGCTCTAGCCAGCTGAGCTACATCGGCAAAAAAATGCTTACCTTATATTCGGTAAGCGAGCGCAAATTTAAAATAGATTTTCAAATCTGCAAATCAATTTACTTTAATTTATTGATTTTTTCTATAAGACCTCTACCTTTTGTTTCAAGATCATTGTTAATTGCTTTAAAATGTGCTTTCTTATTCTCAACACTTCTATCATTTACACGAGCAATTAACTCATCAAATGTAGCGATTGCTTCATCTATAACAGCTTCACTTTCTTTTGTTGGCTTCTCAGCATTCGCAAGTTCCCAAACGTAAACTGCTTCTATAATATCTCCTAGTACGTAGTTGATATCTTTTTTTAATTCTCTCTTATTTGCCATAATAATTATTTTTAATAATAACCGCAAAAATACTAAATCCTTTTAGTTATTCGTTTGTCAATGTTACTTTTTATCTGAAGTTTTAAACGTAAACTTCTAGGAGTTTTGCGTAATTCGATTTTA
The DNA here is from genome assembly GCF_018860545.1 of Winogradskyella psychrotolerans. GTDB lineage: Bacteria > Bacteroidota > Bacteroidia > Flavobacteriales > Flavobacteriaceae > Winogradskyella > Winogradskyella psychrotolerans_A. Next base: position 52,520 of record NZ_JAHKPN010000026.1, on the reverse strand, counting down.
ATTTAAAATTTTTAATATCTGCGGGCATCAAAATCGTTTCACCCTTAGGGATTCGTTCACTAAAACCCGCTGCTGAAACTTCAACGTCTCCATCTACACACATGTAAATCATAAAAGAATCGTGTGTGTTTTCTATGTCAATTTCAGAGGTTAACTCTATAAAATTGGTTGTAAAGAAAGGACAACTTACCATGCCATTAGATACATTCTTTTCTTTTGGATAGTCGATCCTAAAATCATTCTCCATATCAAAATCAAAAGCATCTATAGCAATATCATTATGCAACTCACGTGCATTGCCTTCATCATCCACACGATCCCAATCGTACACACGATACGTCACATCACTAGTTTGTTGAATCTCTGCTAACAATACACCAGCTCCTATAGCATGAACTCGTCCGGCTTCAATAAAATAGGTGTCACCCTCTTTTACAGTATCAAAATTTAAGATTTCGGTAAGTGTATTATTTTCTAAGTGCTTTAAATACGTTGCTTTGTCAACCTCACCTTTAAATCCAACAATTAAATTCGCATCCTTATCGGCTTGCATCACATACCACATCTCGGTTTTACCAAACGAATTGTGGCGCTTTTTTGCTAATTCATCATTTGGGTGTAGCTGAATACTCAAATCCTCTTTAGCATCGATAAATTTAATAAGCAAAGGGAATGCATTACCAAAACGCTTCCAATTTTTTTCACCTAAAAAATCAGATTTATAGGTATTAACTAATTGTTGAAGTGATTGTCCTTTTAATTCACCGTTATCAACAACAGAAACATCATTAGGCACCGTACTAATCTCCCAACTTTCTCCTAGGTCTTTAGAATTAGAATCTTTATTAAAATATTGATTTAGTTTTTCACCACCCCAAATTTTATCTTTTAGGATAGGTTGGAATTTCAACGGATATAACATGTCGCTTTAATTAATTTCCCGAATAGGTTACAAAGTTACGAGGTGTTTCATACAACGTAATTTCGAGATGAAATTTCGGGTTAAGTTTTGGTTTAATTTTATGGTAAATCACCACTGCGATATTTTCTGCAGTAGGGTTGAGATCTTTAAATTCAGGCACTTCAACATTTAAGTTCTTATGATCAAAAGCGTCTTCAACTTCTGATTTAATAATATCTTTTAAAATTTTCACGTCAATAACAAAACCTGTTTCAGGATCAATTTCACCCGTGACACTGGCTATTAATTCATAGTTGTGCCCGTGAAAGTTTGGGTTATTACATAGACCAAACACGGCGTCATTCTTTTCAAAAGTCCAGTCCTTTCTATACAGCCTATGTGCTGCATTAAAATGTGCTTTTCTATGTACAGTAACCTTCATTATTGTTTATTGATATTTATGAATTCATAGAATTTTTCAAATATAATTTTGAACCAAGCTGTGTAAAGTTGTGGGTGTTCCGCAATATCTGCTTTTACAGACTCAAGTGACATCCATTTCCAATTGGCCACTTCCTCTGGATTGATGTTTGGATTATCATTATAATATCCAACCATAATATGATCGTACTCATGCTCTGTTAATCCATTGTCAAAGGGTGCTTTATAGATAAACGACGTTTTTTCTTCTAAGCTGGTCACAAACCCCATTTCTTCTTGTAAACGTCGTTCGCCAGCTTGTAAATTACTCTCACCGTCCCGTTGATGACTGCAACAAGTGTTGGTCCACAACCCAGGAGTATGATATTTATGCAAAGCACGCTGCTGAAGCATCAATTCATTTTTATCATTAAATATAAATACGGAAAATGCACGATGTAAAAGTGCTTTTTCATGCGCTTCCATTTTTGGCATTAATCCAATTTTATTATCATTTTCATCTACTAAGATGACTTGCTCTTCTATCATGCCGTAAAAATACCAAGTAAAACTTTAAAAATACATTAATGTTTTCATAAAAACTATAGAGAAGATGTTGTGAACCTTATTTAAATTTTATTCATTAATATAGTATCAATAAATCATATTTAACACTTCCTTCCTGTGTTATCATACTATTTACATTCAAAATTGAGTAAATTATTTTCAGGAATATTCTCCTTATATCAACTAAAATTTAAAACATAAATTCAATTGTTTCTTCAATATCCTTTATATCATCTATTCTAATTATCCTTAATAATAGTATCTTCGCAGTCATTTTAAATTTATTATGAGTTTTATAACAGAAATAAACAGACGACGCACCTTCGGAATCATTTCACACCCAGATGCTGGTAAAACAACATTAACGGAAAAACTACTTCTTTTTGGTGGAGCCATACAAGAAGCTGGTGCCGTAAAGAGTAATAAGATAAAAAAAGGAGCTACAAGTGATTTTATGGAAATTGAACGCCAGCGTGGAATTTCTGTAGCGACCTCTGTTTTAGCTTTTGAATATAATGGTATAAAAATAAATATTCTTGATACGCCTGGTCACAAAGATTTCGCTGAAGATACCTTTAGAACTTTAACCGCTGTAGATAGTGTTATAGTCGTAATTGATGTTGCTAAAGGGGTTGAGGAACAAACTGAAAAGTTAGTCGAAGTTTGTAGGATGCGGAACATTCCTATGATTGTCTTTATAAATAAGATGGATAGAGAAGGTAAAGACGCTTTTGATTTATTAGATGAAATTGAACAAAAACTAGGTTTAAAAGTAGTCCCTTTAAGTTTCCCGATTGGAATGGGGTACGACTTTAAAGGGATTTACAACATCTGGGAAAAGAACATTAATTTATTTTCTGGAGACAATCGAAAGGATATTGAGGAAACTATTGAGATTTCAGATTTAGCGTCACCAGAATTAGACACATTAGTGGGTGAACAAGCCGCAAATACATTACGAGAGGAAATAGAGCTGGTAGATGGCATTTATCCGCACTTCAATAAAGAAGACTATTTAAATGGTGAGCAACAACCTGTCTTTTTTGGATCGGCGTTAAACAATTTTGGTGTAAGAGAATTATTAGATTGTTTTGTAGATATTGCACCAAAACCTAGACCTAAGCATAGTGAAGAACGTTTAGTAAAACCTGAGGAAGATAAATTTACTGGTTTCGTGTTTAAAATTCATGCTAACATGGATCCTAATCACAGAAATAGATTAGCATTTATAAAAATTGTTTCAGGAGAATTTAAACGGAATACACCGTATCTTCATGTAAGACATAATAAAAAATTAAAATTTTCTAGCCCAAATGCCTTTTTTGCTGAAAAGAAAGAGATCGTAGACATTTCATATCCAGGGGATATTGTTGGATTACAGGACACAGGAAGTTTTAAAATTGGAGATACTTTAACTGAAGGCGAAATATTAAACTATAAAGGAGTTCCTAGTTTTTCACCGGAACACTTTAGATACATTAATAATGCAGACCCAATGAAAGCCAAACAGCTTTATAAAGGTATTGATCAATTGATGGACGAAGGAGTTGCCCAATTATTTACGTTAGATTTAAACGGTCGAAAAGTAATTGGTACCGTAGGAGCCTTACAATATGAAGTTATTCAATACAGATTAGAGCATGAGTATGGAGCCAAGTGCACGTACGAAAACCTAAATGTACACAAAGCATGTTGGGTTGAAACTAAAGACCAAAAGAGTGATGAGTATAAAGAATTCCTTCGTGTGAAGCAGCGTTTCCTAGCTAGAGATAAACAAAATCAATTGGTATTTTTAGCTGATTCAATGTTTTCTCTGCAGATGACACAACAAAAATACCCAAGTATTACATTCCACATGACCTCTGAATTTGAATAAGAGGTGTCGTAATTTTAATTGTAAACGTTAAAATACAGTGCGCTTTATCGAAGATTTTTGTATTTTAATCGAATATTATTTAAGTTTACTAGACTAGTAAGAGTATAAAAATAAGATTAACCCCAAACTAATCTACTTATTATGGATAATAACGAAAACGTTTTCAGTAACAGTAAGATTACTGTAACCTATGCACCTCGCTGCTGTACAAATGCAGGATTCTGTGCGAAACAATTATCAAGTGTTTTCAGAAACTCTGTGATTCCTTGGATTGATTTAGAAGGTGCCCAAACTGATGTCATTATCAATCAGATTAACAAATGCCCTTCCGGAGCTTTAAAATATCATTTAAATAAAAAAGAAGTCGCATAAATTTAAGAACTAATCATAAAAAAAGACCTTTGAACGTTTATGTATTCAAAGGTCTTTTTTGTGTCTTAATACCAATAAGAAAAGCCTATTAAGCTTGTCCTGTGGGTCCAAAATTTAATGGTATTAGATGTTGCTCGAAGAAACGTTTCGAGCAACATCCATTTTATTTTTAATACAGCAAATAAGCAGTTAAAAATTTAAGCTTGTCCTGTGGGTCCAAAATTTAATGGTATTGGAGGTTGCTCGAAGAAACGTTTCGAGCAACATCCATTTTATTTTTAATACAGAAATTAAGCAGTTAAAATTTTAAGCTTGTCCTGTGGGTCCAAAATTTAATGGTATTGGAGGTTGCTCGTAATCTTTGATTTCACCATGAGCGTTTTCAAAACGTGTGACGTTCTCACCTAAGGCTTTTAATAAACGTTTAGCATGCTGTGGTGTTAATATAATTCTAGACTTTACTTTGCTCTTTGGAGTTCCAGGCATAATGCTCACAAAATCTACTACAAATTCTGAAACAGAATGGTTGATTATTGCCAAGTTAGAATAAATCCCTTCGGCTATTTTCTCGTCTAACTCAATATTAATTTGTCCTTTTTTATTATTTGGATTGTTTTTTTCGTCTGCCATCGCAAATGTATTTACGCTTCCTTGATGAAGGAAGTCTGATTAATTATTTTTAAAAATATAAAAGCCTTCATGTAAAAATACAAGAAGGCTTTTAATTCATTTATTATTTTGAAAGAAAACTATAAAATTAGTTAAAATTCATTTCTTCTTTAGCTTTCATCATTTCATTAAACTCTTCTCTAGAACCTACGATGATATTTTCGTATTCTCTAACACCTGTACCTGCCGGAATTCTATGTCCAACAATTACATTTTCTTTAAGTCCTTCTAATGAATCTACTTTACCATTTACAGCTGCTTCGTTAAGAACCTTAGTCGTTTCTTGGAACGATGCTGCAGAAATAAATGACTTCGTTTGTAATGACGCTCTCGTAATACCTTGTAATATTGGAGTTGCAGTCGCAGGACTAGCATCTCTTGCAGTTACAAGATTCTTATCTTCTCTACGTAAGCTAGAGTTCTCATCTCTTAAATCTCTAACAGTCACAATTTGACCTGATTTTAAATTCTCTGAATCACCAGCATCTTCAATCACTTTCATTCCGAAAATCTTATCGTTTTCTTCAATGAAATCTGATTTATGAACTAATTGATTTTCTAAGAAAATAGTATCACCAGAATCAATAATTCTAACTTTACGCATCATTTGTCTTACAACAACTTCGAAGTGCTTATCATTAATTTTCACACCTTGTAAACGATATACTTCTTGTACCTCGTTAACTAAGTATTGTTGAACTGCAGAAGGGCCTTTAATATTAAGAATATCGTTTGGTGTAATTGAACCATCAGATAAAGGCATACCAGCTTTTACATAATCATTTTCTTGTACAAGAATTTGACTAGATAACTTCACTAAATATTTCTTAACCTCTCCTAATTTAGACTCAATTATAATTTCACGGTTACCACGTTTAATTTTACCGAATGAAACAACACCATCAATCGCACTTACAACAGCAGGATTAGAAGGGTTACGTGCTTCAAACAATTCTGTTACACGAGGAAGACCACCTGTAATATCACCCGCTTTAGATGATTTACGAGGTATCTTAACTAAAATCTTACCGATTTCAATTTTATCACCATCATCAATCATAATATGAGCTCCAACTGGTAAGTTGTAAGAACGGATCGTTTCACCTTTAGAATCTTCAATCAATAATGTTGGAATCAACTTCTTGTTTCTAGATTCTGAAATAACCTTCTCTTGGAAACCAGTTTGTTCATCAATTTCAACTTGATAGGTAACCCCTTGTTCGATGTTTTCATACTTCACTTTACCAGCAAATTCTGAAATAATTACACCGTTATATGGATCCCATTCACAAATGACATCACCTTTCTTAAGTTTACTTCCATTATCAACATAAATGAAAGAACCATAAGGAATATTATTTGTACTTAAAATGATTCCTGTTTTAGCATCAACCAATTTCAATTCTGAAGTTCTTGAGATCACTACATCTACCTCATTCCCTTCTTTATCTTTAGACTTAACCGTTTTTAAATCTTCAATTTCAGCAACACCGTCAAACTTCACAGTTAATTTATTCTCTTCTGAAATATTTCCTGCAATACCACCTACGTGGAATGTACGTAATGTTAACTGTGTACCAGGTTCACCAATAGATTGAGCCGCGACAACACCAACAGCTTCACCTCGTTGTACCATTTTACCAGTAGCAAGGTTACGACCGTAACATTTCACACATATACCTTTCTTAGCTTCACAAGTTAATGGTGAACGCACTTCTATAGCATCAATTGGAGACTCTCCAATTTTCTTAGCTACAGCATCATCAATATGACCACCTGCTTCTACTAATAACTCTTCAGTTAATGGGTTATATACATCATTAAGTGATGTTCTACCAACAATTCTAGCCGCTAAATTTTCAACAATTTCTTCGTTTTTCTTAAGCGCAGAAACTTCGATACCTCTTAATGTACCACAATCCTCTTCGTATACGATAACATCTTGGGAAACATCTACTAAACGACGAGTTAAGTAACCTGCATCGGCAGTTTTAAGAGCCGTATCCGCAAGACCTTTACGTGCACCGTGAGTAGAGATAAAGTATTCTAAAATTGAAAGTCCTTCCTTAAAGTTCGAAAGAATTGGATTTTCAATAATTTCTCCACCAGCAGCTGTAGATTTTTTAGGCTTAGCCATTAATCCACGCATACCTGTTAACTGACGAATTTGTTCTTTAGACCCCCTTGCACCAGAATCAAGCATCATAAACACCGAGTTAAATCCTTGCTGATCTTCACGAATACGTTTCATTGACAATTCTGTCAATTCAGCATTTGTAGATGTCCAGATATCAATAACCTGATTATAACGTTCGTTGTTGGTAATAAGTCCCATATTATAGTTACCCATAATACCATCAACTTGCTTGTTAGCTGCATCAATCATTCCTTGCTTTTCAGCTGGAATAATAATATCACCTAAACTAAATGATAATCCACCTTGGAAAGCGAATTTGTATCCTAAAGTTTTAATCTCATCTAAGAAATCAGCTGTTTCAGGAACACTTGTCTTTTTAAGAATTCCATGAATAATTTCTCTTAAAGACTTTTTAGTTAATACTTCATTTATATAACCTGCTGCTGCTGGTACTTTTTCGTTGAAAAGTACACGACCAACAGTAGTTTCAATAATTTGCTTTGTTAACTCACCTTCTTCATTAAAGTCAAAAGTTCTAACTTTAATTCCTGCATTTAAATCAACACGCTTTTCGTTATAAGCAATATTTACTTCTTCAGGAGAATAGAATGTTAAGCCTTCACCTTTTACAGTGTAGCTTTCATCCGTCTTACGTAACTTAGTCATATAATATAAACCAAGTACCATATCCTGAGAAGGTACAGTAACTGGAGAACCATTTGCTGGATTCAAAATATTATGTGAAGCCAACATTAACAGCTGACATTCTAAAATTGCTTCTGGTCCTAATGGTAAATGTACAGCCATTTGGTCACCATCAAAATCGGCATTAAAGGCCGTACACACTAATGGGTGTAATTGAATAGCTTTACCTTCAATAAGCTTAGGTTGGAACGCCTGAATACCAAGTCTGTGTAACGTAGGAGCACGGTTTAAAAGCACTGGATGTCCTTTTAAAACATTCTCTAAGATATCCCAAACTACAGGTTCTTTTCTATCGATTATTTTCTTTGCAGATTTTACAGTTTTTACAATACCTCTTTCAATTAATTTTCTAATAACAAAAGGTTTGTATAGCTCTGCAGCCATATCTTTTGGTAAACCACATTCGAATAATTTCAATTCTGGTCCAACAACAATTACAGAACGTGCAGAATAATCAACACGCTTACCTAGTAAGTTTTGACGGAAACGTCCTTGCTTACCTTTAAGTGAATCTGATAATGATTTTAATGGTCTATTAGAATCTGTTTTTACTGCAGATGATTTACGTGTGTTATCGAACAATGAATCTACTGATTCTTGTAACATACGTTTTTCATTACGTAATATAACTTCTGGTGCTTTTATCTCAACTAATCTTTTAAGACGGTTGTTACGGATAATTACACGACGGTACAAGTCATTTAAATCTGAAGTCGCAAAACGACCACCATCTAAAGGCACTAAAGGTCTTAATTCTGGTGGAATTACAGGAACAGCCTTCATGATCATCCATTCTGGTCTGTTTTCTCTGTTTAAATTTGAATCTCTAAACGCTTCAACAACTTGCAAACGTTTTAAGGCTTCAGTTTTACGTTGCTTAGATGTTTCGTTATTAGCTTTATGTCTTAAATCATAAGATAACTGATCTAAATCTATACGGGCTAATAAATCGATAAGACACTCAGCACCCATCTTAGCGATGAATTTGTTAGGGTCTGTATCATCTAGGTATTGGTTTTCTTGAGGTATTGTTTCTAAAATATTTAGATACTCTTCTTCTGTTAAGAAATCCATTTTTTGAATTGGCTCCCCTTCTGCATTCATAGCAATACCTGGTTGAATAACCACATAACGCTCGTAGTAGATTATCATATCTAATTTCTTAGATGGTAATCCAAGAAGGTAACCTATTTTATTTGGTAACGAACGGAAATACCAGATATGAGCAACTGGCACAACTAAGTTGATGTGACCTACTCTATCTCTACGTACTTTCTTTTCTGTTACTTCTACACCACAACGGTCACAAACAATACCCTTGTAACGTATTCTTTTATATTTACCACAAGCACATTCAAAATCCTTTACAGGACCAAAAATACGCTCACAGAACAAACCATCTCTTTCTGGTTTGTGTGTTCGATAATTAATAGTTTCTGGCTTTAATACCTCACCTCGAGATGCTCCTAAAACAGATTCAGGTGACGCCAAACCGATAGAAATTTTGTTAAATTTCTGCACTGTATTTTTATCTTGTCTTCTTGCCATGTTATTTTTGTTACGTTTGGGCAGCTTTTACAAACTGCCCTTAATTTTTGCGATTGTTGTACGGACACTCGCGAGTTGTCCCTACGAAATAATTTCTAATAAATTATTCCTCCAATCTAATATCTAATCCTAAACCTTTCAATTCGTGCATAAGTACGTTGAACGATTCTGGAAGTCCTGGTTCTGGCATTGGCTCTCCCTTAACGATAGCTTCGTAAGTTTTAGCTCTACCAATAACGTCATCTGATTTTACAGTAAGGATCTCACGTAAAGTACTTGATGCTCCATAAGCCTCAAGTGCCCAAACTTCCATCTCACCAAAACGTTGACCACCAAATTGTGCTTTACCACCTAATGGTTGTTGTGTAATTAATGAGTATGGTCCTATAGAACGTGCGTGCATTTTATCATCAATCATGTGACCAAGCTTAATCATATAGATCACACCAACTGTTGCTGGCTGATCAAAACGATCACCTGTACCACCATCATATAAATATGTATGTCCAAATCTTGGAATACCCGCTTCATCTGTGTAGGCATTAATTTGATCTAAAGTTGCACCATCAAAAATTGGAGTGGCATACTTTTTACCTAAATCTTTACCTGCCCATCCTAAAACGGTTTCATAAATCTGACCAATGTTCATACGAGACGGTACACCAAGTGGATTTAATACAATATCAACTGGAGTTCCATCTTCTAAGAACGGCATATCTTCTTGACGCACGATACGAGCAACAATACCTTTGTTACCGTGACGACCCGCCATTTTATCACCAACTTTAAGTTTACGTTTCTTAGCGATATAAACTTTAGCTAGTTTAATGATACCTGCAGGTAATTCATCACCAACAGAGATTGTAAACTTCTCACGTCTTAATGATCCTTGTAAATCATTTTCCTTAATCTTATAATTGTGGATTAGATCCGCAACAAGTTCATTTGTATGGTCGTCAGTAGTCCATTTTCCTGAAGTTAAATGTGTATAATCATCTACAGCATTTAACATCTTTAATGTATACTTTTTACCTTTAGGAATAATTTCTTCTCCTAAATCATTATAAATACCCTGAGCTGTTTTACCATTAACGATGTTGAATAATTTGTCAACAAGAACATTCTTAAGATCATCGAATCTGTTATCGTAAGCATCTTCTAACTTCTCGATATCTTCTTTATCTTGTGCTCTCTTACGTTTATCTTTTACGGCTCTAGCAAATAATTTTTTATCAATAACAACACCATTAAGTGATGGAGACGCTTTTAAAGAAGCATCTTTAACATCACCAGCTTTATCACCGAAAATAGCTCTTAAAAGTTTTTCTTCTGGTGTAGGATCTGATTCTCCTTTAGGTGTAATTTTACCAATTAAGATGTCTCCTGGCTTGATTTCCGCACCGATGCGAATCATACCATTTTCATCTAAATCTTTAGTTGCTTCTTCAGAAACGTTAGGAATATCATTAGTTAACTCTTCGTTACCTAGTTTAGTATCTCTAACTTCTAATGAATACTCATCAATATGAATCGATGTAAATACATCTTCTCTAACTACTTTTTCAGAAATTACAATCGCATCCTCAAAGTTATACCCTTTCCAAGGCATAAAGGCTACTTTCATATTTCTACCAAGTGCTAATTCACCATTTTCAGTTGCATAACCTTCACAAAGTACTTGTCCTCTTTCAACTTTATCACCTTTCTCAACGATTGGCTTTAAGTTAATAGACGTACCTTGGTTTGTTTTTCTGAACTTTACTAAAGGATATGTCTTCGTATCACTGTCAAAGCTAACCATTGCAGCTTCTTCAGTACGTTCGTATCTAATCGTAATTTTCTGAGCATCTACATATTCTACAGTACCAGCTCCTTCAGCATTTATTAATACTCTAGAATCTGATGCTACTTGACGCTCTAAACCAGTACCTACGATTGGTGCTTCAGGACGTAATAAAGGTACAGCCTGACGCATCATGTTAGATCCCATCAATGCACGGTTGGCATCATCATGTTCCAAGAATGGAATTAATGAAGCTGAAATCGATGCAATTTGATTTGGTGCAACATCAGTATAGTTGACACTTGATGGTTCAATAACAGGGAAATCACCTTCTTGACGAGAGATAATTTTATCTGCTAATATTTTACCGCTATCATCAACTTTAATAGTTGCTTGTGCGATTAACATATCTTCTTCCTCTTCAGCACTTAGATATGTCGGTGTATTTTGAATATCTACAACACCATCTTCAACTTTACGGTATGGAGTTTCGATGAATCCCATAGCGTTCACTTTCGCGAAACAAGATAAAGAAGAAATTAAACCAATGTTTGGTCCTTCTGGTGTTTCAATAGGACATAAACGCCCATAGTGTGTATAGTGAACATCACGTACTTCGAAACCTGCTCTTTCTCTAGATAAACCACCTGGTCCTAATGCTGAAAGACGACGCTTATGCGTAATCTCTGCAAGAGGATTCGTTTGATCCATAAATTGAGATAACTGATTTGTTCCAAAGAACGAATTAATTACAGACGATAAGGTCTTAGCATTAATTAAATCAATTGGAGTAAACACTTCATTATCACGAACGTTCATACGCTCACGAATAGTACGTGCCATACGTGCTAAACCAACACCAAACTGAGACGATAATTGCTCACCTACTGTACGTACACGACGGTTAGATAAGTGGTCAATATCATCAATCTCTGCTTTAGAGTTGATAAGCTCAATTAAATATTTTATGATCGTTATGATATCTTCTTTAGTAAGCACTTGCTTATCCATTCCGATATCTAACTGTAATTTCTTATTCATTCTGTAACGCCCAACTTCACCTAAAGAGTAACGTTGGTCAGAGAAGAATAATTTATCAATAATACCACGCGCCGTTTCTTCATCTGGCGGCTCAGCATTACGTAATTGACGGTAGATGTGCTCAACAGCTTCCTTTTCAGAGTTTGTTGGATCTTTCTGTAATGTATTGTGAATAATTGCGTAATCTCCTTGTTGCGCACTTTCTTTGTGTAAAAGAATCGTTTTTACTTCCGCTTCAAGAATTTCTTCAATATTGTCTTTGTCTATGATGGTGTCACGATCTAATACAATTTCGTTACGCTCAATAGATACAACTTCACCTGTATCTTCATCAACGAAATCTTCGTGCCATGTATTCAATACACGTGCAGCTAACTTACGACCGATAACTTTCTTTAATCCAGATTTTGAAACCTTTACTTCTTCTGCAAGGTCAAAAATCTCTAAAATATCTTTATCACGCTCAAAACCGATAGCACGGAAAAGCGTTGTAACAGGTAATTTTTTCTTTCTATCAATATAAGCATACATTACTTGATTGATATCAGTTGCAAATTCTATCCATGATCCTTTGAAAGGAATTACACGAGCAGAATACAATTTCGTTCCATTAGCATGGAAAGACTGGCTAAAGAATACACCAGGTGATCTATGTAATTGAGAAACTACAACACGTTCTGCACCATTGATACAGAATGTACCACTCGGAGTCATATAAGGAATTGTACCTAAATATACATCTTGTACAATTGTTTCGAAATCCTCATGTTCTGGATCCGTACAGTACAACTTCAATCTTGCTTTTAAAGGCACACTGTATGTTAATCCTCTTTCGATACATTCTTCTATTGAGTATCTTGGTGGATCTATAAAGTAATCTAAAAATTCTAATACGAATTGATTACGCGTGTCTGTTATTGGGAAGTTCTCCATAAAGGTGTTGTACAAACCTTCAGTACCTCTTTCTTCTGACTTTGTTTCTAATTGGAAAAAATCCTGGAAGGATTTAATTTGGATATCCAAAAAGTCTGGGTAATCTGTCCTATTTACAATAGAAGAGAAATTAATTCTTTCAGCCTTTTTTGCTAACATTGATGAACGAGATTTTATTAAAATAAAAACTAAAAAATGTATATAACGTTTATATACACAAAAGGGTTTAGGTCTTAGAGTACGACTCTAGACCTAAACCTTGTATTGTTGAATGAGTAAGCTTATTTAAGCTCAACCTCAGCTCCAGCGTCTTCTAATTGAGATTTTAAAGCTTCTGCTTCATCTTTAGAAACACCTTCTTTGATTGCACTTGGTGCATCATCAACTAAACCTTTAGCTTCTTTTAAACCTAAACCAGTTAATTCTTTAACTAATTTTACTACAGCTAGTTTAGAACCACCTGCCGCTTTTAAAATAACATCAAATTCAGTTTGCTCTTCAGCAGCTTCTCCACCACCTGCAGCTGGACCTGCCATAGCTACTGCAGCAGCAGCAGGCTCGATACCGTACTCATCTTTTAATATTGTTGCTAATTCGTTAACTTCTTTTACTGTTAAGTTAACTAATTGTTCTGCGAAATCTTTTAAATCTGCCATTTTTCTATTGTTTAATAATGTGTGTTATAATATAATTTTCTATTGTGTAATACTAGTATTATCCTTCTCTTTCGGATAATGTTTTAACGATACCTGCGATTTTTCCACCACTAGATTTAAGTGCTGAGATAACGTTCTTAGCAGGAGACTGTAGTAAACCTACAATTTCACCAATAAGTTCTTCTCTTGACTTGATGTCTACTAATGCATCTAATAAATCGTCACCAATGTAAACAGACTCCTCAATGAAAGCACCTTTCAATAAAGGCTTTTCAGATTTTTTACGGAATTCTTTAATTACTTTAGCTGGTCCATTTCCTGTTTCAGAATACATTACTGATGTATTGCCTTTTAAAGTTGTAGGTAAGTCACCGAATTCTCTATCCGATGCTTCCATTGCTTTCTCTAAAAGTGTATTCTTTACAACCGCTAATTTTATATTAGCTTTAAAACAGGCTCTTCTTAAGTTTGAAGTTGCTACTGCATCTAATCCAGAAATATCAGTTAAATAGATATTTGTATTATCTGCTAATTGAGCAGTCAACTCTTCAATTACTTGGGATTTTTCTTCTCTTGTCATAATATTCTAAGTTTAACTACTATCCTATTTTTGTATCAACTGATATACTTGGACTCATTGTACTAGACATATAAATGCTCTTTACATAAGTTCCTTTTGACGCAGTTGGTTTTAACTTCATGATTGTAGATAATAATTCTTGAGCATTCCCAACAATTTTATCGGTAGAAAACGATGCTTTCCCAATAGGTGCATGTACTATACCTGTTTTATCTACTTTAAAATCTATCTTACCAGCTTTTACTTCTGCAACTGCTTTAGCTACATCCATAGTTACTGTACCAGTCTTAGGATTTGGCATAAGACCTCTTGGTCCTAATACTCTACCTAATGGTCCTAACTTACCCATAATGCTTGGCATAGTAACGATAACGTCAACATCTGTCCAACCTTCTTTTATTTTCTGTAAGTATTCATCTAACCCAACATAATCAGCACCTGCTTCTTTAGCCTCTGCTTCTTTATCTGGAGTTACAAGCGCAAGAACCTTCATATCTTTACCTGTACCGTGTGGTAATGAAACAACACCACGGACCATTTGATTGGCTTTACGTGGGTCTACACCTAATCTGATTGCTAAATCGATAGAAGCATCAAATTTTGTGTACGTAATTTCTTTTAGTAAAGCTGAAGCTTCTTCTATAGAGTAAGTTTTGTTATTATCAACCTTTGCTCTTGCTTCTTTTTGCTTCTTTGTTAATCTTGCCATTTCTAAAAATTTAGTTTGGAGCTTCTCCTCCTTTAACAGTGATACCCATAGATCTTGCAGTACCGGCAACCATTTTCATAGCTGATCCGATTTCAAAGGCATTTAAATCTACCATTTTGTCTTCTGCAATTGCTTTAACTTGATCCCAAGTCACTTTTGCTACTTTACGTCGGTTTGGTTCTCCTGATCCTTTCTTTACTTTGGCCGCTTCTAATAATTGTACTGCTGCTGGTGGCGTTTTGATTACAAAGTCAAATGATTTGTCTTTGTAAACTGATATTGCCACAGGTAAAACTTTACCTGCTTTATCTTGTGTTCTAGCATTAAACTGCTTACAGAACTCCATGATATTAACTCCAGCGGCACCTAAAGCGGGTCCTACCGGTGGCGATGGATTCGCAGCACCTCCCCGAACTTGTAGCTTAACTACTTTGTCTATTTCTTTTGCCATTTCTTAATGTTTATTACGATTACCTATATTGGAAGCATAGATAACACGCTCTTTATGTAACAATTATTATACTTTTTCTACTTGCATATAACTTAACTCTAATGGTGTTTTTCTTCCAAAAATCTTTACCATCACCTCAAGCTTACGCTTTTCTTCATTAATCTTCTCAATTGTACCATCAAAACCATTGAATGGACCATCGATAACTTTAACAGTTTCACCTTTTGTAAACGGAATCGCAACATTAGCATCTGCCTCTACGCTCAACTCATCTACTTTACCTAACATTCTGTTAACTTCAGATTGTCTTAGTGGTACAGGATCACCACCTTTTGTTTCACCAAGAAACCCAATTACATTTGTAATCGATTTAATGATGTGAGGGATCTCACCACTTAAATTGGCTTGAACCATTATATAACCAGGAAAATATACTTTCTCCTTGTTAATTTTTTTTCCGTTACGGATTTGAATTACTTTTTCGGTTGGAACTAATACTTGATCTACGAAATCTTCTAAACCTAATCTTGAAATTTCATTCTCGATATAAGCTTTAATTTTATTTTCTTGACCGCTTACCGCTCTAACAACATACCATTTTTTATCAGACATAATCTCTTCTTCTTGTATAATTGTTAGTGTATCATATCAAAGTAAGCTCTTACTGCTCTACTAAAAACAGTATCCACTCCCCAAATAGCTAAAGAAAATATAATTGAAAACACAGCAACAATCACTGTTAATTTTTGAGCCTCTGGCCATGGTGTCCATGACACATTATTCTTTAACTCTCCAAACGATTCTTTTATATATGTTATTAATCCTGCCATTTGATTATTACTTTTATTAGGATTAAGAAAAATAATCCGTTTATTTTATTTGCACGGGTTGAGAGACTCGAACTCACGACACCTGGTTTTGGAGACCAGTGCTCTACCAACTGAGCTAAACCCGTATCTAGAATTTACTCTATACATCCAATTATAATAATCGGAAGAGTAAAACCTGTAAACAATAATCAAGGCGTCCCGAAATATCGAGACACCTTAATTAATTATTTTAATTATATAGCTTAGTCTAAAATCTCAGTTACCTGACCTGCACCAACTGTTCTACCACCTTCACGGATAGCGAAACGTAAACCTACGTTCATTGCAATTGTGTTAATTAAGTCAACAGTAATTGTTAAGTTATCACCAGGCATTACCATTTCAACTCCATCAGGAAGCGCAATGTTTCCAGTTACGTCAGTTGTACGAACGTAGAACTGTGGACGGTAGTTATTATGGAATGGAGTGTGACGTCCACCTTCTTCTTTTTTAAGGATATAAACCTCTGCTTTGAATTTAGAGTGTGGTGTTACAGAACCAGGCTTAACGATTACCATACCTCTTGAGATTTGAGACTTCTCAATACCTCTTAATAAGATACCAGCGTTATCACCAGCTTCACCTCTATCTAAGATTTGACGGAACATTTCGATACCAGTAATAGTAGAAGTTAATTTCTCAGCTCCCATACCAATAATCTCAACAGGATCTCCTGTGTTAGCTACACCAGTTTCAATACGACCAGTTGCAACAGTACCACGACCTGTAATAGAGAATACATCTTCAATAGGCATTAAGAATGGCTTATCCATATCACGAACAGGCTCCTTAATCCAATCATCAACAGCATCCATTAATTCCATAACAGTGTCAACCCATTTTTGCTCACCATTTAAAGCACCTAAAGCAGATCCAGCAATTACAGGTCCATTATCACCATCATATTCGTAGAAAGACAATAAATCTCTAATTTCCATTTCAACTAATTCAAGTAACTCTTCATCATCAACCATATCCACTTTATTCATGAATACAACGATACTTGGAATACCTACCTGACGCCCTAAAAGGATGTGCTCACGAGTTTGTGGCATTGGACCATCTGTTGCAGCAACAACTAAGATAGCACCATCCATTTGAGCAGCACCTGTAACCATGTTCTTTACGTAATCCGCGTGACCTGGACAGTCAACGTGAGCGTAGTGACGATTAGCAGTTGCATATTCTACGTGAGAAGTATTAATTGTTATACCTCTTTCTTTTTCTTCTGGTGCGTTATCGATTTGATCGAAATCTCTCGCTTCAGATAAACCTGCATCAGCTAATACTTTAGTAATAGCAGCAGTTAAAGTTGTTTTACCGTGATCTACGTGTCCAATAGTACCAATGTTTAAGTGTGGTTTTGAACGATCAAAAGTTGCCTTTGCCATGTTTAATTTATTTTAATCTTAATTATATTATTAGTGTTCAATTATTATTCTAAAATGTATCTTAGAAAAAAGAGCCAATGACGAGAATTGAACTCGTGACCTCTTCCTTACCAAGGAAACGCTCTACCCCTGAGCTACACCGGCATTTCATTTACGACTACCGATTGTATAGATTTACGAAGTGAAAATCACGCGTCTTAATTCGCAAATTTTAGAGCGAGAGACCGGGTTCGAACCGGCGACATTCAGCTTGGAAGGCTGACGCTCTACCAACTGAGCTACTCTCGCATTTCTTAATTAATCTTACTTAATTAATGGTTTCAAAATTTCAAATTTAGTTAGCTCGCCAAGCGCACTACCTAAGTCATCTCACTAATTTTTAACTTTTAGCTTTGCAAAGATACAACTTTTACTAACTAATCGTAAAAAATTTTGTGGGGAGAATAGGATTCGAACCTATGAAGACTTAGTCAGCAGATTTACAGTCTGCCCTCGTTGGCCGCTTGAGTATCTCCCCAAAATTTTAAATTCAATATTTCAATTTTATCCGTCCTTTTTAAAATCTAAAAACAACTTCTAAAAGAGCCGATAGAGGGACTCGAACCCACGACCTGCTGATTACAAATCAGCTGCTCTAGCCAGCTGAGCTACATCGGCTTTTTCTTACTTTTTTAAGCTAAAAAACTAACCATAAAAAAGCCCGCTATTTCTAACGGACTGCAAATGTAAGATATTATTTATTTAATCAAAACATTTTTTGAAAAAAATTTCAAATATGTGATCTTAATTTTTCTTTTCGTCTTTTTATTTGTCGTTCTAACGACGCAATTGCAACGTCAGCACCTTCTTCAAAGGATTTGCATTGTTTCTTCACTATAAAGCTATCGCCTGGTACACTCACTTTAGCTTCGAAAATTTTATTTTCTTTATCACTTGTATTTTCTACTTTTAAATATACATCGGACTGAATAATTTTATCATAAAACATATCTAATTTATCCATTCGTCTCTGAATGAACTCAATAAGTTTGCTATCAGCTGTGAAATTAACGGATTGTGTGTTTACTTTCATTTAGTTTCTTTTAAGTTAAACATAATGGGGTAGGTCATTTAATCTATCCCTAAATTTTAAAAGTTAAGCTAGGCTTAACGTTGATTTCTTGGATGCGCTTTGGAGTGCACTTTTTTTAATTCGGCTATACTGTTGTGTGTATACACTTGAGTTGCTGCTAAACTAGTATGCCCAAGAAGTTCTTTTATTGCATTTAAATCAGCACCTTGGTTTAATAAGTGCGTTGCAAACGAGTGTCTTAATACATGAGGGCTGCATTTTGCTTTCGTAGATGCCATACTAAAATACTTATTTATTATTCTGTAAACAAGCTTTTCGTAAATTTTAAGACCTTTTTTAGTTAAAAACAAAAACGTTTTATCTTCAATATTATTTAATTCACTTCTATATCTTAAATAGTGTTTTAAAGATTTACTTATAGAATCTATCAAAGGAACATATCGCTCTTTATTACGTTTGCCTATTACTTTTAATTGATTGTTGCCTATATCGATATCAGACAACTTTATGTTTACAAGTTCTATACGTCGAATTCCGGTAGCGTAAAACAATTCAATAATTAAATGATTTCTAGCACCTTCAAAATCTTCTATACCAATAGCATCGTCTAAAACTAACTTTAATTCTCGTTCCGAAAACGGCAATTGCACCTTCTTCCCTACTTTTAAAGCTTTGTGCTTTTTTAAAGGATTAGCATCAATATCTTCAGTTTTGAGTAAAAATTTATAATAAGTATTAAGCGACGATACTTTTCTATTGATAGTTCTGTTAGAAATTTTACGATCTACAAGCGTTACAATCCATTGTCTAATCTCAGAATAACCAACTTCGGCTACAGTTACGGAATTATGATGTTTACTTAAGAAGTCTTGAAAATTTTCAATATCGCGAGTATAAGCTAATACCGTATGCTTAGAATAGGATTTTTCTAATAATAAATAATCTGAAAACGATTTTAGCGACATGATGCTTGTTTGATGAATTCTAAATATAACTATTAACTTCAACTAATATTGAATAAGAGCAAAAAAAAATCCTGCCGATTAGCAGGATTTTAAATTATATAATTTTACTAAACCATTACAGCTTTCTCTAAGTTGCAGGTTTATAGTCTTTCTTATCAATTACCATCTTAGCAATTATTTCTTTTAATATCTCTGAGGTTCCGCCACCAATTGGACCTAATCGGCTATCTCTTGCCATTCTTGCTAATGGATAGTCTTCCATGTAACCGTAACCACCTAAAAATTGAAGACACTGATAAATCACATCATCTGCCATTTTCGTTGACTGTAATTTAGACATTGTTGCTTCCTTTACAACATAATCTCCCATATCCAAACGTTTTGCAACGTAATAGTTAAATTGCTTACAAATTTCCATTTGAGTTTCGCAATCCGCATAGGTGTGCCTTAACGCTTGAAATTTATCTATAGTGCGACCAAAAGCTGTTCTTTCAGACATATATTCTTTTGCATACTCTAGTGCATATTCCGCTCTTGCATGTGAATTAATACCCATAATTAAACGTTCTAGTGCAAAATGCTGCATGATATAAGGAAAGCCTAGATCCTCTTTTCCCATTAAATTAGAAGCAGGAATCACTACATTATCAAAAGCAATTTCACCAGTATCGGAAGCTCTCCAACCCAATTTATCTAATTTAGTTGCAGAAATACCTGGGGTGTCTCTGTCCATAACAAAAATACTTATGCCTTTGTTTCCTAATTCAGGACTTGTTTTAGCGGCAACGACTAAATAATCGCTGTAAATACCATTGGTAATAAAAGTTTTAGAGCCGTTAATCACATAGGTATCACCTTTTTTAACGGCTGTGGTGCGCATACCTGCAACATCACTTCCACCAAAAGGCTCCGTAATGCAAAGACAACCTATAGCATCTCCCAATGCGCTCGGTGTAAGATATTTTTCTTTTTGCTCATGACTCCCTTCTTTATTAAGGTGTGTCATAGCTAAATAGGCATGTGCCCACATTGCCGCTGCAAAACCACCAGAGTTAATGCGCTGCATTTCTTCTAGAAAAATTACGGTATAAAATAAATCTAAGTCTAACCCACCATAAGCTTCAGGTGTTGCCAAACCGAAGTAGCCCATATCTCCAAATTTCTTCCAGATGAAACGTTCTATTTGACCCGTTTCTTCCCATTTATCAATATGTGGCACGACTTCCTTTTGTAAGAAGCTTCTGAGACTTTCCCTGAACAAATTGTGCTCTTCTGTGAAATATAAATTAGACATAAGTTAGTGTTTATTTAAGATGCAAATATAACTTAATTATATCGAATTTTTTGATTGGAAAATCCTCGACTTTTGTTAATTCTTCAACAGAATTAAAGCCATCTCTTAAAGTTCGTTCTTCAATAATATGGTGTGCTATTTCATAATCTATATATTGAATTGTGACTAATTCGTCTCTGGTTGCCGTGTTAAGGTTAAAGGTTTTTATTGCTCTTGGTGTTTTAACCGTGAAGTCATTTTGAATACGCTCAATAACCTCTGGAGACAGTCCCCAAACTTCAGAAAGTTCTATATCTGAAACAAAACCACCATTAAATTTATCACGATAAGCAATAATACGTTCAGACAGTTTTTCACCTACACCATATACTTTTCTTAGTTGTACTGCTGAGGCTGTATTTAAATCTATTTTTTGATCAAATGATTTTGGTTCTTTAGTGCTAGCATAGGAATTTGAAAACCCTTGAGACTTCGGTTTTGGATTAGTTACCCATTCTGGAAACTTGAAATATAAAGAAACTGCTTCTAAAAATGAATCCGAAACTTTAGTCACCTCCTGAAACTGCTTGGCAGAATTGACCCATTGATTTGATGCTCTAAATTTATGAAGCCTATCAATTTCTTCAGTTGTCATTCCTAAAGTGTAACCTTTATAATCTGTAATATAATTAGGATTAAATGGATAGATTTTTGGTGTTCTGCTTTCTATTTCAACTAAGCGAAGTGAATCCAATTCTTTTTTAAAAGCGTCTAATTGATTTTGATTTTTAGTAATATCATCATTTGAAATTGTAAAAACATTTGGAGCAAACCAATACACACATTGTAGAACCACTACAATTGCCACCAATAAAAAAATCCCACTCCGTTGTTTATTAGAAAACTGGAAATGGGATTTCATATTAATTTATGTTTATTTATAGAATTTCATTTAAATCTTCTGCGCCATCTTCAATCGCATCTTTCTTTACATTGATAGCTTTGTAGTATTTATTCAATTCCTTTTTAATGATAGGCGATAGTATAATAACACCAATAATGTTTGGCACAACCATAGCAAAAATCATAGCATCAGAGAAATTAATTACAGCACCCAAACTAATAGATGCACCAACTACCACAAAGAATAAGAATAATACTTTATAAGCTAAGTCTGAGACTTTACCTTTTCCGAATAAAAAGACCCAACCTTGCATACCATAGTAAGACCAAGAGATCATCGTTGAAAACGCAAATAATATAACTGCAATTGTTAATATAATTGAGAAATGCGGAATTACAGAATCAAAAGCTATAGCCGTAAGTTCAACACCTTCTGTTATTTCAACACCATATTCCATAAATTGACCATCAAAATTAGTGATCACAATAACTAAAGCTGTCATTGTACAGATTACAACAGTATCTACAAACGGTTCTAAAAGCGCCACAATTCCTTCAGATGCTGGATATTTAGTACGTACCGCAGAGTGCGCAATTGCCGCTGAACCAACACCTGCTTCGTTAGAAAATGCCCCTCTTCTAATACCTTGAATCATTACACCAACAAGTCCACCTGCGATTCCTAATCCTGAAAACGCTCCTTCAAAAATCAATGCAAAAGCATCATCAATTAAGGTAAAATTAGCACCTAAAATTATCAGTGCTGCCAATACATATATACCTGCCATAAAAGGTACTACTTTCTCAGTCACCTTAGCAATACGCTTTATACCTCCTATAATTACAACAGCAACAAGTGCGGCCATAACTAGGCCAAAATACATACCTGCATTTGATGCAGGATCTAATTCAAATAACTTAACAAACTGAGCAGCGGCTTGGTTGGCTTGAAACATATTTCCACCTCCAAAAGATCCACCTATTACAAATATGGCAAACAAAACGGCCAATACTTTACCAAAACCACCCATACCTTTGGCTCTTAAACCTTTGGTTAAGTAGTACATTGGACCACCATAAACGGTACCGTCTTCTCCAACATCTCTATATTTTACACCCAATGTACATTCTGCAAATTTTGAAGCCATACCAAGTAAACCTGCCACAATCATCCAAAATGTAGCACCAGGACCACCAATAGATAAGGCTACAGCTACACCCGCGATATTACCTAATCCTACAGTTGCAGACAAAGCTGCTGTTAAAGCCTGAAAGTGTGACACTTCTCCGTCAGCACTATCATCTTTAATTGTTTCAATTATATTTTCACCTTCATTTGGTGTACTATCACCATATAAGGTATCTGCTCCATGTTTCTCAATATCTTCATACTGACCTTTAACAACTCTAATAGCCATTCTAAAACCAGTAACATTGATAAATTTAAAATAAATAGTAAAAAATAAGGCACCTCCAATTAATACAATAAGTACCCAAGGAATTTTATACGTTTCCGAAAATGGAATTTCATAAAAAATTGCATCCACAAACCAACCTGTATAATCCTTAAAAATGACATCAATTTTTTCGGAAGTTGTTTCTTGTGCATAGTTTATAAGCGGTAATACTATTGCAAAAATTGATAGAAGATATTTCTTCATAAGTTAGTGTTGTTAGTTAGTTTTTTGGTTTAATTATAATTTTTAAAGTTGACAAGATGCAAAAAAAAAATGAGCCAATAAAGTATCGGCTCATAAAATCAATGTTTAGACTATTCAATTTTATACATAGAATTTAATTTCATAATCTGTTCTGGTCGTCCTAACACGATAATTTTTGACCCAGGAATTAGCCTTGTATCAGCTTCTGGATTCACAACATATTCTCCTTTATCGTCTTTGAAGCCTATAACCGTACAGCCCGATTTCTTCCGTAAATCTAAGTCTCTTATCGTTTTAGCTTCTTGCGTATTGTAAAGTAACTCTACATTTACTTCCTCAATATTAATATTGCGTTCGCCAACGATACCTAGGTTATCTATAAATTCAACTAGGTCTGGAATCACCACTAAGGATGCCATATGATCACCACCTATTCTATCTGGTAAAATTACGTTATTTGCTCCTGCAAGTTTTAACTTATCATAAGAAGTTTCCTCAGAAGCCCTACTTATAATTGTTAAATTAGGATTAATTTGTCTCGCAGATAACACCACAAATAAATTGTCTGCATCGTTTGGCAGAGCACAAATTAAAGTACTAGCATTGTTAATACCTGCTGTTATAAGCACTTCATCTTCGTTAGCGTTTCCTAATACAAATGACATGTCATTATCTTCAAACTTTTCAATGACTTCCTTATTGCGTTCTACAATAACAAAAGGTTTATCATAAGCTAATAATTTCTTTGCTGCTTGCTTACCATTACGACCATACCCACATATGATAATATGATTTGTCATAGCATCTATTTTCTTTTGCATTTTACGTTGTTTTATATCTTCAAAATTATTTCTACTGAGAATATAATCGGTTATGATAGTAATAGCATAACCAACAATTACGACACTAGCTAAAATTAAAAAAATAGTAAAGATTTTTGATTGTGGATCTAACGGAATTACTTCAGCAAAACCAACTGTGGTCACCGTAATTACAGTCATATAAACAGCATCTAACCACTGATATCCTGAAATGAACCTATACCCAAAGACACCAATACAAAGCAATAAAAACAACATCATTATCGCTGTGTAAATCTTAGACCTGTAAAGTCTTAAAAACGGATTATCCATGGTGCTACTCTAAAATTATAAATCGAAGACCGAAGACCGTTTGGTATACACAATATCCTTAATTCGCATCCAAAAGGCTAGGAATACATATAATGCAAAACCAAAACCAACGGTAACAAAGGTGAGATACATAAAAGAAGTTCTTACAATTTTGGCTCTAATACCCAAACGATCTGCTATACGTTGACAAACGTAATAACCTCGTTTTTGAAAGTATAATAGTAGATTGTAAGATCTATTCATGAGTTTGTTTATTGTATTTTAAAGGCCACATGCTACATCCATATACTGATAGCAATAAGTGTCCCAACCTAGTTATGGATGTTTCATACCGCAAGTTAGTTAATTTTTCACGATTAAGCTATTGCCAATAGCACATTGTAAACATCTATTTTTATCACAATACTGTTGCTTTAGCTGCAATAAAGCTTGAGAATTTAATGCATGTGTATCAATTTTCTTTAAATCTTGAAATTTAGAAACTACGCTATTAGTCTCTATTTTTATTTCTTTTATAAGTTGAAAAATGATATCCTCAACAGATGTTCCTTGTGATTTCGCATAACTAAATTTTAAAGGGATAAGCGTATTAATGATTAATAAATCTATAAACGCCTTAGTCATTATTTTCTGAGCTTTTTTTGAAGATTTTGCGAAGGTATAATGCGTCATCCAAAACTGGGTTACTCCTTTGTTGAAAAATTCATAAAATTCATCACGTGTATGTAACTGCATTACTTTTGAAAACAAATTTTGTTCTAAAGCATACAAATTCGCAAACTGCGATAAGCGTATGGTTGGAAAATTTGGTGGTCGTAATCTAAAAAACTGTAGAGGTAATACAGCACTATTATCTAAGTTAAACTTTTGTTTTAAAAAAACATATCGTTGCTTTAGGTCCTCTACATAAATATCTTCAATTGTATTTTCTTCTAACAAACCTGATTGTCCAAAAAACAAGGCTTCTAAGTTTAAAACATCATTTTGTAATTTTCTTATTATTGAGAAATCAAAAGAATTTGCCAAACTTAAAAACGGAGCACCATTGACTTTGAGACCGAAGTTTTTTAATAGCATTTTAAAAAGTACAGCCTCCCAATCGTTATTAGAATATTTTAAAAATTGGCTGATAGCTTCAGACTTTTGTTCTAAACGTTCTATAAACAAACGTTCTAACCAATTATTAAATAGAAAATCAGCAATACTATTAAAATCGGATTCACAATTAATCCAAGATTTAGATTGCATCAATTTTTGATACTGATGGATTAAGTTTATATCCACGTAGTGTTTTAGTTCTAGTGTTGGAATCTCTGAATTATCTTTTCTAAAAATTTCGGTATCGTGCTCCCAAACCACATGAAGAATGACATTGTCGTATGCTTTATCAACTTCATGATTATGCACATACCAATCCGATGATTTTATATGAATTTCTAAATTACCAGCCCAAAGCTGGTTAGCGATACTTAATTGCGAGTTGAAGAAATCTGGACCAGAATTGTGATTGTGTTGCCCTAAATTGATAATACTAATCGGTTCATCATTTGTAGTTTTTAACACAGACGAATCGAAGGCTTTATGTTTCCAGATGTAGTGAAGGAACTCTTCTTGCATCCTCTAAAATACTAAAATCTTAGATTATAGCCGCTATCCTACTTCCTGTTTTTTAACACTGTAAAAACTCAACAACTCATGTAGTTCATTAACGTTGAATGGTTTACTAAGATACCCGTTCATTTTATAACGTTTTGTTTTGTCTTGAACTTCTGATTTAGAAAAAGCTGTTAATGCAATAATAGGGATTGTAGATTTACCGATATCAACCATTTTTCTAATAACTCTTGCGGTATCATATCCATTTAATATTGGCATTTGTAAATCCATTAAAATGAGATCAAAATCTTTATGATGATATATATCTAATAATTCTTGCCCATTTTTTGCTATCTCGTAGTTGATTTCCCACTTATTAAATAACTTTTTTAGTACTAAAGCATTTATATTATTATCTTCTGCAACGAGTACATTTAAAGCAATCGGATTCGTTTTTGCTATTTGACTTTGTTTTAAAACATTGACATTATCTGAATTTTTAAGCGTAATATCAAACCAAAAATATGATCCTTCTCCTTCTTTACTTTCTAACTGAAGACTTGTTGCCTGAATACTTAATAATTCTTTACTGATATACAATCCAAGTCCTGATCCACCATATAACTGAGACGTGTTGGCACTAGCTTGCACAAAACTTTTAAAAATATCTTTTTGTTTATCGTAAGACACTCCAATACCAGAATCTTTTACGCTAAATCTAATTGAGGTTGCTTCTTTGTTAATATTTAATAATTCAATCTTAAATACAATGCCTCCTTCATGTGTGAATTTAAACGCATTGCTCAGTAAGTTTTTTAATACTTGAGATAATTTTAAGCTATCTCCTTTTAAAACTGCTGGAATACTGCTATCTAATATGGTTTCAAAACTTAGGTTATTGTTAATAGCCGTATGTTTAAAATGTAGCTGAATATTTTGAATTAATTCTGAAAGATTAAAATCAGTTTCAACTAATTTAACTTCATTAGATTTAAATTTGTTGAGATTTAACAAGTCGTTAATTAAAGCTAATAAATGCTCACTAGAATATTTTAATACTTGAAGGTTTTCTAATTGTTCTGGCAAGAACTTTTCCATTAACAAGATATCAGACATACCAATTACAGCATTTAACGGTGTTCTGATTTCATGAGACATTGTAGATAAAAATTCGTCTTTAGTTTTATTTGCGTGATTTAATTCAATCTCAGTTTCTTTTAATTGGGTAACGTCTGTCATTGTACCAATGGTGCCATTAGCAATGCCATCATTATCATAGGTTAATACTAAACGTACTTGAACCCATACTTTTTCGCCAGTAGATTTAAAGAATTTTAATAAGGTTACAAAATCATCATGGTGTTCAGAGAAAAAGTTTTGAAGTCTTAAATTCTCATCCTTATTAATACCAACTAAAAACTCTCTATAATTTTTATTAATGGCTTCTTCAGCCGAAATCCCTAATAAGTCTTTACAAGCTTTATTTAAATATTTAAAGTTACCACTTAAATCGGTTTTAAAAATGACACCTTCAATAGTATCTACGATGATATTTATTTCAGATTCAGCTCTATCCACTTCCGATTTTAAAGACTGGTTCGCTTTATAAAGTTCTTTAGAACTTTCTTCTAAGATAATTTCAGTATACTTAATATCTTCATCATAGCCTTTATAAGCATCGTCAACAGCATTGAAAAAGTCTTTAAATTTTTCAATATCTGCATCGTCAAAACCCGCTTTAGCGATTTGCCTCTTTAATAGCCTATGTTGATTTTTGTTTAACATTCCGAAAATAATGTAATGGTTATGGTTTGATTGTGAAATTTACATGGTGCAAATTCTCTAAATGGTCCTATTTCTCCATAGGAGTAAACCCCAGTAATTTTTGGTTTTTCTCCTATAATTTCTCTTACGACATCAACCTCCTCTTCTGCTAGTTGCTTAAGCATTTTCCGTCTGCCTGCACAACTTATTAAAATGGCTAATTCACCTTTTTCCTGAATTTCCTTAGAGGCCTCGGTAGCCGAACACTTTGCGCCTTCAATTAATTTATCTACATTAGAATTCATTAAGCGCACTAAGGCGTCTTTTGGTATTCTATCAGTAAAGGTTAAACTTTGCTGCGCTTCGTCTATATTAACAACTGTTCTAATCACCGGTTCATCAGTTTCGTCAACTCTAATGCTTAGCGGAAAACGCAACGTGGCACTAGATTCTTGTGATACAATATCACCCAAAAACGATTTATACACTTGTAGTGCTGGCAAGCCATCTAGTTCGTAGAGTATATTATGATCTGATTTGGTTACCAAACGCTCAATCCCAAAGCCTTCCCAACCACTTTTAGAACTGTAACCCACTTTTAAATCGTTGCCATATAATCCTAAACCAACGACAATTTTATCAGAAATAAGTCGATTAGCGATAACAAATGTTTCATTAAAATCGAGACCATCTGCGGCTAAACAGCCCGTAACTCCAATCTCTGGCAGTACGCTTCTTATGCCAGACACCAATTCAGATCCATTAACATTAAGCCCGTCGCTAAACAATAGAATATGCTTTAGATTATCTGTATTTAATTTTTGAGCTAAACTAACACCTGTAGTAAAGCTTTTATTGCTATCATCTATATCAACTTTCTCTAGTCTATGTTGTGCTTTTTCAAATGTAATTGCCGTTAATGATACAGATTCGTCAGCAACCGAATTTCCAGATATTTCACCAGCGGTAGAACACCCTAAAAGTTGTGCATTAGGATACGTTTCTAATAATTGATTAACCAGATTTGCTTTGTCTTTAAATTTAGGAGATACAAACAATAAGATTAGGTTAGGCACAACCTTAATAGTGGTTATACTATTATACCACGTTTCATTTTTTAGAGATAATTGCTCTACAATCATGCTAAGTTCAGTTAAGTTAGGATAGGGCAAACGCAACTAATCGGTAAAATCTACCATTTAGCGAATATATACTAAATTATTGACATTTTCTTTGTAAGAATCTACTGAAAACACAATAATCCTAATAAAACAAAACTTACGAACTGATTAACAGCATCTTACACAAATGAATGGCAATTAATTTATACGACACCAATCGACATCCTAAGATTACATCTTGAAATTAAATTTGCATAACCAGAATCAATGATGAACGAAACCTAAAAGCTTTGAGTACATAAATCTTTCTCACCTTGTAATAACAGTACTAGTTAAACAAAAAAAATCCTGATCATAACATCAGGATTTTTACTTTAATAAAATAGATTCCTGCCTTTGCAGAAATGACAAGTCATAACTTAATCTATATAGCCCTTTTCACGCATCCAATCGTCATTAAACATTTTACCCACATAACGACTCCCATGATCATGAAATAAAACCACAACCACATCGTCTGGTTTAAAATGTTCCTTTAATTGCAACACTCCTTTTATTGCAGAACCTGCAGAGTTTCCTAAAAACATGCCTTCTTCTTTGGCCAAACGTTGTGTATACACACAGGCATCTTTATCTGTTACTTTCGTAAAACCATCGATTAAACTAAAGTCAACATTTTTTGGAAGAATATCTTCACCGATACCTTCGGTTACATAAGGGTAGATTTCGTTCTCATCAAAAATTCCTGTTTCATGGTATTTTTTAAATACCGAACCGTAGGTATCCACTCCCCAAACTTTAATATTAGGATTTTGTTCTTTTAGGTATTTACCAACTCCAGAGATAGTTCCTCCAGTTCCCACACCAACTACAAAATGCGTTATCTTACCATCAGTTTGTTCCCAGATTTCAGGACCAGTACTTTCGTAATGTGCTTTGGTATTACTTGGGTTGTCATATTGATTAACATACCAAGAGTTTGGTGTTTCTTCGCCTAAACGTTTAGACACTGAATAATAACTTCTTGGATCTGTAGGTTCTACATCTGTTGGACAGACAATAACTTCTGCTCCAACGGCACGCATAATATCAACCTTTTCCTTAGATTGCTTGTCTGCCATCACAAAAATACATTTGTAACCTTTTACAATAGCTGCTAATGCCAATCCCATTCCTGTATTTCCTGAAGTACCTTCAATAATAGTTCCTCCTGGTTTTAAGCGTCCATCGGCTTCCGCATCTTCAATCATCTGCAAAGCCATGCGGTCTTTAACAGAATTCCCTGGGTTAAATGTTTCGTATTTAGCGAGTACTAAACAAGGTAAGTCTTCCACTAGTTTATTCATTTTAACTAATGGTGTATTACCTATGGTACCTAATATATTTTCTACGTAATTCATTTCTATTTCTTATTGTTTATAAAAGGTGAAATGTGTTCGCCCTTAATATACCCCTATAATTATTACTCCTTTTTTTATTAGGCTCGGTTCACAGTTCTTTTTTTGAAAGTGCAAAGTTACGCTAAATGTTGCGTTTTACTAATTTTGAAATTATTAATGTTTTGTTATTAAAAATAGGAAGTTTTTACACAGAGTTCCACAGAGAAAACATAAAGATTCACAGAGCCATTGTTTTAAATTATAAACTAAATTATTTTGATTATAAAATGTGTGCAAAGGCGCTGAGAAGCAAAGTTTAAATACTTAAGTTGTTTCGCGGAATTTTATGGAGAATACGCTAAGATTCACGGAGAGTTTTTATTAAAATTCAGATTAATTCTTCTAATTAAAAAATCTCGTAAAAATCCTAATTTACAAGGGATAAAAAATGTTCACAAGCATCGGTAAAGAACAGCATCTCATTTTGAAAAATTTAAACGTCTTAACGAAAATCAATCAACTAACTCTAAGGGCTTTTTAATCAAACCGAATCGCTTTTACTGGAGAAATCTTAGAAATAATGACTGAAGGAATTAATAACATTAGTAAACAAGCCACAAATGTGCCAATGTTTAATATAATGATATAATCCCAACTGATATAAACCGGTGCATTATTTACATAATACGTATCTGGATTAAGTGGGAATAGTTTAAAATATTTCTGAGCAAATAATAACCCTAAACCGATTATATTTCCCCAAAGTAAACCTAGACCGATTAAGTAGGATGCATTGTACAGAAAGACTTTTCTAATCGTCCAATTAGAACTTCCTAGCGCTTTTAGAATACCAATCATTTGAGTACGTTCTAAAATTAAAACCAATAAAGCGGTAATCATATTAATACCTGCGACAATAATCATAATAGCAATAATGCCATAGGTATTATTGTCAAAAATCTTAATCCATTCAAAAATTGCGTAGTATTTTCTTGTAATAGATCTTGCATTCATTAAAGATGGCACTGTCTTGTAGACCTCAAGCGTCTTTTCTTCAATCTGCGAGAAATCATCAATAAAAACTTCAAAACTTCCTATTTGATCAGATTCCCATTTATTGAGTCGTTGCACATGTCTTAAATCTGCAATACAAAATTTTTCATCGAGCTCTTGAAAACCAGAATTATAAATCCCAACAATTTCAAAACTCATAATACGAGGACTGTCATTTAAAGGATTCCCGAACAAGGTTTGAAATTTATCACCAATATTAAACCCTAAACGATTGGCTAAATAACTAGAGATAAGAATGTCTTCGTTGCGTTCTTTTGTATAATCTGGAAGACGGCCTTCAACTAAAAACTCTTCAAAATAATCCCAATTATAATCCGGTCCAACGCCTTTAACAACAACTCCTTCAAAATCTGTTTCAGTTCTAATTACAGCAAATTTTTGAGCAACACCTTGGATGTGTTTTATACCTTGAACATCTTTAAAATTTGGATAAAATTCTTGATTAATAGAAATGGGCACTTGCGATTCGTCGGATGCATTAGTATCATAATTGGTAATTTCTATATGACCGTTAAATGCTACAACCTTATCTCTAATCTTTTGTTGCAAGCCAATTCCTGTCGCAATAGCAATCAGCATTACAATAATCCCAATTGCAATTGCTGCGATACCAATTTTAATTATTGGTGCCGATACACTACTTTTATACGTTTTATTGCCAATTATGCGTTTAGCTATAAATAACTCGAAATTCACTCTTAGATATGCTTTTAAAGGTTTTCAAAAATACAGTTTTATTCTCTATAATTATTGGGTTTTCCGCTGTAACATTTTCCTGCGGAAATAATATAAAACAAGATGCCGGAAACACAAAGCTTGATACTTTAGCGTTAAACGACCTTTCTGGAACTTTACATGCAACAAATGAAATAGACAAACCTATAATTGTTGGCGCTAATAGAACCGCACAATATTTACCAGTATTAAAAGGCAAACGTGTTGGTGTAGTTGCCAACCAAACGAGCGTGGTTTTTAAAGCTGCGGGACAAACACATATCGTAGATTCATTATTACGTTTAAATGTAAACATAAAAAAAGTATTCTCTCCAGAACATGGGTTTAGAGGTACCGCAGATGCTGGTGAATTGGTAAAAGACGGTAAGGATACTAAAACAGGTCTAGATATTTACTCCTTACATGGCAAACATAAAAAACCGAATGAAACTCAGCTCCAAGATATCGATATTATGGTTTTTGATATTCAAGATGTTGGTGTCCGGTTTTACACTTATATTTCTACATTGCATTATGTAATGGAAGCTTGTGCTGAGCAAAATATTCCGCTTTTAATTTTAGACCGTCCGAACCCTAATGGCAATTATGTTGATGGCCCTGTTTTAGAAAAAAAGCACAGTAGTTTTTTGGGTATGCATCCAATTCCTTTAGTTCATGGTATGACCATTGGCGAATATGCAAAAATGATTAATGGAGAAGCATGGTTAACCAATGGAGTTACCTGTGACATTACCGTTATTAAAATGGAAAACTACAACCATAATAGAACCTACAGCTTGCCTCTGCGACCTTCACCAAATTTACCAAACGACCAATCTATAATATTATATCCTAGTTTAGGTTTATTTGAAGGCACTAATATCAATGCTGGTAGAGGAACTGAATTTCAGTTTCAACGCTACGGAGCTCCATTTTTAGACAAGAATCATTACACCTTTAATTATTCTCCCGTTCCTAACTTTGGATCTAAACACCCAAAACATGAAAATGAAATTTGCTATGGAGTTGATTTATCTAAGATTAATGCTGAGCGTAGATTTACTTTAAAATATATTATGGATGCTTACCATAACGCTACGGATAAAAGCAAAGTGTTTAATACGGCCAATTTTACAACGCATGCCGGAACTGATAAATTACAAAAACAGATTGAAGCTGGATTAACGGAATCAGAAATTAAAGCCACGTGGAAAGACGATTTGGAAGCTTATAAGAAAAAACGTCTCAAATATATAATGTACAAATAAGCGCTACTTCTTTAAAATTTTAATGAGCTTATCGGGATAGTCTGTAATAATACCATCAACCTGCCAAGATAGCATTTGTTTCATGTCTTCTTCTTTGTTAAGTGTCCATGGAATGACTTGAAAACCCTTAGCCTGATAATCCTTAACCGACTCTTCTGATAATAATTTAAAATAGGGACTTATTATTTCAGGTTTAAAGGATAACAGTTCAAGTTTTTCACCAATAGTTTCATTATCTTCAACTAATAAAGCCACTTCCATTTTTGGAGATTGATTTTTTATTTCTTCAAGAATTACCACATCAAAAGATTGGAGATTCACTCGACTTAGCATGTCATTCTTTTCAATTTCGTCTAAAACCAATTTTACGTATGCTTCTGGCCGTGGTGTAAAAATGCCATAATAACTAGGCTCTGATTTAATTTCAATATTAAACATTACATCAGATGTCTTCGCTTTTACTAAATCGAAAACTTCAGATAATAATGGTTTGTAGGTCTTTTGTTTTTCTTGCTGAGGATACGTTGGATGAAATTTTGAGCCACAATCAAATTGTTTAATCTCATCATAACTCATGTTATATAAATTATAATCTTTTGCTGAATTATTTGGAAGCGTTTCACCTTTAGGAGTTAAACAAATTACGGGATTCATAAAAGGTTCATGAGAGACCACAATTTTAAGGTCTTTGGAAACTACAATATCCAATTCTAAAGTATGTACCCCCAAATCAATGGCTTTTTCAAAAGCGGGCAAGGAATTCTCAGGAAGTAAACCTCTGCAACCTCTATGTCCTTGAATATCCACCTGTTTTTGAGAATTGCAGCTCATACATAGTAATATTAAAACAATGCAGACACTAAATTTCTTCATCTGTTGAAAGTGTTGGTGTTTCATATTTTTGGAATGGTTGTTTTAGTAACTCTTTAATGTTTCCATTTTTAACTTCATCCGGAAACACATCGACTCCATAAATCAAATTTTCTCGTTCCATGTACATGTAGGTTCCAAAAATCCGATCCCAGATACTAAAGATATTCCCAAAGTTAGAATCGGTGTATGGCAATCTATAATGATGATGTATTTTATGCATATCCGGAGATACAATAACATAGCTTAATGCTTTATCTAAACCTTTTGGCATTTTAATATTAGCATGTGTCAATTGTGTAAATACAAGAGACAGCGCTTGGTAAATCATCACCAAAGCAATAGGCGTACCAACAATAAAAACACCAAGTAACGTAAATGAAAACCGAATTACACTTTCTATTGGGTGATGCCTATTTCCTGTGGTTGTGTCTACACTGTGATCGGTATGATGTACAATGTGTACCATCCAAAGTGGTTTTACTCTATGCTCTACATAATGAGCTAAATAGGCGCCAAAAAAATCGAGCAATACAACTCCTAGCAAAGCATATAACCATAACGGCATTGGTGGCAACCAGTTTATAATTCCAAAATTATTTGCGGTAACCCAATCTGACATCCATAACAATAAAAACGCCAAGGCGAAATTTATAATAATCGTGGTCAGCGTAAAAAACAGATTCGGAACCGCATGTCTCCACTTTTTATACTTAAACTTAAATAATGGAATACCCCCTTCTAATAACCAGAAAAAAGTAAGACCTCCAACAAGAATAAGACTTCTATGAGAAGAAGGAATCGTTTCAAAGTATGCGATAATGTCTTCCATATTTAATGCTCGTATGAATATTCCCCTAGTAAATCAATGCTATTATTGCCATTATCAATATAGGTTTTAATGACTAATGAGGTATCGTTCAGCTCAATTATCTCCCTCTTAAGGTTGGGGTCTTCAAAATCAAAAACAGTAAGGTTTGTACCATCAACAATAAGTTCGCGAGTAAGCTCGTTAGGTCTATAAAAATTACCATTTATGGTATAAGTTCCTGTAAATTTATAAGTATCTGGTTCTGAATCATCACAATCTACGGCTCCTGATCTGAAACTTTCATAGGTTCCATCTGCATCTAAGAACAAACTATTTTGCTCTTGACATAAACCTACGCGATACCATTGACCATATAATAGATTTAAATCGAGACTTGTAGAACTATCATCATCCGATGAACAGTTAAATACAAATACCAACACTAACAGAATAGTCGTTTTTTTCATTATTATAGAACTTAATTACGATTCAAATTAATAAGTAATTGCGCTTTCTTCAAATTTACTGAAGAAATTTTAGATTCCCATAAAGCTGCGTTAGTTACATCGTTTAAAATTTGATATGCCGTATAATACAAAAACGCTATAAATGACTCATTATTTGGCTCTATGCTTTCCGCATCTATGCGTTTTAATTGTCTGAGTACTTTTTTTGGTCGTTTTAAAATTAAATACTGTTGAAGATCTAAAAGGGCTACACGTTGCGTTAACCCCAACTGATCTTCGGTTGGCTGCGTGGCGATAAATTCTGTAGCTTCATTTAAATAAATAATTCCTAAATCAATAAACTCAGATCTAATATAATCTTTCATATACAATGAAAAGTCAAAATATTTTGAAGCTAAATAATAGGCCGAATAAAAATCTTTTTTCGTCTTATACCCAATTAACTCAGTTGAAACAAACTCAGTATTTAAAGCATAATTATTAATTATAGTTGTGATATTTTGAAAACTCTCTGGATCACTGGACACATTTAAAATGTTACCATTAACATCCATTATTTTTATAGAATCATCATTAAACTTATTAATATACTTTTGTGATCGCTTATACTTTATTTCACCATATAAGTCTGCATATTTATACTCACTAACAATTATCGGTACGAAATGTTCCCAGATTAAAGGACTTATAATCTCACTTTCAAACAAACTTTCTATATAAATAATTTTACCATTCTCATCATTGGCTAATACCCCATAAGGATATTTGGTGCTTTCTTCCCAAACCATCAACACCATTTTGTTTTGAGTTAAGGCTAGTTTTTGAGCTATATCTAAATTGGTCATCCATGCTTGAGAATACGATAGATGGAAAGCAAATAACAGAAATAGGACGTTAATAATAAATTTATTCATAGTCTTTTTTTAATTCAGTTAAGCATCAAAAATTATTCCGAAGGCAGACTTATTATAACGGAATTCTCTTTTTCATTTCCTCTACAATATTATATGCTGCTGGACAAATAGCAACATTCTTCAACGTTAGGTTAGAAATTTGCTGAAACTTTTTGCGATCTGTATGCGGAAATTCACTGCATGCTTTTGGTCGCACGTCATAAATTGAGCAGTAATTATCGGCTCCTAAAAATGTACATGGCACAGATTGTAACACATAATCGTTTTCTTCATCCAAGCGCAAATACGTTGCAATGAATTGTTGCTCTTTCATTTTAAAGAACTTCGAAATCCGCTGAATGTCTTTTGATGTAAATAAAGGTCCTGTTGTTTTACAACAATTTGCGCATTCTAAACAATCTGTACGTTCAAACTCCTCCTCATGTAACTCTTGCATTAAATAATCCAACTGCTTTGGCGGTTTCTTTTTTAGCTTGGTGAAAAAGGTTTTATTCTCCTTATGCTTATCTTTGGCAAGCTTAGGAAGATTATTAATTTGATCTTGCATAACACAAATTTAATTAAAGTTCTCGATACAATTTCGATAAAAATGGAATTCACTCGAACTAATGAATAACTATGAGTAAAGATCTCTTTGGAAAAGCATTATTAGATTATCAGAATGACAATTATTCTGAGGATATCATCACATCTACAAATATTTCAGATGAAGACTCCTTACCGCTTCCTTATTTATTTAGACGTTATTCTGAAATGCCTAAACTAGAACAAACCGCGTTGCAATTAGCAAAAGGAAAAGTGTTGGATGTGGGGTGTGGAGCTGGAAGTCATGCGTTATGGCTGCAAGACAAAGGTGTTACTGTAAAAGCGATTGACAGCTCAAAAGGTGCGGTTGAAGTCGCACTGAAACGTGGTGTTACAAATACTGAATTAAAACCTCTTTTAGAAGAAACAGAGACTTTTGATACCATTTTACTATTGATGAATGGTACTGGGATTTTTCAAGAATTATCACAAGTCGCTCACTATTTGAAGCATTTGAAATCACTTTTAAATCCTGATGGTCAAATTTTAATAGACTCCTCAGATATATCTTATATGTATGAAGATGACGATGGCGGCATGTGGCTAGACCTCAACCAAGGCTATCCTGGGGAATTAGATTATTTTCTGTCATATAAAGGCGAAAAAGAAACCCCTATGAAATGGTTGTATCTCGATTTTGAAACGTTGAAAACAGCGTGCTTAACCATTGGTTTAAAATGTGATAAGGTTATAGATGGTGAACATTTTGATTATTTGGCAAGACTCTTTTAGTGGCTATTTCACAAAGTTACTCGGAGGTTCACAGAGATACACGGAGAAAATAATTATCGGGCAGAGGTGCGGAGGCGCAAAGTTTTAGTAAAACTCTGCATCTCTTCCTAGAATTTATTGATTCTAACAATCAATTTCCGCACGATTACTACAAATAGCATTCTATTTTTTTCCACATGAGTATTTGCAACTCTACGACGTTGTGAGTCAAAAATCGTCTATTACACTTTACCGAAAACAACAGTCCTTATATCTTTATAAAGAAGAGAACATTTTAATTAGTTAGCGAGGATATTTTTCAAATAAACGTAACGGCACTCTATATGAAGCGTAAGACCTCACTTGCTCATTTAAATACTGACCTGGTTGCCATTTTGGAATATTATGAAGTTTCTCTAACAGCACTTCATTAAACAGAGTTTCAGAAGTCTTTAAATTTTTAAATTCAATCTCTGTAATAGTTCCATTTTTTTCTATATTGAATGAGATAACACAATAATCATCAGTGTAATAATCATCTTTTTCAAATTTAGCAAATCCTAAAAACCTTAATAAATCTTCATCTTTTCCTTCAATTAAAAATTTTGGTTGTTGATGGAGCATTGATGACCAATAAATTTTACCCGAATCAATCTTAGGCTTAATTTCTTTTATAAATTCCTCTGTATTTCTAAATTCTTGTATTGCTTCCAATTTGGATAACTCAAATATATCATTGCCATACCTTTGATAAATAAGTTCTTCGATCTTTTCCCTGTAACAATTTGAACCTTCTGTAACAATGCAACCATCAAGACTTAGAATTATATTATAATTTTCGATTAAATGGTTCCTGTAAAATTGATTAAAACCATCTACTTCTATAATAGATATTAAGCCATAGGAAATAAGTTCGTAATTACCCTCGCCAGCATCTTTAATAGCTTCTGCTATTCCATCTTCACAGGAATATACTCTATAATTTAGTGAGCTCTTTTTGGCTTTGCATGCTGTAAAAAACAAACCAAAAATGACTACAAATAAACATAAATATTTCATTTAGATTGAACGGAAAAATTTTATCATTTATTGCACTACAACCTCTACCGTGTTTTATCTTTTTAATCTAGATCGTTAGCAATTTTTATTGAGGCTATTTTAGCTTATGACATGGAGATAAACAAAGGTGTACAGAGACTCATTGAGTAAACAATTTTCACGCAACATAGCATAGGCGCAAAGTTATTTTAGAAAATTGCGCTATATTTTTTTGGATTTAAGTCTTAGCGGCTCTGCGACTTTGCGAGCTTCAAACTTCATTACTGCACCTCACCACCAACCACAGTCGTTAACACCTTAATATTAGGAATCTGCTTGGCATTCACCGTCATAATATCTTTATCCAAGACAATAAAATCGGCGAACTTCCCAACTTCAATACTTCCTTTTTCATCCTCTTCAAAATTAGAATAGGCCGCCCAAATTGTCATGCCTCTTAAGGTTTCTTCTCTAGTTAATCCATTTTCAATCTGAAAACCACCTTCAGGAAACTGTTTTAAATCTTGTCTGGCAACAGCAGCATAAAATGTTAAAAACGGACTTACTTGCTCCACAGGAAAATCAGTTCCTAAAGCGACTTTTCCGTAAGCTTCCAACAATTGCTTGTAGGCATAAGCTCCTTTCATACGTTCTGCTCCTACTCTATCTTCTGCCCAATACATATCGCTAGTCGCATGGGTTGGCTGAATAGATGGCATTACATTTTTATACAACTCAAAATCTTCTGGTGATACAATCTGTGCATGTTCTACTCTCCAACGTCGATCTTCTTTTCCTGCTAAAACTTTATTATAAGTTTGCAATACGGCATGATTTGCTGAGTCTCCAATCGCATGTGTATTCATTTGAAATTCGGAATTTGCAATACGCTCTGCGGACTGACTTAATGTTTCTAAATCTGTAACCAATAAGCCTAAATGGCCTGGTTTATCAGAATATGGTTCTCTAAGTATGGCTCCTCGAGACCCTAAAGCACCATCGGCATAAAATTTAAAAGAACGCACGTTTAGTCGGTCGGTCTTAGTAATCCCTTGATTTAAAAAATAATCTAAATTATCTTCAGAAGCAGATACCATCGCGTAAATACGCATTTTTAAATCACCTGTGTTTTGAAGACTGTCAATAATTTCAATCGCTTCTTTCGTTAATCCCGCATCATCAACAGTGGTTAAACCCAAATCGAAACATAATTTTTGTGCTTCTAACAAGGCATTCGTCATATCTGCTCTAGACGGTATTGGCCAATGTTCCATCACTAAAAATTCAGCATTATCAATGAGAATACCTGTAAGTTCACCATTTTCAATCACAACTTCACCTCCTTCAATTTTACTATCCACAGTAACACCTCCTAAGTCTAATGCTGCTTGGTTGACCAATAAGGCATGGCCATCAATACGCGTTAAAGCCACTGGAGTGTTTGGGTATAATTTATCTAATAATTTTTTATTTGGGAACTGTTTGTCTTCCCAGTCGTTTTGGTCCCAACCTCTTCCTAAAATAAAATCATTGTTGTGCTTATTTTGAAAATTCAACACGCGTTTCATCATTTCCTCAAAACTTTTAGAACCAACCAAATTGGCGACTTGCTGATTAAAACCTAATCCTAAAAAGTGGCAATGTGCATCTATAAATCCCGGAACAATGGTTTTACCATCTGCATTTAGTGTATCGTTGGCTTTGTACGTCTTCTCTATTTCGGAGGTATTACCTACGGCAATGATTTTTCCATCTTTAACAGCAAATGACTCTGCTTTACTAAAAGCATCATCAACCGTATAGATATTTGCATTAGTGACGATTAAATCTACTTGTTGTTTATCCTTCTGACACGCAAAAATGGTAAGTAACGTCAGGATTATGAAAAGCTTTTTACTCATTGTAATTCTATTATCTTTTATGTACTCTTGGACTTTCGATTTCATTCTTAAAATTTTGACTATTAAAACTTCTCGATACAATTTTATAAAAATAAAATCACTCGAAGTGACGAACCATGTAAAAATAAGAAAAGCGCTCCGAATTGGAACGCTTTTGTCGTATAAGGTCTTTGCAAGCTAATATACATTATGAGATTCCTACTTTCGTAGGAACTAGAAATCAAACTGATAAGTGGCTCCTGCAAGTACTTGAATACCTTGCACTGGGAAATTTAACCAACGTTCGTAATTTTGACTTGCGATATTATTAGCCTTACCAAAAACAGATAACTGATCGTTTATTTTATAACCGACATGGGCATTAATATCAAAGTAACTATTTAAAGATACCGTTTCAACCGTATTATTCAATGGATTTAATTCATCTACAAATAGTCTCTGATCTTTACGCTCACCTACAAAGAATAAACTTGATCCCGCAAACCACTGTTCAGAAATTTGATAATCTAAGAATAGAGAGGCTTTTAGATCTGGTAAGTTCCATGCTTCAGATTGATTATCTGTATTGTACGCAAAAAACTCTCCTTTTAAACCTAAGGTGAAATTTCTATTAAAATCTACATTCAATTCACCTGCTATCGAGAAGGTCGTAACATCATCATAAGTTACGTTGAATGAATTTCCATACTGATATTCCGTTAGTGGATCATTTGAAGCCGGATTTGATTTATACAAGGCTTTATTCTTTTCTGAGGCATAGTTCGCTTTTAAATTGTAACCGATACTATTTGTCAGTTTCCCTTTTACACCAACAAACGTTGTATACTGCTGATCGGTTGGCGTAATGAATAAAGACGGAGACACAAATGGATTTTCATTTACGAAATCATAATAAGAATTCTGGATTAAATCCCCTTTGAGTCCACCAAAAGCAATTAATAACTCATCAACTAAACGGTAAGATGCTTCAATATTTGGATAGATAAAAAA
Source organism: Winogradskyella psychrotolerans (assembly GCF_018860545.1). Lineage (GTDB taxonomy): Bacteria > Bacteroidota > Bacteroidia > Flavobacteriales > Flavobacteriaceae > Winogradskyella > Winogradskyella psychrotolerans_A. Next base: position 10,702 of record NZ_JAHKPN010000026.1, on the reverse strand, counting down.
CTTACTCTCACTAAACTCTGTATCATTAAGATAGACTAATTTAACACCTAAATCTAAGGTTAAATCATCTTGAGTCATTTGGTAAGACGGTGCAAATCCTAATGACACATTTCCATAATTAATTTCCGCTGTATTTTCTAAATTTCTATCGAACGTGCCACCAATATAATCGACTGAAAGTTCTGCATTAATAATTTCATCTTGAATAGGAAAATCAAAACTAGTTTTAGCAACTAATCTATTTTCTCCAGAATCATGATTATCGCCAAAACGTCTAAATCGAAGGCTTGCATCTTTTACAATAGCATCTTCAAAATCAATTTTACCACCAACGTACAAGTCATTATAGGTCTGGCCAGCATCAATATCATCTAGATCATTTTCTAAATAATAATCTTGTGAGACACCATACCAATTATAGGTTTGTAAATTGAATCCACCATCAACTTGCCACGTAAAATCCCGATCACTTTTTTTATAGTAAGCGTTCAGCTTCGTCTTAGAAAAATCATCATCCAATACCAAATCATCGATTCCTCCTTGTGACGAATGGTGACTAAAATAACCACCAACATTCTCATCTCTACTTAACTCATAGTTAAGATAAACTTCACCCAAAATAGTAGTGTATGATCCAAAACCTAAAGAGGCATAATTATCATACAATTTTATAGCTTTAGCCTTATCTACCGTTGCCGCTTTTCCTTTGGCTGGTGTAAACGTGGATGCCACAGGAATGGAGAAAATATTATACTTAATTTCCTTTTTCTTTACCGCATTGGAGTCGTTTAACTTAGGATTATCCTTAATCTTAAAGGCATCCGAAATTGTTGGAGTATATGGTTTTATAACATTAACCGTTTGGTCTGCTATGGTGTCTTTTTCTTGGGCATAACTTATAGTTAAACTCAAAGAGAAGATTGATAAGATTATATATTTAATTTTCATGTATATTATTTTGATTTGATTGAAACTATCTAACTCTATAAACCAGTTAATATCTGATCGAATTCGCCTGGCTGTAAGGGGTCACATTCTGCAAAATTTTGTTCAATAGAAGGATTATTAGTGAATAAACAAAAGAGACCTGATTTTTTGAATGTTTCCTCATTTTCTACAACAATTTTGTATTTATAAGTTCCATCTGCTAATCCATCAACTCCAAATTGACCTTGAGTTTGAACAGGAAATAAATTATTAAAACCAGAACCATAATCTGTACTTTGAAAAACAACCTCATCATCAATTGAATAAATAGTAACCTCATGATTATTATATAATTCAATATTTTCTATTGGAAAATAATCATTGACTCCGTCTCCATTTGGCGTGAATATATTATCAGCTATTATTTCACCTTGAGATTGATCTAAATTGTCCACATCTTCACCAAATGAGGTCAATCCTGAACAACAACCCGAAAACACATCTTCTTCTAGAGGTGTTTCGTCGTCTTCTCCACATGATGTTAGTGTAAATGTTAGTAATAAGATTGGAATATATAATGTAAGTTGTTTTAGTTTTTTCATTACTTAAAATTAAGTTGTCGAATTTCAACTCTGAGATACCTGCTTTCGCAGGCACTTAGTTATCGTCTGTTTCGATTGATGAATTCGTTTTGGCTTCCTCTACTTTTATTTTATCTAATTCTGTTTTTGCTTCATTGACAACATCCGTAAAATCTGGGAAGTTGCTCACTACACTTTCCAATATGTATGTTGCTTGGAACGCATCCCCTAAAGCATAAAAATTCTTAGCCATCACTACCAAACCTTTGGCACTATACAATTTATAACTACCATAATCCTTAGCGAGTTTCTGAATAGTTGTGTTAGAAGCTTCGTAGTCTCCTGCCTTGTTTTTAAAATAACCATTGTAGTAAAGTGCTTCTGCAGCAACACTTCCTGTAGCAATTTTTTCAACCTCAGCATATGCGGTTTTCGCTTTATCCTCGTTTCCTGTTTTAATCGCTGAACGTGCAATGATTAATTTAGCATCGCTTTTAACTTTGTTATCTAATTTTGGATTGCTCAATACTTTTTCAGCATAGCTTTCAGCTTTTACATAATCTTCCGTTTGATAATAAGCGTTCATTAGGTTAGATTGTGCATAGATGATATTCTGCGGATAATCGGCCTCTATTTCTAATCTTTGTAATACTGGAATGGCTTTGTCCCAATCCGATTTACTTAAATAAATTTCACTTAATTTAATTATAGCTTGTTCTGTGTATTCAGATTTTGGCGACTCTACAACCGCTTTGTAATGGGGTTGTGCATTATCGAATAAATTTTTCTTGTAATACAACTGCGCGATATAGAAATGCGCTTTTAAATTATGAATCCCCTTAGGAAACTGATTTAAATACGTATTAAATTGACGAATAGCCTTATCCGTATCATTATCTAAATATGGCTTTTCTGCCGCTAAATAAGTTGTATTATCTAATTCTACATCAGAAATTTCAACGTAATCTAAAGTTCTTACCCAAGTGGCATACTCATCTACTTTACCTAAATCGATATAAATTAAACGTATGGTTGATACCGCCTGAACAGCCTCACCAGAACCAGGAAAGTCCGTCGCTACTTTTTTGAATTTTGTCAAGGCACGTGTATTATCATTCCCGTTATAATACACTAAACCTTGACGCAATAATGCTTTAGACGTGAATGCGCTTGTTTTGTATTCAGAATTTAAGCGATCATACATTTGCATGGCTTTATCGGTCTCGTTAGATTTCACATACGAATTAGCTAACTCGTACATGGCATCATCACGTAAAGCTGATTTTGGATACGTGTTTATAAACGAATTTAATGCCGAAATTTTATCGGAACCACGTCCTAAATAGCCTTCACTCATAGCTACTTGAAACGCGGCATAATCCGATTCAATTTCATTAATCTGAATGGCCTTTTTATAAGCCGCAATAGCATCATTATATTTACTAGACACAAAATAACCATCCGCTAATCTCAAATACGCATCATTTTGACGCAATCTGTCAGTTGATTTATTTTGAATGAATTTTTCAAAATAATTGGAAGCGTTTGTATAATCCTTCAACTTAAAATAGGTATATGCTAAGTTGTAGTTTAGATATTCATTTTCTGGTAAACTTGAAGATTCACTAAACCCATCAAACTGTTTAAAACCAATTAAAGCTTCGTTGTAATTGGTTAAATTGTATTCTGTTTCCGCTTTCCAGAACGTGGCTTTAGCAACAAACATCGGGTCTCTTGGCTCTTTAAGTGATCCATTAAAAAGCGTTAAGGCTTCGTTGTACTTATTCTCATTATACAATTCTACAGCTCTAAAAAAGGCTACTTTTTGGTAAGCCGCTTTATTTTCAAAACTATTTTTACCTTTTAAAAGTTCTAAGGCTTCCTTGTAATTCTTAGACGTAATATAAGAGTCGATTAATAAGGTTTCAACTTCGTCTTTATAACTCGTGTTTGGGTATTGCTTTAAATAGCCCGTTAAAACCTGGGGTACGGATTGGTATGGATTTCCAATATCATAACTAATCTTCGCATAATTTAACCACCCATCTTCTTGAATTTTTAAATCATAATCCATTTGTGATGCATTTCTAAATGCGTTTAAAGCTTCTGGCTTTTTATCTAAATTAATATAACTCTCACCTAAATGGTAGTATGCATTCTGAGCTACAGGATTATCTCCTCCTATAATTTTATTGAACTCTGAAATCGCACTTTCAAAATCATTTTGTTTGTAATGCGCGTAACCCAATTGGTAATAATCGGTATTATTCCATTTTCGGTCTTTACCCTTATAGTCTTTTAAGTAAGGAATGGCTTCTGCATACTGTTCAAGATTAAAATAACTTTCACCAATAATTTTTGATAATTCAGACCTTTCCGCTGCATTACTTTTAGGTAATTGTGCTTCAGCAAGTTCAATGGCCTTTTCAAACTTTCCTAACTTAAAATTTAAGTCGGCCTGATAATAGGATAACTTCTCTTTATACTTTTCATTATCGCTCACTTGGTCAAAATACTCATTTGCTGTATCATAATCATCACCTTGATACGCCATAAAACCAATATAATACTTGGCTTGCGAACCGTATTCTTTTGAATTAATCACACGGTTTAAATACTTAGTCGCTTTCTTTTCATCTTTTGTTGAATACAGCGTATAACCATAGTTAAAATTAAAGCGTTCTTTTTCGGCCACAGCCATATTTCGTTCATCAACTCTATCGTACCATTTGCGTGCGTAGGCATATTTACCATTGTTAAAATAATAGTCTGCTACATCTAAAAATGCGGTATTCTTTTTTGTACTGGTCGGATAATCTTCCACAAAATCCGTAATAAGATCATCCGCATTATTCTGGTTTAAACGTACCGCACAATTGGCAATATAATAAGCACAATCAGACTGAATTGTGCTATCATCTGTACTAAATTGTACATCGTTAAATAGTGATTGTGCTGCCTTAAACTGATTATTATTATACAACGTTAAGGCTTTTTGATAATCCTGTAAATCATTCGTATAGATCGCCGATTTTTGCGCCATACCAACGGAAGAAATTATAAGAAAAACGATGATTAACTGTCTTTTGAAGTACATCATTTGATAAGTGTTTTATTGATGATTTTATGTTGATACAAATATAATTCAATACCAAATCTATAACGATAGAAATTGGTTATAATTATACACGGAGTTATTAAAATAAAGTTGGCTGTGTTATATTGTCATTATTAAATAGTGCGTTTTAAGAGATTACGAGATTGAGTGATTTCGTTTTTATGTTGCTATGAAATCCTAATATCTCTCAGTTTTTCCGTAAATTGCCTGCTTATTTAGCATCAATTACCCTGATAACATTTCAGACTAACAAAACCTATATTTTGAACAGAATAAATCAAAAACTAGACCAAAACAATAAACTACTGTCTATATATTTCACAGCAGGCTATCCAAAGATTAACGATACGGTTACTATTATTGAACACCTTGAAAAAAGTGGTGTTGATATGATAGAAATCGGATTGCCTTTTAGTGACCCTTTAGCTGATGGCCCAACCATACAAGCGAGTTCTACTGAAGCTTTAAAAAATGGAATGACTTCAGAATTGTTATTTGAGCAACTCAAAGACATCAGAAAAACAGTGTCTATTCCGTTAATCATCATGGGTTATTTTAATCCGATATTGCAATATGGTGTTGAAGCCTTCTGCAAAAAATGCCAAGAGATTGGAATTGATGGACTTATTATTCCAGATTTACCTGTTGATGTATATCATTCTGACTACAAATCTACGTTTGAGACGTATGGTCTCATCAATGTGTTCTTAATAACTCCACAAACGTCAGACGAACGTATTCGTTATATTGACTCGGTGTCTAACGGATTTATTTATATGGTAAGTTCAGCTAGCGTCACAGGAAGCAGTTCTGGTTTTGGAAATGAGCAAACTGATTATTTTAAACGTATTGCTGATATGACATTAGATAATCCTCAAATTGTAGGTTTTGGTATTTCAAATAACGAAACCTTTGCCCAAGCTACGCAATACGGAAAAGGAGCCATAATTGGAAGTGCATTCATTAAACATTTAACGAATAAAGGTATAGACTCCATAGATCAATTTGTCAATCTTATTAGAAGTAAATCTTAAAGGGTTTTAACGTTTTAACCTTCGATTTTATGACAACCTTATGAGTCCTTACAGCTATAATTCCTTATAATATTAAAAGTGAACAAAAAATTATAAAATTATGGGAATTATTGAAGATAGAAAGAAATTTAAAACAACGAAAGAGCAAACAAATCCTACAAATTTGACTGCTAATGTCAATCAGAAAACAAATGAGTTTGACATTGATAAAAAAACTATAAAAAGTCAGCAATCAAAAAAGTAAGTGCTGAAAACTAAATATTATAAAGTCTATTCATATCTTTGGATAGACTTTTTTATATGATGAAATTACTCAACGATTGGAAATTAATAATCCTACTCTGCCTAACTTTAGGTTTAGCTCCATTCTTTCCCGAACCGCATATTATAGGTAAAATACGATGGATTGCAGGTGGAGCCAATGGCATGACTATGAAAGATTGGTTTGATGTTGTATTTCACGGATTTCCATTTGTGCTATTACTAAGATTAATTATTATAAAACTTACTCGCAAAAATGCCGCTTAACATCGTTCTCATTGAACCCGAAATCCCAAATAACACTGGTAATATTGGTCGTTTAGCATTAGCTTCAGGATCTACATTGCACTTAGTAAAACCTTTTGGTTTTGAAATTGACGACAAACGTTTAAAACGTGCAGGCCTTGATTACTGGCAACATTTAGACGTTATCTATTACGATAACGTGGAAGACTTTTTCATGAAAAACAAAGATGCTAAAATGGTGTTTTTATCTAGTCATGGCACACAGAGTCATTGGGACATTACATTTGAAAATGACATGTTTTTAGTTTTTGGAAAAGAATCTGTGGGGTTACCCAAACCACTCATTGAGCGTCATAAAGCACAACTTTTCAAAATTCCGCTATATAGCGAGGCCATAAGAAGTCTAAATTTAGCCAATGCTGTAGGCATCATTGTATATGAAGGCCTACGCCAAATTAAAAATAATTAAGGGTTTTAACTTAACACTTAAAATAAACTGTAAATAACTATCCCAAAATAATTGAGTTTTAATTGGTTTTTGTAACTTTTACTGAACAAAAACGTAACATTTGAAACACTCTAAAACATATAACTTTTTTTCTGAATTTGGCCAAATCACCTTAGGCATCATTTTAGCTAGTATTGGTTTAAAAGCTTTTTTATTACCCAATGGTTTTCTAGACGGAGGTGTAACCGGAATAGCACTACTTGTTAATCGGCTACTTGGTATCAACATTTCAGTCTTACTTATTATATTTAGTTTACCATTTTTAATTCTTGGATATTATACGGTATCTAAACGCATTGTGATAAAATCTATTCTTAGTATTCTTGGTTTTGCGTCATTAATTCATTTTGGGAATTATGACACAATCACAGACGACAAACTACTTATTTCAATTTTTGGCGGCTTATGTTTAGGTGGAGGTATTGGCATTGCCATTAGAAATGGATCGGTTTTAGATGGCTCGGAAATTTTAGGTATCTATCTTAATGACAAATTTGGTCTCAGTATTGGTAAAGTCATTCTTATGTTCAATATTGTGCTATTCAGCATCACAGCTGTTGTTGTTTCCGTTGAAATTGCGCTCTACTCTATTCTTACCTATATTGTCACCGCCAAAGTAACCGATTTAACCATTGAAGGTTTTGAGGATTTTATTGGGGTCACTATCGTTTCAAATGAATACGTTGAAATTAAGCGCGCCATTATGATGGAATTAGGTGTTGGCCTTACCACTTACAAAGGGTCTAAAGGTTTTGGAAGTTCTGAGCCACAGCAAGATTTTGATATTATTCACACCATCATTAATCGTATAGACATCAAAAAAATGCATCGTATTATTGAAAATATCGACGACAATGCTTTTATTGTTGAGTTTGATGTTAATAATGTTAGAGGCGGAGTGTTACGACATTATATAGATAAGAAAAAAGGGAAAACACTACATAAACTATAACGCTATACAACTGCTGTCATTTTAAATTTAAAATAAAAGATTATTTTTTATTCTTTTTTAAATAATCCAAATACATCTGTTCCACCTTAGTTCTTGCCCAAGGTGTACGTCTTAAAAACTTTAAACTCGATTTTACAGATGGATCGTGCGTAAAACAGCGAATATTGATCTGATAACCCATATATTCCCAACCATAATGCGCTTGTAGATCAGTGATAATCTGTTCAAGCTTTACTCCGTGAAGTGGGTTGTTGGGTTGTGATGTCATAATTCTGTCATTCCTGCAAAAGCAGGAATCTGTTTTTTTTTTATACTTAAGTGGATTCCTGCCTGCGCCGGAACGACAACTAATTCTGGACTAGCTTCTTAATCTTAACTGCTTTTTCAAAATGATCTAACTGATGGGTTGCTATCCACCATGTTGCAGCTTCCATTAGTAATTGTGGATTATCATTTTTGTTTTTAAAAAACGCATAAAATGAAATGCCAACATTTGTCCCTTTTTGAGCTATCTTTTTATCGCAAACGTCAATGATTTTATCTTTTAAAGCTGATGTCATTACTTAGCGTTTGCTATCGTTATTTCTATTACGATTTCTGTTTCTATTCTTATTTCGGTCTGAATTTGAACCTTTAGATTTGCCGGAATTAGAATTATTAGAATTTCTACGTCGTCCTTGATTTCTATTCTGTCCTGGTTTTATCGGTTGGGTTGAAGCGTTAGGATCGGGTTCAAAACCTTCAAGGATTTCGACTTCAATCTTCATATCAATTAACTTCTCAATATCACGCAAATACGTTGTTTCATCTGCACTCACTAAAGAAATAGCTTCTCCACTCGCCCCCGCTCTACCTGTCCTACCAATTCTATGTACGTAGTCTTCAGAAATATTAGGCAATTCAAAATTAATAACATGTGGCAGTAATGGAATATCTAAACCTCGTGCAGCAATATCAGTAGCTACCAAAACTCTAACCGAACCATTTTTAAATCCAGCTAAGGCTTTTGTTCTCGCACCTTGACTTTTATTACCATGAATCGCAGCTGCTGTAATACCAGCACTAATCATCTTTTTACAAAGTTTGTTGGCTCCGTGTTTGGTTCTATTGAACACGAGTACTTGTTTCCAATTTCCATCAGAAATTAACTTAATAATTAAGCCTGTTTTTTTGCCTTTAGCAACTCTGTAAACCTTTTGTTCAATAACTTCAACCGCTGTGTTTTCTGGAGTCGCCTCAACTTGTACTGGATTATTAAGAATTGAATAGGCTAATTTCTTAATGTCTTTAGAAAACGTTGCTGAGAACATCAAATTTTGTCGCTTAGCTGGCATTAGTTTCATAACGCGTTCAATATCACGTAAAAACCCCATATCTAACATACGGTCGGCTTCGTCTAAAACAAATATATCCACTTTATTTAAGGATAATACTCCTTGATTCTCTAAATCAATTAAACGGCCTGGAGTGGCCACTAAAACATCAACACCCTGACTTAATTTATTGACTTGCGGTTTCTGGTTGACTCCACCAAAAATAACGGTACTTCTAATGTTTAAGAACTCGCTATACTCTTTTACATTCGCAAAAACTTGTGCTGCCAACTCACGTGTTGGAGTTAAGATTAACGCTCTAATAGGCCTGTGCCTTTGGGCTGTATTATCGGACAACAAGTGAAGTAATGGCAGTGTAAAACCAGCCGTTTTTCCGGTTCCGGTTTGTGCTGAAGCTAAAACATCTTTTCCTTCTAATACAGGAGGAATGGCTTTTGCTTGAATTGGAGAAGGTGTTTCGTATCCTTTTTTCTGGATAGCTTTAAGTAAAGGCTCAGATAGGCCCAAAGATTTAAATGACATATATAAAGTTTATGAAGCAAACTCTATAATTTATTATTCCGTACTTGAAATAGTATTTAGGTCACTCCTTTAATTTGGCGCGAAGTTACAGCTAATTTCTTGGGAGATTAAGATATTGGCAACTTATTATGAAACACGTCTGTTCAATAGGCTATGACATACAAGTTTTATGAATAGCGAATGGCCTGCTTATGTTGACTAAAAGCGTAGTATAATCTTAAAAGGGCAAAAACTATTAACACATGACCCTCAAAACTTTTACCTTGTTTTAGGTTATTTATCTGTTATCTTTACAAGACAACAGTAACTCAAAAATTCTCATACCCTGATGTATTTGCGGGATATCGCTAATAAAAGTTACTATATAACTAGTTGGCAGTAATTTGACCAAATCGAATGAATTGATATTTAAAGATTAAATGAAAAACCAATTTTTAATTTATTTCGCCATAGTTCTAACATTTTTCGCTTGTAACAAAAAAACAGACGAATTGAAAGAAATGAACTCATTTTTAAAAACAAATTTTGAGTTTAATAATAGAATTTTAAAATCAGAGAGAAGAGATTATCATACTTTAATTCAAGAACTACCTTCAGTAAAAATTGATGAGCTTGATAAATTGGATTCACAATTTGATTTATTAATATTCAAAATTGACAGTTTAATTTTGACTGAAGAAGCTGATATAGATAAAACAATTTCAGAATCAAATCATATATTTAGAAAAGCTAAGGAAATCGTAAAAAACATAACACATTATTCATTGGAAGAATTTAAAAAACCAAAAACAAATTCCAATGAATTAATTCTAAATCATTTAAAAAACAGACTTGTTATAGCAATGAGTAACGCCTTTCAATATGCGAATGGATTTACTTTAACATCACCAACATATACGAGAGGTATCGATAGTATTATAGCCAGCAAAACTGAAAACGGAATTAAACTTACTCTAACGTCTAAATATGGACAATCTGTACCTGATAATAGAGACATTATTATCAACAGTATTAATTTTAATGGACAAGAAAAGAAAATATATTACAAATTAAAAGACAACTATTCTTTCGCAGATATTGAATTTGATTCTTTAGAGAGTGGAATATATAAAATAAGCGGAATTTTAAAATATTATGAAAGAAGTGGAGAACTTGAATCTTGGTTTGAAAAAGAATTTGAAGTTGAATAAAAACTACTGGCAACAAAGAACTGAGATAA
>NZ_JAHKPN010000058.1 GCF_018860545.1 Winogradskyella psychrotolerans | reverse complement strand
ATTCCTGCCTTCGCAGGAACGACAATTAGTCTTTTATATTTTTAAAAGAATAAAATATCCCTAACAACAATAAAATGCCCAAAATAACAGAACTCGCTAAAGCGACTTTGCTTCCTGTTTCTACAACTTGAGGTTCAAACTTAAACTCTATGGTGTGATTTCCTTTTGGTAAATCTAAAGCTCTTAATACGTAATTCACTCTAAAATGTGGTGTTAACGCACCATCAACATAAGCATTCCAGCCTTGTTTGTAATAGATTTCAGAAAACACCGCTACACCTTCGTATGTGTTATTTGATTCGTATTTTAAATAATTAGGTGTGAATTCCTTTAATTCAATAGACGCTAAAGAATCTAATTGATATGTTGTTTTTAAATTATTTTCAGACTGAACAGATTGTTCTAAAACAGCTGTCGTTTTGGTATTTAAACTATCTAACACCATAATTTCCTCATTGGCATTAGCAACAACTTTAAGTTTTGAGACAAACCAAGCATTGCCATTTGCATCTGTATTGGTGTATGGGAAAATTTGTCCTTGGTCCTCTGCTATAATATATTTAGTATTTAGCATGTTAAGCACATTCATGTTATTGTTATAGACATGAAAATTTAACAACTCCTCTACACGTCCTAATTTAGCCGCACTGTAGCCCATTAAAGAATTATGATAATACGCTGCCTTGGCTGGCATTCGCTGTCCATCATTAGACATATCCATCACTCTAAAATGACCTTTATCCTGTAATATTTCTTTATCAGCCTGATTCGGTTGATATGGTTTATCCACTTTAACCGCTGAAATAAAATCATTGTTATTTACATATTCTTTATCCACCGTGACCAAATCGAAAAGGATTAGCACAGCAAAAACAACCACGACCAAATTTTCTGATAATTTTTTCTTTAAGAATAAGAAAATTGTTCCTGCCGAAAGTAAAACTAAAATTAAAGTTCTTAAAGTATCAGCAGTCATTAAAGACTTTCTATCTTCAATAATGGCATCCACAAATGGTTGCCCATATGCACTAATATATTGATCATCCCTTAAGCCTTCAAAATCAAATAATGAAGATTTAAACAGTAAAAATAGTATCGCTAAACCTGCTGTAATTCCCACTGAATATTTTAAGGCTTTTAGTTTTTCTTCGTCTTTCTCAAAGTCATTAAATAAACGTGATAAGGCGAAAATCCCTAAAACTGGAATACACAATTCTAAAAGCACTTGGATAGAACTTACGGCTCTAAACTTGTTATATAATGGCACGTAATCAATAAAGAAATCTGTTAGAAAACCTAAGTTTTTCCCGTAAGACAATAATAATGACAAAATTGTACCACCAACAAGCCACCATTTTAATCTGCCTTTTACTAAAAATAGTCCTAGTACAAAAAGGAAAATAATAACGGCGCCAACGTAAGCAGGAGCTTCAACAATAGGTTGATCTCCCCAGTACATTGGTGCATTTCTCGCTGCATCTAACGCTTCAATTGGTGAAGCTCCTAAGTTAATATACGCCTTGTAGGTTTCAGAATCTTTACCGACATCTTCATAGTTGCCACCACCCATAAACTTAGGGATATAGAGGTTTAAAGTTTCTAAAATACCATAACTGTATTCGGTAATATAGTCTTTATCTAAACCGGTGGTAACTGCTTTTGGAGAACCATCAGGATTAATCGTTAAATCACTTTGACCACGCGCACTTTCTTTAACATACTCTTGCGTTGCCATTATATTTGTGGCATTAAGTCCTACAGCTAAAATGGCTGCCAAAGCCAATAATCCAACCGATTTAAAAAAATGAGGTAAAACTTTCTTTTTATAAGCATCAATCAAATACGCTAGGCCTAACACTAAAACCAAAAGTAAAAGGTAATAGGTCATTTGGAAATGATTGGCGACAATTTCTAACCCTAAAGCAATAGTGGTTAATAAAAATCCTAGGCTATATTTCTTTCTAAACGTCAATATAATACCGGCTAACGCCAATGGCATATAGGCAATAGCGTGTGCTTTAGAATTATGTCCAACACCAAGAATAATGATAAGATAGGTTGAAAACCCAAAGGCTATGGCACCAAGGGCAGCGAGTTTGAAGTCAACTTTTAAAGACAATAATAGAATATAAAATCCTATAAAATATAAGAATAAGTAATCTGCTGGTCGTGGTAAAAACCGTAAGGTTAAGTCGAGTTTTTTAATGTAATTATGCGGGTATTTTGCCCCTAATTGATAGGTTGGCATGCCACCAAAGGCACTATTAGTCCAATAGGTTTCTTCGCCTGTGGTTTTAGCAAACTCTTTTTGTTGTTGCGCCATACCAATGTAATGCATGATATCACTTTGGTTGATTTTTTTGCCTTGTAACACAGGACTAAAATAGGCTAAAGACAAAGCGACAAATCCTAATAAAATCAAGATATGCGGCAATAAACGTTTTATATTAAATGACATGAGAATGCTTTAAATTGACTAATTCTGAAAAGTAGTTATTTTTTTTGAAAAAGGGTATAGAATTCGTTTTTTCGAAAGAAATCTATTCATCAATTTCTTCGTAATCGATGTATTCTCCTAATTTTGGATTTGAAGATTTACTTTGATTCGGCATTTTATCAATAACGGTTTCTCCTTCCTTTTGCTTTTGTTTTTGCCTTTGTTGATTTGGGTTTTGGAAGCCTCCAAATTGGCCACCGAACTTCTCTTCTGCTTTTTTTGCTGCAAATTTCAACAGTATCGGGGCAAAAAGACGTGCCAGAATCTTAAAGCCGAAATAAACCAATAAAATAATTAAAATAGTTCTCAGTAATCCCATGACAAACATAATATAATCATCAAAAATACGATTATACTCATTTATAATCCGATTAAATTCCTTAAAAAAACTATAAAATATCTATATTTGACTTTAATCTACATAGACCAAATGGTTTTAAATCCATCACCAATGCGAATACTCAAATCAATACCTATATTAATTCTTGCTATCAGTTTTAATTCAGCTTACGGGCAATATACCGAAGTTATAAACTCTAATCGACCGGGTGTATCTAAAAGTGCTTTTTCTGTAGGAACAGGAATTGTTCAATTTGAAGCTGGTGCTTTTTCTGTAAAAGAAGAACATGCCCTTTCTAATTATGAGGTTTCAGGATTTGGTCTCGATTTTGGTTTAAGATATGGTGTCCTTTTTGAACAATTAGAATTATCGGTTGATGGTGTCTATCAGAATGATAATATTACCTACAATAATGCTTTAATTCCAATAGAAGAGAAGCGCTCTAATTTTAAAAGCTTCACGTTAGGTGCTAAATATTTGGTTTACGATCCCTATAAGAATATGGAAGAAGCAAAACCGAATTTATACAGTTTTCACGCCAACAGTAAATTTAATTGGAAATCCCTAATACCTGCAGTTTCTATTTATGCAGGAGCTAATTTTGATGCGAAAGACAATCCTTATACAGCTCCAGGAATTGAAGGTTTTAGTCCTAAAATAATGATTGCCACCCAAAACAATTTTAATAATGGTTGGGTTTTTGTAATGAATTTAATAAAAGATAGAATTGGTACAGATCAATCCGATTTTCAATATATTTTTACATTGACGCACTCGTTTACTCCACAATGGGTTGTATTTGGAGAAACACAAGGGATTAAAAGCGATTTTTACGCTGATAATATTTTTAGGTTTGGTGGTGCTTATCTTTGGACTAAAGATTTTCAGTTAGATGCTAATATAGCCTTTAATACTAAAGATACTCCTACTGTCTTCAATATTGCTTTTGGAGCTTCATATCGATTAGATTTCCATAAGGATAAAGAAATTGATAATGGAAATGGCAACAACGGTAATTTCAAGAAAAAGAAGAAAAAAGAAAAGAAAAAAGATAAGAAAACAGAGGATTTCGATTCTTAATTTATAGCTTTCAGACATACATGATAACGATTAAAGAAGCCACATCAAAAAAAGACTTAAAAGCCTTTGTTCAATTCCCATTTAAACTATATAAAGATTCTAAATATTGGATTCCACCTATAATTAAACAAGAGTTAGAAACTTTCAATAAGGATAAAAACCCAATATTTAAAGATGCCGAAGCACGATTTTTCTTAGCTTATAAATCGGGTGAAATTGTGGGTAGAATTGCTGCGATTATTAACTGGCTTGAAGTAGACAAACAAGGCATCAAAAAAATGCGTTTTGGTTGGTTTGATTTTATTGACGACTTAGAAGTGAGTAAAGCCTTATTATCTACAGTTGAAGATATTGGTAAAGCACATCAATTAAGTTACACGGAAGGTCCTGTAGGTTTCTCTAATTTAGACAAGGTTGGCATAATGACCGAAGGCTTTGATCACTTAGGAACCATGATTACGTGGTATAACCATCCGTATTACATTAACCACTATATGGATTTTGGTTATAGTGTTGAGAAAGCATATTCTGAAAGTAAATTTCCGTTTTCAAATGTTAAACCCGAATTTTTCAAAAAAGCTCAAGAACTTATTAAACGACGTTATAAGTTAAAAGCACTTAGTCTTACAAAAACGGAAGAAGTAATGCCATATGCCGATCGCATGTTTGATTTGTTTAATGAAAGTTATTCATCCTTATCCTCTTTTGTAGAAATTACGGATATTCAAAAAGAATATTTTAAAAAGAAATTTATCAGTTTTGTTAATCCGGAGTATATCAAATTTGTAGTTGATGAACACGATAAACTCGTTGGCTTTGCTGTAGTGATGCCCAGGTTTGCCAAAGCCTTACAGAAAGCAAAGGGGAAATTATTTCCATTCGGATTTTCTCACATTCTAAAAGCTAAAAAAAATAGCAAAGATGTTATATTCTATCTCATAGGAATTCATCCAGACTATCAAAATAAAGGAGTACATGCCGTTATATTTGATGAATATTATGAGACTTTTAAACAAAAAGGAATCGAAACTTGTTACAGAACTCCAGAACTTGAAGACAACGTAGCCATTAAACAAATATGGAAACACTTTGATCCCGAAGTTTATGTTCGAAGAAAAACACTACGAAAAGACTTGTAAAAACTAGTTGGTAGTTTACAAAAAAAGGTCATCACTTATAAGCGATGACCTTTTTTTATATGCTTAGGTAACTTTATTACTCACCCATTGCTGCCATTAATGCTGCAGACATTCTTTTATACGTTCCGTTAACCAATCGTTCTCTTATGGCATCAAAAGCATCTAATGTTTCTTTTACATCTTCTAATGTATGCGTTGCCGTAGGAATCATTCTTAATAAAATTAACCCTTTAGGTATTACAGGGTAAACTACTATAGAACAGAATATGCCATAATTTTCACGTAAATCTCTTACTAAAGCCATCGCTTCAGGAATACTTCCTTTTAAATATACAGGAGTTACACAACTTTGCGTTGTTCCAATATCAAAACCACGTTCTTTTAAACCTGACTGTAAAGCATTAACAATCGTCCAAAGATTCTTTTTCAGTTCTGGCATGGTGCGTAACATGTCCAAACGTTTTAATGCACCAACAACGAGTTGCATTTGTAAGGACTTAGCGAACATTTGAGAACGCAAGTTATATTTTAGGTAATCGATAATTTCTTGATCGGCTGCAATAAATGCTCCTGTACTCGCCATAGATTTCGCAAACGTTGCAAAATACACATCGATATCATCTTGAACACCTTGCTCCTCACCTGCTCCAGCGCCTGTAGCACCAAGTGTACCAAATCCGTGAGCATCATCTACAAAAAATCTAAAGTTGAATTTCTTCTTCAATTCAACTATTTCTTTTAAGCGTCCTTGTTCTCCACGCATTCCAAAAACACCTTCTGAAATCACAAGAATTCCACCACCTGTTTGCTCTGCCATTTTAGTCGCGCGCTCAAGGTTTTTTTCTAAGCTTACAATATCGTTGTGCTTATAAGTAAAACGTTTACCCATATGTAATCGCACACCATCAATAATACAAGCATGTGCATCTACATCATAAACAATAATATCATCTTTAGCGACCAAAGCATCAATTGTAGATACCATACCCTGATATCCAAAGTTCAATAAGTATGCAGCTTCTTTATGAACGAAAGCAGCAAGTTCACGTTGTAATTGTTCGTGCAAATCTGTATGGCCAGACATCATTCTGGCTCCCATTGGATATGCAGAACCGTATTTTACACCTGCTTCACCATCTACCTTCCTCACTTCAGGATGATTTGCTAAACCCAAGTAATCATTAATACTCCAGGTGATTACGTCTTTCCCTTGAAATGTCATTCTATTGGAGATTTCACCTTCAAGCTTAGGAAAAACAAAATATCCTTCAGCCTGAGCTGCCCATTTTCCAAGTGGTCCTTTATCTTTATAAATCTTTGCAAATAAATCCTTCATGCTGTAAGTTTGCTATTAATCAATGTATTACACAGAATTAAGCGTGTAATAAACCGTTAATTTTAATTAATTTAAAATAGTTAGTGCTCGCAAAATTAATTAATTATATTATGACTGCATAATTTATTTAATTAAGTATTAACTAAGTTTTGAACAATACCGTACGACCTCCTCTAATTATAAAAATCAATTCGCTTAACTCAAAAGATCTACCATTCTTATATTTTCTCTAAAACGTTTATTTACTAAAACACAACGCTTATATCTTTAACTGCCTCAGAAAAAGATTCTTTGTACTTTAGTAAATCATATCATAACTATTTTGATTTTATTTGATAGTTAATTTAAAAGGCGAATACCGAATTTTTAATATAAACATAAAACATTTATGAAGATTTTCGTTTTATTTCTAATTGTTTTAATTCTAACTATCTCTACTAATGCTTACTCGCAAACTAAAGCTATAGACAGTTTAAAAAACGAATTATCTCATCATAAAGAAAATGATACCACTAAAGTAAATTTGCTGAATAATTTGGCATTTTATTCTTTTCAAAGTGATTTGGAAGCCACCAAATTATATCTAAAAAATGCAGAAGAATTAAGCCATGATTTAGATTACGTTAAAGGGGAAGCAAAAGTTATATACATAAGCGGGATTCTTGAAAGTATAAAATCTAATCATAAATCAAGTTTAGACTATTTTAATAGATCACTAAAACTGTATGAATCCATTGATGACAAAGGTGGTATGGCATCAATCTATAATGCCTTTGGAAAGACTCATTTTTTTCAAGCTGAATACGACGAGGCTATATTCTATTATCTAAAAACATATGAAATTCATAAAAACCTAGAAAACAAAACTTACCTTATTACTAGCCTAATAAATATGGGGAATGTTTACGCTGAAACTGGACGATACGATGAAGCTATTTCAAATTACAAAAAAGCATTAAATATTAGCATAGAACTTAATGATGAAATTAACATTGCGACTATAAATTATAACTTAAGTATTCTTTATAAGGTACAAGGGAACTATCCATTGGCTATAGAATCTGCTAATAAGGCCATAGAATATAGAAAAACAAGTAAAGATACGCTTGGTTTAGCTCATATACTTAATAACCTAGGAACAATTTATACCTATTTAGAAAAACACGATACTGCTTTAGAATACCAAAACCAATCTTTAAAATTTTCATTACAAAAAGAGAACAAAGGGCTTGTGGCCTTAAACTATTCTAATATTGGGAATATTTATAAATCTAAAAAAGAGTATACTAAAGCACTTGAATTCTATAACAAATCTTTAAAAATAAGTCAAGATATTAATAATGTAAAACATGTTTCTGCTTGTTTTGTCAATATTGGAGAAGTTAAACTATCACTAAAAAAAACCGTAACCGCTAGAGAAAATTTTGTTAAAGCTAAATATATTTGTCAAAACGCAGGAATAAAAGATTACTTATCTTATAGTCTATTAGGGATTGCTGAAACTTATATACACGAAAAAGAATATAAAAAAGCACTTTCTTTTACTTTAAAGGGCAAGATAATAGCTGAAGAATTAAAACTACTTGAACAACAAAGGATTGCTTCAGAATTGCTAAGTAAAATATATGAAAACACAAACAACTACAAACTAGCTTTTGAAAATTTCAAACAATATAAGAGGTTAAATGATAGTATTTTCAATAAAGAAAATGTTGAAAAAATAACACAGTTAGAATATGATTACAAATACAAACAAGCTCTAGATTCTGCTAGTATAAGAGAATTAAAACTAACAAAAACGGTAACTGCAACATCTCTTAATTTAAAAAAAACACAACGTAACTATTTGTTGGCTATTATTGGTTTTCTTTTAGTTTCCATATTATCTGGTGCGTTTATTTACTATCAAAAATATAAAAATATTAAATCCAAAAATCAACATATTATTACGGAACAAAAATTATTGCGTTCTCAAATGACACCTCATTTCATATTTAACTCCTTGTCTGTTTTACAAGGTATGATTTTGAATAAAGAAAATAAAAAAGCCGTATTTTACTTGTCAAAATTCTCGAAATTATTACGAATTATTTTAGAAAATTCTAGAGATAAAATAGTTTTTCTTAATGAAGAGTTAGAAGCTGTGAATAATTATTTAGAGCTTCAAAACTTAGAGGAAAATGAAGCATTTCAATACACCATTTTAGTAGATGAAACAATAGACACTACGACATTTAAAGTGCCACCTATGCTTATTCAGCCATTTATAGAAAATGCTGTTGAACATGCATTTAAAAACCAAGAAGATAATCAGAAAATAGATGTTTGGCTTAAATATGTTAACAAAGAATTAATTTGTACTATTACAGATAATGGAATTGGTATTGATGCCGAAATAGAAAATAAGAAGGCAAATAAAAAATCTTTGGCAACGACTATAACATCTGAACGTTTAAAAGTTTTGTCTACAGATTTTAAAATGAAAGGGACTATTAACATTGAGGATAGAAAAAAATATAACAAACAAGGAACAATAGTGACTTTAGTGATTCCTTATAAAATTGACGTGACATCATGAAAGCATTGATTGTAGAAGATAAAGCATATATAAGAAAAGGATTACGTAATTTATTACAATTAATAGCTAAAGATATAGAGGTTATTGGTGAATGTGAATCTGTAAAAGAGGCTGTAATAGTAACCAATACTTGCCAACCTGAGTTGATATTTTTAGATATTAATCTTGTTGATGGTTCTGGTTTTAATTTTTTGGATCAAACTGACCACTTACGTTTTAAAGTTATTTTTATTACTGCCTATGAAGAGTTTGCTTTACAAGCCTTAAAAATTGGTGCTGTTGATTATCTTCTAAAGCCTGTAGATGTTGAAGAACTTAAAATGGCTATACAAAAAGTCACTGCATTACCATTCGCTACGCAAAATAAACAAATACAAACAGCTAAACAAATTTGGAATAATGAAGGCTATAAATTATTATTATCACTTCACGATAGTTATCAAGTTATAGATTTAAATGAGCTACTCTATTGCGAAACTGATAAAGGCTACACCACGTTTTATTGCCACGATAATAAAAAATATATGGTTTCAAAAACGTTAAAGGAATTTGAAAACCAACTTTCTAAAGCAAGTTTCACTCGTCCGCATCAATCATTTATGGTAAACTTAAAATTTATAGATAAATATGATAAGTCTGGAGCCATTCATTTAAAAAATGGTAAGAAAATACCAGTATCTACCCGAAAAAAAGAATCCTTTTTAGCGACCTTTCTTAATTGGAGCAATAAGTAATTAAGATTACAGCTGCTATAATGCTTATATCTAAATCATAGGTCATTACGGAACAATTTTTATTCTTTAACAATCATAAGACTACAATTTTGATTCGTTTATCGAGTAAAATTACATTCTTTATAATTCAAATATATTTTCAAACATAACGCTTATGTAATCTGAAACCTCAGAAATACATTTCCTATTTCATACTTCACTTGTACCATATACATTTATCATTCAAATAGATAAATATATTATATGGAAACTATTAAATCAAATTTAGGTAAAGGAGGCCTTTTACTTGCTGTCATGGGAATTATGTCTATAATTCTTTCTGTTTTTAATTACAACATTAGGTTACTCGCTTGGGTAGATGCATGGGGAAATACCATGGGATGGATTATTAGAATACTCTTAATTGTTGTTGGTGGTTCATTGTTTTTATTCTTTGGAAGCAATCTAGATCTTGACTTCGATGTAGACAAACTATAAAATTAACAATAAACAAAATTAAGATGAAAACAATAAAATATATAATAATACTAGTAATAGCAATTTCTACATTAATGTCTTGCGGAAAAGATTCAGGAAAACAACCAGCAACTGCAGATGGTTTTGCTGACATAGAAAGCGAAATAAAAAGTGAATTTGGCCACGAAGCCTATTACACCGATTTAACAATAACTTACAATAAATCTATAGGCAATATTATAAGTGTTACGGTAACTGAAGATCCTAGTTCTTTAAAAATGGGACAATGGAATCAGACCCAAGGTATATGGAACCAAAACTCAGAAATCTCTTTAGAGGTACCACAAGGCACCAAAGCAGAAGATTATATGTTTCAGTTAGATGAACAAATTAATCTTTCCACTTTAGGAGAATTAGCTGAAAAAGCTAACAAAAAACTAACTGAAGACAAAAAGTTAGAGAACCCAACATTATCTATGGCATTTGTAAAGTTTCCAAAAAATGGTGATGTCTCTAAAACAGAATATACAGTTATGCTGAAGCCAGAACATGGAGGCACAACCTTTACGTTTCGATATGATCTTAAAGGAGATCTGATTACAATGGATTATTAAAACCAAATTATACTATAAACCTAAATTTAAAACCAAAAATCATGAAAAAATCATTACTTATTTTATTCGCTCTCATTGTATCGTTGATTGGGTTTTCACAAACCGTTGGAGATACGTTTGTGATAGATTATATAACTTATGAAGTTACTTCTGTATCGCCAAATACTGTAAAGCCTATAGATTATGATATGTCTGGAGGTACAGTTGTTGATATACAAACAGCAGTTGTTAATAATGTTACAACATATATGGTTACTAGCATTGGAAATGGTGCTTTTCAAAACAATCAGTTAACTCATATTACGATTCCAAATACCGTTACTGATATAGGATTTGATGCTTTTGCATTTAATCAAATAATGAATGTAACTATTCCTACTAGCGTTGTTAGTATTGGACAACAAGCTTTTGCTGATAATCAACTTACAAGTATAACCATTCCAAATAGTGTAACCAATATTGGTGCTATAGCTTTTCAATTTAATCAATTAACAAGTGTAACCATTCCAAATAGCATAACCAGTATTGGCTATGGAACCTTTGGAAGTAATCAATTAACCAGTATTAATATTCCCAATAGTGTAACCAATATTGATTTTGATGCTTTTGCATACAATAATCTTACAGATGTAGTCATACCCGAAAGTGTTACCAGTATTGGCAGTAAAGCTTTTGGTTTTAACCCATTAGCCAATGTTATTTCATTAGGCACAATACCACCAACAATAACAACTATAGAAACTGGTTTTAATGACTCTTTTAATAGTGACCGAAGCGCTATTAATTTAATTCTAACTGGCAATACTACTGATGAGTACGTTACTAACGCAGGAGCGCAATGGACAGGTTTTAAAATGGTATTTGAAGCAACTTCTGCAACAACAGCTAAAGTTACTGATTATGATGCATCAAATGGTTTAGCTGTTAGTATTCCTAATGCTATAACTATTCCTTCTGTTACAACATTTAATGTAACAGAAATTGGAGATTCAGCTTTTTACAATAGAGGTATTACTAGTGTTACTATTCCAGATAGTGTTACTGATATAGGTATTTCTGCTTTTGAACTCAATAGCTTAACAACTGTAGAGATTCCAAACAACGTAATTGTTATAGGAACTACAGCTTTTGCTACTAATTCTATTGCAAGTCTTTCATTAGGTAATAATGTTGAAATTATAGGAATTGGCGCTTTTGTAGATAATAATTTCACAGATATAACAATACCAAGCAATGTAATTGAGATTGGCTTACTTGCTTTTGGTAATAATCCATTATTAGCTAATGTTACGTCGTTGGCTACCGTTCCGCCAACTGTAACCACAGGTGTAAACGACACATTTATTTTTGATCGTAGCAATACTGCTTTGCATATTCCTTTAGGTACTACGGATATATATGTTACAAATCCCAATACTGGAGCTGATTGGTCTGGTTTTAATCCAGTAACGGAAGACGCAGTACTAAGTACTACTAATTTTACTTTAACCAATGATGTAAAAGTATTTACAACCACAGATACCATAAAAGTAATTTCTTCTAACGACAATAGGTTACAAAACTATACCATTTACAGTATTACAGGAGCTAAAGTTGCTATAGGGACACAGAATGAAATAGCAACATCTTCTTTTGCAAGCGGTATTTATGTTTTAAAACTTGAGTTTGATAGAGGAACAATTACCAAAAAAGTTTTAGTTAATTAGTTTAGTTAGTGCCAAGTTTTATATAAGGAAATAAAATAGGTTGAGAGGATTACGCACTTTTTATTATATGTTAAAGTGGCTTTAAATAATTAGTCTTGAAAACCAAATCAATGGAAAAAATAATCACAATAAAAGACGAGTTTAATTCTTTAGATACTCTAAACAAGTATATAAAAACAGTATCATCTTTTGAATCTGCTAAAGAATATGATAATTGGGACGTAAGAACAAATGCTCACGGACAAATGCAACAATGTCTTGGTCTAAAAAAAAGTTACAAGCATGATATAATGGTGTATTTTGAAAACAAAAACACCTTAAAAATGACTTACATTATTCCGAGTAAAACGTTGCATGCCTATTTTGGAAAAAGCCAAAAACGTTACCGAAATATTCTAGAAATAATAGCTGGAACAATAAAAGATATAATTCTTGCGCCTGCTCAAGGTAAAGCATTTGAAGACATAAAACAAGTGTTTCTAAAAATTTCAGCTTAAAGTAAAAAATCAATTATTCATCAATAAAAAAACAAAAACTATGAGAAAGATTGCTATTATTTTAATGACATTATTTACTATTTGTTCATGCAGTACAAATGATAATAATACAACGGAAAATGAAAATTTTTATGCTTTAACGGAAGGAAATTCTTGGGCCTATAAATATTATAATAAAGATTTAGCTACTGGAGAATTTGTTGCCACCACAATTACTGAAACTGTTAATATTACACATACTACAGAAATAGATGGAAATACATATTACAATTTTAAGCATATCGTCACTGGCAATAATGGAAATATAGCATTTCCAAACAATGGTGAACAAAACTATATGTTGAGAGACTCTTTAGGATTTTTAATCAATGAAATAGGTGGAATTAAATATGCAAACAACAATTACGAAGAACATTTTGTAGACCGTTTTGACGATATTAGTTCCACTTCAATTAAGTTACAATTATCTACAACCCAAGATATAGTTAGCATAGCATCTTTAGGCGATTTTATTTGTTTAGATAATAATTATTTCTTGAGAGATGTTAATGGAAATCAACTAAACGGATTAGATCATGTTTATAGAGAAGATGGTACAGGTGAAATTTTAAGTACACTATCATTTGCCTCAGAAAGTGACCACTATGGAGAAAAAAGATTAGAAAGTTATATTATTCAGTAGCGTTTTTTTCAAAGCTAAATAAAACAATGCATTTTGAAATAGTATATAAAGTCTTACCTTAGGCTTAAAAATAAAAGAATCAATTATTAATAATTAAACCATATAGATTATAAAAAAGTATGTACTAATTATTTTATTAGCTGTTTTAACTATTAGCTGTAGTTCTGACGAAACGGAAGCAAGTGCAACAGATGCTACTCTAATAGCAAAAAGTAACCTTAATGGAAACGGAAGTGAAGATATCATTCAACAAAACTTAGTCATTAATGATTTAAGTACTTGGAATAATTTAATGCTACAAATGAATACAGCAAATAATGTAACCAATGACTTTTCTGAACGCGATATAGATTTCGATTTATATACTGTTATTGCCGTTTTTGATGCGATACAAAGTAATGGAGGCCATGAATTAGATTTAGATATAAGTTCTAATTCTGAAACTATTATGGTTAGCGTTTCGGACTTATTTCAAGATGGTAATGATACCGATGCTGTAACACAACCATTTATATTGTAAAAATAACAAGGTCTAATTTACCAATTATATTTGAATAATGCATCATGGTTTTAAGGTCTATACGTGACATTCTAGTTTTATAGAAATTGAGTTTCTTTTTAGATTTAAATTAGTAAATTAAGCGTTATTAGTAGATCTTTTTTTAATCCATTTTTTTTATGATAAAAGGACTTTTTGAAACGCATTTATTTGTAGAAAATTTAGAAACCTCAATTGACTTTTATAAGAATACTCTTGGACTGCAGCAATGTTACTTTGAGACAGAAAGACGCGCTGCATTCTTCTGGATAGGAAAACCCAAAGAAGCGATGTTAGGCCTTTGGGAAAAACCTAAATCTGAAATTGAAAAACGACATTTTGCATTTAGGTGCGATAAAGAATTTATCTTAAACCATGCTTCAGCATTTTTAAAACAAAACCAATTACAACCTTATAATTTTCTAAAAGATGGAACAGATCAACCCATGGTATTTTCATGGATGCCAGCCATAGCAATCTATTTTAATGATCTAGATGGACATTATTTAGAGTTTATATCCATTTTAGAAGGAAAAGCAAGACCAGAACTAGGTGTAATTTCATATGATCAATGGATAAAAGTCACAGCCAAATGATAACTTATCAATTAGAACCTAACTTGTCGCCAAATGAATTTAAAGATGTACTCGTTAAATCCACCCTTAGCGAAAGACGACCAATAGATGATTCCGAAAGAATTAAAGCCATGGTAGACAATGCCAACTTAATCATTACAGCTAGAGATAACGATAAATTAGTAGGAGTTTCAAGATCAATTACAGACTTCGTGTACTGCACCTATCTTTCAGATTTAGCAGTTGATGAAACTTACCAAAAACTTGGTATAGGAAAAGAACTCATTAGATTAACAAAGAAAGAAACACCACAAGCAACACTTATTTTATTGGCCGCACCAGCAGCAGAACATTACTATCCGCATATTGGAATGACTAAAACTGATGTTTGTTTTTTATTAAAGGACATTAATGATTTAAAATAATAAAAACTAAAATATCAATGTTATAAATTGAAAACCGATTTAATTTACAGAAAAGCAAACCTAACTGATTTTAACCAACTAAAATCACTTGGCAAAGTTTCCTATTCAGAATTTTCTAAGGTATTAACCCTCGAGAATTGGAGTAAAATGAATGCCTTTCTCGAAAGCGATGAAAAATTAGTCAACCTCATTAAACTAAGTACTGTTTTCGTTTGCGAAAAAGAGTCAGCTATCATCGGAATGATATATTTAGTTCCTAGCGGAAATCCTACAGAATTCTTTGAAGAACATTGGAGTTACATTCGATTTTTAGGCGTTCATACTGAATATAGAGGTCTTGGCATCGGTAAAAAACTAACGGATTTATGTATGCAATTTGCCAAGGATACAAACGAAACCTGTATGGCACTCCATACTTCAGAATTTATGGATGCAGCCAGAACCATCTATGAGAAAAGAGGATTTGAGAAAATCAAAGCGATCGAATATCTCGGAAAAAGATATTGGATTTATTTATACGAAGTAAAATAATAAAAAAGTCGAATAGAACAATGAATTTTAGAAAAGCAACAGCACAAGATATTGCAAAAATCGTTGAGATGATTGCCGATGATGAACTAGGTCAAAAACGAGAAAATTTTAAAATGCCTTTGCCAAAGGAATACATACATGCGTTTGTAAATATCAACGCAGATGAAAATCAAGAACTGATTGTTTTAGAAAATGACGACTTAGAAATTATTGGAACTTTACAGTTATCATTTATCCAATACCTTACCTATCAAGGAGGCATTAGAGCACAAATTGAAGCCGTAAGAATTAGAAAAGATCATAGAGGACGTGGCATTGGTAAGATAATGTTTCGCTGGGCTATCAATAGAGCAAAAGAACGCAATGCACATGTATTACAATTAACCACCGATAAACAAAGACCTAAAGCTATAAAATTTTATGAAGATCTAGGGTTTAAAGCAACTCACGAAGGAATGAAAATGCACTTTTAATGAGTTTATGACGCTAAAATTTAGCTATGACAGTTTTAAAAAGAATTTTAAACTACCTTATTTGGACAATATTAGCAGTTATAGCTGCTTTTAGTTACATGCGAATTATTTTAGGGGCTAAATCAATTGATTCTAATGGTTTTGCAAAAATAGCTAACATTATTTACGATTTAGCCTTTGTTCAAATTGGTTTAATCCTTGGAAGCATCATTGCTATTATATATATACTTATTGATATATTTTATTTAAGCAATAGGCTAAAAAACACTAAAAAATCGACTATCATTCGTTTATTAGTCATTTTTGTGATTGCCGTTATTATTGTAATAACACACTATGTATTAGAGAAAGTTATTGATATTATTTAATGCCTATTTAAACATTTTAAGCAAAAATGAAATCATGAAAAAATCACTCATAATCTTATGCATTATCAACAGTTTTTTTATTTGCGCACAAGATTGTACATTTTCACCTTTTAATGTGGCATTAAGTGATGATAGTGGAAGTGATACCAATATTAGAGATGAGCCTAATGGAAATATCGTTTTAAAATTGAACAAAATGGACGAATTTGTATTACATGCTACAGACTACAAAGATGGCTGGTTCAAGATCGATAACATTTCAAGTGTTCATTATGGTTATGATATAACAAATCTAAATGGTTGGACGCATCAGTCAACCATAGGCTTATGGACTAGAAAGAAAATAAACTTGTTAGATCTTCCAGAAATAGGAACTAGTTTAGGTTCTATTGATGGAGAAAATGGACCCATAAAAATAAAGGACATGTGTTCCAATTGGGCTAAAATTGAATTTGAGGGTTTATCTGGTTGGGTAGAAATAGAATGGCTTTGCGGGAACCCTGTTACGACGTGTCCTTAATTAATTGAAAAAAAAATAAACTTATAAAAAAAACAAAATGAAGAACATCCTTATAATTATTGTACTCGTAATTTTTTCATGTAAAAATAAAGCCACACCAACTAAAAGTGAAGCTGGTTTAATCTCCTTCTCAGAAATTAGTGAAACAACAAAAAATTACAATCCTGAAATTATTACTGAGACCATCAAAATAAATGATGAAGAACTAAGATCTGACTTATACAAAGGCACTTTAAATAGTAACATTAAAATAGCGTTATACTTAAAAGAACAAGAACATGGTTGTGGAGGTTCTACATTTTTTTATGCCATGTATAAATACGATAATCAAGACAAATGGATATTATTAAATGTTACCACAACTCAAGGACAAAACAACTACTGCATGGTTGAAAGGAACTTCTCTGGCGTTTTATTCTTAAAAGAAACCGCAACCACATTAAACGGCAAATGGATAAGTCCAGATGCAAACAAACAATTTAACGTAGAACTTCAACGTGAAGAATTAGATATAAAGTTCGCAAAAGATCATACTATTATTGAAACACTAGACGAGATTCTATTTGATGATTTACTGTATAATGCAAATGATTGTTAAGTCTTAAATAGAACCTATTATTAGAC
Source organism: Winogradskyella psychrotolerans (assembly GCF_018860545.1). Classification (GTDB taxonomy): domain Bacteria; phylum Bacteroidota; class Bacteroidia; order Flavobacteriales; family Flavobacteriaceae; genus Winogradskyella; species Winogradskyella psychrotolerans_A. The sequence continues at coordinate 15,923 of NZ_JAHKPN010000058.1, read as the reverse complement.
ATATAATATGAATTACGTAAAATCAATTAGTATATAGAGTTTTAAGAACTATATTCATAAAAGAATTAAACTTGTAAAAACACATTAATACTATCTTGAAAACCAAATCATAACTATGTTTCCAATAATCTTTCTACTAGTTGTAATTCCAATAAGCTTTGTCATTTTTAATTTTATCTTTTATATCATAAAAGGCAGAATAAAAACAACAGAAAAATTATTCAAAGCCTTTCAGATATGGACAGTTGTAATTGTTCCTACAGCGTTCATTCTAAACGCCGATGTTGGAGTCTTAAACGATTGTTGTACAGATAGTGCCTTATTTTCACCAGAACATCGATTAGGAATTTATACGTTACTCATCACCTACACCCTATTCTATTGCGTTTCAATTTTCAAAAAAAGTGTTTTACCTCCTATTGTAGAATTGTTTATTAATTCATTTTTAATACTAGGACTCATCATTAATGTCCTGCTGTGTTTTCATATTCACTCAATGGAACTAGGATTATTCCTATGGATTTTAGGGAATGCACCTATCATCCTACTATTATTCATTGAATTAAACAAAAACCAGAAACTATTAAAACGCCATATAGAGCAAAATGAATTGCGTTCAACCAACATAATAGGAAAATTAAGCTTATCTATTTTAAAATTAGAACCCATTTACAAATACCCAATTTTAACTCTAATATTAGTTCCTATTTTAATCGTATTATCATTATTCCTATTGCTTTTCGGTCAAAAACCAGACAGTCTTATTAGCGCTTTTACAGAAACCTACAAACATGGCTTTTCACAATTAGATTACATGTGCGAAAATGTTGAATGCGGTGGTCATTTTCTATGTTCAGTTGGTGCCAATGGTCATTCATCTATTGTAAGACCTATTAGATATGGCGAGCGCCATGGCCATAAAATAATATGTAACCGACAATTATTAATTTCTAATGCTTTTGAAGATTTAGTACAAGATAACTGTCCTAAAATTCACAATATCATTAGAAAGCATTACAATAACGTCGGAGACCTAATTCATAAACATTATGACATATTCAATATTAAACTCGTTTCAGATATCGTTTACATTTTGATGAAGCCTATAGAATTGTTATTTTTATTTACACTTTATACAGTTGATAATCAACCAGAAAACCGTATTGCAATTCAATATTTAAGTAAAAACGATAGACAAAAATTAAGCGCTTTAAAAATCGATATAGCTAAGAAATGAAAATTTGTATTGCACAAACACAATCTTTAAAAGGAAACGTTCAAGAGAACATTAACAATCACTTGAATATCGTTAAACGTGCTATAAAATTAAATTCGGATGTCATTATATTCCCCGAATTATCAATCACTGGCTATGAACCTAAACTTGCTAAGAAACTAGCTAAAACTATTGATAATCCCATATTTAATCGATTTCAAGACTTATCTGATAAAAATCAAATAACTATTGGCATTGGCATGCCTACAACTTCTACTGACGACATTTATATTAGTATGCTCATTTTTCAACCTCATATAGAGCGTGTGGTGTATTCTAAACAACTATTACATGATGATGAATTACCTTATTTTAGTGGTGGAACAAGACAAACGTTTATAACTATAAATGAAACGAAGATTGCTTTTGGTATTTGTTATGAAAGCTTACAACGCAATCATTTTATAAATGCGAAACAAAAAGGCGCAGATATTTATATCGCTAGCGTAGCCAAATCAAAAAGAGGCATTGAAGTCGCTCACAATCACTTTTCGAATATTTCAAAAGAATTTAATACTCCAATCTTAATGTCTAATAGTATTGGTTTTTGTGATAATTTTTTAAGCTTCGGTAAAAGTGCTATTTGGAACAAAAATGGAGACCTAATCAATCTTTTAGATACTGAAAATGAAGGTTTGTTAATTTATGACACCGAATTAGAATCAGCAGAAATTCATCAGCTAACAATTGAAAAAGGAAAACCATCGGATTTAGAAATACTATTTCAAATTTATCTAAATGGAAAGAATGATTTAGAGCAGATTGGCATCTTTCAATGGACGGACAATTATCCAACACGCTCTATCATAAAAAATGATTTAAAAAACGGAGTGCTCTACATTCTTAAAAAGAATAATGAAATCATTGGTGCCATCAACCTAAGCGAAGAACAAGAAACAGAATATAAATCTATCGATTGGAAATTTGATGATTCTAAAGTATTAGTGATCCATAGACTCGTCGTTAATCCAAAGCATCAAAAACTAGGCTATGCCAAAGCACTAGTGGATTTTGCAGAGTGTTTTGCCAAGGATAAAAATTATACATCTATCAGATTAGACGCTTATAGTCAAAATACCAGAGTGATTCAATTCTATAAAAAACGAAATTACTTAATTCGAGGAAAAGTCCATTTCCCTGAAAGAGCTCACCCATTTTACTGTATGGAAAAGGAATTAATACCAAAAGGCACGGCATAAAAAAACCCACCAAAGTTTCCAATGATAGGTTCGTTATAATATTATAAAGCGTAATTTATTTTACATACTCAATAGTAGCCTGAACTTCAGATTTACTATCAAAAAAGCCTTGCTCTTCCATCCACTTATCGTTATAGACTTTACTCATATAACGCGATCCATGATCTGGAAATATCACTACAATTTTATCCGTTGGTTTAAACTCACCTTCGTCTTGCAATTGTTTAATCGCTTGCATCGCAGCACCACTTGTGTAACCTACAAAAAGACCTTCTGTATTAGAAATTTCTCTTGCCGTATGTGCACTTTCTTCGTCAGTCACTTTTACAAATCGATCTATAGCATCAAAATCGGTTGCTGTAGGAATTAAATTTTTTCCTAAACCTTCAATTCTATATGGATAAATTTCTTTATCATCAAACTCACGTGTTTCGTGGTATTTTTGTAAAACAGAACCATAAGCATCCACACCAATAACTTTTACATTAGGGTTTTGCTCTTTTAAGTACTTAGAAATTCCAGAGATTGTTCCTCCTGTTCCACTACAAGCAATTAAATGCGTAATCTCACCTTCTGTCTGTTCCCAAATTTCTGGACCAGTAGAGTTGTAATGCGCATCAATATTTAGTTGATTAAAATATTGATTGATGTAGATAGATCCTTTATTCTCTTCGTGTAAACGTTTTGCTACTTCGTAATAAGAACGCGGGTCGTCTGCTTTAACATGTGCCGGACAAACATAAACCTTAGCTCCCATAGACTTTAACATGTCTATTTTATCTGCAGAAGATTTTGAGCTCACTGCCAGAATACATTCATAACCTTTAATAATACTCACCATAGCAATACTAAAACCTGTGTTACCAGATGTCGTTTCTATGATTGTATCACCAGGAGATAAAATACCTTGGCGCTCAGCTTCTTCAATAATATGTAAAGCGATTCTGTCTTTTGAAGAATGACCTGGATTAAACGCTTCTACTTTAGCATAAAAATCGCCGTCAAAGTCGGCCGTCATTCTATTTAATTTGATTAAGGGAGTGTTACCTATTAATTGTAACACATTATCAAATACATTTTTGTTATTGTTCATAAATGAAATTTTTCAGCAGTCGTTATTTATTAGACACCTAAAACCTCGCAAAGGTAACATTTTTTTTGGAATTAATTTGAAATTCCTTCTAAATCCAGTATAAATGCAAACTCTTCAGCATCCTCTTTTAAGCTCTCAAAACGACCAGAAGCGCCACCATGCCCTGCATCCATATTAGTTTTTAAGTACAACTTATTAGAATCAGTTTTTAGGTCTCTAAGTTTTGCCACCCATTTTGCAGGTTCCCAATATTGCACTTGCGAATCGTGAAGTCCGGTTGTAATCAACATATTAGGATACGCTTTTGCCTCAACATTATCGTATGGTGAATAGGATTTTATATAGTCATAATAGAGTTTATCGTTAGGATTTCCCCATTCATCATACTCTCCGGTGGTTAATGGAATAGAATCATCTAACATCGTGGTAATAACATCAACAAAAGGAACCGCAGCAATAATACCATTATATAATTCTGGTGCTGTGTTAATAATTGCTCCCATTAGCAACCCTCCTGCACTGCCTCCCATAGCATATAAATGTGATGATGATGTATAACGTTCCTTTATTAAATGCACTGAACAGGCTATAAAATCGGAAAATGTATTTTTCTTCTCTAATAGTTTTCCGTTCTCATACCAATGACGTCCCAAATATTCTCCTCCTCTAATATGAGTAATCACATATATAAAACCACGATTTAACAAACTCAATCGTATCGTTGAAAAATAAGGATCTATAGTAGAACCATAACTACCATAAGCATATTGCAAAACAGGATTTGTACCATCTTTCTTTATGCCCTTTTTATACACAACAGACATCGGAATTTTTGTTCCATCTTCTGCAGTTGCCCAAATGCGTTCTGATATATAATTATCTTTATCAAATTCTTCATCTAAAACCTCTTGTTCCTTTAAAATAGTTTTAGATTTTGTTCGCATATTAAATTCTATCACCGATGATGGGGTTGTCATAGAATTATACCCATAGCGTAAAAGCTCTGTATCAAAATCTACATTTGTTCCAGTATAAGCTGTATACGTTTCATTATCAAAAGGCAAATAATAATCTTGAGTTTCATCCCAACGCTTTATTCTAATTTCGTTTAAACCGTTGCTACGTTCACTAATAACCAAGTAATCTTTAAAAATATCAATGCCTTCCAATAGCACATCCGTTCTATGTGCTATAACCTCGCTCCAACTCTCAATGTTTGTATCAGATTCTGGAGTTTTCATTAATTTAAAATTGGTCGCCTTATCTTTATTTGTTAGGATATAAAAATGATTATCGTAATGCGAAATACTATATTCTAAACCTCTAATTCGTGGTTGAAAAACTTGAAACTTTCCCTCAGGATTATCAGCATCTAAAATATGATACTCATTAGTCAATGTACTATAACATGCAATGATGATATATTTTCTAGATTTAGACTTATAGACAGCTGCCCCAAACGTATCATCTCCTTCTTGAAAAACAAGTTCGTCTTCAGAATGATCTCCTAAACGATGTTTATAAATTTGAAATGCCCTTAGCGTCACTTCATCCTTCTTAGTGTAAAACAATGTTGCATTATCATTTGCCCAGCTAGAAGATCCTGTGGTACTTTCTATTCTATCGGAAGCCACTTCGTGTGTTTTTAAATTCTTGACATAGATATTATAATTACGTCGTCCTGTAGTATCAATTCCGTAGGATACTAATTGATTATCTGGACTAATACTTATCCCTGCTAATTTGAAATACGATTCCCCTTCAGCCATCACGTTACAATCAAATAACAATTCTTCAGGATTATCTAAACTATCTTTTTTACGCGTGTAAATGGGGTAATCTTTTCCTTTTTCGAATTTCGTAATATACCAATAGCCATTATATTTGTAAGGAACCGAAGAATCATCTTCCTTAATTCTGGCTTTCATTTCCTCAAATAAATCATTTTGAAACTCCTTTGTATGTGCCATTTCATTATCACAATATGCGTTTTCAGCATTTAAATAATCAATCACTTCAGGATGTTCTCGGTCTTTCATCCAAAAATAATTATCAACACGAATATCTCCATGTTTCTCTAATTGATGAGGAATTTTCTTGGCTATAGGTGGATTAAAATCCGATTTTTTTATCATTTATTCAGGAAATTTTAGTCTAAAGGAGGCGCAATTTAGTAATTTTGTGTCTTAATAATTTAAAAGACAAGAATATGTTTGGAGATATGATGGGAATGATGGGCAAATTAAAAGAAGCTCAGAAGAAAGTTGAAGCCACTAAAGAACGTTTACATACCGTTTTAATTGACGAAACAAGCAGCGATAATAAATTAAAAGTAACGATTACTGCGAACAGAACTCTAAAATCTATCGATATCGCTGATGAATTGCTACAAGACAAAGATATGCTTGAAGATTATTTAATCTTAACGCTTAATAAAGCGATTGAAAAAGCAACCAACGTTCATGAATCTGAAGTTGCTGCTGTAGCAAAAGAAGGTATGCCGAGTATTCCGGGTATGGATATGTTTAAATAGTATTTAATCTGATAACTTCTTAGTTGTTATTCTTACGATAATTGAACTAAGACACATTAAAGCGAATAAAGTCCAATAAATAACGGAAATTTCAGACATTGATGTATTGTCTATAACCTTATATTCGTAAATCTTCATAAAAGGCAATAATAGGATTATCAAATTGCTAATATTATTTATAGCAATTTGATATTTTCCAATATTAAATATAGATGGTTTATCTAACAAATCTGGTCGATTAGGTAAAATAAAGAAGTTTGCAATTACATATATTATTGTAAAAGGAATTGATGCATAAAACCAAATTGTATTCCAATTTAAAAATTGCACCAAAAGGAAACTACCATAGAGCAAAATTAAAACAATAACTGTACTCATTACAAAGTATGTTCTATTCTTATAAATTATTATCACAAAGCTAGTGTTTGTAAAATTCCTAGAAACTTCTCATGCATTTGGTCTGTATAGTCTAAATGCGTGACCATTCTTAACTTATGACTTCCCATACCTATAATGTAAATATGCTTTTCTTTTAAGTTATTGAGGAAATGTGCTTCATCTACATCATCATGTAATTCAAAAATCACAATATTAGTTTCAATAGGTTCTACCTTCTTTACACTAGATAATTTAGACAACTCCACTCCTATTTCTTTGGCTTTTTTATGATCTTGCGCTAAACGTTCAACATTATGATCTAAAGCATATAACCCTGCTGCCGCCAAATAGCCTACCTGTCGCATATTACCACCAAAAAGTTTTCGTAGACTCAGGGATTTTTTCATAATATCTTGGTCACCAATCAATACAGAACCCACCGGACAACCTAAACCTTTACTTAAACAAACTGAAATGGTATCGAAAATCTCACCATACTGCAGTGCAGACTCATTTTTAGCAACCATAGCATTCCATAAACGGGCTCCATCCAAATGAAATCCTAAGTTACTGGTTTTACAGACGTGTTTAATCTTTTCGAGCTCTTGGAAATCCCAACACGCTCCTCCTCCTTTATTCGTAGTGTTTTCTACTTCAACCAAACTGCTTTGACTATAGTAGTATTCTGAAGGATTAATGGCTTCTTTCACTTGTGCTGCTGTAAACATACCGCGGTCACCATCTATCAATTTACAAGAGGCTCCACTATGAAACGCCACACCTCCTACTTCATAATTATAAATATGCGCATACTTATCACAAATCACTTGCTCTCCTGGATTGGTGTGTAACTTTATACCGACCTGATTTGCCATACTTCCCGAAGGAAAAAATAAAGCGTTCTCTTTGCCAAACATATGCGCTAGACGTTCTTCTAAAGCATTCATAGTTGGGTCTTCTCTAAACACATCATCGCCAACTTCTGCTGACATCATAGCATCTAACATGCCTTTTGAAGGCTTAGTAACAGTATCGCTTCTTAAGTCTATTATCATAGTCATTTCCCGAGAAAGCGGGAATCTTTTATTAAAATTTGAATTATATTCTTAAACCGAATGTATCAGTATTCATTCTTTTCAAAAGCACGCAATTCATTAATATTAATGCCTATTTTCCAAAACATAAAACTACGGAATTTATAAAAAACCGATTCAAAATTATGGCACTTTATTAACGCTTCTTATATTTGTATAAAATTACTTCAAACATGATAACATCAGATCAAATAAAAGATCTTAATTCCCGTCTAGACGTACTTAGACAATATCTTTGACTTAGATGCTAAGCTCATAGAAATCGCCAACGAAGAAGAACAAACATTTGACCCGAATTTCTGGAATGACTCTAAAGCTGCCGAATTGGTTATGAAATCCATTCGTGAGAAAAAGAGTTGGGTTAATGATTATAATACTGCCAAATCGCTTTTTGAAGATTTAGAAGTCATCTATGAATTTTACAAAGAAGACGAAGCTCCAATGGAAAATGTGGAAGCACGTTTTGAAACTGCAACCGATGCCATTGAAAAATTAGAATTTAAAAATATGCTTTCCGAAGAAGGTGACAGTCTTAGTGCCGTACTTCAAATTACAGCTGGTGCAGGTGGCACTGAATCTTGCGATTGGGCAAGCATGTTAATGCGTATGTATTTAATGTATGCTGAGAAAAGTGGTTATAAAGTAAAAGAACTCAACTTGCAAGATGGTGATGTGGCCGGTATTAAAACCGTAACCTTAGAAATTGAAGGTGATTTTGCTTTTGGTTGGTTAAAAGGCGAAAACGGAGTACACCGTTTGGTGCGTATTTCTCCTTTTGATAGTAATGCAAAACGCCACACGAGTTTTGCTTCCGTATATGTTTACCCTTTAGTAGATGATTCTATTGAAATAGACATCAACCCTTCTGATATTGAAATTACAACCGCACGTTCTAGTGGAGCTGGTGGACAAAATGTAAATAAAGTTGAAACAAAAGTGCAATTATTACATAAGCCATCTGGGATTCAAATTCAATGTTCGGAAACACGTTCGCAACACGATAATAGAACAAGAGCTATGCAAATGTTGAAGTCTCAATTGTATGAAATTGAATTGCAAAAACAAATGGCTCAACGTGATGATATTGAAGCTGGAAAAATGAAAATTGAATGGGGAAGTCAAATTAGAAATTACGTTATGCATCCCTATAAATTAGTTAAAGATGTCCGTTCAGCACACGAAACCGGAAATGTCGATGCTGTAATGGATGGTGATATTGAACCCTTTTTAAAAGCCTATTTAATGATGATGGGTCAGAAAGAAGATGCGGCATTATAATTGTAATAAGTGTAAAAGATATGATTAAAATATACCATAACCCAAGATGTTCCAAGTCTAGACAAGGACTTTCTATTCTCGAAGAATCAGGTCAACCTTTTGAAACTATAAAATACTTGGAAAATGATTTAACATCAGTTGAATTACAAGATATTATTATTAAATTAGGTATTAAACCAATAGATTTAATCCGTAAAAACGAAGCCATTTGGAAATCTGAATTCAAAGGAAAAACGCTTACAGATAACGAGATTATTGCAGCTATGGTTAATCATCCCAAACTCATAGAACGTCCTATTGTAATTAATGGGGACAAAGCCGTGATTGGCAGACCACCAGAAGCCATCAAAGACATTATATAATTTTACAATCCTAAATCATCCTTAAACGTATGAAAAAGATAGTTTTATTAATTTTCACTATTATTTTAACTTTAAATAGCAACGCTCAATCTAATCGTGAACCCTCTGAACAAGAGATTGCAAAATATGAGCGTGAAGCCGAAGAACGTAAAGAAGAATACATTGCAAATTTCTTAACCACATTAGAAGCTGATGATTTTCAAAAGCAAATTATAAAACAAACGATAAATAGTTTTCTAGATGAGAAAATAGCATTATTTAAAATCAAATATGAACACCGATTAGATCGTGAGGCTGCAGTAAAAAAATTAGAGGACACTCATTTTTTAGAATTAAAAGAGCTTATTTCTGAAGATGATATGACTAAAATAACGGAGTTGATCAAAGGTGATTTTAATGAAAAAGAAGTTGTAAAAGAGAAGAAGAAAAAGCGTAAAAAAGAAAAACGAAATAAGAACAATGACTAAAGAATTATAAGGCAACTTCTTATGATTTTTAGCCTAATTTGTCTTTAACATAAGATTAACCAAATATAAAACAATGAAGCGTATTTTTGCATTTAATCAATGTAACAAATACAACTCATTGCAATGAAATTACACATTTTAACCACACTTTTCCTTATTTTTTCATTCACCTTTTCCTTTGCTCAAAAAGAGTTAAAAATTGAAGGCACCATTATTGAAGAAGGCACCAATATACCTTTAGAATATGCTACTGTTGTCGTTAAAACAAAAACAGACAATAAAATTATCACAGGTGGTATAACAGATCCCAAAGGAAAATTCAAGGTTGAAGTCCCTGAAGGAGCATACATTATATCTGTAGAATATATTTCTTATAAAACTAAAAGTTTTCCAGAACAAAAATTCACTAAAAACACCAATTTAGGTACGATTAGCTTAGCCTTAGACGTCGATACTTTAGACGAAGTTATGGTTGTTGCAGAACGAACTACTGTAGAAATAAAATTAGACAAAAAAGTTTATAACATTGGTAAAGATTTAACGACTGCTGGCGGTACTGTAAGCGATGCGCTTAACAATGTCCCGTCTGTTGATGTCGATATAGAAGGAGCTATTAGCCTTAGAGGTAATGAAAACGTTCGTATTTTAATCAACGGAAAACCATCTGCAATGGCTGGTTTTGGCGATAGCAATATCTTAAGTCAATTACCAGCAGAAGCTATTGAACGCGTAGAAGTTATCACCTCTCCATCCGCTCGTTATGATGCTGAAGGCACAGCAGGAATCTTAAATATTATCTTAAGACAAAAAGAAACTTTAGGTTTTAATGGGTCTGTAAATTTAACCGTTGGAAATCCTGACAATGTCGGAGTATCTGCCACATTAAATTACAGAACAGAAAACTATAACTTATTCTCTAATTTTGGATGGCGTTATTATGATGCACCTCGTAAAAGCGATACTGATGTCGAATATTTTGACACAACAGTTGATGGTGAAATTGTTACACCAGAATACCGAAGGATCGTAGAAGATCAAGATGTAGAAAGGCTTAATAGAAACTACAACGCTAATATTGGTATGGAGTATTTTCTAAATGAATCGTCTTCTCTTACTGGTAGCTTGTTCTATAATTTTGGTTCGGATGCCGACGTGTCTATAAACAAAAGTGAACGCTATAATGATAGTAACGTACTTATCGAAGAAACAAGCCGTAGAGAAAAAGAAACAGAACAAGATGACAGCTATCAAGTTGCTCTGAATTACGTAAAGCGTTTTGGTGACGATAGCGATCATAAATTAACGGCAGATTTTCAATTTGAAAATGACTCTGAAGATGGGTATACCTATTTGAATGAAAATTATGTTACCACTAACCAAACCGACCCATCTCCTTTTCAAATAGAGCAAGAGTTTACAGATGAAAAGCAAAAAGAATATTTATTTCAAGCCGATTATGTGTTACCTCTTGGAGAAGATTCTCGTTTTGAAGCAGGATATCGTGGTAACTTTAAAAACACTGAAACCGATTATGAGTTAGACCAAGAAAACCTAACCACAGGAGATCTCGAACTCAACGAAGCTATTTCAAACGTATTTGATTACACTGAGAATGTAAATGCACTTTATACACAATACGGAACCAAGTTGGGTAATTTTTCATTTTTATTGGGTCTAAGATTAGAAAACACCCAATTAAAAGGTAAAATTGATTCACGATTAACAGAAGACGAACTTGTTGAAGAGTTTGGATTTCCTATTGACACAGACTTTGATAAAAATTATTTAGGCCTCTTCCCTACGGTAAACCTTATTTATGATCTTACCGCTCCAGATTCGGATATTGAAGAAAGTATAACTTTAGGTTTTAACAGAAGAATTAACCGTCCACGTGGTCGATATATTAACCCATTTCCTTCACGATCTAGTAGAACAAACGTATGGCAAGGTAACCCCAATTTAGAACCTGCCTTTTCAAGCACTTTTGATTTAGGGTATTTAAAACGATGGGAAAAATTTACGCTGACATCTTCTATATATTATCAACATGAAACCGATTCATTTGAACGTGTACAAGAAAACACAGGCCAACAAACAACAGATGGTATTGATATCATCAGAACGATTCCAATAAACCTTTCTACAAATAAGCGCACAGGAGCTGAATTAGGTGCCATGTATAACCCAGAAAAATGGTTGCGACTGAGCTCTAGTTTTAACTTCTTTCAGTTTGAAACCGAAGGTGATTTTAACGGCATAGATTATAGTACTAAAAACACAAGTTGGTTTGCGCGCTTTAGTTCAAAAGTGACCTTACCATTAGCTATAGACTGGCAAACTAGCGCCTTTTATAGAGGGCCACAAGAAGATGCTCAATCTGAAACCGAAGGTATCTTTTCTTTAGATTTAGCGTTTAGTAAAGAAATATTAAATAATAAAGCGACTGTATCTTTAAATGTTAGAGATTTATTAAACTCTAGAAAATACCAAAGTGTGACTACTACGGATTTCTTTAGACGTGATGGTGAATTTCAATGGAGACAACGCCAAGTTAATCTATCTTTTATTTATAGATTTAATCAGCAGTTAAATAAACGTGAGCGATCAGGCCGACCTGATAATGGTGGTGGTGACGACATGGAGTTTGAAGGCTAAAATCTTTGTCTTAAATAAAAAAGCACAAATTGCATTTAATTTAGCAATTTGTGCTTTTTTTATGGACTGAAGTCGTGTTATTATTTCACTTCTTTTAATGCATTATCAATTAATGTGCGTAAATGCTCCTTATGTGCTTTACTAGATACATTCCCACTAGGTGAAGCCATCGTTCTAATTTGCTTTAAATTATAAAGCGCCATCGATTTGGCAGTATTTGAATACCGTCCACTTTGTTTTCCTGTCAACATTTCTATAAGCATATTAGTGTAAGAAAGTTGTAAATTTTGTCTAAACGAATTAACATTACTATAAATATCTGCTTTAAAAATGGCTGAATTTAAATCAGTCATAAATTGAGATAAACTATATTCATTACCATACAATTCACTATCTGTAATTCTCTGCAAGGTATTATAATGTAAAACGTGTCTCAGTACATTCTGCTGATATGTCAAAACTTGCTGATGAATTTTAGGATCTTCTGTTCCTCTCATAAAACCAAAGCCACGGCGTTGCATCGCTAAATTATTATACAACTCACTTGGTGCACTAAAAGCTGTTGGAGCAAAAGCATATGTTGATAAAGCATTCATAGCCCGCTTCTGATCTTCTAGGCTCACAGGAGTGTACGGTTGCGTCCCACCCTCTTGACCTATCATGGCTCTATCGACATAAACACCACCAATAAATCTTGAAATTACAGTAACTGCCGTAGCACGTTGACCACTTAATAAATAATATGCACGTCGTAATTCCTGGTAGGATTCTCCTGTTTTAGAAAATTTAGTTTTAACTCCATTCATCATACTATCCACTAACTTAATTCTATCAATAGAATAGCCTATCTGATCGTTAGATAGATCACCAACCATAACTCTAGGGTCTATTGCTTTTCCTGGTGATCGCATATCATCAGCATCGTTACCAAATATTAATTCGGGTTCTGTACTTCTGTTAAGTAATACTACTTTGTCGTCTTCAGAATGAAAAGGTGTGTACCCAAACTGAATAGCCCAAACATCGTAGGGACCAACTGATGTGTCATAATATTGACCTTGTTTAGATCTGTCGTTAGTGAGATTAATACCTGCATAATCCATTACAGAACCTGTTAAACATTTACCTTTTATAAAATCTTTATCTGCTAACTGTTCAGGTGAAAATAACTGGCTTGCTTTCATGTTATGATTTAAACCCAGTGTATGTCCAACCTCATGCATAATCAACGCTAACATGGCTTCTTTCTTCATGCGTTCCATTTCTAAGTCTGAACCACTTGTAGCTTCTATTAAAGCTTGTCCAAATAAAGTATTTTCATGCATGACGTGTCCAAAAGAGCATAACATTTCATTATTTTTCAAATACTCCGAAGCGTTAAATTCTACATCAGCTTTTGCTAAATCAAACAACTGATCATAAAATACACGATTTGTAAAATGTACATATTCTAACATAATATCCGCTCCAATAATTTCACCTGTTTTTGGGTTTACAAAACTAGGGCCATATCCTCCGAAAGGTGGATTTGGTGAAGAGGTCCATCGTAACACATTGTAGTTAATATCTCCGGCATCCCAATCGGCATCATCTGGTTGCATTTTAACCACCATAGCATTTTTAAATCCTGCTTTTTCAAAAGCTTTATTCCATTCTAAAACCCCTTGTGTAATGGTTTCTCGCCATTCTACAGGTGTCGAATTTTCCATCCACCATGTAATGGGTTTCACGGGTTCAGAAATAGCGGCTTCAGGATCTTTTTTAACCAAGTTCCATCGATGCACTAAGTCTTTATATGGTATGGAATTAGTCGCTGTTTGATCATTAACTTGTGTGGTAAAATAACCAACTCTAGGGTCGTCAATACGAGGTTCATAATTGTGATTTGGCATAGCAATTAAACTATGAAATATCTTAATACTCACATTTCTACCATCAGCTAAAGCTTGAGAGCCACCATTTAATACTGAAGGACTTGAATACACATATTCAACTTCAAGATTCGTATTATCCTCATAATTTTTTATGCTGTTTATTTTTGTCTTGGTTTTATCAAGATTACCAAGAGAAAATGCCATGGGACTCGCGCCCGGAAAACGCGGAGGCTTTATTTGACTTAAGGTTTCTTTTAGAAATAAATCATCAGCTTTAATTAAATACAAACCCGCTTTTGCATCATAGGCTTCAATTTTTAGCGCTGCCATTATACCTTCGCTGGTATTTGCGTCTTTAGATTTTGAAATAGCACTTTCAGGATCAAAATAGAACGACGTATTTTGAGATACAAATTCTATTTTATCATAATACTTTTTTACTTTAAAAACTTTTGAACCTCCGTAGGCTCCTCTAAACCGTCCAGCATCTATAACTCCATTTGAGATTTGATTAAAATGAATAAACTCCTTATCTAAATGATCTTCACATATCACCATTTGTAAAGCTCCTGTAATTGTATCTCTATACATGGTAAAAAGTCCTTCAATCTTTTTACTGGATTTGGTTAGCTCCTTAATTGATTTTTCCTTTTTAGGCGTTGCCGCAGGCATTTCTGTTTTATTCTTTTTCTTTTTACGCTGAGCCTCTATATTTTGAGGAATCATAAAAGCAAATGCTAGAAATGCAACAGTAAATAGTCTAGTGACATATCGTTTTTTGATGTTCATAATGATGAATTATTAATGCGTTGATATTGAAGAGATACAAGATAAGCAATATCGCCAAATAATCATCATAACATAAACACCTAACTTATAGTTGATTATAATTTAAACCAGAACCAATAACACCTGAATAACAACAAGTTAAAGCCTTTTAAATTTATAAGAGCTACTAAAAATTCAACAAATCAGAAAAGAAAGTATATTTAGATCGTTATTAGTGTTTAAAGAAATTGCTTGTTTCAGAATAGGCCACTTCCTTAAAACTAGAAATTACAATAGTTGCTTTTGAATAATCTTGACCCGAAGAATGTTCACTTTTAAAACCTGCACAAAAAATACCCGCCGCATGTGCTGCTTTAATGCCATTTGTAGAATCTTCTATGACCATACATTCCGATTTTTGAAATCCTGTATGTTCTGCAGCTTTTAAAAATATTTCTGGATGTGGTTTTGATTTTTCTAAATCGGCACCGCTGAATTTTCCAACAAAGAATTGGTTCAACTCAAAACGATTAAATATACGTTCAATATTTGGCATAGACGCAGATGACGCTACAACCAATTTTAAACCATTTGCATGATAATCTTTAATACGTTCTAAAACACCTTCGATTAAAGTTAAATCAGAATCGGTTTCAAACAAATACGTAAAGTGTTTTCTTTTGATACTGACTAAACTTTCAGGCGAGACATCCATATTAAAATGATCGACTAAACGTTTACAAATATTAATGGTCGATTGCCCTGTAAAGGATTCATATAGGATATCATCGACGTCAATATTCACCTCATCAAACATTTGATAGTAGGCTTTACGATGTAAGGGTTCCGTATCCACAATAACACCATCCATATCAAATAACACTGCTTTAAGCATATTTCTTTAATTTGAAGCGAAGATAAAAAAGTTAATGGTATTGGTAAATCT
>NZ_JAHKPN010000048.1 GCF_018860545.1 Winogradskyella psychrotolerans | reverse complement strand
CATATACCAAGCCGTTAGCTACAATTTGAACGACAAACTTTTGATATTAGATTTAGATGGAGTTTTAATAACAAATCCATCGTGGAAAGCAGACCGAATTCACTCGGATGGGTATTCTGAATTTAATGAATCTTGTGTTGAAAATCTAAACCGACTTCTTACTCTTGCGGAATTTGACATTTGGTTAAGTTCAACTCGACGAACTGTGAAGACTCTGACTGAATTTAATCTGATTTTCAAAAATCGTGGAATAAAAGAAGAAATAATTGGATTTTTACCAGAATACGAGAATTGTAAAAACCGAAAAGAAGAAGTCCTGAAATTCATAGCGGAATTTAAAGCGTCTGATTTTCTGATTATCGATGATGACAAATCACTAAACGGATTGGAAAGTGAAATAAAGAAAAAACTAATTCTTACTGAATTAACAAAAGGGTTCGATTTGGAAAAATTGAAAGAAGCAACTGAAAAAATAAACAATAGCAACTAAATTATGAACGATAATTTTGCAGAAAAAAAAGATTCAAAAATCATACACTATTTTGGAATTGGAGCTTTCTTTATATTAACATTATTTGAACTATGCGGATTTTTTGGCGAAATATTAAAGGACACATTAATTGTCTTTAACCAAAACCCAAAAACAACCTATATTTTATCAGTTTTAACTTCATTGGCAACATTTACCATAATGCTGATATTATTGCTTAAAAAGATAAAATCAAACTCTAAAATTGATTCTAGAAAATTATTAATAACTTCAATTGTCGCTTTAATTATTACTTGGGTTTTGACTGCTTGTTATGACCAATTTATTTCTGATTATTTGTCAACTGAGTACTCGGAAAACTATAAAACTTACAGGGACTTTTGGCGTGATGAATATATTTTATTAGGATTTTTAGCATTAGTACCAACTTTTTATTATGTTGTACTTGGAATTTTAGTTTTGAAAAGAAAATAAAAACTGTAGCTAACACCGTATATAATTTATTGCTAGTTCTAGCCTACTTACGAAAATCCTCGCGGATTTTCTATTCGGTTTTTATTTGTTAAATTACGTGCTAAACCACGCAACAAACCATATACAAACACGTTAGGCAACATAAAGAGAAACGACATTGACAGAAAGAAAAACCAACTTCAAAACCATTTGGCAATGAGCTAAAATCAGACCAATATTACTACTTTTTGCATTTCAAGGCATTGCATTTGCATTACTTCTTTTTCTTCCAATGGGCTTAATGATGAATTCATTAGGGAATAGTTTTCCTTTTATTGAAAACGCTGAAAAAATTCAATCTGATGGAATTACAGCAAATGCAATCCTAACTGGAATCAAAGGAATTGATAACATAACTATCAATGGAAATAATCCACAAATTTTGACTTATGAATTTGACGACAACAGTCAGAAAGCGGAATCAAAGTTTAGTGTGTTTGAACCAGAAAAAACTGATAATTTAAAAATTGGAGATGTAATTCCAATTAAACATTTGAACGGAGAATCAATGCCAACCGAATTTGAACAATATTCGTTTAGTATGGATTTTATGTATTACATAGCTGGAGCGATTCTTTTGATTGGACTAATTCTTTCCTATCTGCTATACTCACGAATAAATAAAGAAATTTCATTGTATAAATCAGGCAGAATTATGGACGGAAAAATAATTTCAATAAGCCATAATAAAGGGTTCACATTTTCGAAATTTGGTTCGTCAATGGGTGTACATTATGAATACGGTAATAATGTTGCGAAATCAAGGACTAATAATTTTGCTTTGACAAATAACAAATCAATTGGATATTCAATTAAAATTTTGGTTTCAAAAGACGGAAATTCATCTTGTCTATATCCTGAATTGATTGCTAAAACTAACGGTTGGAAAGAAAATTACGTTGCCTAACACCGTGTATAATTAATTGCTTTATTCTTCTCTACTTGCGAAAATTCCTGCGGAATTTTCACGGGTTCGTAAAAGTTTACTAAATTAGTCGCTGAACCACGCAACTAATCATACACAAACACGTTGTAAACAATTATGA
>NZ_JAHKPN010000002.1 GCF_018860545.1 Winogradskyella psychrotolerans | reverse complement strand
TAGATTCCTGCCTACGCAGGAATGACAGAAGACTAAAAACAATGAATAGTATAATCTAAATGCAACACGCTCTATCATCCCAGCCAAAGCAGAAAAACCTTCAACTACATCCAAGCTAAGCCATTACAAATAACAACACACTCTGTCATTCTTACTAAAGCAGACAAACCTTCAAGTATATCCAAACTAACCCGCAATAAACTACAACACACTCTGTCATTCCTGTGAAGGCAGGAATCCACAATAACACAACATCCTTAAAACAATTACTATGAGTCTCACACCCTATCATTTTTTATAAATCACAACTTACTTAAATAACACTAAATAGATTCCTGCCTACGCAGGAACCCACAACAAAACCTCATTGTTAAACCAATCCACAAAATACTGTCATTCCTGCGCAAGCAGGAATCCACAACAACACTACACCTTTAAATCAATTACTCCGTGTTCAACTCACTCAATTCTTTATAATACTTAATCAAACCAACATTAATAACACCAATCAGATTCCTTCCTCCACAGGAATGACAGAACACAAAAAAACACCTATCTTTTAAAAATTAATCCGCTAAAATTCATAACTTTAAAAACATTCCACAACACATTTTAAATAATTACACCTCAATATTCCTGCAAAATCAGGAAACCATGATATACCAATTACAAGAATGTACAAGAACATACATCAATATTATCTCTACATACTATCTAACAAGTATAACGGCACCTTATACATTGGTATTACTAACGATTTAGAGCGCAGAATGTTTGAACATAAAAACAAGTTAGTAGATGGATTTACAAAAAAATATGGACTGGATCGACTAATATATTTTGAAACATATCAGTATATCAATGACGCCATTAAAAGGGAAAAGAATATGAAAAAATGGAAACGTCAGTGGAAGATAGATCTTATTGAAGAAGAGAATCCTAATTGGAAGGATTTATCCAAAGACTGGACTTATTTTCAATAACAAATAACAACACGCTTTGTCATTCCTGCCAAAGCAGACAAACCTTCAAGTATATCCAAACTAACCCGCAATAAACTACAACACACTCTGTCATTCCTACGAAGGCAGGAATCCACAACAACACTGCACCCTTAAAACAATCCCTATGCGCTCAACCCACTCAATTCTTCAAAATACTTAATCAAACAAACATCAACTATACAAAGTAGATTCCTGCTTACGCAGGAATGACAGCAACCACTAAAAACAATTAATACTATAATCTAAATTCAACGCACTTTGTCATTCTTACTAAAGCAGACAAACCTTCAAGTACATCCAAACTAACCCGTAATAAACTACAACACACTTTGTCATTCCTGCGTAGGCAGGAATCCACAACAGCACAATACCTTTAAAACAATTACTCGGTGTTCAACCCTCTCAATTCTTCAAAATATTTAATCAAACAAACATCAACTATACAAAGTAGATTCCTGCCTTCGCAGGAATGACAGAACACAACAT
Organism: Winogradskyella psychrotolerans; assembly: GCF_018860545.1. Classification (GTDB taxonomy): domain Bacteria; phylum Bacteroidota; class Bacteroidia; order Flavobacteriales; family Flavobacteriaceae; genus Winogradskyella; species Winogradskyella psychrotolerans_A. The sequence continues at coordinate 439,163 of NZ_JAHKPN010000002.1, read as the reverse complement.
ACCCACATAAAAACACACAAAAAAATATTTCCCAATTTCCCTGTAACAAAATTCCTTCAATGACTACTTATATATTGAAAGTGGTCCAAACTCAAAACTTTTTTGAGGCTCCAAAGTATAAAAACGACCGTACTTCAAAACCATCAACATACACTTGACATCCCAACTTTGAATCCTTCGTATTCAAACCTAAGGTCATAAAAAACAAAAGATTTTAAAAGTCTTTAAGGGTGGTAATGTTGTGACCAATTTACTTTCAAAATAAGATTGTATAATCTTACAATGGTCGTATCTTTATTAACTCAAATTCAAAATGCAGCTTATGGCAGAATGGTTTTCAAATTTAGAATTTCTATCCAAAATGTATTGGCTAGTCGCTATTATAGGATCCCTTATTTTTTCCATCGTCATGGTCATGGCTTTTGTTGGTGGAGATGCTGATGACATCGGAGACTTGGATTCAGATATTGATATCGATGCAGCCGGATTTCAATTTATTTCCTTCAAAAACGTAGTTGCTTTTTTTACGGTTTTTGGTTGGAGTGGTATTGCTTGTATTGATGCCGGACTTTCAACACCACTAACTGTTATCATCTCCATAATCTGCGGATTATTAATGATGGTCATTATGGCGGCGCTGTTTTTCTTTATTAGCAAACTTTCAGATAGCGGCACCTTAAACTATAAAAATGCCATAGATGCCGTTGGTGAAGTCTATTTACCTATTGGAGCAGACCGCTCAAAAATGGGAAAAGTCAATGTGAGTGTACAAGGCACTATGCGAGAACTAGACGCCCTTACCGACTCGCTAACCCAACTAAAAACAGGGACAATTATAAAAGTGGTCGATGTCACGTCCAACGGTATCCTAATAGTAGACCAAACACGAAAACCCATAGAACCTGTAAAACAAACTAACGACGAATTGCCAGAAGCTAAAAACAGACTTCTAGATCATTAATATATCTAAAACCAACCTTAATAATTAACCTATCTAAACGAAATGAATATGAATTTACTTAACATTCAACAAAGCTTTAATCCGGAAGGCTTAGGCGGACCAATGCTAATAATAGTGGTAGTGCTATTTATAGTGATTACACTACTTATTTTAATAAAACGCTACAAACGTTGTCCATCGGATAGAATCTTAGTGGTTTACGGAAAAGTGGGAGGCGGACAATCAGCTAAATGTATTCATGGTGGTGCGGCTTTTATTATTCCTGTCATTCAAGATTATGAATTTTTAGATTTGACGCCAATTTCTATTGAAGTAAACTTAGTTAATGCTTTATCTAAACAAAACATTCGTGTTAACGTACCATCGCGTTTTACCATTGGTGTGTCTACAGAACCAGGAGTGATGCAAAATGCTGCGGAACGTTTATTAGGTTTAGGAGCTCAAGATGTTCAAGAATTAGCAAAGGAAATTATTTTCGGTCAGTTGCGTTTGGTCGTAGCCTCTATGGATATTGAAGAAATAAACAACGATCGCGATAAATTCTTAACCAACATTTCACAATCTGTAGAAACAGAATTAAAGAAAGTAGGTTTAAAACTGATCAACGTAAACATTACAGATATTGTTGATGAGTCTGGTTATATCGAAGCTTTAGGTAAAGAAGCTGCAGCACACGCTATTAACGCCGCTCGTAAATCGGTAGCAGAGAAAACCAGAGATGGTTCTATTGGTGAAGCTAACGCGGTTCAAGATGAAAGAACCCAAGTTGCAGCTGCCAACGCACAAGCGGTTGAAGGGGAAAACTCGGCTAAGATTTCGGTAGCGAATTCAGATTCCTTACGTCGTCAACGTGAAGCAGAAGCAGAACGTGTGGCCATCGCATCAGAAAAAGTACAATCTGCAAAAGCCTTACAAGAATCGTATGCAGCAGAACAAGAAGCAGAAACCGCGAGAGCAGAACGTGAGCGCTCATCTCAAATGGCAGATATTATTGTACCTGCAGAAATTGATAAACGTAAAGTTGAAATTGATGCCGAAGCCGAAGCAGAACGCATTAGACGTAAAGCAAAAGGGGAAGCCGATGCGATATTATTTAAAGCACAAGCCGAAGCACAAGGACAGTTTGAAATCTTAACCAAGCAAGCGGCAGGTATGGAGCAGATTGTAAAAGCAGCGGGCAACAACAGTAGAGATGCCGTGTTATTATTAATCGCAGATAAACTGCCAGAATTGGTAAAAGCACAAGCCGAAGCCATTAAGAATATTAAAATCGATAAAGTAACGGTTTGGGATAGTGGATCAACTGGTGAAGACGGAAAATCGTCAACAGCTAACTTCCTATCTGGCATGTACAAATCAGTACCGCCTTTACAAGAAATGTTTAATATGGCTGGTATGGATTTACCTGAATATCTAAAAGGAAAAGATAAAAAAACAATTGAAGCAGAGGATGCTACTATTGATAAGTTGTAATATTAAAACCATCTTTTCTTGACTATTATTACCTACAAAAGACCAATACCAAAACTAAAGTTTATCTATGGTATTGGTCTTTTCGTTATTGGAATACTAAGTATCGATACCTATTTTGGTATCCTGTTCTTAGGGGCAGGTGTTTTCTTTTTCTATACCGATGGCATTGAAATTGACCTCACAACAAAAAAATACCGCTACACCATCAACCTATTTGGTTTAACTTTTGGAAAATGGCAAGACTTTCCTGAAATAGAATACGTCTCCGTGTTTAAAACCACCCAAACCACGCGCGTTTGGGTCTCCACAGCAAGCACCAATGTAACGGAAACTGTGGTCAAAGTCAATCTATTCTATAACACCAATCAGAAAATTGAAGCCTATGAAACCGACAATACAGAAACGGCATTCAATATAGCCAAACAAATTGCAGCAGCCTTAAAAATCGATGTCTTAGACGCCACATCACGAGACACCAAATGGCTATAAATTAATAGCAACGGTCTTTCCTACGCAGGCAGGAATCTACCCAATAAAAAACCTTTCTCTTCATTTAATTATTAAGAAACACCAGTTTACATTAACACAAAAGCTCTACAAGAAAAAGAGAAATAGTAAAGTGGATTCCTGCCTGCGCAGGAAAGACAAACAAACGTCAGTTCGAGTGATTTTTAAAGCATGAAAAAATCGTATCGAGAACCAACCCTCAATCTTACCTAAAAAACAACCACCAACTGTCATTCCTGCGAAGGCAGGAATCTATTAGTGCTAAAATCGTTCTGTCTATTTAATTTCAGAGAGTCTGGGTTTATTTTATGTCACATCCAAATAAGTGAAAATTAACTACGAAGTGGATTCCTGCCTACGCAGGAATGACAAAACCAAATAAACATACATACATCAGCTCGAGTGATTTTTGAAGTATGAAAAAATTGTATCAAGAACCAACCACCAACCTCACCTAAAAAAACCACCAACTGTCATTCCTGCGAAAGCAGGAATCTATTTAACCTAAGACCTCTCTGTCCTTTAAATTTTTAATAAGTCCAAGGGTAATTAAAGTGAAAATATATAGATAGTAATACTAATTTCAAGGTGGATTCCTGCCTGCGCAGGAATGACAAAACCAAATAAACATACAAACGTCAGTGCGAGTGATTTTCGAAGCATGAAAAAATCGTATCAAGAACCAACAACCAACCCCACCTAAAAAAACAACACCAACTGTCATTCCTGCGAAAGCAGGAATCCATTAAATCAAAAACCTTTCAGTCCATTTAATTTTTAAGAAGTCCCTTTTCAATTTATACAAAAGCTCTAAAAGAAAAAGAGAAATAGTAAAGTGGATTCCTGCCTTCGCAGGAATGACAAACCAATACGTAGCTTCAAAAATCGTATCAAGAACCAATCATAAACTCAAACATCAAATCGAGAACTACTTTAGTATTAACCAAAATGTCTAATCCGTAGATTGTCCCCTTGAGGATTAGTGAGAAACAAAATACATTTTGTTTTGAAGCTACCGAGCGAAGCTCATTAGGGGTGTCATATAATTTTTGATTGAAGATACCAAAACGAAGTTTTTAAAAACCCCATCAAGAACCAACAACCAACCCCACCTAAAAAAACAACACCAACTGTCATTCCTGCGAAAGCAGGAATCCATTAAATCAAAAACCTTTTCCTTAACTTTGCAAACTAAACGTTGTTCACCTTTGAAACTCAACCTTCAAGATATTCCTCGCGTAAAAACCATTTCAAAAGAGGATTTTATAACCCATTACTTCAAACCACAACAACCCGTGGTCATTGAACAGTACATTAAAGATTGGCCAGCCTATTCCAAATGGAACTTAGACTACATCAAAGACATTGCTGGCGATAAAACCGTACCGCTTTACGACGATAGGCCAGTCGATTATAAAGACGGTTTTAACGAGGCTCATGCCACCATGAAAATGAGCGATTATGTCGATTTACTAAAACGCAAACCCACAAAATACCGCATATTCCTTTGGAATATTTTAAAAGAAGTGCCACAACTTCAAAACGATTTTACATTTCCCAATTTCGGATTGCGTTTAATGAAAACACTACCCATGCTATTTTTTGGAGGTAAAGATTCACATACCTTCATGCACTACGATATAGATTTGGCTAATATCTTTCACTTTCATTTTGAAGGCAAAAAACAATGCATTTTATTCGACCAACAACAGAACCAATACTTATACAAAGTACCACATTCATTGATCGTTAGAGAGGATATTGATTTTAACAACCCAGATCTCAACAAATGGCCTGCCCTAAAAAAAGCAAAAGGCTGGACCTGCGAATTAAACCACGGAGAAGTCCTCTATATGCCAGAAGGCTATTGGCACTACATGCGCTATATAACTCCAGGATTTTCTATGAGTTTACGCGCCATAGCCCGAAATCCTAAGAACCTCAGTAAAGCCATTTACAATGTATTTGTCATGCGGAATTACGATAACCTCATGCGTCGCCTAAAAGGTCAAAAATGGATTGACTGGAAAAACAAAAAAGCCATAACCAACACCAATCGTTTCATTTAAATTTCTGACCATTAATTAAATACTATTTGTATATTTGACCCCTATTTTAAAATGAAAAACATGAAAAATATTCTACTAATTGTCGCTTTATTAGCGTTTAGTTTTAGTAATGCGCAAGCCTTTGAAGGTAAAGGAGACCAGAAATTCCAAGTTGGTGCTAATATTCAAGATTACGCTACAGGAATTAATGTAAGTTTCGATCACGGCTTAGGTGAAAACATCTCTGTTGGTGTATCGTCTTCTTATTCTTTAGGAGGTGCTGATGGCATCGAAGATTTAGATTTCGGAGATCGTTTTGATTTAAAAGCACGTTTTAACGCTAACCTAGGTAACGTGATTAACATTGATGAAAATTTTGATTTGTATCCTGGATTAAATTTAAGTCTTAAGAATTTTGGTGGTCATGTTGGCGCACGTTATTTCTTTACAGAAGGCTTTGGTGTTTTTACAGAAGCTAACTTTCCTTTAGCAAAATATGATGCTGATGACGTCATTGATATACACAACCAATTCACATTAAACCTAGGAGCTGTATTTAACCTATAGACCCTAATTACAACACATAATAAAAGCCTTTTCACCTGATAACATCAGCATTGAAAAGGCTTTTTTCATTTTACAAAGTAAAACCAACAACCACCAACAATCATTCCCACACAATATCTGTCATTCCTGCGAAGGCAGGAATCCACATAATCAAACCACAACTCCTAACAATCACCCAAGATACTCCCGCAACTTCTCATAAACCAAACCCGATTCCCAACCCCGATACAACAAATAATCCGCCACCTTTTTCTTCTTCTTATACACATTAGGTTCTTTAACCTGAGCCACACGTTTTTGCACCAGCTCATCTAAGGTGCTATAATAATCATCCAGATCAATTTCCTTTAAAGCGGTATCAATACTGTATTTAGAAATATCCCGAAACTTCAACTCGCGCACCAAACGGTTTTTACCCCATTTCTTAATCCTAAATTTCCCACGCACAAACGCCTGAGCAAAGCGTTCTTCATTCAAAAAATTATCTTCAATGAGATGCACCATAATCACATCAATGGCTTCCGGAATCATATGCATATCACGCAGTTTTTGCCGTACCTCTTTATGGCAACGCTCTTGGTAGGCACAATAATGCTCTAGTTTTTTGCGCGCCTCGTCTACCGTATATGTTTTATTGACATCCATGCAGTTCAAAAATACAATAGATTACAACATTATAAGGTCTTTTAAAATGGAAATAAAAGGCATAATTAAACAGATATTGAGCGCACAACAAAACACCACCACCACCCAACCACTTACATTTTATCGGTGATTTATGCACTTCAAAGATAACTTGTTATAAATCATAACAATTTGTTAATAATTACCTACTTTTCAAGACACTGACTGACAGACTATTTAATTTATCTTTGGTCGGTATTAATTGATTAATTATCCCAACTATCCCTATGATAAAAAACTACTCCCTTATTTTTATAGCATTCCTATGTTTTAGCTTGTCTGGTTATGGACAAACTTATACTAAGATTACAAGTTTAGCAGAACTCACAGATGGTGACTATGTTATCACAAACCAAGAAGATGAATTTGCTATGAATAATACCAGTGGTGATTATTTTGGTCATTCGGCTATTTCACCAGTTGGTGGTGATATTACAAATCCAGATGTCTCAATTGTTTGGAAAATTGAAACCAATGGATCAGGCAGAACCATTTTTAATGAAGACAGTAGCATATACGTATCATATACTGGCACACAAAATCGCGCCTATGCCGTCTCTGCCGTATCCGACGATGAACAAAGATGGACTTTTTCTTATAGCAGTGGCAAATTTACCGTTAGAAATGTTGATAATTCATCAAGACAACTGTCTTACAATTCAGCAGCTCCAAGATTTGCATGCTATGGAAATGCTGGCCAACAAGAATTACAATTATACAAACTAGCAGGCCCAGCTGGCCCAACTATAACTGCAGCACCAACAACGATTACAGGCTTAGATTATTTTTATGATATGCCTCCCTCTTCTGAGGACACTTTTACGGTAGAAGGAACAGATTTAACCAATGATATTGTAATCACAGCACCAACCGATTTTGAAATTTCGTTAACTTCTGGGACTGGGTTTACAAACTCTATTACCTTAACTGAGAGCAGTGGTGCAGTAGCTTCTACAACCATTTATGCAAGATTAATATCAGGAAAAGCGGTTGGTACTTATACAGACGATGTCGATATTACAAGCACAGGTGCATCAACAAAAACAGTCTCCTTAACTGGAGATGTAGTAGATATCTATTGTAATGCAGGCCCAACAAGTAATGCTGATTCTGAAATTGAAAATGTAACCTTAATTGGTGAATCTCTAAGTATTACTAACAATACTACCGATAATTGCACAGGGGGATCTGGCGGTGTAATTAACAATTACACAGCAATGCGTGCAGATTTAAATGCAGGAGGGAGTTATACATTAAGTGTAGAATTCGGTGATTGTGATAACGGCGGTCAATATGATGGAGCTGGTGGAGTTTGGATAGATTGGAATAATGATGGAGATTTTGATGATACGGATGAAGAAATAACAACCGTAGATGTAGCCGTCTCTGGCGGTAATGTAACAGAAAACATAACAATAAATATACCTGCAGCGCAAGCAATTGGAGATTACAGAATGCGAATCGTACAAAACGAAAGTGCGGATGCGAGTTCAATTTCACCATGTGGCACCTTTAGCTGGGGCTCTGTGGAAGACTACACAATTAGTGTTCTTGCAGGTTCTACTGATACACAAGTAAATTTTGTATCAACGAGCTCTACACTAACAGAAGATGGCCTTTTTATAGATGTTTGTGTCGCTATCGCCAATGAATCAGCAAGCAATGCAACCACCGTAGACATCACCTTAGATGGAGCCAGTACGGCAACCAACGGAACCGATTACGACGATGGTGCAGGCACTCCTGCCGCAATTAGCTTTCCTCAAACACTCACATTCCCTCCCGGTAGTACCGCAGATCAGTGTGTTACCATCTATATTTCTAACGACGATACCGATATAGAGTCTGATGAGACCATTATTTTAAATCTTAGCAATCCTACTGGAGGAGACGCGGCAACGCTTGGCGGATTAACAACACATACAGTGACCATTACAGACAACGATGTCCCAGGATTAGCAGATGTCGTAATAACAGAAATTATGTATAATTCCACTGGTGGTGACGATGAGTGGATAGAAATCTGTAATACCTCTGGTAGTCCACAATATTTAAACGACTATACCATTGAAGTGAACGGATCAACCCGATTTACCTTTCCCTCTACGGGCACCATAATTGCTGATGGAGATTGTATTACAGTTTCTCTAGGGAGCAATGGAGATGGTGTTTATAACAACGATTGCCCATTTACTCCAGACTATGGTATTCCTGCTTCTACAACCAACACAAACAAACTTGTAAACGATAGTGCTACAATTACCTTAGTTGCCGCAGATGGTTTTACCACCATAGATGACGTACAATATGATGACAATGATGATTTTTCAACAGATGGTAACGGGTCTACATTTCATATAATAGATACAACCTTAGACAACTCAGATACAGACACCAATTGGCAAGCGGTCCCTGATGGAGGTAGCCCAGGTACAAATACTTTAATTTCTCCTTGTGCAGTGTTAGAACCAGAAATAAATATAGAAGGAGATATCGGTGCTTTTCCAGATATAGCTAATGGAGATACCACACCAAGTTACCTCGACAACACGGAATTTAGCGATCAAATTGTTTCCGTAGAATCGCAAACTAAATCCTTCATTATCGAAAACTTAGGAGCCGTAGATTTATCCGTAAGTAATATTCAAATTGTAGGCACAGATGCAGCAGATTTTTATGTCACCTTACCTTCTAGTTTGCCTTTAACTGTCACACCGTACTCGGAAATAACATTCGATGTTACTTTTGCCCCAATTTCAGTAGCTGGCACCAGAAACGCAACAGTAAGAATTACAAACAACGATAGTGCTGATGGTGAAGGTGAAGAAATCTATGAATTTGCAATTAGAGGAGAAGCCATTTGCGAGGCGTCATCAAATATAATGACACCGCTTACTGGGCCAATTAACACCACTGTAACGGTAACAGGCACAAACTTAGACGGATCTACTACGGTAGAATATGATGGAGCCATAATTCCTCATACATCCATTTCAACAACCCAAATAGAGTTTAATATTCCAACGGGAGCCGTCTCATCTAATATCGTTATTACCAACGCAATCAATTGCCAAAGCAACGGCGCCTTTACCGTAATAGATAATGTTATCGGTTCTTGCGAAGGGTCTGGCGGAATAACCCCTACAGATTTATTTATCAGTGAAGTCACCGATGCCGGTTCTGGTTCTCACTCTTATATAGAACTGTATAACGGCACAGGAACAACAGTCAATCTTGAACACTATGAAATTCGTATTCATAATAATGGTAATGCGGGGGCTAGTGGAAATGTTGGCGATTTATCAGGAAGTATGCCTAACAATACAACCTATGTAATTGCTATTGGAGGAGCTGATGCTACAGACCCTGAAGGCGGACATACTGCGGATGAATTTTATGCTTTTGGTGGTATTAATGACAATGACAATATTAGACTCTACCACGACGATGGCACAACTGAAACCTGGGTAGATTTATGGGGAAATACTTCGGGTACTACGTTTACCATCTCAAACAACGATTACACATACCGAAGAAAAAACACAGGAATTACAGCTCCGAGTACCACTTGGGATTCTAACGATTGGGATAGTATGACCCCTGTGGACTATACAAATATTGGTGCGTATGATTTCTCAGCTGGTTCACCTCCTACTATAACCTTACAACCAGTAGATGCCGATTTTGAGTGTGAATTCTCTGCAAGCTTTACGATATCAGGAACAGAAGGCTATGACGAAGGAGATGATTCTCAGGAACTCACCTACCAATGGTATTACAACGCCCCTGGAATAGCAACATGGACAGAAATTTTACCGAGTAATACAGATTACTCAGGTCAGCAATCCGCAACCTTAACTATCGCTAATTCTACAGGCTTAAACGGATACCAATACTATTGCCAATTAAGAGAAGATAGTGCTACCTGCTATAAAGCATCTAATGCAGCGAAACTAGAGGTTCTTGTTTCCGAATGGGACGGCACGTCTTGGTCAACACCACCAACTATTAATAGCGCAGTAACCCTTAATGGCAATTATGATACTTTAGTAGAAGGTAGTTTTAGTGCTTGTAGTTTAATTGTAAATGACGTTACATTAGCTATTGGTGATGGCGATTTTGTTGAAGTCACAAACGATTTAACAGTTAACGGAACTGACGGAGCTATTGAGATTGAACCCCAAGGCTCATTTGTTCAAATTAACGATTTAGGAAATGTCACAGCAACAACACCTACAAATCTTAAGGTTAGCAAACTCACAGCCTCTTCTAATAACTGGTACGAATACACCTACTGGAGTTCACCTGTTTTTCAAGAAACCCCAGCTAATGGTTTAGCACTTGCGAGTCCTTACAAACGCTTTCAATACAATGCTGAATACTTCAGAGACTCAACATATGAGACTGCTAATGATGATACCGCTACAGTTGGAGCAGGGGTTGATGATATTGATGATAATGGCGATGATTGGGGCAGTATTTCTACAACATATTTAACCCCTGGAGTAGGTTATGCAGCAACGCATGATCCTAGTGTATTTTCAAGTACCCCTGGATGTCCTGGACCAACTTGTAGAATACGCTACACATTTTCTGGTCTTTTTAATAATGGTGTTATCACAGTGCCTTTATATCGAAATGACGAAGAAATGGGTGATAACAATTGGAATTTTGTTGGCAACCCATACCCTTCTGCTATAAGTGCAGATGTCTTTTTAGCGACTAACGTAGGGCTTATTGACGAAGAAATATCCGAACCTAATCCTATTATTGAAGGTGCTATATATTTATGGTCTCAAAATACCGCACCTTCTGATACTACAAATGGGAGTCAAAACCTAAATTTTTCTGATTCAGACTATGCCATTATTAATGGTACAGGACAAACCGCAGCTCAAGAGAATGGAGGCGATTCTACAATCCCGAGCAGATTTATCCCCTCTGGTCAAGGTTTCTTTATTTCTATGGATAATAACGCAACTTCAACCACCGTATTACCATCTCCTGTTCCTACTGAAGACATACAAACAGCAGACCTAATTTTTAATAACTCCATGCGCGTTACAGGTGATAATAATCAATTTTTCAGAAACAGTAATGAAACTAATGCCATAAATAAACTATGGGTAAATCTAACATCAGATAACGGTGTGTTTAGTCAAGTTTTAATTGGTTATTTAGAATATGCTACGGATGCCTATGATGGTATGTATTTCGATGCTCCAAAAAACGGAATAACCTCTTCGCATTCTGCAATCTATACGTTAATTCCAGATTCCGATGAAAAATTAGCAATCCAAGGTAAAAATCCAAATAGTCTAACACTGGATGAAGTTATTCCATTAGGTTTTTATACTTCTATAGATGTTGCTACATTATATACCTTTTCTATTGCACAATTTGAAGGTGCTTTTATGACAGAAAACGCGGTGTACATTAAGGACAATGAACTCAATACATTTCACAACCTTAAAACTTCAGACTACACCTTCACTTCAGAAACAGGTGAATTCAACGACCGTTTTGAAATTGTATTTACACCAACTACACTCTCTATAGACGACAACATAGTTGAAGCTAATGACGTAACGATTACAGAATTACAACATGGCGATGTTCAATTTAAAGTTGGAAACAACCACACCATAAAACACGTCGCTATTATAGACGTTACAGGACGCATCATTTATAGCTTACAAGGCAATACTTCTACTGAGGTTTATAACTTATCCAAATTAAGTATCGCGACTTACATTGCTAAAATAACCCTATCCAACGGACAGGTCATCAGTAAAAAAGCTATTAAACAGAACTAAATAAACACGCTATATATTTTGAAATATAAGTCGCATCTAAAAAATGCGGCTTATTTTGTTTTAGGCCAGAGGTGGTAAAGTCGCAACAAGAATCCCAACCAAAGCTTCATTTGGGTTCACCCATAGTAACCTCGGGTCATACTCGGGTCATACTCGGGTCATACTCGGGTGATATTCGGATAAAGAGCGGATGATAAATGAGGTTCACCCGTGTTTAATTCGGGTCTACTCCGCATCTACTCCAGGTCTCCTTCGGATGTGAACCGTCTATAAGGCGTATGAACCTCCGCTAATATTTCGGTCAGCTGAAAGTCAAATAACCGTCATAAATAGGATGCTTATACGAGAAACACCAAAAGACTAGAGGGTATATTTTAAAGCGAGAATAAAATTCCGACCTGCAGCAGTAATTCCCGAAGAGTATGGCCGATAACGTTGATCCGTTATATTTTCTAAACTAGCCGTGACACTAAGCTGGTCATTATACTGATATTGCGTTCTAAAATTAAGCGTATACCAAGACGGTGCATAGGGATTTCCATCAGCATCTAAAGCGTAAATATAATCCTTAGCCGTTTCTGAAGGAGCCATTTGATTAAAGTCTAGGGTGCTGTTATAAACCACAAAGGCATCAAACAATACCGAGTTCTTTTTCCAAACCAAATGCGTGCGTCCAAAATTAGGGGCCACATGCCGTACCGGTTCTTCTACTCCATTATTATCTTCTGTACCACCAATAACATTATACTGCGAACGGAGTTTTAATTGTTTGGTGAAGTTAATGTCTATACCTGCTTCAAAACCATAAATCCAGGCTTTAGACGCATTCTGTATCGCCTGAATCGTACTTAACTCTCCATTGTAAACCATTTCGGTTTCACCATTGAGCTCATAATCGCGTCGTATTAAAGCATTATCTAAAAAGGTATAATAGGTCGCTAAATCTATAATGACTTTATGTTCAAAATTCAACTTTAAACCCAACTCACCACTATAAGCGTATTCTGCTTTTAAGTCTTTATTAGGTACCACAACAGCTCCAGGTTCGCTATCAAACACCTTACCAATATCGTCAATATTTGGAGCTCTAAACGCCGTAGAGGCATTAAGCTTCCATTGAATGACATCACTTGGAGACCACGTAATACCAACGGTTCCTGTTAAAGCTCCTGTATTCACCTCAGCATCATCAAAAGGCAAATTTAAAAACACATTATTGGCCGTAAAATCAGCTTTCGCAATCACCTGATTAAAACGAAGACCAGACTGAAACACAAATTTAGAATTCGGTTTATGCTTTAAACTGGCATAAGCAGCAACAGACTGCCACGTAGAACCATCCGGATAGCGCGTAAGGCTAACTGAATTCTGATTCGTTTCTATGTTGGTATCATACCCATCGGAATGCACCGTATTATGTAAGTATTCTAGCCCATAAAACAAACTTGTTTTAGGGTTTAACGTTTTCTCTAAATCTAAATTAAACGAAATGGCATCAACAGATTCAGCTCTCACAGCACGAATAGCCGATTGAAAATCCCGATCCTCCCGACTCTCCTTAAAATTCTGATACGCTAAAGTCGTTTGAATCTTATCATACAAATTAGAACGACTACTCAATTTAGTCAACGTAAAATTTCCCATAAACCATTCTTGTGGTCCATAATTCCATTCAGCCGAACGTAGCTCATCTCCTCTATAACGAAGGAGTCTATCATATCTAGAAAATTCTGATGTCGTAGAATAATACAAGCCTAAATCAAAATCTAAATCATCAGAAGATTTGTAACGCACCTTTTGCATAAAATTTAGTTGATCGTAACCGGTTGGTGATTGTACTTTAGGGTTTGGATTAGCAACAATAACATCTTCCCCATTTTGCCGGGTGACATATTCTGGTCTCAAGTAATCATCAGGACCATGACTTCCCATTCTTAAATCATCAAAATCAGTATAACTCACACTCGTCAAAAACGCCCATTTCTTATACCCTAAATTAAAATCCAAATGTCCTGTTGTTTCAGTATTTGCAGAGGCGAATCGTGTTAACGCCGTAGCACTAAAATCTAAAGCATCCGTTTCAGAGAACTGCGGTTTTTTAGTATAAAAGCTCATCACTCCTCCAATCGCATCACTGCCATAAACCACGGAACCAGCTCCAAGTGTGACCTCTGTATGTTGTATCGAAAATGGATCTATAGCAATAACATTTTGAAGATTACCACCTCTAAAAATAGCATTATTCATACGTACACCATCAACAGCAATTAAAAGCCTGTTTGTAGAAAAACCCCTAATCATAGGACTTCCACCACCTAATTGACTTTTCTGAATGTAAATATTACCAATGTTTTCTAATAAATCGGCACTCGTTTGAGGATTAGACAAAGCAATATCTTTAGCATTGACATTAACAATGGTTTGTGGAATATCCCTCTTACGTTGTTCAAACTTAGAAGCTGAAATAACGATTTGATCTAGCCCTTCTACTTTAAGCATAAGATAAACAATGCCCTGCTTATTTACGATTTCAGATTTGGTGAAGTGTTCCTCTTCATATAAAAAATCCTTAAAATATATAATTTCCTTAGCATTGAAAAGCGACAACGATGCTTGGCCGTTTGAATCGGTAATAATGGTTTTGCTTTTAATGTGATTAACAAGTGTAACACCAGGAATTGGCATTTGACTATCGGCTGTTAAAACAGTAACGGTTTGCCCAAAAGTTAACTGTAAAAAAAGAAATAAAAAAATAGTATGTACGCTATTGCGCTTCACTTGTGAACTCACAATCATTATAGTTTTTTTGGCAAAAATGACTTAATGAAATACCTCGTTAAGCACCTGCAATGATTTAGGCTTTCTAAAACTTCCTAAATGTAATTCAAAATAATGCAATAGCATATTTAAAAATTCTTGCCGCTGTTTTGCTTTAATGCTTACCGTATGTAGTGTATCAAAACTTGTGCCTAACAGACGTTTTAAGAGTGTTAAATTTTCACCAGACACGGAGTAAATGCCATGATTAGAGGCTTCAAAAACTCCAGATTCCAAATTGAAATAGGCATAGTCATTATCTAAGTTTTCGGGTAGAAAGCCTAAGTAGCGTGTCAGCTTTAAAAGAAACAATAAATGAAAGTTTGAAAACTGATCTTCATTATCTAAATACTGAAGTGATGCAGTTATAAAATCGAATAAATCGTCATTCTTTTCTTCTTCTTTTAATACATTGGAAAGAATTTCAGATAAAAATAAAACGATCGCACTTTTATAGATATTAGTATGAAGGCTTTTATAGATATAATTAAACTTAGTTTCTTTTATAAAATGTAGCGACTGATTTGGTTTATAGTTTTCTTCTATTTGAAGTTGAGACAACGCTTGAAAATAAACGGTTTTTGAAAGTCCTTTTTTAGATTTCAAAACACCTCTTAACATATAGCTCACCACTCCACGTTGCTCCGTATAGCACTTAACAATAAGGTCGTGATCTCTATATTTTAATTTAGAAAGCACGATGCTGTTGTTTTTTGAAAGCATGTTTATTGGACGATTAGAACTTTGAGCACTTTAGTTTCAAAAGAGTCTAAATCTGAAATCAGTATTAAATACACACCGGTTCTCACTACATTATTCCCAAGATTTTTACCATTCCAAATAGCAGTTCCTCCATCGATAGCAAAATTATAATTTGCACTAGACGATCTTAAATTAACATTAGACTGCGCTTCTGCTACCAAATTACCTTCAATATCTGTAATTTTTATATTCACACGTTCCGTGAGCCCACTAACTTTTACACCTTTAGTAATATCATTTAGATCGTTAAAACCAAGAATATTATACTCTGGTCGTACAGGATTTGGATACACAAAAGCATCTTCTAAAGTGGATTCTGTTTTTGAACCACCAGCTTTAAAAGATAATAAACCTTTTATTGTGGCGATATACACCGTACCATTATTAGGATCAATTGAGATGTCATTAATTCTATTTGATGGCAATGGAGAATTGTCTTTAGTAAAATGATAAATGGTCGTTTGCCCATCTGGAGAGAGATAAAACACGCCAGAATCTACCGTTCCAATCCATTTATTATTAGAGCCATCAACCTTAATATCTGTTACGGTTTCGCCTTCTAACAATTCTTTTGCAATTCCCTCTTCTAAAATAATTATAGAACTCAATGTCGGGTTAGAATCTTCATAAAATCCTGAAGTATTATACAGCACGCGTAGTCCTGTAAATGTACCCACCCATAATTGATTACTATTATCTACAGTCAATGCATTTACCCTAGGAAAAGGTAAGCCTTGTTCTTCCGTTTTTATATTTCGAAGCGGAGTATCAGCTATGGTTTCATTATAGGCATAAATTCCATTGGTATAAGCACCTATCCATTTGGTACCATTGTTATCTATAGCAAGATCAAAATAACCAAACTCATCATTAATGGGGTTTTGGATGATACTCGAAAAATCATAGCTATTCCAATTACCAGTAATTGGGTCATAAGACTTTAAAGGTTCAGATATAAGCGACGTTAATGACCACAACAGTCCACTACTATCAAACGCAGTCGCAGAAACCCTAATACTTCTATAGTCTGGAGAATCGGATAATACTAAGGATTCTAAATCACTATTGGTTTCATCATATAATATAGTCGATTCATAATCATTTAATTCTAGAATACCATCTTGAAATGAACTCACAAAGACTTGGTTTTGAATAAATGGATTTATCGCAATTTGTGCTAGATTCCGTGCTTCTAGTAAACTATCAAAAGGAATATTCTCCCAAACATCATTCCTATAATAACTTAGACCTCTACTCCTAATCGGATTAGGTACTAAATCTTCAGTGTAATCACCAAAACTAGACCACACCACACTCGATTCTGCATTAAGTCTAAACGTTTCATTAAATAATGGACCATTCGGTTTAATTTCTGTATAAAAACCAGTAGAAGTAATTGACGAACTTATGACACCAAAAGCCTCAGTACCAATATAAATATCACCATCTAAAGAAATTGCTGACGTAAAATCGGAATCAAATTCTTCTGTAGCCTCAAAGCTATTTACTAATTGTATGTTCTCATCATAAACATAGATCTCATCCCTTGTAGAATAAATAATATAGGAGTCAGACGTATCTCCATCTAAAGGCAGAATTGGAAATGTAAGGACAGAACTTAAGGAAGTCCCGTTTATTTCATACATCGTTCTATTGTATGCTACACCATACACTTTATTATTAATGGTATTAATGGTTGCATAATTCCCAATCACTGGGTTTTGCCATTGTTGATAATCAATTAAATTAGGATTGCTTAGGTCTGCTGTTCTTATTCCATTCCCAGAGATACAGGCTGCATAAATTTGGTTATCTAAAATTGTGACTTGGTTTACTGTTATTTGGCTCCCTCCATCCCCAATAAAATAAGTATCACCAAACTCTAAACGCTCTAAATCATATACCGAAATCCCATAATCTGTTGATATGTAAACTTGCCCCTCATGTTCAAAGAAATGATTAATCCTCTTATTTACAGGAGTAATGTTGACCTTATCTAAAATATCAACCACAGATAATACCGAATTTTCTGTTTCAGAATACACCTCAATTAATCCTGTTTCATAACCTATGAGTACGTATTGATACAACGCACTGTAATAAAGGGTTGTAATTTGCTCACCGGAAAGGCCTTCTACCGAAGTAATTGTTGTGAGTTCATTAGTTTGTGAGTCATAACTAAAAACAGCATTTTGAGCAGCAGCATAAATTTTATTTTCACCACTAACCACATCTACAATATCATTATAAGAATAATGACCCTGCCATAACGTTGAGAAATCTTGACTATAGCTAAAAGCTGTAAACCCAAATACTAAAATAAAGATTTTAAAAACAGTGTTATACATGAATACATAAAGGTTTGCTCAAATATATTTAATACTAACGATATTTATGCGCTTATCATATATAATGTCATAAAAAAAGCTTCTGTAAAGAAACAGAAACTTTTTTTATTTTAGATTTAGTTACACAACACCTTGAGCTAACATAGCATCTGCAATTTTCACAAAACCAGCAATATTTGCTCCTTTTATATAATCTACAGCACCATTCTCATCTTTTCCATAGGCTACACAAGAATCGTGAATGGCTTCCATAATATTTTGTAGTCGTGTATCCACCTCTTCTCTAGACCAGCTTAATCGAAGTGAATTCTGACTCATTTCTAATCCAGAAGTAGCTACACCACCAGCATTAGACGCTTTGCCAGGAGCAAATAATAATTTTGCATCCCGAAAAACCTGAATAGCCTCTGGTGTAGAAGGCATATTTGCCCCCTCAACAACACAGATACTACCATTTTCAACTAATTGCTGTGCATCCTCTCCGTTAAGTTCATTTTGAGTTGCGCAAGGTAAAGCTATATCACATATTACGGACCAAGGTTTTTCATCATCAAAATAGGTCGCATTTGGATATTGCTTTACATATTCACTTATACGACCACGCTTTACGTTTTTAAGATCCATTACAAACTTTAATTTTTCCGCATCAATTCCGTCTTCGTCTAAAATATAACCTCCCGAATCTGACAACGTCAGTACAACCGCACCTAAGGCTATAGCTTTTTCCGTTGCATATTGTGCTACATTACCAGAGCCTGAGATTACAACGCGTTTATCCTTTAGCGTATCCTCCTTTAATTTCAACATATTTTGAGCAAAATAAACCACTCCATAACCTGTAGATTCTGGTCTAATTAACGAGCCTCCCCAAGTTCGGCCTTTACCAGTTAACACTCCTGTAAATTCATTTTTAAGTTTTTTATATGTCCCAAACATAAACCCTATTTCGCGTGCACCAACACCAATATCTCCTGCGGGAACATCTGTAAACTGCCCTATATGCCTATATAATTCACTCATAAAAGCTTGGCAGAAGCGCATAATTTCATGGTCTGATTTTCCTTTTGGATTAAAATCAGATCCCCCTTTACCACCGCCCATGGGTAGCGTTGTTAATGCATTTTTAAACACCTGTTCAAAAGCTAAGAATTTCAAAATACTAGCATTTACAGAGGGATGAAATCGTATACCTCCTTTATAAGGTCCAATAGCAGAGTTCATCTGAATACGATACCCTCTATTCACTTGAATCTCACCGTCATCATCAATCCAACTGACTCTAAATGATATTAATCGTTCAGGCTCCACCATCCTTGATAGAATTTTTTGACCATTATACAATTTACTTTGAGCGATATATGGGATTATGGATTCAGCAACTTCTTGCACGGCCTGTAAAAATTCTGGCTCATGACTATTTCTTTTTTGCACTTCAGCTAAGAAAGTGTCTATTTCATCTTTCATTCGTATTTATTTACATCTAAAATAAATAATTCATTAACGATTTCTAAATAATAATCTATTTTTGTCTAAATAATAGGATATTTTATTTTAACCCGTTAATTGTAAGAATATTTTGATATATTGTGGCTTTCTTATTGCTTTAATAATTAAGCACATATCATTTTTATTACGGTGAGATTACATATAATCTTAATTAAGAAAAAAAGGAGTGAAATTTTATGAAAGAAACAGAAACATGCATTTTGTCGGTTTTATTTGGTAGTTTGTCGAGTTTTTATATATTTGCTGGGTAAAAGCATCAATTTTAAGATTACATGACACTAAAAATAAAACATTTATACATAGCTCTTGTATTGCTTTTATCGATGCAAATGAGTTACTCCCAAAGTTTCTCACACGAGGTTGGAATCATTGCTGGTCCTATCATTTATCAATCGGATTTCGGTGAGCGTTATGACTTTGAAACGAACACTGGTAATATAGGTTTTGGTATTGGTCTTGTTTATTATATGAACTTCGATTATCTCACAAGTTACTATTCGTATTCAAGAAATAATTTTTTTACAAACCACTTTAAAGTACGAGCTGAAATTTCTTGGAATAAAACAAACCTTAGTCATTTTGGGCAATGGGTAGATGATGATAGAACAAGTACGGCCGCAGATAAATTAAGAGCCCATTCAGGAGAAGCTCAAAACTTTAATATCGGAGCACAACTAGAATATTACCCTTTATCGACAAGAGCCCTATCTCGAGGTGGTGATAAATTTGGCCCATTTGTAAGTTTAGGAGCACAGTACGTTATCTACAATCCAGGTGTCTCTACAACATACGGAGACGAAAACATAAACGATCCTAATAATTTTTATCCCAGTTGGGAGCCGGGATCTATAGATGCTACAAGTGGATCTACTTGGTCTATTGTGGGAAGTGTAGGAGTAAGGTATAACCTTAATGCCGTTTCACATTTAATGGCTGATCTGCGAATTCAACGCTTTATGAATGATGATACAGATGGTTTAGACCATCAATTAGATTCCAACAAAACAAATGATTGGCTCGCTTGGTTTAACGTGGGTTACATTTTTATGTTCGATTAAATCATTATTATAACACTTATAAAAAAGACCAAATCTCACGATTTGGTCTTTTTTATAGGCTCTATATTAGTTTCCATTTATTGGACTTCAATGGCTTGTTTTAAATCGGCAATTAAATCATCTTCATCCTCAATACCTACACTCAACCGAATTAGCGAATCTACAACTCCTATTTTTTCACGTTCCGCTTTGGGAATACTAGCATGAGTCATACTTGCCGGATGCCCCGCTAACGACTCTACTCCTCCAAGGGACTCAGCTAAAGTAAAAACCTTTAGATGTTCAACAATCTTAATAGCCTCATCGTAATTGTTTCCTTTGGTCGTAAACGACACCATACCGCCAAAACCACGCATCTGTGTTATTGCAATCGCATGATTAGGATGAGTTTCAAACCCTGGCCAATATACATTTTCAATTTTTGGATGTTTGGCTAAATATTCTGCGACCGCCTTTCCGTTTTCACAATGACGCTGCATTCTAATATGTAACGTTTTAATACCTCTTAAGGCTAAAAATGCATCTTGAGGACCACAGATTGCACCACTTGCGTTCTGAATAAAATATAAACGGTCTGCCAGTTCCTTGTCCTTAACAATTAATGCTCCCATGACCAAATCACTATGACCACCTAAATATTTTGTAGCTGAGTGCATTACGATATCAGCCCCAAAATCTAATGGTCGCTGTAAATACGGCGTGGCAAAAGTATTATCTACGGCCAACAACACATTATGTGCCTTTGCAATATTGACTGTTGCTACAATATCAATAATATTCAGCATAGGATTTGTAGGTGTTTCAACCCAAATCAGTTTTGTTTTATCATTAATATAATTTTCAATGTCCTTCGCATTTTGCATTCCAATAAAATGAAACTTAACACCAAAGTTTTCGAATATTTTAGTGAATAAACGATATGTTCCCCCATATAAATCATTAGTAGAAATGACCTCATCTCCATGCTTCAATAGTTTCAAAATGGTATCAATAGCAGCTAATCCAGAACTAAATGCTAGGCCATGGGTTCCATTTTCGATACTGGCAAATGCATTTTCTAAAGCATGACGCGTGGGATTTCCAGATCTTGCATATTCATAGCCTTTATGACCACCAGGAGTTGCTTGTGCAAAAGTAGACGTCTGATAAATTGGTGGCATTACAGCTCCATAAGCTGCGTCTGGTTGTTGACCACCATGTATGGTTTTTGTGTTGAATTTCATAATTAGAATATTTAACGTAACCCTCTAAAATAGTAATAGAATTATCGCTTTTGTAGTATAACAAATTTAACGGATAATTCGTTCTATTCAAATCTATATAATACCTTTAGTGTTTATTAAACATAACCTCAATTACTGTGAAACGTATCATTCCTTTTTTAATAGTTGTCACCCTTTTAAATTCATGTACTTCTGAAATTAAACCTGCTACATTTGATACTATTACTGTTGAAGAACCATATGAAGCTAAAATTTCAGCAGTTTATAGTAAAGCGACAGGAAGTAGCGATTTAAGCAATACCATTAACACTAATGTCGAAAATGCAATTATTGCAACACTAAATACATCTGAAAACAAAACTATTTTAAAAGATGTTTTAAAAGCGTTTAATGACGAATACTTAAGTTTTAAAAAAGATTATGCTGAAATAGACGAACCTGCATGGGAGCTTCATATTGAATCAGAACTTGTTTACCAGTCTGAAGCTATTATTACGATAGCTATAAGCACATACGAGTTTAAAGGTGGTGCTCATGGAAATGATAAAATAAAATTATTAAATCTTGATGCCAAAACGGGAAACAAATTAGAAATCAATGATTACATCAATGATATTGACGGATTTACAACGTTAGCGAAGGCTCAATTTATTACATCTTTGGAAAAGAATAAAGATCAATTAACTATTGAAAATTTCTTCTTTGGAGAACCGTTTCATTTACCAGAAAATATTGGCTTTAGTGAAGAAGGATTAGTCTTAATTTACAATGTTTATGAAGTAGCGTCTTATGATTTAGGCTATACCGAATTTATGATTCCTTTTGATAAGGTGACATCTTATTTAAAAATGAACTAAACCACTTTTCTTGTCAATCGTTTTATAATTGGACCTACTGTTAAACCCTGCCCAACAATAGATACTACGACAACGACATACGTTATTACCAAAAACAATTCTCTATGCATAACGTCCGTTAAACTAAGTGCTAAAGCAATAGAAATACCACCTCGTAAGCCACCCCAAGTCATTATTAGATTTGTTTTAGGTACAAAATCTAATCGCTTTTCGAAGAACTTAATTGGCAACCACAACGAGACATAACGACATAATAATATTAATGGTATAGCCACTAATCCGGCATAGATAAATTTCCCTTCTAAAGTTAATACCAGCATTTCCATACCAATCATCACAAATAAGATTGTGTTTAACAATACATCTACCAGTTCCCAAAATTTATCAACATAAAGTTCTGTTGTTTCAGACATAGCTGAATTTCTTACAGTATCATTACCCACAATCAATCCTGCTGTAACCATAGCTAAGGGAGCCGATAAATGAAACTGATGCGCTAACATCGTTCCGCCCATAACGGTTGCAAGAGTTAAAATCACTTCAATTTCATAACTATCAATAGATCGCATTAGTCGGTAAGTTATCCAACCGAGAAGAAGTCCCAAAGCAATACCGCCAATAACTTCCTGCCCAAATAAAGTCGCTATATCGGCAAGCTCAATCGCTGCATCAGGTTTAGCGGCAATGGCGAAAATGGTTAAGAATACTACAACACCTACTCCATCATTAAACAATGATTCTCCAACAATTTTGGTTTCCAATTTTTTTGGAGCACCTGCTTTTTTCAAAATGCCTAAAACGGCAATGGGATCTGTAGGCGAAATTAATGCTCCAAATAATAAACAGTAGATAAAATCTATATTTAAATCCATTGTTTTTAATACATAAAACATAACAATTCCAACTAAAAATGTCGATACCAAAACACCTAATGTAGCAAATGCCATTATAGGCCATCGTTGTACTTTAAGCTGATTGAAATTAGTATGCAAAGCACCTGCAAACAAGAGAAAACTCAGCATAATATCTAAAAGAACGGTTTCAAAATCTATAAGGGCTATAAACTCTTTTTCTTGAATTAATAACGTATCATCAAACTGAGCAATACCAACCAAAACTACTGTAAATACAATGGTGATAACCATTAACCCTATAGTGATTGGTAATTTTAAAAACTTCTCATTTATATAACCAAAAACCGCCGATAGAACGATTAAAATAGTAGCAATAGAATAGTAATCCATAGAATGATATTTTGCTTAAAAGTAATAAAATTCGTTAGAAATACGGTTTCTTTGCATATTGAATATTAAAGCGTTTTGATTATGAACAAAATATACTTTTTAAGCAGTTGTAATACGTGTACAAGAATCATAAAAGAACTCAATTTACCTGAGACATTTCAACTTCAAGATATAAAGACTGATCCTATTACTACATCTCAAATTGAACAAATGCGAGAACTCACAGATAGTTACGAAAGTTTATTTAGCAAACGTGCTAGACTTTATAAAGAATTGGGCTTAAAAGACAAATCACTGTCTGAAGAGGATTACAAATACTATATTTTAGAGCAATATACATTTTTGAAACGGCCTGTAATTTTATATGGAAATCAAATTTTTATAGGTAATTCTAAGAAAACGGTTGAAGCTGCAAAAACCGCTATTCATGGATAGCAGAGGCTTTGCCATTTTCGCTCTTTTAATGGTTCAAATTTTATATGGACTTAATTTTACCTTTGCAAAAACGGTAATGAATGAAAACTTCGTATCACCTTTTGCTTTAACGGTATTAAGAGTTGGAGGTGCTGCTATTTTGTTTTGGTTGATTAGTATTTGGTTACCCAAAGAAAAAGTAGAACGCAAAGACTATTTAAAGTTTTTTATTGCTGCTGTTTTCGGCGTTGCCATTAACATGCTTTTCTTTTTTAAAGGTATAGAACTCACAACTCCAATCCACGCAGCTGCAATTATTACCATCACTCCTGTTATTATTTTAATTTTATCAGCCCTTGTCCTAAAAGAAAAAGTAACTATTTTAAAGGTTATTGGTGTTACATTAGCTTTTTCTGGTGCATTGGCATTAACCTTATTTGGAGAATCACATCGTGAAGGAGATCACGTACTTCTAGGTAACCTCTTTGTCTTTTTAAATGCATTCTTTTATAGTATCTACATTATTTTAATTAAGCAACTCACAGCAAAATACCACCCTTTTACATTTATAAAATGGTTATTCCTTTTTGGATTTTTTATGGTTTTACCCTTTGGATATGAAGAATTAAAAGAAGTACAATGGAAAGCATTTACACCATATGCCTATTTCTGTGTTTTGTTTGTCGTGGTTGGTGCTACGTTTGGCACCTATTTATTTAACCCTATAGCTTTAAATAAACTCAAAGCCTCAACAGTAGGTATATTTATCTATTTGCAACCCGTAATTGCAGGTCTCTTTGCTATGGTTATGGGTGCAGATCACATTGATACTTTAAAGGTTATTGCCATGGTTCTTATATTTTCTGGCGTATATTTAGTCTCCCTAAAACCCAAAAACGCTAATTAATTTGCCTTTCACCTCCGAAATATTTAAAACCGTCGATGCCATTCCACAAGCCTATTGGAATAGCGTCAACTGTTGTACAAATATTTATTATTCACCAAAATTCTTAAAAACGTTTGAACTTGCCAACACGGACATTGAGTTTAATTATATTTTCACCCTAAAAAATAAAGAAGCCGTTGCCTTTGCCAACACTCAAATTGTAACGATTGGTATTGAAACCATTACCAAAAATATTACGATATCGTCGGATAAAATTAGACGTGCGGTAAACAATTTGTTTTGTAATAATCAGATTAGAGTGTTATTCTGTGGAAACGTTTTTTTAAGTGGGGAATACGGTACATTTATAAAGGAAAATGAGAATAAAGTTGAGACTTTTAAAGCCATTGCTGAAGGTATCAAGCAAGTATCAAAAGCTTCAAAAAAACTAACAGCGGTATTTGTTAAAGATTTTAAAAATGAATCACTTCCTATAACCAATCATTTAGAATCCTTTGATTACGCAGCCATGCAAGTTGAGCCTAATATGATTATAACATTGTTACCAGAATGGCATTCTTTTGATGATTATACCAATGCATTAAAATCTAAATACAGAGTAAAAGCAAATAGAGCAGATGCCAAAAGTGAGGCATTAACTACCAAACTTTTGTCTGAAGAAGATATTAAATTGTACAAAAATGCACTACAAGAATTATATCAAAACACCATTGACAACGCCAATTTTAATGCTCAAATATTAAATCTCGATACCTATATTCATCTTAAAACAACCTTTAAAGAACAATTTATAGTTAAAGGTTATTTTCTAGAAGAGAAACTCGTCGGTTTTTTGTCTGCCATGCAAAACGACACACATCTCGATGCGCATTTTATTGGCATTGATTATTCTCAGAATAAAGAATTTGCCATATACCCAAGGATTTTAAATGATTATGTTCGACTCGGCATTGAAACAAAATCCACTCAAATTAATCTTGGTCGAACGGCTTCTGAAATTAAAAGCACTTTAGGTGCAAAACCCGAGGCACTAACGTGTTATTGCAAACACAATCGTTATTTACCAAATCAGGTTTTAAAGCCGTATATAAAGAAGGTACAGATTAAATCTTTTAAGCAGCATTCTGTTTTTAAATAGACTTATAACTTCATAGGCTTCGGTCGTACACCATGTTTCCGTGTATCTTCTTTGGTTAACACCTTAAAGCTTTCAGACTTTGGAAATTTATGTGCTAATTCTAATAAAGTCTCTGGTAAACCTGTAAGTTTTCTTGCTTTTAGATCAATCCATCCACCTTGCATTTCGCAGTACGCTAAATTTTCACCTTTATGATTGTAAAAGTTATGCTCAAACATAAACAACATACCATCTTCACTTAAACCCGATACTTCAATAGTCACAGTAATTGGAGTGCCTAAAAAAGACTCCTTAAAATAATACATATGTTCATAAAACACCACAGGCCCTACATTGAATTTCATAATTTCAGGCATTGAAAATCCTTGCTCAGAAAAAAAAGCCATACGCGCATGACTCATAAAATTAGTATAAGCAGAATTGGCTAAATGACCATTGGCATCAACATCACTCCAACGAATTTCAAATTGTTTTTTGTACATCTTCATAACTTTACTATTATGAAACAAAGTTAAGAAAGTATCTTATGCATGCATAACTGTTTGTAATATTTTTAAAACATCTCTAAAACCATTCAATTTTGTACCTTTGCCCAACTTTAAATGAAAAGTTTTAATGATACAATCCATGACAGGTTATGGGAAATCTGTACTACAGCTCCCAACAAAAAAGATTTCTATTGAATTAAAATCTTTAAATAGTAAAAGTTTAGACCTCAACGCTCGTATGCCTTCCATGTATCGCGCAAAGGAATTAGACATAAGAAAACTTATTGCTAAAAGCCTTGTCAGAGGAAAAGTAGATTTCTCACTTTTTGTAGAGATTACAGGTGAAGACACCAGTTCTAAAATTAATAAAACGGTTGTTAAAGAATACATTAAACAGCTGAAAGAAGTTGTAGATGGTGACGCTACTGAATTATTAAAAATGGCGATTCGTTTACCAGATGCTGTCACTACAGAACGTGATGATATTGATGAAGATGAATGGGCACTTATTAGTAACGAGATTAATGAAGCTATCTCAAAAATAGTAGAATATCGAAAAGACGAAGGAGCAACTTTAAAACAAGACTTTGAAGACCGAATTACTACGTTGAGACGTTTATTAGAGGAAGTTATTACTATGGATCCGGAACGTATTGATGGCGTAAGAGCACGTTTAGAAAAAGGTATTGCTGATATTAAAGAGAAAGTAGATGAGAACCGTTTTGAACAAGAATTGGTTTATTATATTGAGAAATTTGATATTACTGAAGAAAAAGTACGATTAGAAAATCACTTAGATTATTTCATAAAATCTTTAGATTCTGAAGATTCTAACGGTAAAAAATTAGGGTTTATTTCTCAAGAAATTGGAAGAGAAATCAACACTATTGGTTCAAAATCTAATTATGCACCAATGCAAAAATTAGTCGTTCAGATGAAAGATGAACTCGAAAAAATTAAAGAACAATTATTAAACGTACTCTAAAATAGTTGACAGTCATAGTCGCGCTATACAGTAAACAGTAAAACCAATTTATTTTGTCAGAAATTAAAAACGAAGTACAAGGCAAACTCATTGTATTTTCAGCACCATCTGGTTCAGGAAAAACAACCATCGTTCGTCATTTATTAAAACAAAAAGAACTTAATCTAGAATTTTCAATTTCGGCAACATCGCGCGAAAAACGCGGTAATGAAGTCAATGGAAAAGATTACTATTATCTATCTCTAAAAGAGTTTAAAAACCGCATTAAAAATGATGAGTTTTTAGAATGGGAAGAAGTGTATAGAGATAATTTTTACGGTACTTTAAAAACTGAAATTGAACGTATTTGGGCCAAAGGAAAACACGTTATTTTTGATATTGATGTCTCTGGCGGACTGAGAATAAAAAGAAAATTTCCGGAGCAAACGATTGCTATTTTTGTAAAACCACCAGATTTAAATGAACTCGTAAGACGTTTAAAAGATCGTGGAGAAGAAAGTGCTGAAAAAATAAGTATGCGTGTGGCAAAAGCTCCTGCAGAACTAGCCACTGCTCCACTTTTTGATGAGATTGTTCTTAACTCTAATTTAGATGAGGCTTTAGACAATGCTTATAAATTGGTGTCCGATTTTATAAAGGAATAAACATTTTATTCCTGCAAACGGAAACATTTAAAGTGATTAATCTAGTTTAAAAAGATTCCTGCTTTCGCAGGAATGACAGCAAGAATAAATGAAAGTAGGTTTATATTTTGGGACGTTTAATCCAATTCATGTTGGGCATTTAACCATTGCTAATCATTTAGCAGAGCATAGCGACTTAGATCAAATTTGGTTTGTAGTAACACCTTTAAGTCCGTTTAAAAAGAAAAGTAGTTTATTAGATAATTATCAGCGTTTAGAGTTGGTTCATTTGGCAACGCAAGATTACGACAAATTACGACCGAGCGATATAGAATTTGGCTTAAAACAGCCTAATTATACTATTGATACCTTAACGTATCTATTTGAGAAATTTCCAAAAAATGAGTTCTCTTTAATAATGGGAGAAGACAATTTAAAAAGTTTTCATAAGTGGAAAAATTATGAGCTCATTTTGGAAAACCATCATATTTACGTCTATCCAAGAATTTCTAAAGGTAAGATAGACACGCAATTCAATAACCATCCAAAAATTATTAAGGTTGATGCTCCAATTATGGAACTCTCATCAACATTTATTAGAAATGAAATAAAAGACGGTAAAAATGTGCGTCCGATGTTACCTGAAAATGTGTGGCAATTTATTGATGAGATGAATTTTTATAGGTAGTTTCATGTCATTCTGAACGCAGTGAAGAATCTTTTTAAATAAATTCTATATACTATCATTAAGAAATTTCCAGTCACTATTAAATTCAGAAATCATGTTATCTTTTTTAAATCGTTTCCATCCTTTAATCTGTTTCTCTCTCTGTATCGCAATTTCTACAGAATTATAGTGCTCATAATAAACTAAATAAAAACAATTATATTTTGATGTAAATGCATTTGAATTTAAGCTTGTATTCTCTCTATGAAAGCTCAATCGGTTTTTTAAATCATTAGTCACACCAGTATATAACACAGTTTTGTTCTTATTTGTTAGAATATAGACGTAGTAATTATGTGTTCCAAGTGTTTTGTGCATTACTCTTTATTTTAGAGATTCTTCACTTCGTTCAGAATGACAAAAATTAAAAATGATAAAACGCATCCTCATAATGCGTCAATTGCTCTGTTTTCTTATTTTTCAAAACAGCAATAATATCAAAACGGGTTTCTAAATCAATATCATTTTCTATGATAAAAGCATCCATAGCTTTTACCAACAACTTAATTTTACTTGGCGACACAAACTCCTGAGGGTCGCCAAAAAAATCAGAATTCCGCGTTTTTACCTCGACACAAATCATTGAATTATTGTGTTTGGCAATAATATCTATTTCGGCTTTTTGAAACACATAATTACGAACTACAATTTCATAGCCTTTATTCATCAGGTACTCTGTTGCGAGTTGCTCTCCTAATTTACCAAGTTCGTTGTGTTCTGCCATTTTTTTAATCTTCAGTCTTCACTTCGCAATTTTTAGTCTAAAAATTAGAACTGCTTCATAGTAAGCTTCAATATACAAAATTTGAGGTATCAAACTGAAAGATGAATCAATCTGAGCTAAAGCAGCTTAGTTTTGAGCACATAAATTCCTGCTATTAACCATATCTTTGTAATGCTGTAAAACACGTAACATGGCAAGTCATATTAAATGCCCAAATTGTGGTCTATATAATACCAATGAAGACTATTGCACCAATTGCAATACGCTATTGTCATACAAAAAAAGACGCGAACTAACCTTTGCTCAAGACAAAAAAGAACGTCGTGAACGTGAGCGCATTCAAAAAGAAACATCACCTTCCTTTTATGAAAAGCACAGAGACCATCGGTTTTTAATAGTACGTGTATTTGTTAAAATTATACACTCTATTTGGATGGGATTTGTAGCCATCGGAATGTTTATCGCCTGGCTAATAACGGCTATTGCAGCATGAAAATTTTAAAACATCCCATTTTCTATATCAGTGTATTATTAGCTTCTACAGTTTACCTAGCAAACCGTTTTGAAGTGCCACTTCCTAATTGGGTGTATTTCTATATCAATGACTTTTTATGTATGCCAATTGTTTTAAGTACATGCTTAGCAGTTTTAAGAATCATTAAAAAAACCGAAACACTTTACGTTCCTATCAGTGTTGTTTTAGCCTTAACAATTTACTTTTCAATCTATTTTGAATGGATAATGCCTCATATAAACATGCGTTACACTAGTGACATAATCGATGTAGGGCTCTACTTTTTCGGTGCGCTATTATTTCTAAGGTTTCAAAAACAGTTATTCTGAAAATTTTAAAGTCGATTGCTCTTTTGTCACCGTTAATTCTACTGTTCTACCCAAAACCAAAGCTCGGTTATCTTTTTCGTGACCTGCAGGCATATTAAAGGTAATCGGGAAATCGTAATCTTCTAATGCATCAAGAATCAATTGCTCAACAGAAGTTCCCCAAAGTGTGGTATTTTTTCGCATTCTAGACATATCACCAACAACAAGGCCATTTAAATTTTCAAAATAACCAGCACGTTTCAAACTTTGTAGCATACGATCTATATGGTACTTATACTCCCCAATTTCTTCAATAAAAAGAATTTTTCCAGAGGTATCAAGACTTTCTTTAGAGCCTAACATGGTATGTAGCATGGTTAAATTTCCACCAACCAATTCACCAGAAGTTTCACCGACTCTATTATGGTCAGATCCTTTTAAAGTGTAATCTGTTGGACTGCCAAATAATGCAGTTTTAAAGGTCTCTACCGATGCTGCAATCTTAGTTAAATCAGTAGTCAAACTCACACACATTATAGCATGTAAGGACTCAAACCCTTCATTATGTACTTGGTTGTGTAAAGCGGTAATATCACTGTAGCCTATGACCCATTTTGGATGTTTCTTAAATTTAGTATAATTCAATTTGTCTAAAATCCGAACCGTTCCGTAACCACCTCTTGCACACCAAATAGCACTAATTTTAGGGTCGTCCATCGCATTTTGCAAGTCTTCACAACGCTCTTCATCCGCACCAGCAAAATGATTAGCTTTACTAAATACATGTTTCCCTACAACAGCATGCAATCCCCAACTTTTTAAAAGTGCAACAGCTTGTTGTACTTCTCCTTCACGACTTTTTAAAATCCCAGAAGGAGCCACAATAGCCACTGTATCTCCCGCTTTTAAATATGGTGGTTGAATTAATTTTGAAGTCATTTCCGTAGATGAATTAGTTTTTCTTTGCGCTTGCACGTTAGGTGGTATTCCTAAAATTAAAGCGAAAATAAGAAACATTAAGTGATGTCTAAAAGTCATAAAAACTGCTTTTGGTAAAAGTACATTTTTTTTCTAAATCCCTTATATATTACGTACTTTTGTAGCTTTCAAAAAAATGAAAACCATGTCGAAAAGATATACCATAACAGCAGCATTACCGTATACAAACGGCCCAATTCATATCGGACATTTAGCCGGTGTTTATGTGCCTGCAGATATTTATTCTAGATACCTAAGATTAACAGGCAATGACGTTGCTTTTATTTGCGGAAGTGATGAGCATGGTGTGCCCATTACTATAAAAGCAAAAAAAGAAGGCGTGACACCTCAAGATATTGTAGATAAATACCACGCTATTATTAAGCAATCTTTTGTGGATTTTGGTATTTCACTAGACAACTATTCGCGTACGACAGCCAAAATTCATCATGATACCGCTCAAGAATTCTTTAAAACACTTTACGATAAAAACGAGTTTGTAGAAGAAGTCACGGAACAATTATACGACGAAGAAGCAAATCAGTTTTTAGCCGATCGTTTTGTAACCGGAACGTGTCCTAAATGTGGCTATGAAGAAGCTTATGGTGATCAATGTGAAAGTTGTGGCTCGAGTTTAAATGCCACGGATTTAATAAATCCTAAATCGGCCATAACAGGAAATGTACCGACTTTAAAAGAAACCAAACACTGGTTTTTACCTTTAAATAAGCATGAAGAATTTTTACGTGAATGGATTTTAAAAGGTCATAAAAAAGATTGGAAGCCGAATGTTTACGGTCAAGTAAAATCTTGGATTGACGATGGTTTGCGTCCACGTGCAGTAACCCGAGATTTAGATTGGGGAATTCCGGTGCCTGTAGAAGGAGGAGAAGGCAAAGTCCTTTACGTATGGTTTGATGCGCCAATTGGTTACATCTCTGCCACTAAAGAATGGGCGGAACGCGAAGGTAAAAACTGGGAAGATTATTGGAAAGATGAAGACACTAAATTGGTGCATTTTATAGGAAAAGATAATATTGTGTTTCACTGTATTATTTTCCCTTCCATGTTAAAAGCTGAAGGCTCTTATATTTTACCAGAAAACGTACCTGCTAATGAGTTTTTAAACTTAGAAGGTCAAAAATTATCGACTTCTAAAAACTGGGCTGTTTGGTTACCAGATTATTTAATAGACTTCCCTAATCAGCAAGATGTATTGCGTTATGCTTTAACAGCAAATGCGCCAGAAACGAAGGATAACGATTTTACGTGGAAAGATTTTCAAGCGAGAAACAACAATGAATTGGTGGCTATATTCGGAAACTTTATCAATCGTGTAGCCGTCTTAACCAACAAATATTACAATGGTAGTGTTCCTACACCTAGTGAATATTTAGCTATTGATGAAGAAACATTAGCAGCTGTTAAAGCCTATCCGGCTGTAATTTCAAGTTCTATTGAGCGTTACCGTTTTAGAGAAGCGAGCCAAGAATTGATGAACTTAGCACGACTTGGAAATAAATATTTAGCAGACGAGGAACCATGGAAAACAATAAAAACTGATGAAGCACGTACCAAAACTGTAATGTTTGTCGCCTTACAAATTGCATCGGCATTAGCAGTTTTATCGGAACCATTTTTGCCTTTTACCTCAACTAAACTGAAAGGTATTTTAAATTATAATGATGCTTCTTGGGAAGATGTTTCAACAAAAGATATTCTACTTCCTGCAGAACATAAACTACAAGAAGGCAAAGCTGATTTACTATTTTCTCAAATTGAAGATGCTGAAATTGATAAGCAACTTGAAAAATTAATTGCGAGTAAAAAAGCTAACGAAGCTGCTAATAAAGTAGCTGAACCGCAAAAAGAAGAAATCACTTTTGAAGATTTTACCAAACTAGATTTACGTGTAGGAACCATTCTCGAAGCAGAAAAAATGCCAAAAACTAAAAAGCTACTCATCTTAAAAGTAGACACAGGTATTGATACACGCACTATCGTTTCTGGTATTGCAGAAAGTTTTAAACCAGAAGATATCATTGGAAAACGTGTAACAGTTTTAGTCAATTTAGCACCACGGAAATTACGAGGTGTTGAAAGTGAAGGCATGATATTAATGACTGAGGATGAAAGCGGTAATTTGGTGTTTGTGAATCCAGACAAAGACAATGTAAACAACGGTCTTCAAATAAGTTAACAACAATCATACATTTTATAAAAAGGGGTTTTACATATTGTAGTACCTCTTTTTTTATTCATTTCAGGTTTGCATTTGCATCAACAATTTTTTCTTTTCAAGTAATCCGCACACGGTCCTTTAAGTAATTTTGATTTAAATCATTACTTAAAGACTATGAAGAAATTTGCAATATTATGTTTAACCCTTTGCTTCTTGGCCTGTGGAACCTCAAAGACTGTTCGTCAATCTAAGAAAGTAATCAAAGGAAATTGGACCTTAACTTCTATTAAATCTTCTGCCATAGGTGATTTAAAAATCACACTACTTAACGATACCGAAAAAACCTGCTTCGAAAATAGTACTTGGCAGTTTATACCGAATAATAATACCGGGACTTATACGCTTTCAGGATTAACTTGTGAGGCCAAGCAACGCTACTTCGCATTCACAATAGACGAAGTAGATGAAGACACAGGTTTATATAACTTCCTATTAAAACCTACAAACGAAAAAGGCAGGTCTGAAACCAACGCAGGATTTAGATTAGAACTCACATCACTTTCTGAAACTGCCATGCAGTGGCAACAGGTAGTGACCTTAGATGGAAAGCCCATCACGATTACCATGAACTTTACAAAAATTTAAACGATGAAAACATTTAATTATAAAACAAATTTAGCCATAACACTATCATTACTGTTAGTACTAATGACGAGTTGCAAGGCTGTAGATAATGCCAATAACAAGCAAAAAGGTGGAGTTATTGGAGCAGCTGGTGGAGCTTTATTAGGAGCCATTATTGGAAATAATGTTGGAGACGGCAATAATAGCGAATTAGGAGCGGTCATTGGTGGCGTTGTTGGCGGAGGTGCTGGAGTCCTAATTGGAAATAAAATGGATAAGCAAGCGCAGGAAATTGAAAATGAAATTCCAGGAGCTACCGTAGAACGTGTTGATGATGGTATCGTACTAACTTTTGATGAACAAAGTGGTGTTTATTTTGATACTGAAAAATATAATATCAACGCCAAATCACAAGAAACACTGAATAGCTTAGCTAGTGTATTTACGGAATATCCAGAGACCAATATTTTAGTAGTTGGCCACACAGATAGTTCGGGTAATGACGCTTATAACATGACGTTATCTAAAAACAGAGCCGAAGCGGTAACCATTTATTTAATGAGCAAAGGCTTAAGTAACGGCAGATTTACAACCCACTGGTTTGGAGAAGAACAACCTATGTACGATAATACAACTGCAGAGGGACGCTCTAAAAACAGACGTGTAAACATTGCTATCGTTCCTAACGAAACCATGATTAACGAAGCCAAACAAGAAGCTGCAATTAATGAATAACTTTTGTTAAATTATTCGGCAATTACTGTCGAGTTAAATATCTTACAGGCCTTATACTTCAAACATGTATAAGGTCTTTTTTTATGATGATAGATTACATAGTTCAACTCACCCAATTACCTAAAAGCAGTATAAAAAGTACCGTTCAATTACTGAATGAAGACTGCACCATTCCTTTTATTTCGCGCTACAGGAAAGAGGCCACAGGAAATTTAGACGAAGTGCAAATTGGAGATATTGTAAAATATAAAGAGCAGTTTGAAGCTTTAAAGAAACGAAAAATCGCCATTTTAAAAGCTCTGGAAGAACAAGACGTTTTAACTGACGACTTAAAACTGAAGATTGAACAAGCACAAGACGCAACAACACTTGAAGATCTGTATTTACCCTATAAGAAAAAGCGAAAGACCAAAGCTGAAACCGCTCGTAAAAATGGCTTAGAACCCTTGGCTAAAATCATCATGAGCCAAAAGGCAAATGATATCGAATCTATTGCCTTAAAATATGCAAAAGGAGATGTTGCAACTGCGGAAGACGCTTTAGAAGGAGCCCGACATATTATTGCCGAATGGATTAATGAACGTACAGATATTCGGAATACGCTCAGAAATGAATTAGAGCGTCGTGCTCAAATTTCGACAAAAGTTATAAAGGCTAAAAAAGATGATGAGAAAGCGCAAAAATTCAGAGATTATTTTGATTGGTCGGAGTCGTTATCACGGATTCCATCACACCGATTGTTAGCTATTTTAAGAGCTGAAAGCGAAGGTTTTATTCGGGTGAAGATTGCAGTTGATGACGTTAGAGTTTTGGAGCGTATGGATCATAGAATCATAAAAAGCCAAAATGCCTGTGCAGATCAAATAGAATTAGCGATTTCTGATGCTTACAAACGTCTATTATTTCCATCGTTAAGTAACGAAGCCTTGAGTAACGCGAAGGAAAAAGCTGATGAATCTGCCATTACTGTTTTTGCAAAAAACCTCAAGCAATTATTGTTAGGTTCGCCGATTGGTGAAAAACGTGTTTTAGCCATTGATCCAGGTTTTAGAACGGGATGTAAAGTGGTGTGTTTAGATGCACAAGGCAATTTAAAACACAACGAAACAATTTATCCGCATGCACCTAAAAACGATAGTATTGGAGCTATAAAAAAGATCTCATCATTAGCAGAAGCGTATAAAATTGAAGCCATTGCTATTGGAAACGGAACCGCTTCACGAGAAACGGAAGCTTTAATTCGGAAAATTCAGTTTAAAAACGAAATTCAAGTCTTTGTGGTCAGTGAAGCTGGTGCTAGTATTTATTCAGCATCAAAAATTGCACGCGATGAATTTCCTAATTACGATGTCACGGTTCGTGGTTCTGTTTCTATAGGTAGACGTTTACAAGATCCTCTGGCAGAATTGGTGAAAATTGATGCCAAATCCATTGGAGTTGGACAGTATCAACATGATGTAGATCAGACCAAACTTCAAAAACAATTGGATACGGTTGTTGAGAATTGTGTGAATGCGGTTGGAGTTAATATCAATTCGGCAAGTAAATCCTTATTAAGTTATGTCTCAGGAATAGGGCCTAAATTGGCTGAAAATATTTTTGAATACAGAACAGAACATGGTGTTTTTAAATCGCGAAAAGCTATTTTAAAAGTCCCACGTCTCGGTGGCAAAGCTTTTGAACAAAGTGCTGGATTCCTTCGAATTAAAGGAGCAAAAAATCCTTTGGATGATTCTGCAGTACATCCTGAACGTTACGCTATTATTAGAACAATGGCTAAAGACGAAGGAGTAGCTCTTGAAGATTTAATTGGCAATAAAACAAGGCTACAAAACATAGATTTAAAAAAATATGTTTCGCAAGATATTGGACTCATAACACTTCAAGATATTATCAAAGAACTTGAAAAACCTGGATTAGACATTAGAGAGACCGCCAAAGTCTTCACCTTCAACCAAAATATAAAAACCATTACCGATTTACACGAAGGGCAATTGTTACCTGGCATCGTCAATAACATTACCAACTTTGGATGCTTTGTAGATGTTGGAATTAAGGAAAGTGGACTGATTCATGTTTCAAACTTATCCGACAGCTTTGTAAAAGATGTTAATGAACATGTGCATCTGCACCAGCAAATTATTGTTAAGGTATTGGATGTTGATGTGACTCGAAAACGCATTCAGCTTAAATTGCATAAGTAACATACCGTTCACCTATTTAACTGAAATAGCAGTAATTATAATTTTGGTGGCATAGTATTTGAAGTGTTAATTTTTTAACATTTTTAAATTCTAAAACCAATCACTATGCTAAAAACTTTACTCAACTCGGTTAGAATTCTATTTACCACACTTTTAATTTTTTCTTTTTCGATTAATACCTCAGAAGCTCAAGAATCTTCACAAATTGTAGAGACTTATAAAGCGTATACAACGCCTGCTCGAGAAGTGGTGTACTTACACCTTAACAAATCTACATATATTAGTGGTGAGCCCATTGGTTTTACAGCCTACGTTTTAGATAAAAAAAGCAAACAACCGTCTTTTATCACCACTAATTTATACGTAAGTATTGAAGATAAAAATGAAACGGTTTTAAAACAAAAACTCATAAAAGTAACAGATGGTGTGGCTTCAAACACATTTGAGGTGGACTCAACGTTTTCTTCCGGAAACTATAAAATAAAAGCATACACCAATTGGATGCTTAATTTTGATGAAAAAAATTATTTTTCAGAATCTATTAGAATACTCAATCCTGATAATGAAAATGATCTTAGTGAAAAAAGAATAGACAACAAAGTTGATGCTCAGTTTTTACCAGAAAGCGGCCACTTATTAAACGGTGTTATTAATATTGTAGGTGTTGTTATTAAAGACCAACTTGGTTTTGGTATTCCATATGCAAAAGGTGAGGTTGTAGATAAAAATGATGAGCTTTTAACGACTTTTAAAACCAACCAGTTTGGTATTGGGAAATTTCAATTATTACCAGAAATCGGTAATCACTACAAGGTAAACATTTCAAATAACAATAAAGATTTTAGCTTTCTTATCAATCATAACATTGAAAATAAAGGCATTTTAATTTCTCTTAAAAGTCTCAACTCTAAAGTCTTTGTGTCGCTAATAACTAATAATAACACGCTAGCATCGATAAAAAATAAAAAGCACACTTTACTGATTCATAATGGAGATGAATATAATGCAAAGGATATCTTTTTTACAAATAAAACAGAGATTATTACAACTATTGAATATAGCAATGTAGCCACTGGCATTAATACGCTAACGCTCTTTAACGACAATGATCAGCCTATAGCAGAGCGTTTGTTTTTTAATTATGAAGGCCTAAACATTATAAAATCAGACGGTATAACTGCAAAAAAAACAAAAGATTCAGTAGCCTTAAACCTTAGCTTTAAAGACATAAATACAGATGAATTTAACGCTATAAGCATCTCCGTCTTACCACAAGAAACCAAATCTTATAACAGGCATCACAATATTATTTCATATACCTATTTAGAACCTTATGTTAATGGTACTATTGAACAAGCAAAATACTATTTTACAAATATCGATGATAAAAAGAAGCATGAACTAGATAATTTACTACTAACACAAGGTTGGAGCAGTTATAATTGGAATACCATTTTTAATCATAAAATGCCATTGAATGATCCGTTTGAACAAGGCATTACCGTTAAAGCTAACCTTACTGATAAGGATTTTAAAGATACGTCAGATCTTAATTATGTACTACATGCCGTAAATAATGATGCGCCTAAAGTTTTAAATGTACAGAAACCAAATAAAAGCTTCGTGATTGAAAACATTTTTCCTGAGGACAATCATGTAATTAACCTTTCTAAAGTTACTAAAAATAAGGGGCTTCAACCAGCAATGTTATACCTGCAATATTTTCCTCGTATGATACCACCATTAAAAAATAGAGACAATGTATTACCACCAAAATCCCAGTATATATTAGAGCAAAGCTTTAAAACAGAAAGTAGTTATTATTTTTTTGAATTATCTCATAAAGTACAGAAACTAAATGAAGTTACTGTGTCAACTAAGAGTATAACCGAAAAAAGGCAAGAAGAGCTAAGTCGATTAGCAACTGGAAAAATCACAATTATGGATGATCAAAACATAAAGACGTATAGAACATTGACCAATTATTTAAGCTCTCACGGTCTTATCGTATCAGAGTCTATATATGGATTTAGTGTTCGTACTAGTGGAAGATATCCTATTCCACTGGTTATTTATATGAACGGTAAACAATTACTTAACACTTATATTTTACGAGATTATGATTTATCTCAAATCGATTATCTTGAAATTCACAAATCAATGTCTGGAATAGGTTTATATGATTCGTTTGGAGCTGTACGTCTTTATACCCACAAGGAAGATACACGAAATACAAACAAAACTAAACTACAATCCTATACAATACCACTAGCATTTAGTGCAGAAAAAAAATATTACGTGCCAAAATACAGAAATACTGGTGATTCGTTTTATAAATCTTATGGTGTTGTAGATTGGAAAACCTTTAACGATTTAGATAAAAATAATAATGTAAATTTAAAAATTACTAGTCCTAGCATACCTATTACTTTATATATTGATGGTATTACTAATGATGGCTCTTTTATAATTGAAGAGAAAACATTAATTTTAAACTAAGCTTATGAGATTTCAATACACCATATTCATAACCGTATTAACAATAGTTCTAGCGTATATCCCTTCGCTTAATGCCCAAGAAGATTCTGAAATTTTGGATAGCTACGAGGGGTACACCGAAGCTGCACGAGAGGTGGTTTATTTACACCTCAATAAATCGACCTATATCAAAGGAGAAAATATTGGTTTCACAGCATATGTCTTAGATAAAAAAGATAAAAAACCTTCTTTTCTTACTACAAATTTATACGTCAGTATTGCTGATAAAGATAACAAGGTATTAAAGCAAAAATTAATCAAAGTCGTCGATGGTATTGCCTCAAACACCTTTGAAATTGATTCACTTTTTTCCTCTGGCCATTATAAAATAAAAGCGTATACCAATTGGATGCTTAATTTTAATGAGCAAAATTATTATTCTGAATCCATTAAAATTATTGATTTTGAAACCGAAGACTCTACAGAAGAACAAAGGACAGAAAACAGTATTGATGCAAAATTTTTACCAGAAAGTGGGCATTTACTAAATGGAGTTATTAATGTTATTGGTGCTGTCATTAAAGATCAAAATGGATTTGGTATGCCGTATGCAAAATGTGAAGTTGTAGATAAAAACAATGAATTACTAACGTCTTTTGAAACCAACCAGTTTGGTATTGGAAAATTTCAATTATTGCCAGAAATTGGGAACCATTATAAAGTGAACGTCAAAAGCACTAATAAAGATTTTACGTTTAACATTAACCAAAACATAGAAGATAAAGGCATCATCATCTCCCTTAAAAGCTTAAATTCTAAAGTCTTTGTGTCGCTCATAACAAATGAAAAAACACTTGAAACAATTAAAAACAAGAGACACACTTTAATGATTCATAATGGGGATTTGTTTGATATTATGGATGTTTATTTTACAGATACTACAGAAATCATTAAAACTATTGAATATAGTAATACGGCTACAGGCATTAATATACTCACACTTTTTAATGAAAACGACCAACCCATAGCAGAACGGTTATTCTTTAATTATGAAGGAGTTTCTATTGCAGAGACCAACACCATAACAGCTAAACAAACTAAAGACTCAACGACTTTACATATCAATTTTAAAGGTATTAACACAAGCACCTCTAATACTTTAAGTATCTCTATTTTACCTAAAGAAACTAAATCGTATAATAAGCACCACAACTTTTTGTCTTATAACTTTTTAGCACCTTATGTCAATGGCACTATTGAAGATGCAAAATATTACTTTACAAACATCAATGCTAAAAAGAAATTTGAACTAGATAATTTACTCATAACGCAAGGTTGGAGCAGTTATAATTGGCAAGAAATTTTTAATAATACACACAACTTTACTCATGCTTTTGAGCAAGGTATAACTGTAAAAGCAAATTTAACTGCTAATGATTTAAAAGTGCCATCCGATTTAAGTTTTCAAATGCATGCTTACACGGAAAAAGGCTTTAGTATTTTTCAAGTTAAGAAAGGAGATCTTTATTTTGTAATAGAGAATCTATTTTTAGAGGAGAATAACACTTTAAAAATATCCAAAAGAACCGCCTATAACAGCTTGGTTGCGGCTAAATTATATTTACAATATTTTCCAAATAAAATCCCTGTCTTAAACGACAAGAAGAAACTATTAGTTCCTAAATTTGATTACAAACCAATCGAAAATTTAAGCGAATATAGAAGTCATTTTGATGCCAACACATTCAATCGCGTTCAAAAACTAGATGAAGTTACGGTAAAGGGTAATATCACTTCTGAGAAACAACGCGCTCAGCACTTAAATCGACACGCATTCGGTAAGATTATAGTGGTAGATGAAGAGATTAAAACACAAAATGCAACCTTAACGCATCTCCTCACATCTAAAGGGTTGCGAATCAATGATGATTATGATAATGGAGAACTTGCGCCTCCCCTTCAATTCAATGTGTTTTCTTCGTTTTCAGAAAATCCAATGTTATTTTATTTAGATGATATGCTATTAGTAGACACAAGTATTTTAAGGGATTTCGACATCTCTAAAATTGACTATTTAGAAATTAACAAAACAGGTATAGCCCAAGGGTTACAAGGCGACAGTGGAGTGGTTAAAATATACCTAAACAAATACAACTCCGCATTAAGTTACAATAAAACTACGACGAGTGAGTTTAAATTACCAATAGCTTTCAGTCCTAAAAAGACCTATTATGCTCCAAAATACAATAACACAGATAGTTCCTTTTACCAATCCTACGGTGTTATAGATTGGCAACCTGAAGTTAAAATTGATAACAAAGGAAATGCGACCATTAAATTACCCAACTACACAGCACCTTTCACTTTGTATATGGAGGGAATTACTCGTGATGGTGTATTTATTGTAGAAGAAAAAACGTTATCCTTAAAGTAAATCATAAAAGTTTTAAATGCTAAAAATAGCGTTTCACCCCATCTACAATCACCCATTGCCAAGAGGTCATCGCTTTCCTATGGAAAAATATGATCTATTACCACAACAATTACGTCATGAAGGCACTTGTGATAACCGTAATTTTTTTGAACCCCAACAACCTAATGATAAATATATCGTCGCCATTCATGACCCTGAGTATTATTACGACTTAATAAATATCACCATAGATCAACGTGATGCGCGTAAAATAGGCTTTCCACTAAGTCGAGCTTTAGTACAACGCGAAACACTTATTGCAGATGGCACCATTAAAGCGAGTGAATTTGCATTACAACATGGCATTGCTATGAATATTGCAGGTGGCACACATCATGCCTTTTCCAATCGTGGAGAAGCATTTTGTATGCTGAATGACCAAGCTATTGCGGCACGTTATCTCCAAGGTAAAGGACTCGTAAAAAAGGTCTTAATTGTAGACTTAGACGTGCATCAAGGTAATGGTACCGCAGAAATTTTTCAGAATGACGCTTCTGTTTTCACCTTTTCAATGCATGGTAAAAGCAATTACCCTTTTAAAAAGGAAACTAGTGATTTAGATATTGCTTTAGAAAATGATACTGACGATTCCACCTATTTAAGCCTTTTAAAAAACACATTACCAAAACTTATTGCTGAGCAGCAACCCGATTTTATTTACTATTTATGCGGAGTTGAT
This sequence comes from Winogradskyella psychrotolerans, assembly GCF_018860545.1. Lineage (GTDB taxonomy): Bacteria > Bacteroidota > Bacteroidia > Flavobacteriales > Flavobacteriaceae > Winogradskyella > Winogradskyella psychrotolerans_A. Next base: position 396,111 of record NZ_JAHKPN010000002.1, on the reverse strand, counting down.
GTTATTAAAACCGATAAACTAGGAAAACTTAGCCTAACTATTGAAGGCTGTAAAGCGCGAGATCGTTTTGTTTTAGAGCACTGTAAATTAAATCAAATCCCAGTAATGTGCAGCATGAGAGGAGGTTATTATCCAGACATTAAAACCATTGTAACTGCCCATGCCAATACGTTTCGTTTAGCACAAGACATTTACTTTTAGTGTTAATTTCTCAAGTAGAAAAGCTTCAAAAGTGATTTAACTATGCTTATATTTGTTTAAAACACTACAATCTATGTTATCAAAATCTATTGAAGCCGCATTAAACCAGCAAATAAGAATCGAAGCAGAATCATCTCAAGCCTATTTAGCCATGGCCATTTGGGCCGAAGTGAAAGGACTTGAAGGTATTTCTAATTTTATGTACAGTCAATCAGATGAAGAGCGTGAGCACATGCTAAAACTCGTAAAGTTTATTAATGAACGTGGTGGCCATGCACATGTCTCTGAACTTAAAGCACCAAGTGTGACCTTTTCTTCCTATAAAGCTATGTTTGAAAAACTTTTAGAACATGAAATTTTTGTATCCGAAAGCATCAACGAACTAGTACACATTTCTTTACAAGAAAAAGATTATGCCACCCATAACTTTTTACAATGGTATGTATCAGAGCAAATTGAAGAAGAAGCGATGGCAAGAACCATCTTAGATAAAGTAAAGATGATCGGAGATGATAAAGGCGGATTGTATTTGTTTGATAGAGACATACAACAACTAACCGTAAGCTCAGCAGCTGATAACCCAAGTGCGTAACTATTAAACTCATCGGTTTTACATAGTCATTTTAGACAAAAAACTCTAAAACAGCATTATCAATTCTACTTTTTTTTACTTAAAATTTTTAGGAATTAAAAATATAATGGTGGTAATAATAGCGACTCTAAAAATTCTATTATAAATTGAAACAAGCATAAAATATTCATATTTAGTTACGTTATATTTAAAGTCATTATGATCTCCTTTAAATTTTAAAATAATTATTTATGAAAACACGAAGTTTTTTAACCGTTTTAATGCTTGCTCTATTATTCAATAACTGTGCTAATAAGAACGAAAAAAGCAAAACGATAGATACAGTAGAAGTTGTTGAACCTACCAATAAAAAAGAATTAAAATTCTCTAATGCGCAATTTTATGATGCTGAAGGTCAATTCTTAGAAGAAAAGGCAAAAGACGCTTTAATGGAAATGCTAGAATATCATGATTATCCCATTTTTGAAGGTCTACGCGAAAAAATATGGCTAACCGATTATAATCAAGGTAACTATGCAGAATTAGGGTTGGCTTCAGTTATGTTCGTAAATAATGAGGAAGACCAATATATGCTCATGGACATCTTTCTTTTACCAGGCCAAATGTTAGGAGAGCATATGCATTTTGCCGCAGAAGGTAATCCTGTAAAAATGGAAGGTTGGCTCGTACGACATGGAAAAAGCTATATTGTAGGTGTTGGCGAAAACAATCGCGATCAGTTTCCACAAGTGGTAGTTCCGCAAAATCATTGGGATGGAAAAGTAACCACCAATCATATTATTGAAGCCCATGAGGGAGATTTTGCATCACTAGCTGAGGCTGAATCACCTCATTGGCAAATGGCAGGTCCAGAAGGTGTTGTTATTACGGAAGTAGGAAACGTACATACCAATGCTGGCGTTCTTAGGTCAGATCCTAAAATGAATTAAATATGGACTTATTAGCGCTATCTTAACTGATGGCTAAATAGATGATCCTCAAATGTTAAATTTTATTTAGATAAATATAAATAGTTATTTTTGCCTTGAAAACTTAAAGATTTCCTTTTACTAGGAAACTAAAGATGGGCAAAAAGAAGAAAAATAAAAACCTAAAGAAAGAACGGATTAAAGTTCTGGAGGCTTCTGGTATGGACACACTTGGCAACGTAAAATCCAAGTGCTGTAAAAAATACAAGAAAGCCGAAAACAAGCGTTGTAAAAAATGCCCTTGTTTTGATTTGCTAAAAAAGGTAGCTTAATTTAATAGAGTTACACATCTGGCATTATAAAACACTTCAAATCTACTATAAATTATAAACGAGAAACAGTGACCAACTTGGTTGCTGTTTTTGTTTTTTTAGTAATTTAGGATAATGAAATACATCACAATTATTCTACTTCTAATTTTTACGGGTTGCAAAAACGAAACAAGACCAGAAATTCAAACCGAAGCACTAACAGAAAACGAAATTGACAACTCTGTTTATAACATGTGGCAAAACTATACCGCATCTCATCCAGAATTCCAAAACGTCGAGCTTCCGGAATCTTGGTATTTTCATAATAATAAAGCCGACGCCAACCGGTTAGCCAATTTAGTTCTCAGCGGTAAAAAACAAGCAGCATCCGGTTTATACGCTTGGTATAAAGAAGCGGATGCCGACTTACCAAAAACAGGACTAAAACATATTATTACTGATTTCGATGGAAAAGCAAAAGCTATAATTGAAATTAAAAAAGTGGACACCATTCCTTTTCATAAAATTTCAGAAGCATATGCTGCCTTAGATATGGGCACCACAACAGACCCGCTTCAAAAATGGAAAAATGCACATTGGGATTTTTTTTCAACTACCATGGTAGAAAGTGGTGAAACACCTACTGAAGACCTGCTTATCGTTTGTGAAGAATTTGAAACTATTTGGCCTGAATAATTCAAAACACTTCAAAATTGTTAAAAATGTCTAAAGTTAATTTAAAGTCACACCTAATGATATTATTGTTATATTTAGCATAATGCTATTTTCAGCATGGTTATTTACTAAAGTCACACCTTTATAAAATCAAATAATAGCACTAAAAATAATATAAAGATTGTTCTTTGTTTTAAAGACTTTATTAAATGATTGCATCAGACCAATTGGTAACTTACATGTGGATTTTATTGGGAGTGTACGCTGCCGTCATCTTATTTTTCGTGATTCGAGGTGCTCGAAAAAACACGAATATAAACGATTATGCCGTTGGTAATATTGGCTTTCCATCGTGGGTGGTTGGTTTATCGTTAGCAGCTTCAATGACGAGTGCTGCAACCTTTATTATTAACCCAGGATTTATTGCACTCTACGGAATTTCAGGAGTGATTTCTTTTGCCATTGTTTTACCTCTCGCTGCTTTTGTTTCACTAATTGTATTCACAAAAGGCTTCATAAAACAAGGTAATGCCGTAAAAGCAACCACCATGGCACAATGGATTGGCAAACGCTATAACAGTAAAAAATATGCCTTTTTCTTTGGTATCATCGCCCTTTTACTCATCACGTTTATTGTGCTTATTAATGTTGGACTAACACAAGTGATTTCAAAATCTCTGAATGCTGACCCATTTTATGTTTTAATGGGCATTACAGCCTTTGTATTTGGATATATGATGTTTGGCGGAGCGAATTCTATGGTTTACACCAATACCATTCAGGCGATAATAATGTGTATTGTAGCCTTAATTTTAATAGGTTCAGGTTCCGACTATTTCGCAGATGGCATCACTGGTTTCCTTGATAAATTAAATGCCATTGACCCAAATCTTACAAAACCCACAAATACAGAAAGCTTTTTGTTTCGCGATTATTTTGAAATCATCGCCACCCAAATCGTGATTGGTATTGCTATTGTATGCCAGCCACACATTATTACAAAATCGCTATTATTAAAAGACTCAAGTAAAATAAACACCTATTTGTTTAGTGGCATTGCTTTTATGATTGTGTTCTTTTTAGTCGTAATTGTTGGTTTATATGCGCGCATCAGTTTTCCAGATTTTATGGTTAACGGAGAAAAACTACGAATGGATGAAATCATACCAACTTACGTCGTAACCAAATTTTCAGTTGGAGTTGGTTTGGTCATTGTGGTTGGATTAATTTCCGCAGGATTATCCACTTTAGAGAGTTTAATTCAGTCCTTATCTATTACGATTACTTCAGATATTATCAATCCACTGTTTAAAGATAAATTCACCGAAAACACTATAACCATTAATAAAATAGTGATTATTATTTTAGGCATAGTGAGTTTTTTACTGAGTTGGGAACAGATTAAAAACCCAGATGTGAGTGTGGCTATTTTTGCTCAAAACGGTGTGTATGCTTATTTTGCTGCTGCTTTTGTTCCGGTTTTGTTTGGTACATTTTTAAAAGATGTCTCTACCCGATCGGTTTTTATAGCAAGTATCACAGCCATTGTAGTGCATTTCGGGATTTATTATGGCAGAATTACACCATACATGCAAGAGCCTGTTAACAATCCAGGAGTTTCAGCAGCCATCGGCATTATAACATCACTAATCGTTGGTTATAGTATTTACAAATTAGACACTAAAAAAATAGAACGTGGACACACTAGATTGGACCGCTAAATGGGCAGATTATACGCCTGATAAGATTGCTATTACATCGTATGACACTAATAAAAGTTATACGTATAGCGACTTACATACCTATGCCAATCGTTTAGTCCATAAATTTACTGAACGCAATCTCGAAGAAGGAGACCGCATTGCTGTTTTAGCAGATCATGGCCTAGAATACATGGTACTTTTTGTGGCTTGCCAACGCATGGGATTGGTAATTGTGCCATTAAATTATCGCCAATCTGTTACAGAAATTTCAAAATTAGTTATAGATTGTACACCGCGATTGTTTATTCATAATAGCAACCACAAAGACAAAGCTCAACAGTTACCAATTCAAAATTTAGAGGTTTTAACGTTTGAAGTATTAGCCGATTATGTTGAAAACTCAGCATACTCGGTCAACAAAACCTTCGAGATTAAAGAAGATAACCCTTTATTTATTTTCTATACCTCTGGTACTACAGGAACTCCAAAAGGGGTAATTTACACCAACAAGATGCTCTTTTGGAATAGCCTGAACACCTCAATGCAATTGGGAATTACCTTTAGAGATTCCACAATAAACACCTTACCTCCTTACCACACTTCTGGTTGGAATGTTTTCATCACACCATTATTACACAAAGGTGCACATATTGGAATGCTCGAAAAATTTGATGCCGAAAAAATATTATGCCTTTTAGAGCTTAATAAAACGACCTTATTTATGGCCTTACCAACGATGTTATTGATGATGCAAAAAACACCAGTTTTTAAAGAGGTTAATCTTAAAAAATTACGTTACATCATTTCTGGGGGTGAGAAAGTACCATCAGAACTCGTGAGCTTCTGGAAAAACGAAAAAAACATTTATATCCGACCAGGTTATGGCTTAACAGAAGCCGGACCAAGCATCACCTCTTTACACCATAATATGGCAGAATTAAAACCCAACTCTATTGGTAAGCCTAATTTCTATTTGGATTTAAAAATAGTGAATCAAAATGGAGAAACCGTTAAATCAAATGAAGTTGGCGAACTCTGTATAAAAGGAGATATTGTGACGCCTGGCTATTGGAACAATTCAGTTAAAACAAGTAACAAAATAAAAAAGGGATGGCTGTTTACAGGTGATTTTGCATATAGTGATACTGACGGATTTTTATATATGAAAGGTCGTAAAAACGATATGTATATTTCTGGAGGAGAAAACATTTACCCTCAAGAAATAGAAGTACAATTAGAGCGCATTAAGGACATAAAAAAAGCAGTTGTATTAAGCGTAAAGGACGAAAAATGGGGAGAATGCGGCATAGCATTTGTAACTTCAAAAAGTGAAGTCCTTTCTGTCTTAGACATACGTAAAGCACTTACAAAGGACTTAGTAGCGTTTAAACACCCAAAGTATATATTTATTTTAGACGACATTCCACTAACGAGTTTAGGCAAAGTATCCCGAAAGAAACTCTTTAAATATTTTAACGCTATTAAATCAGAACAATAATCAAAACCATGAAAACACTTAGTATACTATTTCTATTTCTACTGATTAACACAACTGTATTTTCCCAAAATTCTAAACCACTCATGAAAGACATACTTTCAGAATACAATTTTAAAACCCAATCTACAATCATAGACAGTTTAGAAATAAGCTTCATTAAAAAAGGAGATGGAGAAAAGACATTACTATTTGTACATGGACTAAGCAGTAATTCTGACGCCTGGGCCAAAAACATCAATACATTAAGAAAAAACTACACGTGTATTGCATTAGATTTACCAGGCTACGGAAAATCTTCCAAACCTAAAGCTACCTATACTCCAACGTATTTCGCCGGAATTATATACAAACTCATTAAAAAACTGGACTTAAAAAACACCATCCTCATTGGACATTCTATGGGAGGACAAGCGAGCATTAAATTAGCAACGATCTATCCTGAAGCTATAGAAAAACTAATTTTAGTTGCACCAGCTGGATTAGAACAGTTTTCGGAAACAAACGCTGAATTTATGAAAGCTTATTTTACACCAGAATCCGTAGAAAACACCACGGATGAGCAAATTGAAAAAAATTATGCCCTTAATTTTTACGCGCAACCAGAGGATGTTTCTAAAATGGTAAATGATCGTAAGAAAATTAAAGACGCATCCGATTTTGAAGCCCATTGCAAAGCCATTGTTAACAGTATTTCTGGAATGTTAGATGACACTGTATTTAAAGAGCTTAAACAAATTACACAACCGACTTTAGTTATTTTTGGTGATAAGGATATGCTAATTCCCAATCGGTATTTTAATCCAGATTTAACCATTGAAGCTGTAGCAGATATTGCGAAAGAGCAAATCAACTCTGCAAACGTCACCTTTGTAAAAAATGCTGGACATTTTGTACAGTATGAAAAACCAACCGAAGTTAATACCCTTATTCAGGAATTTGTAGCTGCAGAATGAAAACAAAGCTTAAAAAATTTACAGAATTTAGCAAAACCATTCTTCCTAATGAAGCTAAATATTTAGAGTCGCGATATCAATTTACAGATGATGAAAAGCTTAACATAATTGAGCTACTCATCGCAAATGCATTATCTCATAATAAACGTGTAGATTTTTATGATAACATTGATAAGCGCAAATATTCTTACATTAAAAATTGGGTTGAAAAAAAATTAGCCAGCATAGATGTTGATGCCACTATTGCTTGGATTATGTCGCTTCAAAAAAAAATTCTAACCGATGCCATTGCATCACACGAAGAAAAAGCCTTTCTGCATTACATTTCAACCTATAAAAATATAGAGTTTAATTTTCAGAATTTATATGATCTTGCTAAAGAGTACAAATCGTATCTCTTAGTAAGAATGCGCTATAAAGATCATAAAATTGTGGCCGATTTTTTAGATGCTTATAGTGATAGTTATAATGAAGCCAAAGCGACAAAAGACAAACTTTACGATGCCACAACCGAAATCACCAACCAATATACTCGTAACAATAACGAAACAAAACACTTAGAAACGTGGTTACTTCAAGTGTTTAAAGATGAACATATTGATGGTAAAAACCGATATCAGGCGTTTGTGTTGTTGGCTTTTATGTACACCAACTATAATGAGAATGATAAGTTAAAAGTCATTTTTGACCAAATAGACTATTATTTCAGTCAAGGGGAAATGTACTCCAGACGGTTATTATCTAATTATTATGCGAGTCGGGTTTTACTACACTCTAAACAAGATGAGTTTGAAAAAGCTGAGTTTTATGGCTATTTATCCATACGACAAAACAACAATGATGTTTTAATGTACTTGAACAATTTGGTCGCCATTTTATTACGAAATCACCAACCTGAAAAAGCCTTCTGCCTTTTAGAAAAACACCATGATCTATATAAAGAAACACACAACTACCATCAAAAAATTGGCTATTGCTCGTATCAAATCCGTGTGTTGGCTGAGCTTCAGAGAAATAAATTAGCAGAAGCTACTGCAAAAACGTTTTTACGACAGTATAAAAATGAAGTGCTCAACCATCGTTGGCATCATTTTTTTACGTCTTTTATCAACGTCTTAATTATCCTAGAAAAATACGATGATATTTTAAAATTAGCTTCAAAATTCAACCTTACAGAAAAGGAAAGTGAACGCCAAAAACAGAATAACTACGTCCCCAATATTTCATGGAGTATTTCACTTTCAAGATATATGGAAGGACAGATTAATTCTTCACGATTATTAGACGAAATAAAAGCTCCACTTAAAGACATTCAACCTACAAAAAATCAAAAGCAATTGATGATTAAGGTGATTAATCGACTCTCAAACAACCTTCCTGAAGCCTTTTTAAAATTAAAGTCACACATATAGGATTTTAGAGCAAAAACAGAGTTTTATTATTAAATTCATAATTTAATAGCTTTTATTTTAAAAAAGTCACACTAATAAGCTTGTCAATTTAGCAATGTTGAGTTTAAATTTCATAATAGATTGCCACTCAAACTAACTTAATCAATAGTCTCTAATTATGAAAAACTTATTTTTTTTATTAACCCTCATTAGTTCTTTTATAGTGACTGCTCAAGAAACGGGTAGCATTAAAGGAATAATTTCTGAAGAAAGTGGCATGCCATTATCTGGTGCTACCGTACATATTAAAGCCTTAGACAAAGGAACAATTACCGATTACGATGGTAAATTTACACTAGATAACATTGCTGAAGGCACCTATGACATTTCGGTTTCTTATGTTGGATACGGCACATCAACGACAAGTATTTCGGTGACGGGCGGAAATGCAACCACCTTAAATATTACTTTAAATGAATCTAATAGCGTATTAGACGAAGTGGTATTAACAGCCAACAAGCAACCACAAAAAATCACAGATGTTCCAGCAACTGTTAATGTCATTTCGGCTAAAGATATCGAAGAATTCCCAAGTTTTAATATTGGTGAATTAGCGGCTAGACAAAAAGGAGTTGATTTTGTAAGAAGTGGTGTTTTGGGTACAGGCATTAACATTAGAGGATTCAACTCGGCCTTCAACTCTAAAAATTTACAAGTTACAGACGATAGGTTATCGACATTAATTGCAACCGGCTTGCCAATGGGCTCATTCTCTACAGTGACCAAAGACGACATTGCACGTGTTGAAATATTACTAGGCCCTAACGGAACCCTTTACGGACCTAATGCACACAACGGCTTAGTAAGTACCATTACTAAAAACCCCAGACAGTCTGAAGGGACGACTGTAGCCTTAGGATTTGGTAACCAAAGTGTTTTTACAACACGACTAAGACATGCTGAAGCCATCAATGAAAAATTTGCTTATAAGTTTCATTTTGAACATTCTCAAGGTAAGGAATTCAATTATGTAGACAGTGTTTACGTTGGCACAAATGCATACAAAGAATTAGATTTAGATCGCGATTTTGAATCTTCAAAATATGGTGCTTCTTTATATTACAAGCCTACAAAAGCTTCAGAGCTTATTGGGTATTATGGCCATAGTAATAATAATAATATTGGTATAACAAGTGCTGGACGAAATCAAATAAAAGATTGGACTATTGATGTGGCACAATTAAAATTTGTATCAAAGCATTTTTTTGCCAACACCTATTATACCTGGAGTAAAACAGAAGACACCTATGCCATGAACCAAAGAACACAAAATTATGTGTCGTTTATAGAAAATGGGTTTTCTGAAGCTGAAGCGCGCGAACGGTCGTATACAGAACAATGGTTTCAATTTGGTCCTAACCAAGGTGATGGCATTCCATTACAGCGTGGTGCCCTTTTTAAAGATGACTCACAACGTTTTAATGCGGAAGCACAATACAATAATAATTGGGACAAACTGTATGTTACTTTAGGAGCGCAATACCAATTAGACATGGCAGATTCTAAAGGCACTTATCTTTTTGATGAAGACGGCATTGATTTAGGTCAAACAGGAATTTACACACAATTAGAATATAAATTAGACGATTCTGGATGGGGATTTTTATTAGGTGGACGCTATGATAATCACGATTTATATGGTTCTAACTTCATCCCAAAAGTGGCCGTTACTAAAAAAGTAAATAACGGAACCTTTAGAGTAACTTACGGAAAAGGAATTGCTGTTCCTTCCATCTTAAACCTAAAAGGAAACCTGTTTGGTGGATTAGTGATAGGAAATGGTGAAGGATTTACATTAACTGATGGCACTAAAATTCCGAGATTAGATGTAGAAACCATTAATTCTTATGAAATTGGGTACAAAGGTCAATTATCAGAAAAATTATTTATTGATGTTAATGCTTACTATAACCAATCGGATAATTTTATAAGTCCATTAGTAAATGTCGCCGATGCTGCAAATGGAAATAATGTCACTCATGTGGGTAACACTCCAATTGGAGATCTTGTAGAAGGTTCTGATGGCTCGTTTGTTTTAACCTATTTAAACTTTGGTCATGTAGATACCTATGGTGCTGATATTGGATTAAATTATTATTTCAGCAACAACTTTAGAACGACTGTTAACTATTCGTACTTCGGTCGTAACTTAGATACAGATGACCTTGCCAATGACGGAAATTTAGACGGACAAGTTTTAGAAAGTGAATTACCGATTAATACCCCAAATCACAAATTTAGCGTTGGTTTTCATTATAACAAAGGAAAGTTTTATGGGGCGCTTTACGGACGTTTTGTTGAAAAATACGATTTCTTCTCGGGTATAAACGTCGCGGCAGAAACACAAGATCAAGATGGAGATGGTGTAAATGAAATTGTTGAAAACGCCCAAGTCGGAAGAACTTGGAATTACGGGCAATTAGGAGGTTTTACTATAGATGCCAATGCAGGCTACAACGTTACGGACCAATTATCAATGGGACTAAGCATCACCAACTTATTAAATGCTAAAAACAGAGAGTTTGTTGCCTCTCCAATTATAGAAACCTTAGTTTCTTTTGAATTAAAGTACCAATTCAGTCTTAAACAAAAGTAGACCTCTGTAAACTAAGTTTCTAAGACATGTTAAAAATTCAAGTGAACGATATAGAACTAGATTATGAAGATCACGGCAAAGGGAAAGTTCTTCTGCTACTTCATGGCCTAGGATCCACTAAAAAAGATTGGGACGCACAAGTCCCTTTCTTTTTAAAAACCCATCGTGTTATTGCTGTAGATTTACGAGGTCATGGAGCCTCTACAAAGCCTCAAGATGCATATAGTGTAGCACTAATGACCGAAGACGTAAAGCAACTATTAGACCAACTCCATATTAAAAAAGTAACCATTGTTGGTTTTTCAATGGGAGGAGCAGTCGCTTTTGAAATGGCCGCAAAACATCCTGAGTATTTAGAGAATTTAGTGATTGTAAATTCTGGCCCAGATTTTAATGATATGGGCAAAATTGGAGAAGATCTTTTAAACAACCGAACTAAATATCTTGAAACTAAAGGAATAGTTGCTTTGGCAAAAGAGATTTCATTTAATATGTTTCCAGAAGATCATCAAGTCGCTTTGAGACATGAATTTGAAGCACGCTGTAAAACCAATGATTACAATGCGTATTACAAATCGTTTGTCACTCTGATGGATTGGGGTTTAGGAGACCGAATTAAAGATATAAAAACGAGAACCTTAGTTGTGGGTTCAGATATGGATTATACTCCTGTTTCTTTTAAAGCAGACTATGTAAAACGAATGCAAAACGCTTCATTAGTTGTAATTAAAAACTCTAGACATGGCGTTGTTATTGATCAACCAGACGCTTTCAATTTAGAACTTCAAAAATTTTTAAATCATGAGTAAAACCGTTCTTATCACAGGAAGCACTAGCGGAATTGGTTTAGGCATCGCACATCAGTTTGCCAAAGAAGGTTATAATATTATGTTTCATGGTTTAGAACCCAACGGACAAGATATTGCTAATGATGTCGCAAAAAAACACGATATTAAAGTCGGGTTTTCTAATGCTAATTTATTACAATCCGAAGCGATTGAGAATTTAGTAAACGAAACAATAGATACCTTTGGGAGTTTGCATGTTTTAGTTAATAATGCAGGTATTCAATTTGTGTCTCCTATTGAAGACTTTCCAAATAAGAAATATGAAAACATTATTGACATAAACATGAATGCTGTGTTCTACGCGTCAAAAGCCGCATGGAAACAGATGAAAACCCAAAACTTTGGTCGCATTATCAATGTGTCTTCCGTACATGGCATTAGAGCTTCAGAATTTAAATCGGCTTATGTTACAGCAAAACATGGAGTTATAGGGATGACCAAAGTGATGGCCTTAGAAGGAGCGCCGTTTAATATTACTTGTAATGCGATTTGTCCTGGTTATGTAAAAACACCTTTGGTTATTGGTCAGATAAAAGATCAAGCCAAAGCGCACAACATGACGGAAGAAGACGTTGTAGAAAAAGTAATGCTAAAGAAACAAGCTGTAAAACAATTTGTACCACTTGAAGCTATTGCAGATATGGCGATTTTATTAGCTAAAGACAGTTCCACAACCATTACAGGCACCTCCTTTGTTTTAGATGGAGGCTGGAGTGCGCAGTAAGAGGTTTAGATGGTTAGATGGTTAGATGGTTAGATGGTTAGATGGTTAGATGGTTAGATGGTTAGATGGAAAATTTTGTTTCTATAAAAAATGGCAAATAATTTTTGTCCTTAAAATAAATTGATAATTACAGTATGTGTTTCTTAAAATCTGCTATTTAAGAAATCATACTTTATTTAAAATTAGGCATCAGAAAATTTTTAAGTGTTAGTCAAAAATCTGATGCCTTTTTTATGACATATCAGGCAAACACGTAACTAAATTTCTTTTTTTGTAATTTTTAATCCACTTATCAGACTTAGTGGTTATGACTCATACTTTTAAAGAATTTTCTACAAACGCCATTTTCAATATTGGAAATGAAACAAATTTATATTCCTTTAATACAGCCAAACAATGTGAGTTATACACGTTTATTTGGGCGAAATCTGAAGCTATAGACTTAACTATTGACAGCGTTCCGTTTACGATTCCGCCACATAGCATCTTAGCATTAACGCCTATTCAATATCTGCAATATAATGGAGGTAATGACCTTATAATGTATCAATTTAATAGTGAGTTTTACTGCATTAAAGATCATGATCAAGAAGTGAGTTGTGTTGGTATTCTCTTTTTTGGAAATACTAATATTCCAATGATTCATTTAGATAAAGCCGAGCAACAAAAATATGATACGCTTCATGACGTTTTTATAGACGAATTGGAAACTGAAGACAACATACAAGCCGAAATGCTTCGAATGTTAATGGCAAGATTTATTATAAAGAGTACACGTTTATTAAAAGCTAAAGAAAGCATTATAGAATCTCCAAAAAGTTCTAAAGTCGATTTACTCCGAGAATTTAATTTTCTAGTAGAACAACATTTTAAAACAGAACACAGTGTCGCGTTTTATGCTGAAAAATTATTTAGGTCACCCAAAACCCTATCTAATAATTTTGCCAAACTCAACAGAAGCCCATTACAAATTATACACAACCGTATTGTATTAGAAACACAACGTCAATTAGTCTACACCGATAAAACAGCAAAAGAAATTGCCTACGATATTGGTTTTGAAGACGCCTCACATTTAAGCCGTTTATTCAAAAAGAGCACCTCCATGTCACCTTCAGACTACAAAAAACGCTTAAAAACCTCGCGTTAGGAAAAATTGACAAGCCTAAGGGCAATTTCTTCATTTTATAGCATCCCCTTTCCTCGCATCTTTGCATTGTAATATTAAAACAAGAACAAGATGAAACTAAAAATCAAATCCATATTCAATCTCATAGAGATATTTACAAACAATCCAAAGAAAATAGCAAACACTATTAGCACAGAAATGCATTGTGATCAAAATCATATTCATGATTATTACTGTGATGCCGAAAAGCCATTTATAGGCTAAAAACCACCAAGGGAAAAAATGACATGTTAAAAGGAATTTCACACATTCTTTACAGCTGTATTCTATCTCAACTTTGTACCAACAAAAAAAATCAAAAGATATACTATAAACACCTGAATACATTTCAGGATAAACAATTAAAATTATGACTACATTTAATGTGCCTTCCAGAGAAGACGTAAGTACTACCAACCAAGCCATTTTCGATAACCTAAATAAAGCTTTAGGATTTGTACCAAACTTATTTGCAACCTATGCCCATAGTGATACTGCATTAGAAAATTACTTAACATTTACTAACGCAAAAACATCCTTATCTGCTAAAGAAAAAGAAGTTGTAAATCTTGCTGTGAGTGAAGTAAACGATTGTGTTTATTGTCTTTCTGCACACACTGCCATTGGAAAAATGAACGGCTTTACAGACCAACAAATATTAGAATTGAGAGCTGGATATTCTACTGTAAACGACAAAATAGATGCGTTAGCTAAATTGGCTAAAAACATTACGGAAAACAGAGGTAAAACAGACGCAACAGTATTAGAACATTTCTTTAATGTTGGGTATACCAAAGGCAATTTAATAGATACTATTGCTTTAGTTGGTGACAAAACAATTTCTAATTATGTACATAGTACGACGCAAGTCCCTGTAGATTTCCCAGTAGCACAACCTTTAGTATTAGAAACTATATAATTTAAAACAACACCTCACAAAATTTAAAAAGATGAAAAAAATTATCACAATTATCGTGCTTGTATTAACCTTTACATTAACAGGACAGGCGCAAGACCACATGAAAACTAAAGCAACAACTGTGACTTTAGAACAAACCACAGGTGCCTTTACTCAGGAATCATTAACCTTAGAAGAAGGAGATTACATTTTTGAAATTGCGAATAACAATGTTGGCCACCAAGTTGGTTTTGTATTAGTCCCAAAAGGAGCAGATGTGTCTCAACCAGAAAACCATATTAAAACGGCATATGTCACTAAAGCTGTAGAGAATAACACGTCGGAATCTAGTAATATTACGACATTAGCAAAAGGAGAATATGTGTATTTCTGTCCTTTAAATCCAACACCACAATACACGCTAACCGTAAAATAAATTGCGTACGAACCAATATAAAAAGAGCAACCTATTGGGCTGCTCTTTTTAGTTTTATATCTAAATAAATGTTATTTATTTCCAAGCATTAAAAGCTCGCTACAAACCACCTCGGTGATATAACGTTTTATGCCATCTTTATCTTCCCAAGATCTTGAGGTTAGCTTCCCTTCTATGGCTACTTCTTTGCCTTTAGTAATAAATTTTTCTACAATCTGAGCCGTTTTCCCCCAAGCAACAACATTATGCCATTGTGTGTCTGTGACCTTTTCACCTTGTGCATTTTTATAACTATCGTTAGTAGCGATAGAAAATTTAGCTAAGATTTTACCGGATTCAAAATTGGTGATTTCTGGGTCTTGTCCTAAGTTACCAATCAACTGTACTTTGTTTTTAAGTGTGTTCATAATTTCTAATTTTTAATGGTTAAACAGTTAATACTATCGAGTTCTAATGTTTCGACACTGCAAAGATGTAGAGGCTTGCAAATATTATTCGGTAGTTACCTACTTACATTCGTTTGTAATTAATTGTTTTCGTTTGTAAATGGCTAATAGTTGATTATGATTAGGGTTGCTGTGTTTTTAAAATCATAGATATATTGCGTATATTTAGGTGTTAGCAAACATTAGATGAAAAACCTGATAATCATATTAATCTTCGGAATAGGATTTAACAATGTCAATGCACAATCGACTGAATTGAAAAAAGGTCTAGTTAAAAAAGTTGACACTATTTCCTTCAAGAGTAATGGTTTTAATAATTATCGTGAAATTATTCTATTGAATAATGACGAATTTATCAAAATAGATAATTACGTTAGTGATTATGGAGGAAAAAGCACTTTTAAAAAATACTATGGAAAATTTAATCTAACCGATTCAATTCTGACACTCAAGCCAAAGGAAATTGAATTAAAAACCTATACAGGAAATCCCGAACGAAAAACATTAAAAGAAAAAATTGATTATAAGTCAGATTCGGAATTTAAAATAACAACAGTTTTTGTGCTAAAAACACATAACGATATACAATATTTGATACCAAAAGAATATGCTTTAGATAATTTACAATTCGAAAAAATTTCAAGAAGAACACTTGTATTCTTATTTAAAAGACCCTTATCAAATTAGTGCGATGGACTTAATGGAAAAAATAACGTTTGCTAACACCGTGTATAATTAATCGCTAGGTTCTTGCCTACTTGCGAAAATTCCTGCGGAATTTCCACGGGTTCGTTATAGTTTACTAACTTAGTTGCTTAACCACGCAACTAACCATAGTGCATTTGAGAAAACTCTCGGAACACATCAAATAACAAGTATTGAGTAAAATTTATGGATAGAAAAAAGATAATTTATTTGATAATAGTCGTTAGTATTATTTGCTTAATTTTCTCTGTTAAAGTGAACATAAACACCTATCAAGATTATATGCAATCAACTGGAAAAACAAGAGCATTATTTGGATTGTCGGAATTGAAATTTAGCTATAAGTATTATTTCGGAATTATATCTTTAATTGTCTTTATAATTTCAGCCAACTATTTAAGAAAAAAAGAAAATAGATTATTGGTATCCATTGCTATGTTAATTTCTATTCTAGCAATGATTATCTCATTTTTTAGAGTTTGGAGAATATGTATTTAAAATACGATATTTTATCTTCAAATGTCGGAAAATTTGTGGAAGACAGTTGGAAAAGTTAAACGATTGTACTCATTAGATTTAGCGACAATCCCAAGTGAATAAATACCATATACTACCCGAATTGAAAACAACTGAATTTTTAAAAATAAAGACAAATTATCTCGGAATTGGAATTAGGTCAATTCTTTTTTTCGGGATTCTGATACTTCTGATTTTGATTGAGGTAATTGCTTTTTTCCTAATATTTGGTTCAGGAGCTGGTGCAAGTCGAATTTCGGAATTGTGGTACGTTGATTTTATTTTGAATTATTTACCGATTATACTCGTTGGTGGATTTTTGGTTTATAAAATAATAAAAGAACATGGTAGACAAGAATATACAAAATTCAAAACAAATTTAATTGCACTTTTAATTTTGATTTTTCTATTCTCATTCAGAAATCAACTCGAACATCTGATTTTCTAAAATTGGAAATAAAAAACGTGTGCCATCAACATAGTTCCCAAGTGTAAATTCAGCTTATTATACAATAAATGCTATATATCAAATTCAAAATACAAGACGATTCAAAGTATAACGATTTTAAAAGACTGTATGACCATATGGTCAGGGTAAGACAACCTAATTTTAAAATGGAAGACGAAGAACCACCTGAATTTGATTGGGATCATATGACCACCGAAGAGATCGAAGCCGCTACAGATACACTACTCGATTATTGCGAACGCGATACATTAGACTTTATGAGGTTCCAGAAACTCATACCACACTATGCTAGCGTGTTTATACAAAGCTTTTATAAACAAGACCGCAATAACGTTGAGATCCTCAGTAAAGAGGATTCAAATGCCATTCTAAATTATTTAGAATACGGATTTGAGATCGATCTAGATAATCTTCAAAATTTTAAGAACAACCTTTCTATTGTAGAGTTTTCAACTGGAAATTATCCTTTTGGAGGTTTAGAGCGTTTTATAATGGCACTACGCGCCTTTGATTTAATACCACTTGAATGCTTTGATGGATTTTCAGCATCGCGACTAAATTGGACCTCAGCGTTTGAATATAACAGCACTCCTTTACCAGATAAAAAACAAGGTGTTTTTCGGCGTTGAAAGCTTTCTTTATGCGGCATTAGTATTGTTTAAAGAATCGCTAAATTGCATACAGCAGAAAATGAGCTAGCCAAAGAAGTCCTAAAACAATAGTATCCAACTTATAACATATTAAGGAAGATCTGTTGCTAAATTCACGCAATGAGCATGTTGCTCATTTAATATTCCATATTTATTCCTTAAATTTAGTACACAATTATTAGCTTTCAATAAAGGCAACTTTAAACATATTGCATCATGAAAAAATTAATAGGATTACTTATTTGTACGCTAATTTCATTGGGTATTGAAGCTCAAAGCATCGTTGGAGCTTGGGAAAATTATACAACACCAGAAAATGGAGACCAATTAAAAACCGTGGTTATTTTTACGGAAAGCTATCAGGTCGCTACAACCTACGATGCAACAACAGGAAAATTTATACACAGTAATGGTGGCTCTTGGAGCCTAAAAGGAGATATGTTAACCGAAACCGTAGAATTCGATTCCGATAATTCTAAACGCGTTGGCACTAAAATTAGTTTTAAAGTTTCTATTACTGAGACCACAATTGAAATGATAGATAGTGACTTAAAATTTAATAGAATAGATAATGGTGAACCAGGGAAATTACAAGGCGCTTGGCTAATGTCTGGTAGAGTAAGAAACGGTGAAACACAAACACGAGATACCAGCAGACCAAGAAAAACCATGAAAATATTATCTGGAACCCGTTTTCAATGGATTGCCTATAACACAGAAACAAAACAATTTATGGGAACAGGCGGCGGCACCTACACCACCATAAATGGAGAATACACCGAGAACATAGAATTCTTTTCAAAGGATGATTCTAGAGCCGGTGCGTCTTTAAAATTTAATTATAAACTAACTGATGGAGACTGGAACCACACCGGGTTTTCTAGCAAAGGAGATCCACTAAACGAAATTTGGAGTTTAAGAGAGCAATAAATAACAAGGTCATATCTTAGAATGAAAAAAATTAAACGTCGCACTGCTATTTCCTATGGTAGGATAACGTTTTAATCCCATCATGTTATAGCTAGCGCTGTTACATTCATACTTCTACACTTTATTTTCTGTCGAGATAGAAAATACCATCTACACATAAAAAATCACCATTTACTAGAATAAAGGTGCCATCCACTCAAAACTTCCTGAATTCTCACAACAATTTAGTAAGTTTAACCCAAACAATACCAAATACTTACAACTAATCAAAATAAAATTACACGTGTCTGCTAACTGTATTTTAAAGTTAGATTTTGTACTAATTATCAACAGAATTATAAAAAATGAAATTATCATGAAAACAATCCAAATAGTAATTGTCAGTTTATTTTTATTTTCAATACCAGTAAACGCTCAGAGTACACAAGAAGATCCCATGACTTCAAAAAACACCATTGGTTACCTCAAGATTGGTGACATAGAAGGAGAATCAAAAACAAAATTTTATGAAGATCAAATAGAGATTTTTGGATTGGCCTCTTTAATTGAACTAGAAAATAAAACAGGAACAGGAAGAGCTAGAGCAACAGCTGCGGTATCTCCAATAACTCTAGTAAAAAAGATTGATGCCGCAACACCTTATTTAATGTTGGCAAATTTACAAGGTAAATCGTATAGTGATGCAGATATAACTTTAGTAAAGTCTGTCAATAAGGTACAGAAAGGCTACTTTATCATTTCACTTAAAAATCTTGTGATTAGCAAACATCAAATAGATGCTAGCTCTGATCGTCAAGAAATTATTTCTTTAACTTTTGAAAAAATTACAATCAAATACATTGAAGCTAAAGGCCAACATGAAGTAACATTTGATAATAGTGAGCGTTCTTAAATAGTAGTCTAGAATAATTTACGTCGTATTACATACATTACATTTTGTATTACAGCCTTCCCTTATAATGCCATTCTAACTTGAAAGAGGAAAGGTTTGAGCTATTTTTCGAATTAAAATAGAAAACGTTATTTACATACAAAACGACGCTATGTTATACATAAAACAATTTTTAGCACTATTAGTCATTGCTAGTATCACCATGACTTGTAAAAACAAGGAACGCAAAAAGCAAGAATGCGTTACAGAAACAACCGTTAAAGACATTATAGACGAGGACTACGAATTACACAAATCCTCTCAAAACGCAAACGCCGTATTAGTGCTGTTTGGTGGTTTTCCTGAAACTGCCAAAGACATCAAACGCGAATTTAAAATACTAGAAAGCGCAAAAGACCACAACATTTCAGTCTTGTATATGAACTATAGCCGAAAAATATGGCTAGAGCAGAATGAACTATCCCAATTATCAGAACAGCTTCAGCATATTTTTAAAGCAAATACATTACCCTCTGATAATGTTTACATTGGTGGATTTTCAAGTGGAGGCAATGTGACGCTTTTACTTAGTGATTTTATGACCAATCTACCGTCTACTATCATTCCTAAAGGTGTTTTTATAGTCGATTCTCCTGTAGATTTAGTCGCGTTGTACAATACTGCTCAGAAAAATGTAGAACGTCATTTTTCAGATTCTGCTGTGGAAGAAAGCACGTGGCTACTTGAAACTTTAGGTACTAAATTTGGAAATCCAAACGATAGTATTTCTAGTTATGAGAAATATGCTGTTTTTACTTCTAAAACCAATAACATCAACACTATCAAAAACTTAAAGCACACAAAAGTTAGACTCTATACGGAGCCAGATACACTTTGGTGGAATGAAAATACCATGGCAAAATATGAGGACTTAAATGCCTTTTACATAAAAAAGCTCTCAGAAACTTTGCAAACCTTGCAATTTAAAGATGTAGCCTACATAGCAACTAAAGATAAAGGCTATCGCTCTAATGGAGATAGACATCCCCATAGTTGGGCCATTGTGGATATTCAAGACTTAATAGATTGGATGTTGAAATAATACGTATATAAACTAAAAACAAATCAATACGTTTTATATCAGCTTTTTAAATAATTATTTGGTGTACTCTAGAAAAATTGAACCTTATCCTTAGCACGCTTCTTGTGTGTAAATTGGCAGAATTGGTATTTATTTTTTAATTTAGTATACTTTAAAGCCATCAATCTTCGATTGCTAAGGACTAAAATACCACTCATGAAAACTAATTTATCAAACATAAAGACAGAAATAGAAAACTATACCAGTACATCTAATTTAACAGAGCTTCAAGTTGTTGAAAAACTGAAAGATTATTACTTCAATAAGAAAGTCAATGAAAATTTAAAGCTCTATAAGAAAGGGAAGAAAAAAGTGAGTGAGGTTACCAAAGACTTAAAAATCTCTCCGCGTAAATTTTACGCTATTCTAGAAAAGAAAAAGATAAGCTATACCAAATACAACAAAAATAAAGACGCAGAGCAGGACTAACATCACGAAATAAACCTACCTTAGTAACTATGAAGCAACTGCTCAGTTACATTTATCCTGTTACCAAAAAGATTAATTCAGAATACAGCGGAACACTAGAAATTACATGGTATAACGGGAAAAAACATCTCAATTCTAAAAATGCCAATTATAGTTATGGTTCCTTACAGCGCATATTAAAATATGGATTAGAAAAAATTGAACTGTCTAAAATCAATTCTATCTTAGTTTTAGGCATGGGAGGCGGAAGTGTTATTCAAACACTACGCACTGATTTTAATTACAATAACACTATTGAAGCCGTAGAATTAGATCCTGTTATTATAGACATTGCAAAATCAGAATTTGGAATTGAAGAGAATCAACATCTAAAAATTCATTGTGCAGATGCTTTTAATTTTGTGGAAGACAACATCAAAGTATTCGACTTAATTATCATTGATCTTTACATCGATCTTTCGGTTCCTGATAAATTTTTAAGCACAGCATTTTGGGATCATGTGCTCACATCAAAATCTTCAAAAGGCACACTACTTTTTAATGCTTCGGTAAAGGAATTTGATTTAGACAAAGTTAAAACTTTAGTCAGCTACCTTAGAACAAAAGTTTATAAGGTAGACGTCTATGAAAAAGTAAATAATACCAATACTGTTATCATTACGAGTTCTTTATAACGTTATAAATTACTATATTGTAAGGACTTAATTTAAAGTTATGCGGAAAAAATGTCCAGAATGTGGTGATGTAATCGTCGGCAGAATAGATAAAAAATACTGTAGTGATGGCTGTAGAAACACACAAAATAACCGCCTAAATAAAGATTCCAAAAACTTAATTAGAAATACAAATAACCGATTAAGAAAAAATTACAGAATCTTAGAGGCGCTCAATCCCAATAAAAAAATGAAATGCTCTAGAGCCAAAATGATTGAGAAAGGTTTTGACTTTAATTATTTCACAAGTATATATACGACCAAAGCTGGCACTATTTATTATTTTGTATACGACCAAGGTTACTTACCTCTCGAAGGAGAGTATTATGCTTTAGTAAAGCGCGACGATTAAGAACCTCGTTTGGTGGTGCTATTCCAATTTTCTCCTTTTAATTCTAATGCTGCTATTAAAATATCCTTTTGGCTAATTTGCCCAATAAGTTTTCCGTTTTCTACAATTGGAAACCGCCTCCTTTTAGATTTTAAGAACTTATTTGCTGCATCAAACACGTCCATATTGCCATCAATAGTTTCTACATCTCTTGCCATACGTTTATCAACCGTATCGTGCTCTAAAGGCATGTTGTAATATCTGCTTTCACTTAATTGTTTTAAGCAGTCTCCTTCAGAAATAATCCCAATTAATTCTTGATTTTCATTTACCACAGGTCCACCCGAAATTTTATTTGTAATTAAAGCCTTTACAACTTCTTGAACCGATTGAGTTGGTCTAAACGTTATAAGTTTTGTAGACATATAATCTTTTACTTTTAACTGTACTGAGTCCGTAGCATTTTGCTGCTTACGCGCTCCCTGAAAACTTTTTATTGCCATAACGTTAATGATTTTTAAGGGTTAGAGATAACTAAAAATACTGAAAATTAACCACTTAAAAAAATCAAAACACTAGAGCATATAAATTCCGTATTTTTAACCTTAATATTTTTCTGTTCGTTTTGAAAACACAAATAAGCATTATGGGCTGTGGTTGGTTAGGCTTGCCTTTAGCCCAAAAATTAGTTAATGAAGACTATATCGTCAATGGTTCTACAACCTCAACGGATAAGTTAGAAGCATTGCAAAAGCAGCGCATAAATCCGTTTTTAGTCACCTTAACTGAAACCTCTATTTCTGGCTCATATTCTCAATTTTTAACAGGAAGTGATACCGTGATCATTAATATTCCACCAGGATTAAGAAAAAAACCGACTAAAAATCATGTTGAAGAGATAAGACATTTTATGTACGAAATTGAAAAGCATAAAATAAAAAATGTACTTTATATCAGCTCTACTTCAGTATTTGAGAACACAGTAAATTTCCCGGTTATCACAGCTAAAACCCACCCAAATGCTAGTTCAGAAAGTGGAAAACAACTCATAGCCATAGAAGAAATGCTTCAGGCTAATTCTAATTTTAAAACTACTATTTTACGTTTTGGTGGCTTGTTCGATAAAACGCGTCATCCTTCAACATTTTTATCGGGAAAAACTAACATTTCCAATCCTGAAGCCCCCATTAATTTAATCCACAAAACAGATTGTATAGCGATTATAAGTGCTATTCTGAACAATGACTTTTGGAATGTAACCTTAAACGCAGCTCATCCTGCACATCCCAATAAAAAAGCTTATTATGAAAGCTATTGTGAACGCCATAATTTACCACTTCCAAAATTTAATTCATCAGAAGACAGCAAAGGTAAAATTATAGAAAGTAAAATTATGGTACAACTTTTGAATTACAAGTTTAAAGAGGTACCATAGAAATTAATAGATTTTTAAGACCGTTTCTTATTAATTTTTATAGTTTTAGCCCTTTAAAGATAAAATAATTAAAGAACAATAAATTAAGAACAAATGAAGACGATTACAATTGCCATACTTATGTTATTTTCAGTAGGTGTATTTGCACAGACTGATACAGCGTTAAAAGCACATTTTGAAGCGTATTACAAGCAAATGAAAAAGCAAGGTGATAAACAAGGTGTTATTAATGCTATGACACACCTCGATGTTTTGGAGCCTTCTGTAGCAAGAAAAGACACTTTAGCATACATCTACCTTTCTGAAGGACAATATATGCAAGCTTTAAATACTATTGGTGTAGATAAAAACGCTACCGATTCTGATATGAATGTAGAAGTTAAAGCCTTAGCATTAAAAAACCTAAATCAAGTTGCTATGGCATTAGAGCATTTTGAAGTACTTTACAAACGTAATCCAAATCCTTATTTAGCTTACGAAATAGCTGATATGAAAATTCAGACTAACGATTTAGCAGGCGCGCGATTGAATATAGATTACGCTATGGCTAATGTTACAGACGACATGAAGCGTGCATTTTACGAAAAGCAACAACCTTACGAAACGTCTTTGAAAGCAGCTTTAACTTATTTAAAAGGGCTGTTAACTTTTACAGAAAATAAAACAGCTAACATGGATGCTGCTCTAAAATTAATGAATGATGCTTTAGCTATTGATCCTAATTTTAATTTAGCAAAGATTAGCAGAGAAGCATTAGAAGCTCAAAAAGCACAACGTGCACAACAAGCAGCAGCTGAGAAAAAAGGCTAAAACATTTCCAATTATATAAAATTAAAAATGCAGTTCAATGAGCTGCATTTTTAGTTTCATGTTTATTCTGGTTGAATTTTACCGTAAAAATCATCCTCAAGTTTCTTATTAATGAGGTAATTAAGGCTAGAAAAAGACACAAAAAGCGCTTTAATATTTAATATTTTCTCATCTCTACTAATATTATCTATAGTTAAATTTTCATTTAGCTTTAAAAGTTCTGTTTCAATAATAGCATTTCGAGATATAATAAGGTTCGTTTTAAACTCTTCTGGCATTTGGGTTTTAAATTCTGAAATAAACTTTTTTAAGAGGTCTATATCACCGTTAAAAAAAGAAAAATCTCCTTTCTTTAAATAGCTAAGTTGTGTCGCTAATTCATGATACGTATCCCAAGTTACGGTTTTACTTTCAGCTTCACTACTCAAGGCGTAATCATTATAATCGATATCTTGAATCGTTTTAGCCGAAATTTTTTTATTCTGATCTGTTTCCTCAATTGTTTCCACTGTGCTATCGCTAGTGGCAGTGTCGTCACAACTCATAACCATAATACAACTTAAAACTAAAACGACGAATCTAATTTTCATAAGTAATAATTAATTTGACTGTAAAGATACTAAACTATCTATTTTAATGGTTTAGTATCTGATTTTGAAACTAAATTGAAGAATTCATAATATAACTCGCATTTTCAGAAAATTTTAATATTACAAAGCCCTAAATCTTATTACTTTTGCCGATAATTTAAAAAGAGCTCATGTCTTCAAAAATATTAATCATTGGTGCCTGTGGGCAAATAGGAACAGAATTAACGACTAAGTTAAGAGACATCCATGGTGTAGATAACGTTATTGCTAGCGATATTAATACTCGTAAATTAGAGTTGGTTAATGCTGGTCCATTTGTAATTTTAGATGCTAAAAACTTTAATGCCATTAAAGATTGTTGCATTAACCATAATATAGATACCGTCTATCTTATGGCTGCACTTTTAAGTGCTACAGGTGAAAAGTATCCGATGGAAGCATGGGATCTCAATATGAATTCATTATTCCATGTCCTTAATCTAGCCAAAGGCGGACAAATAAAAAAAGTATTTTGGCCAAGTAGTATTGCTGTTTTTGGACCAACAACTCCTAATAAAAACACTCCACAACATACCATTTGTGAGCCAACTACGGTTTACGGTATTACCAAACAAGTTGGAGAACGTTGGTGCGAATATTATCACGACAAATATGGTGTAGATGTACGAAGTATTCGCTACCCTGGTATTATTAGCCATAAAGCTATGCCTGGAGGCGGCACAACGGATTATGCAGTCGAAATTTATCACGAAGCCATAAAAGAAGGTAAATATGAGAGTTTTTTATCTGAAGACACCAATCTACCGATGATGTTTATGGATGACGCTATTAAAGCGACCACTCAAATTATGGCTGCACCTTCTGAAAATATTAGCATCCGATCGTCTTACAATTTAGCGGCTATGAGCTTTACACCAAAAGAGATTGCAGAAAGTATTAAAGCTGAAATGCCAGACTTTACAATGAGCTACAAACCAGACTTCAGACAAGCTATTGCGGACAGTTGGCCAACATCTATAGATGATAGCGTTGCACGAAAAGATTGGAACTGGTCCCACGATTTTGACCTTAAAAAAATGACTTCAGAAATGCTAACGCAGTTGAAGAAAAAGTATCAGTCATAACATTAAAATAAAATATAACCGCATAAAAAAAAGCAAGAGAAACCGAACTCTTGCTTTTTTACTTTAAAAAATTTAATAATCGGAATTATTAATCTTTACTGTTATCATTTAGCATGCTCTTATATACAATGCCATGAGAAGCTTCTAATTGCGTTCCTAGGACATAAGCAGCTATAGTTGCAATATCTTCCATTTGAATTTCAGAAAACACTACACCTTTTTTAAAATCTGGACCATAGGCCACAAAACCCGTTTGAATATTTTTAGTGTCTGGATACTGACCATGCTTACCACCATGTGCCGGTTTAATCAAATCTCCTTCTCTATCATTATTAAAACTAAAACCATCGTTTGCAGATAAAGCCAAAACAGCACCTGGATTAGCTCCTCTAGAAGTCATCTCATCTCTTGAGATAATTCGAAACGCTTGTTTGATACTAAAAGGTAAACCTTCGAGTTTCTCTACAATTTTTTTTAATGTTTTTGTATCGTTTTTATCCTTCATATGTAAGAAAGCCGAACCACCAGTACTTATAAAGAAGGTGTCTTTATCCAATACTCCTAATTCTTTTAACCATAGATTGGCAGCAATACTAGAATGTACCGTGTAAAAACCATGATCTCCAGTGATAATAATATTAGTTTGCTCTAAAATATTAGCTTTTTTTAAAGCATCCATTATCGTACTCACGGCTTGGTCTGCACCAGCAATTGCCTTTTCAACACCAACACCATCACGTCCATTTCTATGCTGTGCTCCATCGGTATTTGGCAAATGAATCGTTAATAAATTTGGAGTATAGGTTCTGATAATATAGCCTGCTATTCGACCCAAATTTTGATCCATACTTAAGGAACTTAAGTTATAATCATTCACATCTAAATTCCCTGTCGCGTTCGCTATAGCCTCTTCAAACAAACCTTTAGGCGTTGCATATTTTTGAGTCGCACCACGTCGGTCTCTCGGATTATCAAAAGACCAAATTTCGGGGATGTTATAATCAATAACATTGGCATTTACTGTAATAGGCCATGACACAGAAGCTGTTTTTAATCCGACGTTTTTAGCAGCTTCCCATAAAGTTTCCGCTTTTACAGAATTAAAATCATAATACCAGTTACCTGTTGTACCTTCTTCCGAAACTTTAGTATTGTAATAAACCCCATGTTTATCTGGACCCACACCCGTAATTAAAGTGGTATGCGATGGATAGGTCACCGTTGGAAAAATGCCATTAACCCCTTTAGCTGCAATACCGTTATGAGCTAAATCCTTAATATGAGGAGTGGGCCATTGGTCTTGCAAATAAAAATCTGGTCTAAACCCATCGATACTAATAATCACCAGGTGTTTTGCCTCTTGTGCAGCGATAAGGTTAAAACCAAAACACGCTGATATCAGAACATAAATATATCTCAATTGCTTTTTCATATTTCTAAATTAATTAAAAGGCAATACGTGAGTTGACGTTTTATTGGCGACCAACACACCATTCATATCGTAAAGCATCGTCACATTCCCTGTCGTTTCATCTACAGTAAAA
The DNA here is from genome assembly GCF_018860545.1 of Winogradskyella psychrotolerans. GTDB lineage: Bacteria > Bacteroidota > Bacteroidia > Flavobacteriales > Flavobacteriaceae > Winogradskyella > Winogradskyella psychrotolerans_A. The sequence continues at coordinate 368,445 of NZ_JAHKPN010000002.1, read as the reverse complement.
TCATCTAAACCAAGATCCATAGGAATAAAACTAGGAATCACAGGTAAGGTAAATTCATCTGAAATATTAGGGTTGTTTAACTGTTCGGTTTGAGACACAGGAAACTTAATACCTAAGTCATTTGAACGTCTACCCTCACTGATAAAAATCTCTTGGCGCATTAAGTAAATAAGGTATAATACATCATCTACATTTTCGGCTGCATCAATATCCAGATGTGAAACACTTGTTCCAGAAACAGTGTAAACAGGAATAAGATCTGCTTGTCTGTCTAAGACATAACCCGATCTAAATTCTTGTCCGCTTTCAAAACGAACATCTACCGCTGTAGTTGGATAATCTTGTCTGTTGGTTCCATTTCTTAATTCTTCACTATCATCTAAATACATCACAGGTCTCGCGCTAAGCACATTATCTATTAAATCATGTAATGTAGCTGTTGCCATTTCTATATTATTTTCAGCCGTATACGCTTCGGCTAAAATTAAATACGCCTCTTCTACTTTAGCAAGAGCCATTGGTTTTTGATCTTCTGCAGCCGTACCTATATCAAAAAATTTAGGGTCTAAAAAGTCTAACCTTGGTAATGGTGCAAATCTATTTTCGCTAGCTGTAAACGTGGCATTTTGAATTTCATTAGAAACACCATTGGTGCCATCAAATTCTACAGTAAACAACAAGCTAGTATTGCTAATTACAGTTTGAGCAAAAGATTTTGCGTTCGCTCTATCTCCTAAACTACGGTACACTCTAGATTTTAATAACTGGTACGCTGAAATAGTTTCAGCATCACTTTCATTTTCAATCGCAAGATCTAAATAACTAAGGCTCGCGTCTAATAATTCGCTTGGCAAATAAGCCTCACCATTACTGTTCATTGGTAAACCTGTGAAATTTTCACCAGATAATATTAAGGCGTAAGCTTTAGCAAAATAAGCATAAGACCATTGTTGTGCTGTTGCATCTGGATCGCTAGGCAATACGGTTTCTAAAGCATATTCTGCCATTTCTCTTAAGGCTCCAATTTCAACTTGCATACTATTCCCATCGATATCTGTATAATCAATTTGAGGAATATCATAGACTTTATTATAAAGCGTATAATTGTTAAAATAATTATCCGATACCATTTCAGAATTGATGACGATCTCATTCATGGTTAAGGCAAGTTGCCTTTTAATACCCACTATCCAACTCGTTGCAGAGTTAGTATTGTCCAAGAAATCCTCTTCGGTAACATTAGGGTTATCGACACAAGCGGTAAGTGTCAGAAACAAAACGGTGATGTATATATATACTGTTTTCATGTTATTTGTTTTTAGAAGTTTATTTTTAATGAGGTTAAAAATTCTCTAGGCGCAGAGTACGTAGCGTAAGAAATACCACCAGTAGAAGCACCACCTTGACCCGTTGCTGAACCACTGATTGTAGCTTCAGGATCAAATGACGATGCTGTAAAATTGAGTGGATTATTCACACTAAAACCAATTAATACGGATTTAATAGTTTTGGTGTTTTTAGGGATATAATTGTAATTTATTCCCATGGTTCTAATTTTTATAAAATCAGTTTTTTCAGTAAATAAATTTGTGAAATTCAACCAATTTGAGGTGCCGTTAGCTTCAACCTCAGCTGCTGGTACAATATCATCTGAAGCACCATATAGAAATCTAAACTGTTGATCGAAACTATTAGCGTAAGCTCCTTTTTGGTAACTACCATTGGCATAGAAACTGAAGTTCTTATAAGCGAAGTTCATTCCTAGATTACCAAATAAATCTGGAATCGTAGTCCCTAAATACGATTGTGCCGTTGTAGACTCTAAAACACCATTCTCATCGAAAGTTCCATAATTTCCTCTAATATAACCGATAGGATACCCTTCTTCCACTACCGTTTGAATGGTTCTGGCACTAAATCCGTTAATATTAAATGGCGCCACACCTCCGGAATCTACTACTAAGTTATCTAAAGTATTTATAGATACATTAAGCGATAAGGTTACATTTTCAGTTTGAATCGGAATAAAGTTGGCGTTTATTTCCCATCCTTTATTTTCGATCTCTCCGATATTGTACAATTGACTACTTGCATAGCCACTAGATGGTGTTGGCGGCACGTAGAATAGGGCATCTTTGGTATTTGCATTGTAATAGCCTACCGATAAGTTTACTCTATTATTAAACAAGGCTGCGTCTATACCAACTTCAAAAGTTCTGGTTTTTTCAGGTTTTAAATCCGGATTTCCAGATTGTCCAAAAAAGGCCGCTTGTTCTCCTAAAAATCCGTCAAAATCTATAGTTCTTTCATTTACAAATGCTGGAGGTAAGTTACCTGCGACACCGTAATTTCCTCGTAATCGTAAAGAATTTATAGCTGTTGCATTTTCTAACCAAGGTTCTGAGCTTACTAAATAAGACACACCAGCTTTAGGGTAATATTGTGTACCGATATTATCACCAAATGACGGGTTACGGTCGCCACGAATACCTAAGTCGAAGAACAACTTATCTTTAAACCCTATATTTTCTTGAAAATAGAAACCATAGTTAAGCACTTCTGATAAATATTCTTCACTTGTTTTTATAGCCGCATCGCTAATGGTTTCGGCTCCATCTCTAATATTTGTACCAGTGTACTGAATTTGATGATCTGAGTTTCTAAACAACTGGCCACCTAGAGTTGAGATAAACGAAAAGTTACCCATTTCAAATTTATGCTGTGCACTTAATTCTAAAGTGATACCAAAATATTTACGTTCTACATTAGATATATTGCCTTCGTCTGTAACACGAGTTTGAGTTGTATGTGATAAATACTCGTTAGTTTGAATGGTTTGATCATTCTGAACTCTATAATCAATACCTCCAACAAATTTAGCTTCAAAATTATTTACAGGTTTGTAAGCGAAACTTTGAGAGGTTGTAAATCTATTTATTGAAATTTCGTTGTCTTGTAGTTCTTCAGCAGTATTCACAAAATCTTTAATTTCACTAAACTCGGCAGCACTAAGGTCGTCCAACCTATTGTTAAACCCTTTTAAAACCGAAGCACCACTTTCTGCAAACCACAAACCTGTATACCCTCCTTGGTTACCATTTCGGTTTCTGTTGTAGACATTATTCACATAAATAAAAGAACTATTATAGGTTACTTTTTCTCCTAATTTCGCTTTAAAACCAGTGCTGAAATCTATTTTCTTGTTGGCATTATTATCCGCTATTTGAGCTCCGGTGTTATCTAAAAAATTTCCAGAAAAACTATAGCCAAAACCTTCAGAGTTACCGCCACTTATACTTAAGTTGTATTTTTGATAAGTTCCTGTTTCAAATAATAAGTCTTTAGAGCGATCAAAATAAAGGAAATCTGCAGTTGGCGCTATGATGCCCATTTGAGTTGAAGCTGTAATTTGTGTTCCTCTAGAGCTTCCTTTTTTGGTAAAAATTTGAATTACTCCGTTCGCGGCATCTGAACCGTATAATGTGGTTGCGGCTCCACCATTAATGTATTCAATACGATCTATATTATCCATTGGAATATCTGCGATAGAACTCATAGCAGCACCTTGTGCACTACCACCACCTAAAGCACTAGTGGTGTTTAAGTTATCCATACGCACACCATCTATATAAAATACTGGTGTTGAGCTAAGAAAGGCTGAATTAATACCTCGAGATCTAATTAATGTTGTTGCTCCGGACTGGCCTCCGGTAAAATTAATCTGCGTATTTGGTAATTTTGTTGCGATCAACTGATCTATACGTTGCGATGGCAAACCGGCTAAATCTTCAGACTTAAGCACTTCAACATTACTAGATAACCGTTTTCGCTGTACACTAGCACCTTGCCCTGTAATAACAACTTCGTTCAATGCTGCAAAGTGAGGTTTTAAATTCACTACAATTTCTAATTGACCATCTAAAGGAAAATCGACGTCTTCGTATCCGATGTAAGTGATTTTTAACATCTTCGTATCCGCAGGAACGGTAATTGTAAACTGGCCGTCATAATCCGTTACAGCACCAATATTATAAGCTGTAGCGTAAATATTAGCTCCTAACACAGGCGTATTAGTCTCGTCGTACACCACACCTTTTATGGTAATATTCTCTTGATTAATCTTAGAAACCGTTTGGGTTATCGGCTTAACTAAAATGCCATTATCTGTAATTTTAAAATCGATTGGCGATTTTTGCTTTAACGTCTTTAACACGGTTTCTAAAGGTTGATTATTGACATTTAAATCAACTTTTGTGTTTTGGTAAAGTGTGTTAGAAATATAAATGAATTTTAAATCTGTTTGTTTTTCAATTAAATTAAACACTTGAATTAAAGACGCTTCTTTTAACTGTAAATTAATAGTGTTAGTATTAATATTATAATGCTCAGTATTGTATGTTGTATGTGTACTTCCGTAAACATTTAATAAACTTGCCAAGATAATGACAGTACTTAATATGAATTTTTGGTGTTTCATAAAGTTGTGATTTTTTTGTTGTTTAGTTGTGGTTGATATAATCTTAAGGGATTAAAAGCATAAGCTAACATTGCTCAATAGTGAATCGTTCTACTTTAGCTTGCTTACATTAGAGCTGATATGCCTGAGGGCTGACCCTATATGATTCTCTACAGTTTTTGGGCTTATGTCTAATAGTTCTGATATTTCTTTGTATTTAAATCCGTCAATTCTGCTCATTTCAAAAATTTGACGGGTACGTTTTGGTATGGATTCTAAAACATTTTTAATGACATTTTTATTAATTTCTTTTTGTTCGTTAGCAATGATTTCATCCTCTATACTTGGATACAGGCTACTGCTATTTAACTGGTCGTCGTTTTGTAGTGGTCTTGTTTGGTAATTGTTCTTAATTCTTAGGAGATCGTTTTTTAGTATCGCATAGATATATGATTTTGGATTTTTAATTTTATTAAGTTGGTCTCGATTAGACCATAATTGAATAAAAACATCGTCTACTTTTTCCTCTATAACATGAATGTTAGACTCGAACAAAACACCAAATCTGCACAGTTTGTCATAGTATTTTTTAAAAAACACATCGAGTGCCTTGGTATCACCTTCTTGAATTTGTTCAAATAGAAAAAGATCTTCACTTGGGATGACTGAATGACGAATGCTTTTAATCTTCATGATTTTGAGTTATTAGATATTCGTTATGATTTACCTTCTTTATTTCAACATCTGCGATGAATTCTATGGAATGAATAAATGCCTCTAGGTCTTGTTCTTTAAAAGCACCTGTTATCCTTTTTTGATTAATTTCTTCATCAGTAATCTTGAAGCTTACCCCGTAAAAATTATTTATTTTATATAAGGCGTCTTTGAATATTAAATTATCGAGAATTAACATGTTATCTTTCCACGCTAAAGTCTTAGTAACATTGAAGTTTCTTTTAGTAACATCCGAAGTTTTGGTGTTATAAATTAGCTCTTCCCTTGGTAATAAATTAAGACTGTTTTTAGAGGTCTTAATAAGGACATTGACCTTACCTCTTTCTAACGATACCGACTTATTATCTAAGACAGTATTAACGTTAAAAGCGGTTCCTAAAACGGTAATGTTTAAATCCTCTGTATGGACAACAAACGGAATTTCTTTATTATGCGTAACGTCAAAATACGCCTCTCCTTTGACGTAAACCTGACGTTTCGTAATAAAATCTGAGTTATATTGGATTTCACTAGATGCATTTAAAATCACCAAACTGCTATCTGGAAGATATACGGTTTGTCGCTGTCCTTTACTTGTAGTGACTTGGTTTGTATAGCTTAATTCATCGGAATGCGAAAAGTAACCGTAGGCTAAACAAAGTACAACACATGCCGCCAAACTATAGGCAACACGAGTTATAATATTTCGTTTTGAACGCTGAGATTTATGAATATCATGGGATTCTAATTGTAAGTCTTTTTGCGCTTCATAGGCTTTTAAACTTTCAGGATAATTATCCCAAATAAGTTTATAGTTATCAAAGGTTGCTTTTAATTCATAATCTAAAGTCAGCTCTATTTCGAATATCGCTTTTGCAGCTATAGACAATTCCTGCGTTAAATATCGAACGCATTTTCTTTCATTTTTAGTCATTTCCGTCATGGAGTATTCCCTTTTACTACTATGAGTAGAAAATTAGAAAATACCCTCAGTGATTGACATCAAGAGATTGACAAGGAATTATTAAGTAAATGTTAATTACGAAGAATGACTCAGCGTGGAGCTGTTTTTGGGAAGTTTAGAAAATCAAAAAAGCCTCTACATTTCTGTAAAGGCTTTTAATTTAAATAAGCTCCTCTTCTTAGGCTCGAACTAATCCCGAAAGCTTTCGGGACTCTGATTAATGGCCTGGCGACTCTTCATATTTCTTCAATAACCTAATGGTAATCTCAGGATATTTTAGAAGATTTTCAATATACACCTTACTTTTCATCCTTTTAATATGCTTTTCAATTGCAATTCCTTGTTTTTTACTATTGCAATCAATTTTATAATAGAGTTTCCAATCTTTGGCATTGTAAGTATATTTTCTAGGTTCTGAGTTTTTATGAAAAATTAGTCGAAGATCTAAATTCGAACTGTAACCCACATAATAACGCAAAAGTTTTTTGGAATGAAGAATGTAGCAGCAATGATTCATATGTCTTTAAAGGTATAACAATTATTCTTCTGCTTTCCCATACAGCCCCTTCACGCCATTACTTGGCAGGATGCCTAATCTACACAGTAGACTCACCAAACAATCTTGACTCTCCAAACAATAGAATCTAGTCTTTATTATAAAACACAAAAAAGCCACTACTTTCGTAATGGCTTTGTATGCTCCTCTTCTTAGGCTCGAACTAAGGACCCTCTGATTAACAGTCAGATGCTCTAACCAACTGAGCTAAAGAGGAAGGTTATTTTTCGCGTTAGCGGATGCAAATATATATACTATTTTCAATTCTACAAAACGAATTATTATTTTTTTTTGTTAAAATTAAAAAAAGTTAATTCGTGACCGCTTTAAAAATATCGTTACCGTTTGCAAATAGCACCAAAGCGATTAAAATAAAGAAACCAACCACTTGGGCACGCTCTAAAAACTTTTCGCTTGGCTTACGACCAGAAATCATTTCATATAATAAAAACACCACGTGACCACCATCTAAAGCTGGTATTGGTAATAAGTTAAGTATCGCTAACATAATAGATAAAAAGGCTGTTAAACCCCAGAAATCTTGCCAAATCCATTGATCTGGGAACACATCAAAAATTGCTTTAAAGCCACCGACACCTTTATAAGCGCCTGTACTTGGTGTAAATATTTTGCCTAGTTGATCAAAGTAACCTGAAACTTGTTCTTTAAACTTATCTACTCCTCCTCCAAAACTTTCTAGGAAGGTGTAATCTTTATGAATAATATCAAAATACCCTAATTCTGCGAATCTTGAATTATGTGACGCTGGGAAAATTTCAACCTTACCGTTATCATCAACTTTAAGAGTTACATCAATCTTTTCCTTATCTCTTAAAAAAGTTGTATTTATAGATTGATTCTTGTAGTTTGATAATCGCGATTCAAACTGGTCAAAATAACGCAATTCATTTCCGTTAACAGTTAATAAGACATCACCTTCTTTTAGGTTAGCACCAGCATTTATAGATGTATCTGGCACACTACCAACCATAAATGGAATACGTAACTTAAAGGTCCCATTCTTGCGCTCTGCTGAAGACAACTGACCTAAGAAATCTTTTGGAAGCACAACTTCTTGCTTTTCTCCATCTCTAACGATCGAATATTTTTCACCATTTACTAGACTCTTTCTAACGTCATAATAAGTATCTACTTTTTCGTCATTAATCGCTAATATTTTATCCCCATTTTTAAAACCAACATCCAAAAGTAGTTTGTTCTCTATCCAGAAACCATCCTTCATACTGTCGGTAGTCACATCGGTATCTCCGTACGTAAAAGAAATCGCAACGTAAATAAAGTAGGCCAAAATAAAGTTAACCGTAACACCACCAAGCATAATTATTAAACGTTGCCATGCTGGCTTAGATCGAAATTCCCAAGGCTGTGGTGGCAGTGCCATAGCCTCTTTATCCATACTTTCGTCAATCATTCCGGCGATTTTTACATAACCTCCAAGGGGCAACCAACCAATACCGTATTCTGTTTCTCCTATTTTCTTTTTGAAAAGCGAAAACTTCACATCAAAAAAGAGGTAAAATTTTTCGACTTTAGTCTTAAAAAGCTTTGCTGGCACAAAATGTCCTAACTCGTGCAATACAATAAGTAAGGATAAACTAAGTAAAAACTGCGATATTTTTATAACAAATTCCATGTAATCATTTTCAAATTTCGATTTGCAAAAGTAAGATATTTATATCAAACACATATTTAAAAAAACTTAGCATTACGTTAAAACGTTAACCTGTCTAGTTTTTTATAATTCTTTTATTAATAATCGTGTCTTCTGTTTGAATTTGAACGAACAATACACCTGATGCCAAGGTTTTTAAATCCACTTCAGCCGCCCAATCTTGTTGCATTAATACTTGACCTAAACTATTATAAATTTTAATCATTTTAACCTCTATAAATTCAGGTTTTATAATGTTTATTACCGAAGTTGTTGGATTGGGATATATAATTATTTCAGAATTAAAATCGAGATCAGAAGTACTTAAAGTTGCTACATTATTTTTCGAAATTAAATGATAATCAGGATCAACTAACACCTCTTGTACTGTAAAATTTACGGTTTCTAAAAATTGCTCATTGTTAACTGTATGATCTAAAACAACATCTAATGATTCTCCCAAAGTTCCCAAAATCCTAATGGGCAAAAGAGTTTCAAAAAAGGAAACAGAGGCATCACTTTGACTTTGAGACACCATAAGTTGCAATTGGGTTTCATCTTGATTCCAGTTCACATTATAGCTTGGATAACCTTCGTTATAGATCCAATCGTTAAAAAATTCGTCTAAATTCTGTCCTGTAGATAATTCCATCACATCTATAAAATCTTGAGTTTTCGCATAATTGAAAGCTAATTCTGGCGTCTCTAAATAATCTTGTAGACCTTGATAAAAATCGACATCACCAAGTTTTCGTCGTAATTGATGCAATACCATAGCTCCTTTATTATAACTTAAACGACTACTAAAAATCCGATTAACATTTGTAGTATCTTGGTCTGTTAAATATACTGCACCACCTGTTTGAGACGTAATATTAGCAACCGTCTGCTGTCTCCAAGATTTAAAACTGTCCTCTCCATCGAGATCTTCAATCACCAAACCAGCTAAATACGTAGCAAACCCCTCATTTAACCAAATATCCTTCCAACTACCACAAGTTATTTTATTACCGAACCATTGGTGTGCTAACTCGTGAGCTATTAGAGCTCTGCTATAGGACCCCATAAACGAAACGGTAGTATGCTCCATACCTCCACCCCAACCAAATTGGGCATGACCATATTTTTCGTCTGAAAACGGATATTCCTCAAACAAATCCGTGAAGAGATTCATAATATCTACAGTAATACCTGTGCTTGCTTGAGCTGTAACAATATCTTCTGGATAGACATAATTTACAATATCAAAAGGGTTTCCATTATTTGGCACTTCATGTGAATATACATCGTAATTAGTAACAGCAATGGCTATTAAATAAGCTGGAATAGGATGATTGTGTTTAAAATGTGTAACCTTCTCAGTACCTATGACCGTCTGACTCTGTTCTAAACCATTAGAGACAGCAACGTAAGGTTTGTTCAATGGATTCAATTGAGGAGTCCTAATATAGACATCTATAGCATCAATCTTATCAATTAAATCTTGCTTACATGGCCACCAACCTTTTGCTCCATATGGTTCCGAAAGTGTCCAAACTATAGGATCATTATCACTACCATGAGTGGTCTGTTCAAAAGAACCAAAACCAGAACTCACCGGATTACCTGAATAACTTACGGTAAGGGAATCTAACACTCCTTCCATCTGCGTAACAGGCAATGTAATGACCAATTCATCATCCGAATTTTGACTATAACTTAAACTATTACCGCGTTGCAAAACTTGAGACACCGTCAAATTATCTGCCAAATCAAAAGTAATTTCCGCCATGGCTTCTTTGGCTTCAAAATATGTAGTAATATCACCAGATATTTCGGCTACTGAAGGATCTACATTCAATTCAAGACGATGGTATTTAACGTCATAATTTCCTGTATTAGCATTTTGGCTATTCATTATTTGCTGTAATGCAGAGTTCGCTTCAGAAGCACGAATGGCATTTAACGTCTCGTTGTAGTCTTGAGCATTTATTTGTATAACAAAAATTAAGAATATACTCGTTAGAAATTGTTTCATTGCACCTCTTTTAATGTTAAAAATAAAGCTTTTATTGAGATTCAGTCGTATTTTTGCCATTCAACTATCGTTAACACTTACAGAATGTCATTTCTTTCATTTTTTAAAGGCTATAAAAATTTCGGAATATTCTTTTTTATACTTTGTGTAATCATCATAACTATCATTTATAACGTCTTAAATGTTAAACAACCACTTCCTATTTACCAGCCTGGTATGGTAAGCGAAGAACTTGTAGATAGTACCATTCAACACCAATTAAAATACCATAAGATTGCGGACTTTAGTTTAACCAATCAGAACGGAGAGACCGTAACACAAGATACTTACAAAGATAAAATCTATGTAGCAGATTTCTTTTTTACCACCTGCCAAACCATTTGCCCAATCATGACAGATCATATGGCGCAAATTCAAAAAGAAATTATTAATGATGACGATGTAATGTTATTGTCGCATTCTGTAACCCCAGTAATCGATAGTGTGGAGCAACTAAAAAAATACGCTAAAGAAAAAGGAGTAATAGATCGAAAATGGAACTTGGTTACAGGAGACAAAAAAGACATCTACGAACTTGCCAGAAAGAGTTACTTAGCTGTGAAAACAGATGGTAATGGTGATCAATTTGATATGATTCATACCGAAAACTTTATGCTGATTGATAAAAAACGTCAAATTAGAGGCTTTTACGATGGTACCAATCCTGAAGATATTGAGCAAATATTAAAAGATATAGAGACTTTAAAATATTTTGATGGTAAGTGAGGTTAGTGATCAGTAATCAGTTTGAAGTAAAATGTTCAAGTTTTAATTGTTAACCACATTTTCTTTTCGTCTCTCATCTCTAAACTCTAACTTTCTTTTCTTAGAAAAACCCCGCAAAACTAAATATCTATTATCTTACTTTTTAAGCTAATAAATTTCCATTACTTTTGCTTCTTTAAAACAATTCTAAATAAGCGAAAAGTTGACATTAGCAGATCTAAAACGTGGGCAACAAGGTATTATCACTGATGTATCTTCTATTCACATCCCTTTAAAACTCCTAGAAATGGGCTGTTTACCTGGTAATGCAGTAGAGCTCGTGCAAGTGGCTCCATTTGCAGACCCCATGTATCTTAATATTAATGGTTCTCATTTAGCGATTAGAAAAGAAACGGCAATTCATATTTTAATTGAAACTGCGCATGAGTAAGCAAATCAACGTTGCGTTAATTGGAAATCCCAATACAGGAAAAACATCTGTCTTTAATGCCCTCACTGGATTAAACCAAAAAGTTGGTAATTATCCTGGTATTACGGTTGAAAAGAAAGAAGGGATTTGCAAATTACCTCGTGGAGTAAAAGCGCATATCATTGATCTACCAGGTACGTATAGTTTAAATGCCTCGTCTTTAGACGAAAATGTCGTTATTGAATTATTACTCAACAAAACGGATAAAGATTATCCAGATCTTGCTATTGTTGTTAGTGATGTTGAAAATTTAAAGCGGAATCTTTTACTATTCACGCAAATTAAAGATTTACAGATTCCAACTATCCTAGTCATTAATATGTCTGATAGAATGGCTTACAAAGGCATTTCATTAGATATCGATCATTTAGAACAAGAATTAAAAACCAAAATTGCTTTAATAAGTACCCGAAAAAACAAAGGTATCCAAGAGCTCAAGGAATTAATTACACACTATAAAGAGCTTTCTACAGAACCATGCTTAGAGGCTTCATCTATTGATAAAGCCTATTTTGACAACTTACGTAAAGCATTTCCTAATCAGTTATTATATAAGCTATGGTTAGTGATTACTCAAGATGTCAACTTCGGAAAAACAGACCGAAAAACATTTGAAGCCGTCGAAGACTTTAAAACCAAATCTAACGCAGATTTAAAACGACTGCAGCAGAAGGAAACGATTAAGCGGTATCAATTTATAAATGAAACCTTAAAAGTAGGTCAAACAATTGATCTAAAAGCGGCTAAAGATTTACGTATAAAACTAGACCGAATTCTAACGCATAAAGTTTGGGGTTATTTGATTTTTGGTCTCATTCTGTTACTAATTTTTCAAGCTATTTACGATTGGTCCAGTATTCCAATGGATTTTATAGATAGTTCATTTGCCTCATTAAGTGAGTGGACAAAAAACACCTTACCAGAAGGAGCCTTTACAAACCTACTGGCTGAGGGTATAATCTCCGGACTAGGTGGTATTGTTATTTTTATTCCTCAAATAGCCTTTTTATTTCTGTTTATTTCAATATTAGAAGAGAGCGGCTACATGAGTCGTGTTGTGTTTCTAATGGATCGTATTATGCGGCGATTTGGCTTGAGCGGCAAAAGTGTTGTGCCTTTAATCTCTGGTACAGCGTGTGCGATTCCGGCAATTATGGCAACGCGTAATATTGAAAGCTGGAAAGAACGCCTCATCACTATTTTAGTGACGCCTTTTACAACGTGTGCAGCTAGATTACCTGTGTACCTTATTATAATTGCTTTGGTTATACCTGAAGGACGCATTTTTGGTTTAAGTTACCAAGCCTTAACCTTAATGCTTTTGTATTTAATTGGTTTTGGAACTGCTGTAGGCTCGGCATGGATTTTAAACAAAGTGCTTAAAATTAAAAGCAAAAGTTTCTTTGTCGTAGAAATGCCTAACTATAAATTACCCTTATTAAAAAATGTTGCCCTAACTGTTTTAGAAAAAACAAAAGCTTTTGTCTTTGGTGCTGGTAAAATAATCTTAGCGATTTCAATTGTACTATGGTTTTTAGCTTCTTACGGGCCAGGTGATAATTTTAATAATGCCGAAAGCATAATTACAGCACAATACGCTTCTGAAAATTTATCTGAAGATGAATTAAACCAAAAAATAGAATCTCACAAATTAGAACATTCCTTTATTGGTATTGCAGGTCATGCTATTGAACCAGCCATTAGACCTTTAGGTTACGACTGGAAAATTGGTATTGCCATAGTAAGTTCTTTCGCTGCACGTGAAGTGTTTGTTGGCACCTTAGCCACCATTTATAGTGTAGGAAGTGACGAGGAAGAAACCATAAAAAACAGAATGGCAGGCGAAGTCAACCCAATTCTTGGAGGTCCATTATTTAATTTCGCCTCTGGAATTTCGTTACTCTTATTTTATGCCTTTGCCATGCAATGTATGAGCACCCTAGCTATTGTAAAAAAAGAAACCAATTCGTGGAAATGGCCGTTGTATCAATTAGTAATTATGAGTGCTTTTGCGTATATTGTAGCTTTAGTAGCGTATCAAATTTTAATCTAAAATCTAGACTTTACAAGTTTTAAATACCAATTAGGTCTGAAAATAATCTATGAATACTATTATTCAAAACATATTAGTTTTTACTTCAGTAGGTTTAGCCGTATTCTTCTTGGCGAAGAAATATTTCTTACCTGCTAAGAAGAAATCCACAAAGGCTTGCGGAGGTGATGATGGCTGCGGATGTCACTAATAGTTATTTTAATTGCCTTCTATTTTGATTATAAATCAAATCAATCCTCTTTTCTAAAAGATGTCTTAAGTGGCATAATCGTTTGCTCAGCACTTTTTTTGTCTGCAATAGTGCTCATTACGATGTTTAATCTAACAATCGTCCATGGTATTTTCTACGTAGGCATAGAACTTATACTCTTATTTGCATTAAAAGCCTTTATTCAAAATAAATAGAGTTTAAAATAGGGAGTCTATTTTTCAACAAAACCTTCAGGAATTGTAAAGGTATCAGTCTCTGGAGTTATAAATTTTACATTTTTTATAGTTGCTTCACCAATTACTTTTCCTATACCTTCAGTTTTAGACCATTCATAAAACTCCCAATTATGAGCAATTGGTAAGCCATCAATCATTTTATAATTTGAATAACCAATAGCGTGTGGATCGGCTTCGGCTGCTTCAGTAGATTTGTTTACGGTAACAATATAAGCCACATAATCCATCATATGTGTTTCAGGGTCGCTGTAAACAATATACCAATCATCTGGCGCATCACCCGTATTGGCTTCAAACGTTAAGCGTTGAGCATTATACGTTTTATCTCTAAGTTCTTGAGCTTCCATAGTCGTCCAAATAGTTCCTGGATCTGACATCTTAGTATGAAACAATAAGAAATACATCCAAGTGTAGGCATCAAAACGAACCGCTTTTTCATTTTTAAAATCCGGAGAGTGAAATACCTTATCACCATCGTAATAAATAAACGTACCATCTTTCAACTCAATTTTTCCTTTGGTTGAATTTGTTAAATACGTCATTTTAGCATCTAAGCGCTCCTTACCACCAAAACTGATAACCATATCTAATTCTATAGCGTCTTTAGCTAAAAAGAGATCTTTATGATAAGCCTTTTCAATAGTTTCAACTAAGGTTAGTTCTTTAGATTCAATCGTAGTAGGTTCAGAAGTTTCAACTTCAATCGTTTCTTTCTTTTCACTTTTACAACTTGTAGCCAGCGTTAAAAGTAACGCACAAACCAAACTAGACTTAAATATACGGGACACCATAGAATTTTTATTAAATTAGAACACCATCAAAATTAGAGCGTAAAAAGAACCTAAGCGCTGAGACCTCACTATTTTAAGATAATTTTAGCATTTCAGGAAGATTTGAACACGCAAACCACTAAACCTTCTTTAAATACAGGTTTTTAGCCACACTTTGAGATACCACCATTTCTGAATGTTCTAAAGCAATTTTTATAGAGTTATCAAAAGGCTCTTTGTGTTTGATCGTCATTATAGTACCAAGCCCAATAGCATTACTATCTAAATATTTTAAAAACTTAGAGGACGTATCATCAACTCCTACACATTTGTAAGTAGACCCAACCTCTGCTTTTGCTAATACTATTTTTTCAATATGCTTAAAATGACCTTGCTTATCTGGAATGGGATCTCCATGAGGATCATAAATTGGAAATTCTAAAAAGGCATCGAGTTCGTCAATTAACTTATCTGAATTAATATGCTCTAAGTGCTCTGCAACTTCATGCACCTCATCCCATGAAAAATTTAGCTTTTCTACTAAAAACACTTCCCATAAGCGATGACGTCTAATCACTTTTACAGCATAACCACGACCAGCTTCAGATAGCGTTGCACCTTGATAAGGAATATGTGTCAACATGTCTTTTTCTGCTAACTTTTTAACCATATCGGTTGCCGACGACGCTTTAGTTTTCATTTCCTCAGCAAGGGCGTTAGTAGATACACCTTTTGGAAATTGCTGCTCTAAATGATAAATGGCTTTTAGATAATTTTCTTCTGCTAAAGTCACAAGTTTTTAATTTATGTAAAGATATATTTTTTTTATTAAAAACATATTTTTAGTTTTGTCTAAATTATAAGTTACATAACACTAAATAATATTTTAAACGACATGAAATACTTCACCCTCTTAAGTGTATTTATGGTCACTTTAATGTCTGCACAAAATGACACAAGTACTATTTCCGGACACATCACCATTGAAGGACACCCTGTTCCCTACGCCAGTGTTTACGTAAAAGATGGCACAAAAGGCACAGATGCCGACAACAATGGTGCTTATAAAATAACCATTTCCTCAGGAACGATTATACTCGTAGTGAAATCGCAAGGCTACCGAACACAAGAAAAAATAGTGACCTTAACTGCAGGTGTTAACCAAACTATCAATTTTGAAATGGTTGAAGATATACTTGGCCTAGACCAAGTGGTGGTTAGTGCGACTAGAAACAGAATTAGTAAAAAAGAAGCTCCTGTAATCGTCAAAGTATTAAGTCCAAAACTCTTTAATGCCACACAATCGATATCCCTAGCAGACGGTTTAAATTACCAACCTGGCGTTCGTGTAGAAACTAATTGCCAAAACTGCGGTTTCACCCAAGTACGCATGAATGGTTTAGAAGGCCAATACACACAGATTTTGGTGAATAGTCGCCCTGTATTTAGTGCTCTAAATGGTGTTTATGGCCTAGAGCAAATCCCAGTTAGTAGTATAGATCGTGTAGAGGTTATCCGAAGCGGAGGCTCAGCATTATTTGGCTCTAACGCTATTGCAGGTACCATTAATGTTATCACTAAAGAACCCGTTATTGACAGCTGGGAAATTAGCACATCTCTAGCCTTAATTGATGGTAAAACTGCAGATCGTAATGTTAACCTCAACGGTTCCGTTGTTAGTGAAGATTTAAAAAGTGGTGTGACTGTATATGGCATATTCCGAGATCGCGATGCTTATGACGCTAATGGTGATGGTTTTAGTGAGATTACAGAATTAAAAAATAACTCATTGGGATTAAAAACATTTTTAAGACCGAATGATTATAGTAAAATTGGCTTAGATTTTACTGCAATCCGAGAATATAGGCGTGGTGGAGACCAATTAGAATTATCACCTCAGTTTACAGATGTTACAGAAGAACTAGATCATAACACCATTTTTACTGGTTTAGATTATGAACTATTTAACGATGATCACACCAAAATATTAAGCGTTTACACCTCGTTGCAACACACAGATAGAGGCAGTTATTACGGTGGACTCGGAGGCGGAAGAACCGCAGAAGATTCTATAGCTGCCAATAGCGCTTTCGGAAACACCAAAGATGTAGCTTTTGTTGCAGGTGCCAAATTTAACCATCAGTTTAAAAATAAAGATCGTGTGACTGCTGGCTTAGAATACCAACTAAATGACACTGAAGATGCCATTATAGGATATAATCGTCTTGTAGATCAGAATGTAAAGAGTCTTGGGGTATACGGTCAATACGAATGGAAACCCACCGATAAATTTTCCGCACTCATAGGAGCGCGTTTAGATCATGTAGATGTAGATGGTTATTATACCATTGAAGCTATTGAGCGTTCATCAGATGTTTCAGAAACTATAATAAGTCCAAGAATTACCCTACTCTATAATATAACTGACCAACTTAAATTTAGAGGTGGCTATGCAAGAGGATTTAGAGCACCACAAGCGTTTAATGAAGATCTTCATATTTCTTCTGTTGGAGGAGAACAACGGTTTGTTATATTATCAAACCATTTGGAAAGTGAATTTTCAAACGCTTATACAGCGTCTTTTGATTATACCAAAGATTTCAATAAAACACAAACCAACCTTTTAGTTGAAGGGTTTTATACGACATTAGAAAACCCATTTACTATTGTAAGCACAGGCGCCTCTTTATCTAATGGCTCTATTTTAGAAGAAACTAGAAACGGCTCAGGAGCATATGTAGCCGGTACCAATATAGAATTAAGTGTGTCACCAAGTTCAGAATTATTTTTCCAAGCAGGTGTAACGTTACAAAAATCAATATATAATGAAGATCAAGTATTATTTGAAGCCGATGGCACTATACCAGAAGAACAAGATGTTAGTCTTGATAAATTTGTAAGATCACCAAACACCTATGGATTTCTAACTACTAATTGGCAAATGAGTGAATCACTTAAATTAGATGTCACAGGAAATTATACAGGTTCAATGATTGTTCCACTTGTGGTTAGCGAATCTGGATTTGTAGATTTAATTGATACCGAATCGTTTTTTGACATGACCACAAAACTGACCTATCATTTTGATCCGATTGAGAATTTTCATATCGAATTAAGCGGAGGTGTTCAAAATATGTTTGATAGTTATCAGAGTGATTTTGACAGTGGTGCAGAAAGAGATTCTACGTATATTTATGGACCTAACCGACCAAGAACATTCTTTATTGGACTTAAATTTGGCGACTTTTAAAAACATCTAAACATGAAATACGTTCTTTCCGTACTATTCATTTTGCTCATTTCACAAACGGTTTTATCACAACATGATGACACTATTCAGTGGAAAACATGGACCGCACTCGAAAAAGCAATCGCTCAAGAGCCGAAACCAGTATTCATATATTTTAATGCTGAATGGTGTGTGTATTGCAAAAAATTAGAGCGTGACGTCTTTACTAAAAAAGAAGTTATTAAGACCTTGAACAAAAATTATTATGCTGTTGAAATGAATGTTGAATCGTTAGATACTATAGTTTTTGATGGGGTTACGTTCATCAACAAACAAGCAGAAACCAAACGGAATGGTATACATGAGTTACCATTGCTTTTAGCTTCACAAGAAAACGAACCTTTTACACTTCCTGCAACCTTAATCTTAAATCGCAATTTTGCAATTGAACAGAAAATATACAATTACTACACCTCCAAGCAATTATTAGAAATGCTGAATTAAATTTGCACACTGTTCCTGTTATGCAAATTGACTCAAAAGTTAATCTTAATTATTTCAATTTTTAGTACTTTCGTAATAAATATTTAGATATATGAAAAAAATAATTTTCTTATTAGCTATCACCCTCACTTTCACAGCTTGTAAAGAGGCTTCTAAAAGTAACGGCAAACTAAATATTGTAACCACAACCACCATGATTACCGATTTGGTACAGAATATAGGAGGCGATATGGTTAACGTACAAGGTTTAATGGGAAGTGGTGTAGATCCACACCTATACAAAGCCAGCGAAGGAGATGTAAATAAGCTCGTCAACGCCGATATAATTTTTTACAACGGTTTACATTTGGAAGGAAAACTGGTAGAAGTTTTTGAAAAAATGGAAAGCCAAACAAAAACACCAATAGCCTTAGCAGATGCTTTAGATAAGAACACACTTATTGGTTCAGAATATTTTGCTTCCAATTTTGATCCACATGTTTGGTTTGACATTAACTACTTCAAGCAATTTGCAGAAAAAGCGGCCACTATTCTATCGGAAAAGAATCCTGAAAATGCAGATAAATTTGAAAAAAATAAAAACACTTACCTTGTTAAATTAGAAACGCTTCAAACTAAAATAAAACAAACCATTGAAACCCTTCCGGAAGAAAAACGCGTGTTAGTAACAGCACATGATGCCTTTAATTATTTCGGAAAAGCTTACGGATTTGAGGTTGTTGGCTTACAAGGCATATCCACAGCCACTGAAGCGGGTGTGCAAGATGTTCAAAAATTAGCGGCATTCATTATTGAGAAAAAAATTAAAGCTATATTTATAGAAAGTTCAGTGCCTAAGCGGACCATTGAAGCCTTACAAGCCTCAGTAAAATCTAAAGGTCATGATGTAAAAATCGGAGGCACGTTATATTCTGATGCCTTAGGAAGTTCAGGAACCGTAGAAGGTACTTATATTGGGATGTTTGAGTATAATGTGAATACTATAGTGAATGCACTAAAATAAAATTCCTGCGAAAGCAGGAATCTCATGAAACTTAGTTCAATTCTAAAATGAAAAACGAGTCATACGAAAATATAAAACACAGTAGTCCTAGTGACAAGACTTCTGCTTCCGCAAGAGTCATAGCCGTAAAAGTAGACGACCTGACTGTTGCCTACAACTACAAACCTGTACTTTGGGATATTGATTTAGAAATCCCTGAAGGTGTTCTTATGGCTATTGTTGGCCCCAATGGCGCCGGAAAATCAACACTCATAAAATCTATTTTAGGCATTTTAAAACCCATTGCTGGTAGTGTTTCTATTTATGACAAACCTTACGAAAAACAAAGACAACTCGTCGCATACGTACCACAAAAAGGTAGCGTAGATTGGGATTTCCCGACAACAGCTTTAGATGTGGTAATGATGGGAACCTACGGCAGTTTAGGATGGATAAAGCGTCCTGGGCAAAAAGAAAAAAAAGCATCACTTGAAGCTTTAGAGAAAGTCGGTATGTTAGCTTTTAAAAGTCGACAAATAAGTCAACTTTCTGGTGGACAACAACAACGTATTTTCTTGGCCAGAGCCTTAGTACAAAACGCATCTATTTATTTTATGGATGAACCGTTTCAAGGAGTTGATGCTACAACCGAAATTGCCATTATAAACATTTTAAAAGAATTACGAAAAGCCGGTAAAACCGTAATTGTAGTCCATCACGATTTACAAACCGTACCCGAATATTTTGATTGGGTGACCTTTTTAAACGTGAAAAAAATTGCCACAGGACCTGTGAAAGATATTTTTAATGATGATAATCTGACAAAGACTTATGGTATTAATTATAAAGTGAGTATACAGGAGTAGCTGTCATTCCTGCGAAGGCAGGAATCTAAATAAAAGAAATAAAGAGTTATAAGTGGATTCCTGCATTCGCAGGAATGACAAAGCAAAGTAAACTATTGCGCAATGGGAGATTCCCATTTCGCAGGAATTATGGACATAACAGAATACATAAAACTAGTCTTCACAGACTACACTTTAAGAACCATCACACTCGGAACCGCAATTTTAGGTGCTGTAACGGGAATGTTAGGTAGTTTTGCGGTACTCAGAAAACAGAGTTTATTGGGTGATGCTATTTCACATGCGGCTTTACCAGGTATTGCCATTGCCTTTTTAATTACAGGTGCAAAGGACAGCAACACCTTATTAATTGGTGCATTAATCAGTGGTTTAATCGGTACGTTTTGGATTAGAGGCATTGTCACCAAAACCCATTTAAAATCAGATACCGCTTTAGGTTTAATTCTGTCTTTATTTTTTGGTTTTGGAATGCTATTATTGACTTTTATCCAAAAGCAACCCAATGCCAACCAAGCAGGATTGGATAAATATCTTTTTGGACAAGCTGCAACGCTAGTAGAAAGTGATGTTTGGCTTATGGCGATTGTTACAGGCATTTGTTTACTAGTCATGCTCACCTTTTGGAAAGAATTCAAAATCCTATTATTTGATGCCGACTATACCAAAACACTCGGTTTTAACACCAAATTAATCGATATTCTCATTACAACATTTATTGTATTGGCTATAGTTTTAGGACTTCAAACGGTTGGTGTAGTTCTAATGAGCGCCATGCTTTTAGCACCTGCTGCTGCAGCTAGGCAATGGACAAATAGCTTATCTACTATGGTGTTTTTAGCGGCTATTTTTGGAGCCTTTTCTGGCGTATTTGGCACAGCCATAAGTGCGAGTCAAGATAATTTATCTACAGGTCCAGTGATTGTATTAGTAGCTGGAGTTTTCGTAGTGTTTTCATTTATATTTTCACCTAGTCGTGGCTTGTTGTTTAAACAAATTCGCTTTATAAAAAATAGACGTGATTTAGAATTGCACAAAACATTAGCCTTTATGCATCATATTGCCGAAACTCATGAAAATATTTCGCATCCACACACCATAAAACTTTTAAATAATTTTCAAGGGTATACACGATCGACGCTTCAAAAATTAGTAGATAAAGATTACGTGCATCTCAATGGAAACATGTGGAGTTTAACTAAAACGGGTTTTGAAGCGGCTGCTAATTTGTACACTAAACAATCTACTGAAGATGAGTAATGCACAACTTGAAATACAATTGATTGCGAGTTTAGTTGCAGTAGCTTGTGCGATTCCAGGAACGTTTTTAGTCCTCAGAAAAATGGCCATGATTAGCGATGCTATTAGTCATTCTATCTTACCAGGAATCGTTGTTGGATTTTTTATTACACAAGATTTAAATTCACCTTTATTAATTCTTCTAGCGGCATTAACCGGAATTATAACGGTAGTTTTAGTAGAATACATTCAAAAAACAGGCTTAGTAAAAGAAGATACCGCCATCGGATTGGTATTTCCTGCATTGTTCAGTATAGGTGTGATTCTTATTGCTCAAAACGCTAATGATGTCCATTTGGATGTCGATGCTGTCTTGCTAGGCGAATTAGCCTTTGCTCCTTTTGACCGCTTATTAATTGGAGGCGCTGACGTGGGTCCAAAATCCCTTTGGGTAGTTGGCACCATTTTGTTAATTACAGTTGCACTTTTAATCCTGTTTTTTAAAGAGCTAAAAATCAGTACGTTTGATAAAGGCTTAGCGGCTTCCCTTGGTTTTTCACCTGCCATTATCCATTACGGATTAATGTCTGTATCGTCAGTAACCACTGTGGGAGCCTTTGATGCCGTTGGTGCTATTTTAGTAGTCGCTTTAATGATTGCACCTGCAGCTGCGGCTTATTTGCTCACCACCGATTTAAAGAAAATGCTTGCTTTAGCAATAGGGTTCGGAATCTTTAGTGCTATTTTTGGCTATTGGGTAGCACATTGGCTCGATGCGTCTATTGCTGGCTCTATAACATCTGTTCTTGGATTGGTATTTTTAGTAGTGTACTTATTTGCTCCTTCAAAAGGTATTATCGCTGTAATGTATAGAGAAAAGCAACAACGTACCGAAGTGTCTTTATTGACATTTTTATTACACTTAAAGAATCATGATGAACTTGAAGAACGCCATGTTAATCACCTAAGAGAACATATCAATTGGCAAAAAGTACGTGCTAAAACCGTTCTCGATTTAGCACAAAAAAATAATATGATTCATATTGAAAAAAATATTGTGTCTTTAACAACAAAAGGGGACGAATTCACATCTAAGGCCATTGACTATATTATGACCAACGAAGATGCGCAGATTGAAGATATGAAGGATGATTTCTTTTTATTTAGAGGCTAAAACAATGAAAGATTTCAACCTTACTTACGACAGAGGTTAAATATTGTAAATAGCTATGGCACTTCTCAATTACTTTACAGGAAAAAATGGATTAATCATCGTAGGATTTATAGTGCTATGTGTTTTTATCTATAACAAATACAAAACCCAGCGCTACTTTAGATACATTGAAAAAAAGCAAAAAGAAAAGGAGAAAGGCATTGAGTAGATAATAGCTCAATATATTCTCATAAAGTTAGTTTTTATTAAGATATAACATCTAGTAATCATATTTTGAGAATGCGCTCAATTGTTAATTCACAAGCGTAAAAGAGACTTTATTTGAGACTTATTACGTTTTTTATAATTAAGGATAACAGTTTCACCTTCGTTAAAATTGATAGTCTTACGACTTACATAAAAGATATCTTCAACTACACAAAAAGAAATAATCGTAAATGGCTTTCCTCTAGGAATTTCAATAGAATTAGAATAAACATTTAAAATGGTGTTGTTTTCGTTGTCTATAAGATAGGTTTCATGCCATTTTGAATTTTCAGAATAAGCTTCTTCTGTAAAGGTGTTAAAATTGACATCTTTATTATTTTCAAAAGTTATAGTTATTCTATCTTCCATCTTATAATATTGATCAATATTAATCCAGCCTAATTTTGAAATTTCAATTGCTTCATAAAATAAATCTCTCTTTTCGTAATTCTTTTTCAACTGTAAAGAATCAGCCTTGGTAAGATATCTTTGGTTTATCAGAGTTTTATAATCATCTATACTAAGAGCCGATAATTCAGCAAATGAATCAATTGTTTCAATATATATATATTCCTGAAGAACGATTACAGTATCTACCTGATTACCAAAACTTTCTATTTGTGGAAATCTCGAATTTAATTCATCCTGAGTTAAAAAACCCAAAGTATCTATCTCTAATAGATGCATCATCGTTTCGACACCGCCAAACCTACTAGTCATTTCGACATCCAAAACTATCGAATCCTTACAAAATATAGTGAAATGCTTTTCATTTTGAAGTTGAACATTGCTCAAATTCCAGTTTAAATAACCATTTTTATTTCTGTCACCATAAAATACTTGCATATTTTCCTCTTGAGTATTTTTAGGAAACTTAGCTTCAATAGTTTTTCCTTCTTTTAAAACTAATGTTTGATTATTTGCTTTTATATCAATCTTATATGCTCCTCCAGAAATCAACCACTCATCATTAGATATTGTTTGGGTATTCGCTATAAGTAAATCTTGCTTATTAGTTAATTCTATTAATTGTATAGTTAGCACCTCACCTTTTAAAGGTTGCTTAGATGGAAATTCTAAATCCTTAGGATCTATTGTCAATCGAGTTCCCTCCTCTCCTTCTATTGTGATTATACTATCAGAAGAAACTTCAAAATGTTGAACAAATTCTGTTTCAGAATTCAAAACCCCTCTAAGTTCATCCTTAGGAATGTGGTTATTAAAAAATAACGACCAAACAAGAACAGCTAATATTAAAACGCCTATTATACTTCCAACTGACTTCAGCCACTTAAATCGAAAAAAACTACTTTTAGCTTCTCTTATTTCTTCTTTTATTTGGATTCTTTCAATTCCCTTTAAAAAAATTAAATGTTCATTGTAAATAGTATTAAATTCAAAATCTGCATTTAACCTATTTTCAAACTCTAACACCTCCGACTCTGAAAGCGTTTTATTCAAATACGCATTAATTAAATCTATATATTTTTCCATGATTTCCCGAATTAAGATTGAAGCGTTTTAAATTGATTTCTGTAGATGTCTTTGGCCTTTTGCAAGCATTTGTACTTTTGGTTTTTTGCCGCTTTTTCGCTTTTAAATTGCATGGCCACGGCAATGGCTTTAAAAGACATTTTTTTGAGATAAAACCGTTGAAGTAATCGTTGACATCGTTCTCCTAATTCGCGAAACGCACGTTCAGCAGATTGATATTTCTGTTCTTCTAAAACAGCATCAAGGATAGAGACCTCTTCACCTTGCAAATTGTGTAATTCTTGTTTTGAAAATTGTTTTTGAGTGTCTTTCCAAACAAATCGAGATACGGAATATAAATAAGTATAAAATGAAGATGTAAGTTTAAAATCTAATTTTTCGAGATTTCTATTTAAAATTATTAATGCTTCCTGAAATACATCATTAGCATCTGTTTTTGTGCCTCCTTTGGAAAGAATGAGTTTTTCAATACGAGGATAGAGTTTGTACAACTCTTTAAACGCTTTATCACGTTGACCGTTTTTAAAAAGTAACATTATTTTTTCGTCGCTCATAAGAGTGGTTTATTTATTAATGTTCTTTTTCTAAAAAGGTCACCCAAATTTTTTCAATTAATTTGCCGTAACAGTAAGAAACTGCGACTAAATATCACTTAAACCCTCGCTCCTTCTGAATATGCTCATAAGCTTCTTGCACTTGTCTAAACTTAGCTTCGGCACCTTCGCGATGCTCTTTACCTAAATGCCCAACACGATCTGGATGGTATTTCTTCGCCATTGAACGGTAGGCTTTTTTTACCTCAGCATCAGAGACCGATTTATCAATTTCTAAAATTTTATACGAATTATCGCTACTGTTATAAAACATGGCTTTAATACTTTCAAAATCTCTATTACTAATGCCCAAGTAACCAGTAATGGTATAAATCTGGCGTAATTCGTCTTCTGTAACCAAACCATCCGCTTTTGCTATTCCGAATAAAAAGTGAAGCAATTGTAAACGTGATGCATGATCCATCATTTGCCTTATCTGCAAACATACTTGGCGTGTAGAAATATTTTGTTTAGTAATACGCTTAAACAATTCAAAAGCTTTATTAGCTCTATCCTTACCATACATATTAGTAAATTGCTGACGCACAAAATCGAGTTCACGCTGGTCTTGTTTGCCATCGGCTTTAATAACAATAGACGCTAAAATTAAGAGACTTACTTCAAAATCACCAGACTGTGTTTGTGCCCGTGAGGTTCTTTCACTATAATTTGGTACTTTTCTATAGGTATCGCGTTGTCTTCCTGCCTGCCGATCACCAATTAATGGTGTACCGCTATCTGTTAAATTATCAACAAAACTACCTAAAGCTAATCCTATAATAGCACCAATTGGACCACCAAATGACCAACCTAAAGCACCACCAATCCATTTTGCAAAACTCATATTTTATATTTGATATAATAAAGATGTAAATATACTATATGTAAGTGGGATGAAATTGTAATTTGTTACGTTTTGTAAGCAAACTTTTGTATAAAATCGTATCTTATGAGTATAACTAAAACTGTGAAATTATGAAATCTACATTTTATTTTCTTGCCGTACTGCTTTTTACATTAAGTTGCAACAGCAATGACGATGCACAGCAAAATTCAGACCCAGTACTTAGCGGTTCTTGGTCTTTAGTAAATGTTTCTGGAGGTTTTGCTGGTGTTGATGATAATTTTGAATCTGGAATAATTACATGGAATTTTAATACTGATCCCACTGAAATTACGATTACCAATTCTAACACAGCTAGTGTAATACATAGTGGTTACCCATCAGGAACCTACAATTATGACGTGCTAATTACTGCCAACGACACGACTTTAGTTATTGATAATGCAGATTTAAGAATTATAAGTTTAACCACTAATCAACTGATTTTAGATGAAGGTATGGTTTCTGACGGTTTTAAATATACATTGAGTAAATAGCTTTAATTTAAAATATTTCTAAACACCATTGAAAACCACAATAACCGCATTTAAACTGCTAACCGATTACTGCAGACGCGCTATTATTTTTCATTATCTTTGCACTTCAAATTAAGATTAATTAAAATAAAAAATATGTATCCAGCAGAATTAGTAAAACCAATGCGTGAGGATTTAACCAACGTAGGTTTTGAAGAATTACATACAACAGAAGCTGTAGAAAACGCACTAGCAAAAGAAGGTACAACTTTAGTGGTTGTAAATTCGGTTTGTGGCTGTGCAGCAGCAAATGCAAGACCAGGTGCTAGAACAAGTTTAGACAATGCAAAAAAACCAGACCATATCGTAACTGTTTTTGCAGGTGTAGACAAAGAAGCTGTTAATGCAGCGCGAGCACACATGGTTCCTTTTCCTCCAAGCTCGCCTTGTATGGCTTTATTTAAAGATGGAGAATTGGTACACATGTTAGAGCGTCACCATATTGAAGGTCGTCCTGCAGAATTAATTGCAGAGAACCTTAAGGATGCTTATAACGAGTACTGCTAAAAATTAAAAAATGACGTATTTAAACCACGATTTTTATCGTGGTTTTTTTGTTCCTAAATTGCATTGATTATTTTTGTTCCATGAGAAAACTATTAGCCTATCCGCTTTCGGTTATATTTTATTTATGCTTTGGGTTAACCTTGGTAATATTTCATGTTATTCAATGGGTTAGTTTTAATGTCTTTGGCTATAAAGGACTCAAAATTAGTGTCGATGGCCTTCAATTTTTTATTATGCGCTGTCTTAATCTTTTAGGCACCAGAATCTCATTTTACAATCCTTACACAATCAGTACAGACCGACCTTTAATTATTGTTTCTAACCACCAAAGTATGTACGACATATCACCAATAATGTGGTATTTGCGTAAACATCATGTTAAATTTGTTTCAAAGCAAGAATTAGGAAAAGGCATTCCAAGTATATCATTTAATTTACGTCATGGAGGTTCTGTTTTAATAGATCGAAAAAATCCGAGGCAATCGTTATCTGCTATGATGAAATTTGGAGATTATATTGAAAAAACAAAACGAGCAGCTGTGATCTTCCCAGAAGGCACACGAAGTAAAGATGGAGTACCAAGACCATTTAAAACTAAAGGCTTGGAAATGCTTATAAAAAAAGTCCCTTCTGCACTCATCGTTCCTATTACTATAAACAACTCTTGGAAAATGTTACGTTACGGAAATTTCCCGATGGGAATAGGAAATCATATGAAATTTACCGTGCATAAGCCCTTAGAAATTACTAACTTTACTGATAAGGTCGAATTAATTCAACATGTTGAAGAAACTATTGTTGAAGCTATCGAGAAATAATCATCAAAAAAACATTTAGATGTCATTAAAAAATGTAAGATTAGAAGTGATGCAGCATCTTGAAAAAGATGTTGACGCACTTATTCAAAAATATTTAATTCCTGTTGAAACCATTTGGCAACCAACAGACTTCTTACCAGACTCTACAAAAGAATCTTTTTACGAAGATGTTAGAGAAATTAGAGAGCTATCTAAAGAATTACCTTATGATTTTTGGGTCGTATTAGTTGGTGATATGATTACTGAAGAGGCTTTACCTACTTACGAATCTTGGCTAATGGATGTGGTTGGCGTAGACCAAGTTGAAAACAACGGATGGTCTAAATGGGTGCGACAATGGACTGGTGAAGAAAACCGACATGGAGATGTCCTTAATAAATACCTTTACCTCTCTGGGCGTGTGAACATGAAAGAAATTGAAAGAACCACACAGCATTTAATCAATGATGGTTTTGATATCGGAACCGGAAGAGATCCTTATAAAAACTTTGTATACACTAGCTTTCAAGAATTAGCTACTTATATTTCTCATAATCGTGTTGCTAAAATTGCCAAACAAAAAGGCAATAAGCAATTGGCTAAAATGTGTAAAATTATTTCGGGTGATGAAATGCGTCACCACCACGCCTACTCTGAGTTTGTAGAACGTATTTTTACGGTAGACCCAAGCCAAATGATGATGGCTTTTTACGATATGATGAAACGAAAAATTGCGATGCCAGCACATTTCTTAAGAGAATCTGGAGAAAGTATTGGTACCGCTTTTGAAGAATTTTCTAATACCGCACAACGTATCGGAGTTTATACCTCTAATGATTATGTTGACATTTTACAAAAATTACTGGACCGTTGGGAAATTGATAAGATTACAGGATTAAATGATGAAGCCGAGAAAGCAAGAGATTACTTAATGAAATTACCACCTAGAATGTATCGCTTGTCTGAACGTATAAAAATTCCTGAAAATTCATTTCAATTTAAATGGGTCGATCCTGCGTAATACATGAGTATGACAATTTCAGATGCTCAACTTATTGAAGCCACCCTTAATTTCGTAAAAACTGAACTTAAGGGTGCCGAAGGTGGTCATGATTGGTTTCATATAGAACGTGTTTACAAAAATAGTTTACTCATTGCTAAACATGAACCTGTAAATATCACAATCGTTTCTTTAGCAGCGCTACTGCATGATATTGCGGATCCTAAATTTCACAATGGAGATGAAGCTTTGGGTTCTAAAATTGCGAGTAAGTTTTTATTAAAACACAACGTAGATAGCGAAATTATTGAGCATGTGACTCAGATTATTGATAACATGTCTTTTAAAAACTCGTTTGATTTAAATACATCGTTTACATCTAAAGAAATGGAAGTTGTACAAGATGCCGATCGCTTAGATGCAATTGGAGCCATAGGTATTGCACGTTGTTTTAATTATGGAGGATTTAAAAATAGGCCACTTTATAATCCTGAAGTAAAGCCTAACCTTAAAATGACAAAATCGGAATACAAAAACTCAGAAGCACCGACTATAAATCACTTCTATGAAAAGTTATTGTTACTTAAAGATCAGATGAACACCAAAACAGGCCAACGACTTGCTGAAGAACGCCATAAGTATATGGAAGGTTTTCTAAGCCAGTTTTTTGCGGAATGGGAAGGCAAAAAATAAAATGTATTAATTCTCTTTGGCTACCTCTAAAGCCGTCAACTTATATTCAATAGCAGCCATCTCTTCACCATAGTGAATTATTTCATCAGCAGATAGATCTGTTTTAGAATTGACAATATCCAAAATGTCCTGGCCTTTTTTAGAATAATATTGGATTGCAGTATCTATTTTCTTACCCATAAGAATTAAATTATAATTATTGTACCATTAATTTTAACTCACTTCTATATTTAGAGGCGCTCTTACCTGTAAATTCTTTAAATAGCTTATTGAAATGCGAAAAATTATTAAAGCCACACTCAAAACTAACATCCGCAATACTCATCTGACTTTCCGATAGTAATTTAGTAGCATGTACAATACGGTATTCATTAACCAATTTTGTAAATGTTTTCCCCGTCACTTTTTTAAAGTAGCGACAAAATGCAGGGACGGTCATACTCACCTTGTCTGCAATTTCATCTAAACTAATATGCTCTTGAAAATTCTGGTTAACATGTTTAAAAATCACATCGATCTTAGCACTATCTTGTGGTTCGGTTTCAAAAGCAAAACCATCGGCATTTAATATGGTATAATCTTCTGATTTGGCTAAACCGTGTAAGACCTCTAATAAAATTAGTATTTTTTTAAAGCCTTCTTTTTCATTTAGCTTTTCAATTTTCTTTCCCAACTTCTGTTTAGTCTTAACTCCAAAGAGAATTCCTTTTTTTGAAAGCTCAAACATTTTATTAATCGCTTCCATTTCTGGAATATCAAAAAAATGATTACCTAAAAATTCGGGTTTAAACTGCACTAAAGTTTCAGAACCGTTAATAGTTAAACGATCAGTAAAACCATTATGCGGCAAATTAGAGCCTAATAATAAAAGCTGGCTGTTATTAAAATAAGATAAATGATTACCAATATGGCGTTTACCTTGTCCCTTATTGACATAAACCAATTCTATTTCTGGGTGAAAATGCCAAAATGGTTTTTTTTCTCCTTTATAAGCATCAATTTTGTGTTTTCGCACTAATATTGAACTACCAAATTCAGGACTTATCTTTTCTAAAGTAGGTTTTCTTGTATTCATAACATCATTAATAGATGCAAAGTTAAATGTATTAAATCTGAAAACCTATAGCAGATTACCAATAATATATATCATTTTAACCTAATATAATAATAAAGTGACGTATTAAGTTAATTATGTATATAAATTAGCCAAAATGCATGTTTTTAACAAAGAACATCCACTATATCTTTGTAATGTAAAATCATTTAAACTGTTACTTAGAAGAATATTACGCCACAATTAAAGAGACGTAGATTTTAAATATCAGTGTAACCACAAAAAATGAAACATTATGAAAACATTCTTTAAAAACATTTTAGTATTAGCGGTGATGTTAGGAACATGCACAGGCTACGCAAATGCATCTTTAGAAGTACCTACTTTTAATAGTGTAAAAAAAGGAAACTCAATCTCTGTTACTGATGCCGTTGGAGAAGTCGTATTTAGCGGTCTTATTAATTATGATGGAAATATTAGTCATCTTTACGATTTTTCGCAACTAAAAGATGGTATCTATACTATAGAAGTAGAAAAAGCTTTTGAAATTGAAGTTAACATTGTAGAAGTAAAAAACCACAACGTTAATTTTCTAAATAAAAAAAGTGAAAAGATCTTCAAACCAGTATTTAGAACTGAGAATAATAGACTGATGATTTCCAAAATAGCTTTAAACAATTCTAAAATGGAAATTGAGCTCTATTATGATAATGAATTAATTCATTCAGAAATGGCAAATGGTAGCGACATATTGAATAGAGTATATAAATTCGATAATACTGTTAAAGGAGAATACACAGCAGTAGTTAAATCTAACGGTAGAGTATTTACTGAAACCTTTAAAATATAAGTTATTTTAAATGAAAATATTTGACTTAAGAGTGGGCCATTAGCGCCCACTTTTTTTTTGTTTAAAATAGTGTCATTATATAAATAAGGTATACAGATCCAGATTAAACTTTCTTAGCAATGCCATACATAATAACACTGACAATGTAAACCTCATGGACAAGAAGAATATAATTACACACCTATAGATCTTATTTATATAGTCGGCATTAATTCATTGAGATATTATGATTTTCAGCCCTCAAAATTGAGAATATGATAAACCTATAGAAGATTAACAATAATATATACTATATTAACCTATAAGATTACCCCAAATAACCTTTGGGTTAATATTGTATATAAATAGACCAATTTCGTTGTTTTTCAAAAGACAAAGCTGCTATAAATTTGTAGTATCAAATCGTTTAAAGCTGGAGCATAAAAAATTGCTATCAAATATTGCTACCAACCAAATTAAATTTCCAGCTTTTAAATGATTAAAAAGAAAATTATGAAAACATTATTTAGAAATATATTAGTATTAGCAGTATTGTTAGGAGCCTCTACAAGTTATGCAAATGCAACGTTAGACGCTACACCTTCTTCTGCAATGGTGAGTAAAGGAGATCAAATTTCAGTAGCTAACGCTTCTGGAGAAATTGTTTATAATGGCCTTATTAACTATAACGGTTACATTGAAACGCTTTATGATTTCTCACAATTAGAAAATGGTATCTATACTGTTGAAGTAAACAAGGCTTTTGAAATTGAAATTAATTCTATCCAAGTAAAAGATCATTCAGTTACTTATTTAGAAACTTCAAACAAAAAGATTTTTAAGCCTGTATTTAGAACTAATAATTCTCAAATTATCATTTCTAAGTTAGCGATTGATACCAACAAAATGACGGTTGAACTATATTTTAAAGATGAACTTATTCATTCTGAAACTATTAAAGGTGAAGATATATTAAACCGAGTTTACAAATTAGACCAAAACCTTAAAGGCAACTATACCGCGATTATTAGAGCAAACGATCGTGTGTTTGTCGAAAATTTTAAAATTTAGATTATTGTTTATTTATTAGTTTATTTAGTTAAAAGTGGGTTGTAGAGAGCCCACTTTTTTTTGTTTAAAAGAGTTTCATTTGGCCATCTTTAAAAGGCTCATGAAGTTTTACGTTTAGCTTTGGCATGGCTTTATTCTTAAAATATTTTAAACGTGCCAATTTTACTAAATCATTAATCTGCTGTGCAATTTGACCTTCGCCACGCATTCTAACTCCATATCTACTTTCGTTAAGTGTGCCTCCATGGCAATTTTCAATTTGACGCAATACTTTATCGGCGCGATCTGGTAAGGTTTTTTTTATCCAATCCGTAAAAAGTTCTCCAATAGCTCCGTTCAATCGTACTATAGTATGCCCAATACTTAAAGCTCCAGCTTCTGAAACGGCCTTTGCCATGGGTAGAATTTCATGACTATTTATGGAAGGAATTATAGGTGCCAACATCACATTAACAGGAATCCCACTATCACTCAACTCCTTTACAACTTGAAGTCGTTTTTTAATAGTTGCAGTTCTCGGTTCTAAAATTCGTCTAGTATCTTCCGAAAGTGAAGTGATGGAAATATTTACAGCGATTAAATCCTCTTTAGCGAGCGCTTTTAAAATCTCTATATCACGTAAGATTAAAGCATTCTTGGTAATGATTCCGACAGGATGTTTGTACTTTAAAAACACTTCTAAGCACTGTCTTGTAAGTTCAAATTGCTGTTCAGCTGGCTGGTAACAATCCGTATTACCAGACATAACAATAGTCTGCGCATTCCAACTTTTCTTTTTTAAATGGGCTTCTAATAATTTGGGAGCATCTTTTTTAACCAATATTTTACGTTCAAAATCTAAGCCAGCACTATAACCCCAATATTCGTGCGAATTTCTAGCGTAACAATAAATACAACCATGTTCGCAACCTTGGTACATATTCATAGAATAAGCCATACCAACATCTGGACTTACTACCTTATTGACAATTGTCTTTGGAAATACATTACGATACTGGGTTTTGTTTTTATCTACAGTTTCACCTTCTTTATGGCAAAACTCTAGAAAATCATCACGCATTTCGTAAGACAACTCAAAAAAACGATTGTGCGTGTTTTGTTGTGCACCTCTACCTTTAATTGTGGATTTGGGATGTATCATACCCCAAAATTAATATGAAAAATGGCTGAGCGTGGCTACAGGTTGTAGTTTTAATGATTATGATTATTCACAAACTACGATATAACACTTAAGATTTTTTTCAATATCAATTTTGAGTAGTAATAAGGTAAGATTTATGTTTTTCAGCATTACAATACGCAATAACTTTGACAAAAATTATTTATTTAAATTATGTACCAATTATTTAAAATACAACTACTTGTAATGAGTCCACTTATAGTAGCAAGCTTCATTTTAATAGCTCCGATTTATTACCTATATAAAATCTTATCAAAAGATACGGTAGTCAGATAGGATTCATCTATTTCCCTGGAAAATCCGCCTTACGCTTTTCCAAAAAAGCAGTGGTTCCTTCTACAAAATCTTCAGTACCAAAACAGTTTCCGAAAGCTTCTATTTCTATTTCAAAACCATTAACTCCATCCTCATAATTAGCATTAATGGACTTAATTGCTTCGGCAATCGCTACAGAAGAATTTCGCATAATTTTACTCGCTATTTTCTCCGCTAATGGTAGTAATTCGTCTTGTTCTACAACATGATTAACTAAACCATAATTTAAAGCTTGGTTAGCATCAATCATTCCTGCGGTCATTACCATTTCCATGGCTCTACCCTTTCCTACTAATTGTGGTAAACGTTGTGTCCCTCCATAACCTGGAATAACGCCTAAGGATACTTCTGGCAATCCCATTTTAGCGTTACTACTCGCCACTCTAAAATGACAAGCCATAGCCAATTCTAAGCCACCACCAAGTGCAAAACCATTAACAGCGGCAATAACTGGAGTACTTAAATTCTGAACAAAATTAAATAAAATCTCATGACCCTGTGCTGCCAATTCCCCACCTTCATCAACGCTAAAATCGGCAAATTCGCTAATATCGGCTCCGGCTACAAAAGCCTTTTCACCACTTCCTGTAATAATGATTACTTTAGTATCTGCATCTCTATCTGCATCCTCAAAAGCCTCATGCAACTCTTGGATAGTCCCTTTATTTAAGGCATTTAATTTCTTTGGTCTGTTGATTGTAATGGTTGTAATTCCGTTAGAATATTCTGAAAGTATGTTTTCGTAGTTCATTACTATATGTTTTAAAATACACTTCGACTCTGCTCAGTGTGACATTATTAGTTCATTAATTTTTAGGAAATGATACCGTAAAAATAGTCCCTTTTCCTAATTGTGTTGTAAAGGTAATACTTCCATTATAAGTTTCCACAATGTTTTTTACCATAGCCAAACCTAGTCCCATTCCACTTGATTTAGTAGTGAATTTTGGCTCAAATATTTTATCTTTTGTATCTTCATTTATTCCAGCACCATTATCATTAATCGTAATATTCACATTATTTTCTTCACTAAATACACGGACTTCAATTTTAGGATTTTCAACATCACTTGGAATTGCTTGAATCCCATTTTTAACCAAATTAGTAACCACGCGTATTAACTGTGTTCTATCAAATTTGGCTATAATTTGTTCGGTTTCAGGATAGAATTCAATATAGTCTTCATTAAAAATATCGAGTGCCAACTTTACGATATGTACCACATTGAGGTTTTCACTTTTCTGCGCTGGCATCTTCGCAAAGTTTGAAAATGCAGAAGCAATAGAACTCATGGTATCGATTTGCTGAATCAACGTATTGCTATATTCATTTACTTTTTCATAAATTTTTTCATCTTCAGGGTTAAACTTACGCTGAAAACTCTGAACGGTTAATCGCATTGGTGTTAACGGATTCTTAATCTCGTGCGCCACTTGTTTTGCCATTTCGCGCCAAGCTTGCTCGCGTTCATTAGTGGCTAAAACGACAGCACTGGCTTCGAGCTCATCTATCATACTATTGTATGAATTCACTAAAGTTTCTATTTCTTCACTTGAGGATCCTATCTGAATTTTTTTATTGCGTTTTTCCAATCGTGTTTCATTCATCTTATCACTAATAGTTCTCAGTGATTTGGTGATGTATTTAGATATAAAATAAGCGATTACGATAGCGACTAAAATCAATACCAAATACGCATAAGCCAAACGCTTTAAAAATTCCTTTAGCTCTTTATTAAAAAAATCATCATTCTCTAGATAGGGTAAATTTAAGATAGCTAGCGTCTTAAATTTTTCATCCATTATATAGCTATACGACGATTGAAACGTTTGTCCCGCTACATTATTTTTCACTACATAACGATGCTCTAAAGTATTAGAAAGTGTATTTAATATTTCAACATCCAAACAAAGGTTAGTCGTGTCTCTATGAATGGTTCTTTTTGAACTTTTTAGTAACTTCCCATCTAAATCATAAAGGTTGATTTGCAAATTATGGATAGCGTCAATTTCAAAAATTTCATCTTTAAAAATTAAAGGAATATTCTCCGTAGTAACAGGGTAAGTTGTTTCACCAATAACAAAATCAATACTCTGTTTAATGGCCTTTTCTTTACGCTCTAAACGTTCTTTATGATATTCCTTAGCCTCTTCGCTATATTGATAAATAGTTACAGCAGCGATTAAAACGGAAGCGACAAGTACTAAAAGTATCATCGCTAAATTGATTCGAGCTCTTAAGGATAGGCGTTTATTAATAATCATCTAAATGTGCTTAGAAACGGAATTTAAAGTTTTAAATATAGCAATAATCAATCCAAAAGTGCGAAGCACAAATCTCAAATTACAAAAAACAAAATAACACTACGTTCTTTTTGGAATTTGGGATTTGGGATTAGAATTTTTTATTAAGCATCCGGATGTTTAGCCCGTATATTTTTATACAATTTAAAACCTAACATAATTAAGATTCCTAAAACGACCAAACCAATAATTCCAAAAATCCAATTGATTGTACTTTTAAGAATCACTAAAAAAACGACAGCAAATAGTATGAATGTTGCCCCTTCATTCCAGATACGCATAAAACTAGACGTCACTTTTACCTCATCATTTTGAAGTTGTTTGAAATACATATGTGTTTTATAATGATAAATAAACAATAAAAACACGAAAAGCAATTTAACATGCATCCATCCCATTTGAAACCAACTTGGCATTAAAATCATTAAACAAATGGCAAACAAGGTTGCTAAAATTGCAGAAGGCCATGTGATTATAAACCAAAGACGCTTTGCCATTAATTTTAATTGCTTGCCTAAAATTTCTTTTTCGGGTGATGATTTATGAAAAGCTTCAATTTGATACACAAACAACCTTGGAATATAAAACAACCCAGCAAACCATGTAATCACAAAAATAAGGTGCAGTGATTTTATGTAATTGTAATATTCCATACGATTAAATTTTATCGATTAAAGTTTTATCAATTTCCTTTTTCAAAAAATAACCCGTCACAATAGTTGATAACACATCTGAGATTGGAAACGACATCCAAATCCCTAATTCATCAAAATATAAAGGTAAGACATATATGAGTGGAATAAAAAAGATTGCTTGTCTTGTAAGCGTTAGTAATAATGCTGGCAATGCTTTTCCTACCGCTTGAAAATAAGCAGCTCCTATGAGTTGTAGTGCCAAAATAGGTACAGCCGCAAAAGCCCATCGCATATTACTTGGAGTTGCTCTAATAACAGCGGCATCACTCGTGAACCATTTTGTGATGATTTCAGGAAAAAACATTAAACCAACAAAGACTATTGTTCCTAAAATCGTCGCATATTTTATAGCTGTATAAATGGATTCTTTTACACGTCCGTATTTTTCTGCCCCATAATTAAAACCTGCTATAGGAATAAAGCCTTGTGTGATTCCAAATACAGGAAACAACACAAACATCATCATTCTTCCTACAATAGCGTATGCGGTAACCGACGTTTCTCCACCAAAATTAAACAGTGCATTATTCACTAATAAAAACGTGACACTCACAACAGCTTGTCTTGCTAACGTAACGAAACCAAGTGAGGCGATCTCAGATACAATTGATTTTTCTAATTTAACATGCGAAAAATTGATTTTCAGTTCCGAATTATCAGATAAGAAATACCACATTATAAATAAAAAGGCCACCACATAGGACCCTGTAGTTGCCCAAGCTGCACCAGCCATGCCGTAATCTAAAATATTGATAAAAATATAATCTAATACCAAGTTTCCTACAGAAGGAATAAGCATCGCATACATCGCAAATTTTGGCTTCCCTTCTGCTCTAATCACGTTATTTCCCATCATTACAAAGCCTAAGATGGGCACACCATAGAGAATGATTTCGTAATAGACTTTGGCAGGATCGAAAATATTACCTTTCCCTCCGAATGCTGGAATTAACGTATCCACATAAATTAATCCAAAAACCGCAAATGTGACGGTAAATAGTAAAGTTAACGTGAGCTGATTCCCAAAAGTTTTTAAGGCTTTAACAGTATTGTTTGCACCTAATGCTCGTGAAATTATGGACGATCCACCAATACCAATAGCCATACCAAGTGCTGCAATAAAAAACGACACCGGTAATACAACGTTTATTGCAGCAATAGCTGTTGAACCAATCCAATTACCCACAAAAATAGTATCGACCAAGATGTTAAGCGACATCACCAAAATACCAATAGATGCTGGTACGGCTTGCTTAATTAGTAATTTTCCTATCGGCTGATTTCCTAAATCTTGTGACGATATATTAGCCATTAAACGGCAGTAGTTTTATCAGTTGTCCATTCCTCAATAATATTGGCCAGTACCTCAGCAAAATCGTCGCGTTCGTTAAGACAAGGAATTACAGTAAATTCTTCTCCGCCCATTTCGTGGAAAATTTCCTGACCTTCCATTGCAATTTCTTCTAAAGTTTCTAAACAATCGCTTACAAATGCAGGTGTTACAATCGCCATTTTTTTGGTGCCAGCCTTCCCCATTCTTTCAATTGTTCGGTCTGTATAAGGTTGTAACCATGGGTCAAAACCTAGTCTAGATTGAAACGTTGTGGAATACGTACCATTTTTTAAACCGAGTTTTTTTGCCACATTTACAGTTGTAATTTCGCATTGGTGACGGTAACAAAATTCGTGTTGCTTACTGCCCATTTTAAAGCAGCATTTACCGTTCATTTTACAATTACCATTGGTAATATCACTTTTACGAATGTGTCTTTCAGGAACTCCATGATAACTAAAAAGAACATGTTCATAATCCAAATCATTCAACGTTTCACCAATACTTTTTGAGAGCACATTGATGTAATCTTCGCGGTTATAAAACGCTGGAGTTCTAGTAATTTTTACATTGGGAAAATATTCAGCAACCAACTCATCCACTTTAACATCAATAGTTTCTGTGGTAGCCATAGCAAATTGCGGATATAGCGGAATTGTTTTTATTTCGGTACAACCTTTATCCACCAATTCTTGTAATCCATTTTTAATGGTCATGCTACCATAACGCATCGCTAATGCCACAGGATATGCTACCTTTTCTTGAACTTTTCCTTGAAGGCGCTCAGACAATACAATTAACGGCGACCCTTCTTCCCACCAAATTTTTTGGTAAGCAGCTGCTGATGCCTTTGGTCGCGTATTTAAAATGATACCTTTTACTAATAATGTTCTAGCCCAAAGTGGCACATCAATAACACGCTCGTCCATTAAAAATTCACCAAGATACTTCTTAACATCTTTAGGGCTTGGACTATCTGGAGAGCCCAAATTAACTAATAAAATTCCTTTCATGCTGAATTATTTCAGTATCTCTTAAAAGAGATTTATGCTTTTCTTTTTCTAATACAAAAATACGATACTAATTGTAATACCTCATAAGAGTTTGTATAGCTTTTATTTATTCTAGTATCTTAAAATATTTTAGTTACTTTTAAGTTATACTCACTAATTGAATAGTTTTATGACTTACTTTTTATCGAGTTTAACAAAATCTTTAAAGCTGTTTAAATGATTTAAATTACTTTACAAGTCTTGATTACTTTTTTATGAAAAAATACTTCTCATTATTTCTTATTTTATTTACCATAGTTGCCTTTTCTCAGCAACAATATCAGAGTCTACTTTGGAAAATTACCGGAAATGGTCTCGAAAAACCATCCTACCTATATGGCACTATGCACGTGAGCAAAAAAGTAGCTTTTAGATTAGACGATGTGTTTTATAAAGCTTTAAATCAGAGCGATTGTATTGCCTTAGAATCCGATCCGACAACTTGGCCAGGTTTTAATTATGATATGATGGTTGGCCAAATGGGCGCTTATAACAATTACAACGAGGATTTCTATACCAATCTTTTTAAACTAACCCATCCTGAAGAAATGGCGATTAGAGGTTCCGTTCGTATGGATAATAATGCTGTGAATGCTTATCTATACCGTAAAAGTAGCGCTTCAGATAATTTTGAAGAAGAAACCTATTTAGATATGTTTATTTTTCAAGCAGGAAAGAAAAACGATAAAAACATATATGCTTTAGAAGATTTGGAAGAGTCACGATACCTAACCACTAAAGCCGCTTATAATGCGAATAAAAAAGAAATAGACCCTTGGGTTCAAAAATTGTATACCAAAGAAAATGCCTATTTAATTCAAGAAAACTTATATCGCGATCGAAATTTGGACTTGTTAGATTCTATTGGTGCTGGTGTCAATACAGAATTCTTTAGAGAAAACATGTTGTATATCCGTAACGAAAATATGGTGGTGTCTTTAGAAAAATTAATGCCAACGAAATCCGTTTTTGCAGGCGTTGGTGCAGCACACTTACCTGGTGAACATGGTATGATTAATATGTTGCGTAAAAGAGGTTATACTGTAAAAGCGTTAACGTCTGAGCAAACCGATTATAGCAAAACGGAGAAAACAAAACTCGATAGTCTTTTTATTACACCAGCACTTAAAAATCACAGCACTCCAGATGGATTTTTAAGCATCAATACCTACGATGAGTTACGTGAACTGTCTTATGGAGGACAAAAATATTATCTAGATCCAGACATGACCAATGGCGCCTATTTGACTTTAAATAGAATTAGTCGTTTTGCCTATTTACCTAACGAAAAAGCAACAATTACACTAAAAGAAATTGACCATTTACTATACGAAGATATTCCTGGTGATATCATTAAAAAAGAAGAATTAACCACTCCTTATCCTGGCATTAGTATCGTTAATAAAACCAAAAAAGGAGAATTTCAGAAGTATCATATCTACCAAACTCCATTAGAAATTATTGTCATTAAATTTGCAGGACGTAGTGATTTTGTACTAAAACATGAAGCAAAAATCTTCAATTCATTAACCCTAAAAGAACCTTCTAACGAAACTCAATTATTTGTGTCTCCTGAGAAAAAATTTCAAGTTAATTTTCCTAAATATTACATTTCTAGTAATATGAATAATTATGGAAAAAAGCTATTGGAAGGCTATAAAGACGATGCCTACTATTTTCTTGAAGAAGCTGTTTTAAATGATATAACCTATATAGAAGAAGATAGTTTTGAGGCTAAATATTTTCATCATGCCTTATACAAAAATTACAAGTTAACTGAAGCCGAAGGAGGTTTCAAAGCTGGCGACTATAAAACGTATGAGTCTAATGCTATTTTAGATGCAGACACTGACAAAAGGTTATATCTAAAAACCATTGTAAAAGATGGGAGCTACTATTTGTTAGGTTATGTTGGTACAAATGCTACGGACAAATCGGACTTTTTCAAATCGTTTAAATTTAATAAAACGGATTATTCAGGTTTTGAAAAAGTGATTGACACCTCCTTACATTTTTCTGTTAACACCAGTGGTAAAGCACCTTTACCAAATCCGTACAACTATAATTACAATAACGGTAAAAAAGCGAAGGATTATGAACAGACGATGAATGAAACGGTTTATTCTACTGACGCTAACGAGCAAATTTTTGTCTACAGAACAAAGTTTCACGATTTACAGATGTTTCATAATGTTGATAGTCTTTGGAACGATTTAGAAGAAAAAGTAAATTATAAATCACATTATTACAAAACAGAAAAAGCATTTCATATTGCCAATCGATCTTCCACTAAAACTGATGATGGTAATTATACGCATAGCTTTAGTTACACAGATTCTTCAAGTGCTAAGCAAGTCTTGGTCAAAAACATTCTAAAAGAAGGAGTTCTTTTTGAACTGAAAGCGCTAATAGATTCCATAAGTGGCCCTTCTCAATTTGTGACTGAATTTTACGAGTCATTCACACCAAAAGACACCCTTTTAGGCAAGAGTGTATTAACCGATAAAACCCATCAATTTTTTGAAGCCTTAAGAGCAAAAGATAGTATTATATTAGAATCTTATGACCTTATTAAATTTAAGAAGCATAATGTTAAAGACATTGTTTCTATTCTGAAGGATTTTGAATTTGACAAAGACCGTTTAGATATCAAATCGTATCTCGTAGAACAACTTATAAGCATTGATTTAAACAATAATTTACCATTTCTAAAGCAATTGTATCACGGTAGTTATTCCGATCCGCAAACTCAAATTTCTATTTTAGAAGGCTTATTAGATTCTAATACAAAGGAGTCTTACGCGATTGCTTTAGAATTAATGGAGCGCGATTTACCTTTAGGAAGTGTTGGCAGCATGTTCTATAATTACAAAGGCAAAGATTCTTTGGATTTAAAAGCCTCATTATTCCCTAAGATATTAGAATACAGCACCATACAAGAATACAAACAACCACTTTACACTTTACTTGCCAAAGTAAAAGACAGTGGATTAGTAAAGCAAAAGACCTATAAAAAATATAAAAATCAGCTGATCAATGATGCTAAAATGGAAATTAAGCGGAATTTAAGCACCTATAATAATTATGGTTATAATTCGTATTCTCATAACCTGTCAACTTATGTAAGACTAATTTTTCCATATAGAAAAGAACGCACTGCCCAAGACTTTTTTGAAAAACTAATGAGTGTCGATGACGTCAATGCCTTAGTAAAATATTACATTCTACTAACTAAAGCTAAAGAGCCAATTCCGGCTAGACTAAACGAAAAGCTCTTAGACGATGAGGAAAATCAATATTTAGTTTTAGAAGAATTAGACGACGCAAAACTTTTAAAAAGTTTAAAATCTCTGAATATCAATCAACAACAATTTGCCAAATCTAAACTCTTATCTGACGCTAATTTCGAAAAAGAACAAGACTCTATTGCGTTTCTTTTTAAACGCGATTTTGTAACCGATAAAGGCAAAAACGCTGTCATGTATTTCTTTAAAATAGATAAAGACGATGAGTATTCTGGCAAAGTTGAAGCCTTACATTACATCTCATTTATTAAACCAAAAGACCCAAATAAAGTGGTTGTAGATTATTATTCTAAATCTGAAAGTTATGGTACTGTCGTAGATAAGACAAAAGAACTAGAAGAGCAATATATTGAAATTCTTAACCTAGCGATTTATAAGGATAGACAACGTGTAACACCAACTGGTGGTGATGGGTATTATGATTATTAACTCGAAGCCGTAATATACTTTTTAGGCGTCGTCCCAAATTTCTTTTTAAAAGCCGCAATAAAATGGCTTCCTGTGCTGTACCCTACTTTTAGTCCCACTTCGTTGACATTATAATCGCCAGATTCTAAAAGTTTACGTGCCACTTCCATTTTATAATCGAATAGAAAACTAAAAACCGAATCGCCATAAATCTGCTTAAACCCTTCTTTTAATTTTTTGAGACTTAGACCTATATCATCTGCTAACTCTTGCAACGTTGGTGGTTCTGCCATATTAGCGATAATGATG
This sequence comes from Winogradskyella psychrotolerans, assembly GCF_018860545.1. Lineage (GTDB taxonomy): Bacteria > Bacteroidota > Bacteroidia > Flavobacteriales > Flavobacteriaceae > Winogradskyella > Winogradskyella psychrotolerans_A. Next base: position 324,968 of record NZ_JAHKPN010000002.1, on the reverse strand, counting down.
TCTTTTGCTTTTTTTAGTTTCGCCACATTAACCTCATCTACTAAATAAGGACATTGTTCAATATCGGCATCTTCACTTCGGTTAAAAAACAGACTTAATAATTCGTACGCTTTCCCTTTAAAGTATAAGGATTTAATAGAACTATTAAGATTAAAACTGATGAGCTGATTTAAAACCACAGCCATTGAAGGTGATATTTTGCCGTCTTTGTAATATTTTTTGTCCTTATTATCATCAGTTAAAAAGGTGACATAATTGGCGTCGTTAGAAAATAAACCATGAAATTTTTTAATAGAAATTACCAAAGACACCAACCAAGAATGTGGTTTCAATTCTAAATGAATCGGTAAATCACGTTGCGGATTGTATAATAATAAAGACGTTTCCTCATCAATATTCAAGGTATAATTACCTTGATTAAACATAAAAGCAGCAGAACCTTTACTACAAAAATGAAACTGAATATAACTACTATCAATCTCGCGCTCAATAACTTTAGTATGATCACTATCATTTTTGCTGGTTAATACAATAAAACCGTCTTCAATATTAATTTCATCAAAAGTACCTTGAGCGTTACTTTTTAAAGCCGAATTTTCTGATTTCATTTCCACACTATTTAGATTGGTTCTAAACTAAGACTATGAAAAGCCCTGATTTCTCTACAAAAGTATGATATTTATCACCTTTCACCGAAAAAGCACTAGAAAAAACCACAATCGATACTTAAAGTTCTTCTAGCGTTATTTTTTTATAAATATCAAAATTACATTTGCGCTGTTACTTTCCTAAGTCAGGTAAACGAGTAAAGCAACACATGCCAAACAGAAGCAAATATTTTTACGCTATAGGTCTCAGCTATAAAAAAGCTGACGCGCGCGTACGTGGTCATTTTAGTTTAAGTGATGATGCAAAACAAAACGTTTTGTCTCAAGCGAAACAAAATGGCGTAGAAAGCCTATTGGCGATTTCTACATGTAACAGAACTGAACTTTACGGTTTTGCAGAACACCCTTTTCAATTGATTCAGCTCTTATGTGATAACACCAAAGGAACGGTTGAAGAATTTAGAGAGGTGGCCTACGTACATAAAAACAAAGACGCCATTAACCACATGTTTCGTGTAGGTTCTGGTTTAGATAGTCAGATTCTTGGCGATTTTGAAATTATAAGTCAGCTTAAATTTGGTGCGAAAGCCTCTCGTAAAGTCGGTTTATTAAATTCATTTACGGAGCGCTTAGTGAATTCTGTAATTCAAGCGAGTAAGCGCATTAAAAACGAAACGGAATTATCTTCTGGCGCAACATCGGTTTCTTTTGCCTCTGTTCAGTACATCATGAATAACGTAGAAACCATTTCTGAAAAGAATATTCTACTCTTCGGAACAGGAAAAATAGGAAGAAATACTTGTGAGAATTTAGTAAAACACACTAAAAATTCTCATATTACCTTAATAAACAGAACAAAAACGAAAGCTGAAGAAGTTGCTGGTAAATTTAATCTAGTTGTAAAAGATTACGACAATTTAACCGAAGAACTTAATGCTTCAGATATCGTTATTGTGGCTACAGGAGCACAAAACCCAACGGTATATAAGTCTTTAATTTCAACTGAAAAACCTTTATTGGTTTTAGATTTATCAATTCCAAAGAATGTTAACGAAGATATTAGAGACCTTTCTAATATCACTTTAGTTCATTTAGACGATTTAGCTAAAATCACAGATGATACTTTAGAAAAACGAAAAGCATTTATTCCTGATGCCGAATCTATAATAGAAGACATTACAACCGAATTTAATGCTTGGTTAGATACTTTGAAATTCGTTCCAACCATTCAGGCTATAAAACATAAATTGACAGATTTTAAAAATTCTGAATTCAATACACAACGTAAAAAAATGGCTGATTTTAATGAAGATCAAGCCGAATTGATTACAAATAATTTGATTCAGAAAATCACAAATCAGTTTGCACATCACTTAAGAGAAGACAGTAATTCTTCCGACGAAAGCATTGAGCTTATCAAAAAAATATTTCAGTTAGAAACTACCGATAATGTCTAAAATAATTCGCATTGGCACACGCGACAGCCAGCTCGCTATGTGGCAAGCAAAAACTGTTCAATCTCAACTTGAACATTTAGGTCACAAAACCGTTCTCGTCCCTGTAAAATCAACAGGAGATTTAGTTCTCGATAAACCTTTGTACGAACTAGGTATCACAGGAATTTTCACGAAGACCTTAGATATCGCCATGCTCAAAGGCAGTATTGATATTGCGGTGCATTCGCTTAAAGATGTCCCAACCGTCTTACCAAAAGGGATTGTACAAGGCGCTGTTTTAAAACGAGGCAACATCAATGACACTTTGGTTTTTAAAGATAATGAAGAATTTTTATCGGCTAGAGATGCCGTCATTGCCACCGGAAGTTTAAGACGTCGCGCACAATGGCTCAACCGTTACCCAACGCATACCATTGTTGGTTTGCGCGGCAACGTGAATTCTAGATTAGAAAAACTTGAAACTAACGACGATTGGAATGGAGCCATTTTCGCAGGAGCAGGTTTAGGGCGTTTAAACCTTACACCAGAAAATTCAATTAATTTAAGTTGGATGATTCCTGCGCCAGCACAAGGAGCTGTTATGGTTACGGCTTTAGAATCCGATGAAGAGACCAGAGCAATTCTTTCGGAAATTAATGACGAAGTTACTCAAATTTGCACCTCAATTGAGCGCGAATTCCTAAATCGCCTAGAAGGTGGCTGTACAGCACCTATCGGAGCCATATGTTATATTAACAAAGAGGAAGAAGTTAATTTTAAAGGTATTCTTTTAAGTAAGGATGGTAGTAAAAAGATTGAAGTTACTAAAGTTGCTGCTTTAGGAAGTCACCATAACATTGCTGAATTCTGTGCCGATTATATCATTGGAAAAGGTGGTAAAGTCTTAATTGACGAATTAACACAGGGTGATAAAATCACGAATATTTATTCTACCAAACAATTAACTAACGATCAGAAAGCGTTGTTTCATGATGATGTTGTCGCTGAAAGTAATGACGATATTAAAATTAATCCTAATCGACTGAGTAAAACTATCATTCGTAACGAAATTGAGAACGTTATTATTACGAGTCAAAATACTGTAGAATCATTACTTACTAATTTTTCAGCTGTAGAATTACAATTCAAAAATATTTATTGTGTAGGTCGAAAGACTAAGCGCATGGTTGAAAAACGTATTGGAAAAGTAAAACATTACGAGCAATACGCTAAAGATTTAGCCAAGCACATGGCTGAATACATGGATGGTACCGAAGCCACCTATTTCTGTAGTAATTTGAGATTAGATACTATTCCAGATATTTTATCTGAAAACAATATTAAAGTTAACGAAGTTGAAGCTTATGAAACAAAGCTTGACGCAAAAAAAGTGGAAGGAGACTTAGATGGAGTTATGTTTTATAGTCCTTCTACCGTTCAAAGTTTCTTAAAGCAGAATAAGGCAAAAGGTATTGCATTTTGTATTGGAGAAACGACAGCAACAGAAGCTAGAAAGTATTTTGAAGAGGTGAGGGTTGCTAAAGTACCTTTGGTTGAGAGTGTTGTGGAGCTGGTGAATGCGTTTTATGAATAGTTGTTGGCTTTTGGCCTTTAGCTGTTAGCACCACTGTTGTCATTCCTGCGTTGGCAGGAATCCAAAATAATAAAGTCTAATTAAATAGATTCCTGCCTTCGCAGGAATGACAGAAATATGATAAAGAACGATTTATTCCTAAGAGCATTAAAAGGTGAAACTGTAGAACGTCCACCAGTTTGGATGATGCGTCAAGCAGGTCGCTATTTACCTGAGTTTATGGAAATCAAAGCGAAATATGATTTCTTTACACGTTGCCAAACACCAGAATTAGCAAGTGAAATTACAGTTCAACCGATTCGTCGTTACGGCATGGATGCTGCTATTTTGTTTTCAGATATTTTAGTGATTCCTCAAGCGATGAATATTGAGGTACAGATGAAACCTAATTTTGGACCTTATTTACCAAATCCTATTCGTTCTCAAAAAGATGTAGATAACGTCATTGTTCCAGATGTAAAAGAGGCTTTAAACTATGTTTACGAAGCTATCAAAGCGACTAAAGAAAAACTAAACGATGAGATTCCATTAATTGGTTTCGCAGGTTCACCATGGACAATTCTATGTTATTGCGTGCAAGGTCAAGGGTCTAAAAACTTTGATAAAGCTAAAGAATTTTGTTTCACCAATCCAATTGCAGCACATCAATTATTACAAAAAATTACAGATACCACTATTGCTTATCTTAAAGAAAAAGTAAAAGCGGGTTGTAATGCTGTACAAGTATTCGATTCTTGGGGAGGTATGTTATCACCAGTAGATTATCAAGAATTTTCATGGCAATATATTCAACAAATTATTGATGCCTTAAAAGATGATGCACCAGTTATTGCCTTCGGAAAAGGGTGTTGGTTTGCATTAGATTCGATGGCAAAATCTGGAGCTTCAGCTTTAGGAGTCGATTGGACATGCTCTGCAAGAAACGCTCGTTACTTAACTGGTGGGAATATCACTTTACAAGGTAATTTTGACCCTACGCGTTTATTTTCGCCACCAGAAGAGATTAAAAAGATGGTGACCCAAATGATTAATGAGTTTGGAAAAGATAAATACATCGTTAATTTAGGTCATGGTATTTTACCAAATATTCCTTTAGATAATGCTAAGGCATTTATTGATGCGGTAAAAGAATATAAAAGCCCATCCTAGCCTCCCCAGTTGGGAAGGAACTCAAAGTCAGCCGGCTTACTCATTTAAAAAAAGTGTTTAAATAGTCTTAGCTTTGAAATGAACTTTTAAAGCATAATGAGTTTAGACAATCAATTATTGTAACTTAAAGCCTGTTTTTGCGTCTTTTAAGTAATCATCATCAAAAACAATAATATGATCAATAACATATTAAAAGGTATACAAGCCTACACAGGAGCTTTCGCTTTAATTTCTAAATTAAAACTTTGGAAATATTTTGCCATTCCTATAATCATTAGTGTTATAACGGCATTTATAATTGGTCTATCTGCTTACGGATTATCTGATAACATAGGTCGATTTATTGCAAAAATTTGGTTTTGGGAATGGGGAAAAGAAACCTTTACGACCATCTCAACGTTTATAGGAGGTATTGTTGTAATTGCCATCGGCTTAATTTTATACAAACACATCATCATGGCATTATCCGCGCCATTTATGAGTCCGGTTTCAGAAAAAATCGAAGCACATTTAACAGGAATAGAACAACACAATCACAGAAACACATCCTTTAAAGACCAGCTATGGCGTGGGATAAGAATTAATATCCGGAATTTAGCCAAAGAACTATTGGTCACGATTCCTATTTTACTTTTAAATTTTATCCCATTAATTGGAAACATCGCTTCATCTGTAATATTATTCTTAGTGCAATCCTACTATGCGGGTTTTGGTAATATGGATTACACCTTAGAACGTCATTTTAAATACAGAGAGAGCATCAATTTTGTTGGACGATATAAAGGCATTGCTATAGGAAATGGAATGGTCTTTATGTTGTTTTTATTAATTCCGGTTATTGGTGTTATTTTGGTTTTACCTTTAAGCGTAACAGCCTCTTCTGTGAATACCGTGAAATTATTAGAACAAGAAAGATTCTTGAATCAAAATAGCATCACAGTATAATGATTGCCAAATTTGATACATTTGAGATTCATCCTATTCACGAAGGCGATGCTTGGAAAGTTTGTAATTTCATAATCGCAAACGAAGACCGCTTAAAACGTTATTTCCCAAAAACCTTAGAACAAAACCTTACCCCAACATTATCACAATTGTTTGTAGAACAAAAAGTGAAGCAATTTGAAAATGACGAAGAATTTTTATTCACTTTAAAACATTCCGAAACAAGAGCACTCGCAGGACTCATTTACATCAAAGAACTCGATTGGGACACTAAACAAGGTGAATTTGCCTATTGCATTGGCTATCCGTTTGAAGGGCAAGGATTAACTTCTAAAGCAATTCAACATTTATCGGGCTACGCTTTTACTAATTTAGGATTAGAAACCCTTCAAATTATTGCACATAAAGACAATTTACCAAGCGTAAAAGTGGCTTTGAAAACTAATTTTAAATGGGTTAAAACTTTAATTAATGAGTTTACACCAACAGGAGAAGCGCCTTTGGATATGGAGTTGTATGAATTATACAATCCAAGTGAATCAACTAAGACCTAGCAGGTTTTTCAAATCTAGCAGGTCTGGTCATTACACAAAACAAGACTAATCCTCTAACAATATGGAATTACTAAAAAAAGAAAATTACTATCATATTTATAATCGTGGAATCAATAGCGAAACTATTTTTCAGGATGAAAATAATATGGCTTATTTTCTAAAATTAGTATCTAAATATTTAAGCCCAAAAGTTAATATTTTAGCCTACTGTCTACTCAACAATCATTTTCATTTCACCATTGAAGTGACTTCAGAAACCAAAGAAGTCAACCAAGCGTTTTCAAATTTGTTTAATGCTTACACTAAAGCCTATAATAAGCAGAATTTTAGAACAGGCGCTTTGTTTGAACGCCCTTTTAAAAGAAAACAAATTAAAGATGAAAATTACCTGAAACAACTCATTTTATATATTCATAAAAATCCAGAAAATCATAAGATTGTTGAAGATTTTCAAACTTATAAGTTTTCTTCATATAAATCATTCTTTTCTGAAAAAGAAACATTAATCAGTAGAAAAAAATTATATATCATTCAACTTTTTGATACTTTAGAAAATTTTAGGTCAACACATAGTAATAAAACATCAACAGAATTAAATATGGAATATGATGATGATTCTAGACCTGCTAGGTTTGAAAAACCTGCTAGGTCTTCAATGAAAGACAAATTCTTCAACTACATCCACCAATTACAAGACACCATCACTTCTAAACTAGAGGAAATCGATGGTAAAGCCAAATTCCAAGAAGACATCTGGGAACGCCCTGAAGGTGGCGGCGGAAGAACACGCGTTATAGAACATGGAAATGTTTTTGAAAAAGGAGGCGTTAATATTTCTGGTGTTCACGGCAAATTACCAGATTCTATGCAAAAATACTTTGGTGTAGAAGACGCTGATTTCTTTGCTTGTGGATTAAGTTTAGTCTTACATCCTACAAATCCGATGGTGCCAACAGTACATGCCAATTGGCGCTATTTTGAAATGTATGATAAAGACGGAAACATTGTTGACCAATGGTTTGGTGGTGGACAAGATTTAACGCCTTACTATTTATTTGAAGATGATGCCAAACACTTTCATCAAACGTGCAAAACGGCTTGCGACAAACATAACCCTGAGTTTTACCCAAAATACAAATCGCGTTGCGATGAATACTTTTACAATGCTCATCGAAATGAAGGTCGTGGTTTAGGCGGTTTATTTTTCGATTATTGTAAAGCTACAGACGACATGAGCATGCAAAATTGGTACGACTTCGTCACTGAAGTTGGAGATAGTTTCCTTGAAGCTTATGTACCAATTGTTGAAAAACGAAAAACGCTAGACTACACCAAAGCGCAACGCGATTGGCAAGAAATCAGAAGAGGACGTTATGTAGAATTTAATTTAGTTCACGATAAAGGCACTTTATTCGGACTCAAAACCAATGGACGCATAGAAAGTATCTTAATGAGTTTACCACCACATGTACAATGGGTTTACGACCATCAACCAGAAACTGGAAGTGAAGAAGAAAAACTGATTAAGGTCTTACAAAACCCTGTGGATTGGGTATAAACAGTTCACACTATCTCAGACCTAGCAGGTCTTAAAAAACAGCAACAATGAACTGCCACTGCGGAAATACCGAAACCTACCAAGAGTGCTGCGAAGTTTTCCATCGCAACAACGGAAAAACAGACACAGCCGAACAACTGATGCGTTCTAGATATTCCGCTTTTGTCCTTGCCAATGGCGATTATTTAATGGTAACACATCACAGTTCTACACGACCAACAAAAGACAAAAAAGCCATTGTAAAATGGGCAAAATCTGTGCAATGGATACGACTAGAGGTTTTAGAAACCACAAACGGAACGGAAATAGACAATAAAGGCACGGTAACCTTTAACGCCTATTTTTTTGAAAATGGAAACGTAGAGGTCATCCATGAAAAATCGGCCTTTGTGAAAGAGAATGGGCATTGGTTTTATTTAGGGTTGAGTGACTAAACAGTAAAACTAAGCCCTGACCTTGCAGGTTTTAAAAAACTAGCAGGTCTGCATGATAATCATAATATCACTTCCAAACCATAACTTCCTTGGTCACCTCTTTAAAAGCATTATACACATGAAACAATCGTGCTTTTAAAAGTAGTTTCCGACCTTCTATACGACGTGTAAATATGAGTTTTGTTTTTCCAAAGTAAGAATTCCAATACTTCTGAAATACTAATGCATTTTCCTTTTTATCGCCAAACAATTCTGGAACAGGATAGAAATTTTCAACATCTAAACGTTTTCTGAAAAGATTCGATTTTATAATTAAATATCTAGGCGATTCAATCGGTTCTAAAAGTTCACTTAAAGCTTTGGCGAATAATGAATTTTCGAGCGCATTGGCACCAACCAAATTACAAACCACATCACCTTTTCTTAATAGATAGGAATTTACCTGAATATCATTTCTATTTGAAGTGATATAGCCTAAGTCATTCAAAGTGTCAAGAATTGCTAATCCCATTTTACCAATCTTTTTATAGAGGTAACCATGACGTATAAATAGCTTTAGAGCTTTAATCAACTTATAACCAAAGACACCAATGAAACCAGCTAGAAGTGTATAAATAAAATAGACAACACCGCGTTGTAAAATAAGATGGAAACTTTGTAAAACAAATTCTACATAAAAGAGCATCATGGTAAATAATAGTTCTACTACAAAAAAGCGAAGCGCATCAAAATAATAAATCTGTTTTTGAGCTTTAAAAGGTCGTTTTCCTGAATGTAAAATTTTGACCTCTTTGGTCAACTTTGTTCCTTTTCCGATTGCGTTATTCCATTTTTCGGTGATGAGGTTTCGTTTTGTAGCACGATTTATTGTAGAAGTATTTAAAGTTTCTATCGATTCTACATTAATTTCGTCAGGAATATTTAAGCGTTCAAAACCATTTGAAATAAAAGGAATGGTACTATTGGTAACACCTACAAACGCTTCAAAGCGTCGTTTTAAAGTATCAACCTCTTTTCCACCATCTAAAGCCGTTGGGTCCACACAAGCCAAATGCCAAATGTTTCCGGTTTTGTTGGGCGAATCGGCATCTTTTCTAATCGCGCGTCCGCGCATTTGATTAGACGATACAAACGAGCCAATAAAAGATGCCAAAATTAAACTGTTAATAGATGGTGCATCCCAACCCTCACCCAACAAGGATTTTGTACCAATGAGCACTTTAATGTGTCCCGATTCAAAAAGTTGTGTAATAATGCTGACAATGGAATTTTTGGGTTTACCTTTTGAAGTTACTAGTAAGAATGAATCGCCTATTTGTAATGGTGAAAACGAAAAATTATCCAATGATTCAATCGCTTCAAAAGCCTCTAAAATAGATTGATGAAGGATAACAATACTGCCCGAAAGCACCGCTAATTCTTCGGGTTTATCGCAATAATGACGTACATATTGAAAAATAGGAAGCACACCAATTTTGTCTATGTTTTCTATTTCAGCTTCTTTGATGGTTAAGAATTCTTTCCGAATATAATCCGTTAGAATTACGCATCTCAAATCGCGTTTTAGAGTTTTCCTTTCAGCATTAACAATGCTAACAATACTTTTTAATTTACTCGGACTATTTGAAAGTGATTTATATAGTAACTGTTCTCCAATAAAATCGACCGAATTACGTTCAAAAACATTGAGTTTTCGTAATCGTTTTTCTAATGTTGCAATGTACTTTTCCTGCTCAATTAATTGTTCTCTATCGGAAACTAATAGATTCTGAAATAAAATTCCCAACCAATGTAAATCGAGCTCAGGAAACTGAATCATTTCTTGTTTTTCAAACCCTAAAACTTCTAATTTTTGATGGTCGATTTCAAAGCCACAAGCATATAAAAATATAAGAATGGCAGAAAAATAGTCGGTATTTGCATAGAGTTCATCCAAATGCCAATTCGGGCTTTTATAAAAACGATGCTCAATTAAAAAGTTGATAAACGCATCATCCTTTAATAATTCATCTTTATAATCGGCAATATTCCGTCTGTAATCGACGATAAAATTTATCTCTAAATCTTCAGGTTTGGAGAGATACACAAAATCTTGATGTGGACTTAAATCGCCTTCACGCACCAAATCTGGCACCGCAATTTCATCATCAACTTCACCACAAAGCGTGAAATACTTAGACACTTCGGCTCTACTGCTATCGTAAGGTGGTGTTGCCGTGAGCGCAACCATATAAAACTCAGCATTACGTTTTAAGTCCATGAGGCAGTTCCACCATGCATTTTTTAAATGATGGGCTTCATCTAAAACTAAGGTTTCAATATTGTGTTTTTTAAAGAATTGGTAATAGTCGTTTTTATCTTCAAAGGTTTTGTAAAACGCATGAAGCGACTGATATGTAGAAAACGTAACATCGCTTGGTTTTTTAATGTCGAATGAATAGGCTTCAAAATCACAATTCTCAGTAAAAAAGTTTTGTAATCGGTCTTCCCATTGATTTCTAATGGTTAGTGTTGGTGCAAGGACTAACGTTTTCTTTCCTAATTTTCTAACGATTTCTAATCCTAAGATGGTTTTCCCAGAACCAGGAGGTGCAATAACATGAAAATGATGATCTTCAATATGAGTGCTAAAATGCTTTAAAAGTTCCGCTTGATAGCTTCTCCATGGAAAAATAAATTCTAAATCATCTAGGGATTTGAGCACTCAGAAATGGGTTTAAATCGTTAACTTTGTATTTGATAAAAGTAATCATAATCCTCATACATAAAAACCTGTCAGGTTTTAGATACTGAATTAAATTCAGCACAACGCCTAACAAGTCTAAAACATACAAACATGTTTCCATTACGAAGAAATAGAAGACTAAGAACTAACGCGGCTATAAGAAGTTTAGTTAGAGAAAACTACATTACTCCAAATGATTTTTTAGTGCCACTTTTTGTGGTTGAAGGCAAGGGCGTAAAAGATGAAATTCCGTCTATGCCCAACTATTTTAGGTACAGTTTAGATTTACTTGAAAATGAAGTCAGAGAATTATGGAGCTTAGGTTTAAAAGCGGTATTACTCTTTGTAAAAGTTCCGGATAATTTAAAAGATAATAAAGGTACAGAGGCATTAAACCCAGATGGATTGATGCAACGCGCTATTAAAACGGTAAAAAATGCTTGTCCGGATATGATAGTGATGACGGATGTTGCACTCGACCCTTATTCCTCCGTTGGTCACGATGGTATTGTACAAAACGGGATGATTATTAATGACGAATCGGCCGAAGTGCTAGCAAAAATGGCCTTAACACACGCTCAAGCAGGTTCTGATTTTGTAGCCCCTAGCGATATGAACGATGGAAGAACGTTACAAATTCGTCAATTATTAGAACAAGAAGGCTATAAAAATACGGGTATTATGGCTTATACTGCAAAATACGCCTCTTCGTTTTATGGTCCTTTTCGCGACGCTCTTGATTCTGCACCAGTAGATTTAGTTGATGTCCCTAAAGACAAAAAAACCTACCAAATGGATTTTGGTAACCGCATAGAAGCGGTTAGAGAAACCTTAATAGATATTGAAGAAGGTGCCGATATTGTCATGGTTAAACCAGGCCTGTCCTATCTAGATATTTTAAGAGATATTAAAAATGAAGTCGATGTACCTGTAGCCGTGTATCAAGTCTCTGGTGAATACGCCATGATAAAAGCAGCCGCAGAAAAAGGTTGGCTAAATCACGATCAGGTAATGCTAGAAACCACGATGGCTTTTAAGCGCGCTGGTGCGGATATCATCACCTCTTATTTTGCTAAAGATGTTGTTAAACTACTTAATGGTTAGTCAATTATAGTTAATAATCAAAATAATTTTATTACATTTAATTCCGAATCAATTGACATACCAAAAAGTTGATTCCGAATTGAAACATGGACGCTATTGACGAGAAAATCATAAAAATACTCAGTGCCAACGCACGGGAGTCTTTTGCAACCATCGGAAAATCGGTAGATCTATCGGCTCCTGCTGTTGGAAAACGTGTCAAACAATTGGAAGATAAAGGGTTTATTTTAGGGTATTCCCTTCGACTTAATCATGAAAAATTCGATATTCAAGTCAAAGCTTATATCAATTTAAAAATCCATCAATCGAGTACTTTAAGAACAGCCTATAATCAAATTAAATACTTAGACGAAGTACAACGTTGCGATCGCATTACAGGAGAAGATAGTCTGTGTATTTTAGCCTATTTTAAAAGTAATAAAGACTTAGTGACTTTGTTGGAGCGCATTTCTCAGTATGGAGTTCCTAATACTCGAATTATTTTAGAAAGTTAGTGATCTCTAAAAACCAGTAATATTAACTTTACATACTTTAATTATCACCAAAAGGGTTACCACTAAACTTTATATATTCTTCTTGCGTTAGTAATTCTCCTTCCATAGGCTCTATGATATCATCAGCTTCAAAGTGATCAAATTCAATTTTTTCGACTGTCCATAGCAATACCACATCTTTAATTTCCATAATTAAACCTGGCAATCCATTAAAACCTCTTGGACCATGTTTTACAGGGATTTCCGGTGTAAACCATGCCTTTACTTTCTTATCGTTGCGTTTATCTATGGTTGCTAAATAACACGTATAGCCATCTATAACTTTAGATTCTTCTGTAATAGTCCATTCTTTTGGTTTTTTTATGATTCGTTTGGTTGGTCCCATTATCGCATTTTGAGTAATACTATAATCGCGACTCCAATCATTGTAATAGGTTGAACTACCTCCAGCCATCATCCATGACAAATTAATATTACTTCGTGTAATAATGAGCCCATCACTGCCATTATTCCATCCAGGAATATCAACCTTAGGCTCTACATTATAAATTGCAATACTATCGTTGAATACCAAATAGCCTTCTACGGGTTGCGAATCATGTATCAATGCATAGACTTCATTTTGAGCTTCGGTGTTCTCAGGATTTTCAAAAGGTTGTTCTACACTATCTTTAACGGTTTCGAGACGATATGTTATTTTTCCCTTTATTTGTGCTGATAAACAGTAAGTCCCTAGTAAGACGAGTATCAAAAATATAGTTCTCATAATTCGAATTTACAATTTTTTTTGACACGTCCTTTTTCTTTACCAACCATAACTTGGTAATAACTAAAAAAATAGCTAGCTTTAAATTAGTATTCATTTCGTAACTTTGTACATCTAAAAACTTCAAAACATTAATGGGCTTACTCATTTTTTACGCTGTCATTTCCATCTTCTTTTCATTTTTGTGTTCTATTTTAGAGGCTGTGCTTTTAAGTATTACTCCAACTTTTCTTAATATTAAAAAGAAAGAAGGTAAAGCTTATGCTGCTGAATTAGAAGAATTAAAACAAGATGTCGATCGTCCTCTAATAGCCATCCTTACCTTAAACACTATTGCTCACACTGTTGGAGCCATATTAGTGGGGGTGCAAGCTAAAGTCGCTTATGCAGAGCTATATGGCACAACGAAACGCAGTATTTTAGGTTTCGAATTTACTGAAGATATTATGGTAGCTGTTGTGTCTACAGTTATGACGATTCTAATTTTAGTGGCTTCCGAAATTATCCCAAAAACGGTTGGAGCTACGTATTGGAGACAATTATCAAATTTTACAGCTAAAGCTTTAAATATTTTAATATTTCCTTTAAAATGGACAGGTATTCTCTGGATACTCCAACTCACCACAAAACTTATTGGAGGCAAAGGACATGGTAGTGTTTTAAGTAGAGAAAGTTTTGCTGCCATGGCTGAAATAGCACAGGAAGAAGGTGTATTTGAAGAAAATGAAAGTAAAGTTATTAAAAACTTACTTAGCTTCAAAGAAGTACAAGCCAAAGACGTTATGACACCGCGTACAGTAATGAAAATTGAAAACGAAAGTATGACGGTTGAAGCATTTTTCAAAGTCAATTCTAATATCCGGTTTTCTAGAGTTCCCGTTTATACAGATGATCCAGACAATATTACGGGCTTAGTTTTAAAAGCTGAAGTTTTTAAAGAAATGGCATTAGGAAATGGCTCTAAACTGTTATCTGATATAAAACGAAGTATCATTATTGTGAACCGTAGTTTACCGATTCCGACGCTATTTGAACAACTCATAGAAAGTCGTAATCATTTGGCTTTAGTGGTAGATGAGTATGGTACAGTGAGTGGCTTAGTCACTATGGAGGATGTCATAGAAACCCTTCTTGGACTCGAAATTATGGATGAGAGTGATAATGTCTCTGACTTACAATTACTAGCCCGAAAAAGCTGGGAATCTAGAGCAAAACGTTTGGGTATCATTGAAAATGATAATCCTGATAACTAAATCTCATATTGGAACAGTCAATTCTACAAATCTGTTATATTGAAACTCCTCTTGGATATGCAAAAATTAGCGGAAATGAAGACGGCATTACATCGGTATCACTAGTAGATACACATGAAAAATTAGTAGACACCATTCCTGAAGCCTTGCTCAATTGTGTCACTCAGCTTAAAGAATACTTCAACGAAACACGTAAAGTTTTCAATTTAAAATTAAATCCTGAAGGCACAAAATTTCAGAAAAAAGTATGGAAGCAATTGGAAACGATTCCTTTTGGACAATCCATTTCGTATTTAGAATTATCCAAACAATTAGGAGATGTAAAAGCCATACGAGCGGCTGCAAGTGCCAATGGTAAAAATCCACTTTGGATTATTGTACCTTGTCACAGAGTCATCGGTAGCAACGGAAGTCTTACGGGTTATGCTGGCGGCCTATACAGAAAACAATGGTTGCTTAATCATGAAAGTGTTTGCAAACAACAATCCTTATTTTAATGTATAAAATAGCAACCGAATTTTTAAAACGTTTTTTTAAAACCTCAACGATATACAAATATGGTTTCAACTGGTCTCCAATGTACCGCAGAACTACTGCTAAACTTATAGAGGTTAGTGACGATTTTCTTTTTGTAAAAATTAGATTAAAACCTAGTTGGAAAAACCGCAATTATGCAGGTTCCATTTTTGGTGGTAGCATGTTGTCCGCCACAGATCCTATTTACATGATTCAACTCATTCAAATACTGGGTAATGATTATGTAGTTTGGGATAAATCTGTTGAAGCACGCTATAAAAGGCCAGGTAAAACTACAATTTATGGCGAATTTATATTTACAAAAGAAGAGATAGACACTATAAAACAATCTGTTATTGAAACTAGTGAAATTGATATTGTTAAAACCATGAATTTAGTGGACGACAAACAACATATAATTGCTACTTTTAAAAAGACTATTTATATCGCCAACAAAGCTTTTTATAAAGAAAAACTAAAAAATCGCAAAGCAAATAATTAACATCTAACGCAATGAAATTTATCAAAAAACTATTAAAATGGCTCATCGGAATTATTGCTGTGCTTGTAATTGCCTCTTATATTTTTGATTACGACTACATTCTAAAAGGGGTTCGTGTGGTTTATTTTACAGGACACTCTTCAGCATTTATTGATGATTATCCGTATTTTGAAAATGATACCATCAAAAAAGGTACAACAATCGATGCTTGGCCTTTACATAAAAATTACAATACTATAAATGCAACAGATAGGCTAAACACAACAAATGACGCGTTTGGTACTATTGCCTATCTCATTATAAAAAATGACAGTATTTACTACGAACAGTATGCTGAGAATTACGATAAAGCTTCTAAAACCAATTCATTTTCAATGGCTAAAAGTATAACCTCATCATTACTTGGGAAGGCAATTATGGAGGGCTATATTAAAAATTTAGACCAACCTGTTAGTGATTTTTATAAAGAATTTGAAGGTACAAAAACAACCGTTGGCGACTTATCATCCATGGCTTCTGGTTTAGATTGGGTTGAGTCTTACACAAGTCCGTTTTCTATTACAGCAAGAGCGAATTACGATGATGACTTAGCTGAAACAATATTAAATCAAAAGGTGGTAAAAACACCTGGTAAAGAATTTGAATATTTAAGCGGCAGCACGCAATTGCTAGGCATGGTGATTCAAAAAGCAACAAAAAAACGATTACCGCAGTATCTCTCCGAAAGTTTCTGGCAACCCTTAGGCGCTGAAAATGACGCCTTGTGGCAATTAGATGATGATGAAAACAAACTAGCTAAAGCCTTTTGTTGTATTTCTAGTAATGCCCGCGATTTTGCACGCTTTGGTAAGCTTTATAAAGATCATGGGAAATGGAACGGTAAGCAATTACTAGATTCTACTTTTGTGGCCACAGCGACCACATCTCGATTTAGTGGTCAGCCTTATGGGTATGGTTTCTGGATAAGTGATTATCATGGTAAACACACGTTTGCCATGCGAGGAATTTTAGGACAGTATGTTATCGTAATTCCGGAAGATAATTTGATGGTGGTGAGATTGGGCCACCATAGAAGTACTGAAACAATCAATTCTTTCCCTGAAGATTTTTATGTTTATATAGATGAAGCCTATGCAATGCTAAATCTAAAGTCTTAATATTATGTTATTTAACAAATAGTTAGTTATAGGTCTCTAATTTTATTTCTTTTTTTGAGTAAAACCAACCAACCAACCATGAAGCAACTTTATTTTACTCTTATCCTGCTATTTACATTTCTAAACATTACTGCACAAAGCAATCACCACGTAGATCTTGAAACCTTAAATAGAGACACTGAATTCGATAAAGGTTCAGCTATTACTTTCAATGCCTTGGATGAAAATCAAATAAAAAACCTTGAGCTTTTAGGACGTGTTTGGGGATTTTTAAAATACTATCATCCCGAAATTGGAAAAGGAAACTATAATTGGGATTATGAACTTTTTAGGTTTCTTCCTGAATACCAAAAAGTGATTACAACAATAGAACGCGATAATTTACTTTTATCTTGGATAGAGCGCTATGGAATGGTAGAACGCTGTAGAAAATGCAAACCAACTTCTGAAGACTCTCATTTAAAACCGGCTTTAGAATGGATAACAGCAACTAATATTTCTACAGATTTAAGTGAAAAATTACTATATATCCAAAGCAATAGACATCAAGGTGAACACTATTATATTGCTATGAAGCCTGGTGTTGGAAATCCAGAATTTAAAAATGAAGATATCTATGAAGATATGCCTTATCCAGATGCTGGTTTTAGACTATTATCACTCTTTAGATATTGGAATATTATAAATTATTATTTTCCTTACAGACATTTAACAGATAAGGATTGGGACACCTGTTTGGCAGAATACATCCCAAAATTCATCAACGCTAAAAATGAGTTAGAATATGAACTAGCCGCCATTCAAATTATTGGAGATATTAAAGACACACATGCTAATCTTTGGGGTGGAAATAATAAAATACAAGAACAACGAGGCGATTATTATGCACCAATTCATGTTAAATTCATAGAAAACAAACTCGTTGTAGATGATTTATTTAATGACCCAGAAAACAAAACCAGCGAATTAAAAATAGGCGATATCATTACGCATATTAACGGTAAACACACTGATGACGTAGTAAAAGACAAGAATCCCTACTATCCAGCATCTAACCAACCCACGCGTTTACGAGATATTAGTTTTAATATTTTGAGATCAAAAGAAAACAGTATAGAGTTAAAAATTGAACGCGCTGGTAAAACTTCGGACTTAAAACTAGATTTATATAAAAAAGATAGTATTGAAGGATATTATAGTTGGTACAAAAAAAGAACTGAGAAAAGTTTTAAAAAAGTAAATAATGATATTGGTTATATAACCTTACAAAATATCACACAAGAAGATATCGAATCTATAAAAGAAGAGTTTCAAAATTTAAAAGGAATTGTCGTAGATATTAGAAATTACCCTTCAACTTTTGTCCTTTTTGAATTAGGAAATTTCTTAAATAATAATAGGGCTGATTTTGTAAAATTCACAAAAGGCAACTTAAATAACCCAGGCGAATTTAATTATAAAGACAATCTGAAAGTTGGACTTTCTAAAAGTTGGTCCTACAAAGGTCAAAAGGTAATAGTATTAGTAAATGAAATATCTCAGAGTCAAGCAGAATATACGGCCATGGCCTTTAGAGCTGGAGACAAAACAACCATAATTGGCAGCACAACGGCTGGTGCAGATGGTAATATCTCAGCTATATTGCTTCCTGGAGGGTTAACAACTGCAATATCAGGCATTGGGGTTCTTTATCCAGATGGTTCAGAAACACAACGCATAGGTATCGTTCCAGATATTGAAGTAAAACCAACTATCGAAGGTATTAAAAATGGACG
Source organism: Winogradskyella psychrotolerans (assembly GCF_018860545.1). Lineage (GTDB taxonomy): Bacteria > Bacteroidota > Bacteroidia > Flavobacteriales > Flavobacteriaceae > Winogradskyella > Winogradskyella psychrotolerans_A. The sequence continues at coordinate 306,398 of NZ_JAHKPN010000002.1, read as the reverse complement.
TGATGAAGCGCTTGAAAAAGCCATACAACTCATTGAAAAACAAACAATCACACCAAATTCAATTAAAGATTAATTTAAAAATGTTAACTTTAGTTGAAAATAGAACATGATTAGTAAACTCAACCTAGAACACATTCTATTCTTAGATATAGAAACCGTCCCAGAAACAGAAAACTTTTCTGATTTAGATACAACTAAACAAGAGCTTTGGGATGCTAAATCGCGCTATCAACGTAAAGAAGAATTTACGGCTGAAGAATTTTATGACAGAGCAGGCATTTGGGCTGAGTTCGGGAAAATTGTTTGCATTTCTGTAGGCTATTTTAAAATGCAAGGAGAATCTAGAAACTTTAGAGTCACGTCATTTTATGGAGATGAAATCAAGATATTAAAGGATTTTAAAAATTTATTGATTTCACATTTTAGCTCAAACAAACATTTACTGTGTGCGCATAATGGTAAGGAATTCGATTTTCCATACATCGCAAGACGTATGATTATCCACAACATAGAATTACCGTATAAACTGAATTTATTCGGCAAAAAACCTTGGGAAGTGCCACATCTCGATACTTTAGAACTTTGGAAATTCGGAGATTATAAAACCTATACCTCTTTAAAATTATTAACTAACGTGTTAGGCATTCCATCACCAAAAGATGATATTGATGGTAGTGAAGTCTATCGTGTGTACTACAAAGAAAAAGAGATTGACAGAATTGTTGTGTATTGCGAAAAAGATACGATTGCCGTTGCTCAAATTTTCTTAAGATTAAGAGGAGATGAATTGCTTCATGATAATGAAATAAAACATATATAAAAAAGTCCAGATTTAAAATCTGGACTTTTCCTTTTTTAACTAATTCATTAAGATATTACTCCTTAACAAATCTCTTTACTTTGGTTTTCTCACCAATATTTAATTTTAATATATAAACACCACTATCAAATTGAGACACATCAATCACTGAGGTGTATCGTCCTTTTGCTACGGCTTGTCCTAACATATTTACAATTTCAAAAGTTTGAGCCTCATAGCCAATTAAATCCACATGAAGTGTTTGTTTAACAGGGTTTGGATGTACTTTAAAATGTTGATTAGGATTATCTGCAATGACTCCAGGATTTACATCTAATACTGAATTTCCTGCACTACCTAAACAGAAATTAGTAGTTTGAGAGCTTGTAAATGATGCTCCAGAAGCTAATGTTATTCCCGAATCAGAATTCGTTAAAGTATAGGAGCCATTTCCATAAGAACAGCAAATGCCATCTCCGTAAGCGTCTGTTATTACAAAATCGTAACAGCCATCTGCTAAACATCCCACATTAATATTTAATGTTGAACCATCTGCCTGAGAACCGTAAGTTCCACCAGAAGCAACTGTGCTACCTGATGCATCTATTAAACTCCAAGCGGTTTCTTCTGGGTAATTATCAAAAGTAATAGACAATGCTACATTAGAACATAAACCAGAGCCTCCACCTGTCGTTAAACCAACAGCATCAATAGCCATATCTCCTTGCCACGTTGTTCCTGTAATGCCATTGAAACGTAATTGAATAGAAGATCCTACGTAAGATCCTAAATCTACACCACCTGTTAACCAAGAATTTCCTTGATTTCCAGATTTACTCCATACGCTTGTCCACGATGTTCCATTATCTGTACTTAATTCTAAAGCTAAACTTCCCATTGAAGAAGCTCCATACATATGATATTTAAACGTAAACGTCGCTTGAGATGCACTTCCTAAATCAAAACAAGGAGAGTTCAAAATGGCTCTTTTTGTCGAATAATTAGGAGAAGACGATTCCATAAATAAATAATAGGAACCAGAATCCGCACTGGAAGGACCTGTATTACTTGATGGAGTAGTTCCACTTCCTGTTGCCCAATCAAAATCATCACCAGAACCTTGAGACCAAGATCCTAAAGTATTTTCAAAACCTTCAGAATATGGAAACGTTGAAATTCCACCTGAACAATCACCTGTAGATGGTTGGGTTACCACAACAGACCGAGTGCGTTGTGTTGCTGCATTTCCTGCGGCATCACTTACGTTGTAATATTTGGTATATGTTCCGGCAGAACTTGTATTCACCGTTCCTGTAATAACAATACTTGCTGTTAAATTACCATCAACATTATCGCTTGCAGTTGCTCCTAACTCACTATACGTATCACCAACTTCTAAATTAATGGTTGATGCTCCCGTTAACGTAATTACTGGTGCAGTGGTATCCGCTGGCTGTGTGACAATAACAGTTCTTGTGAGCTGAGTAGCAGCATTTCCTGCGGCATCACTTACATTATAATATTTAGTATATGTTCCGGCAGAATTAGTATTCACAGTTCCCGTTATAACAATACTAGACGTTAAATTACCATCAATATTATCCGTAGCTGTTGCTCCCAACTCAGTATAAGTATCACCAACTTCCAAATTAATGGTTGATGCTCCTGTTAAGGTAATTACTGGTGCTGTAGAGTCTGCAGTTCCAGCAATTAAATTAACCGTATAATCTTCAACTTCACCATAAGTAAATGATTGACATGAAGTAGGAATTTCATTATAACTCATAGAGACACGCATTCGTGTCGCTCCAGAATAGGTTCCTGATGGAATTGTAAAACTTCCACTAACAGGAGTGGTTTGTGTTGCTGCTTGCGACAAAACTTGTTCTCCAGAATCTGAGAAATCACCATCGTGGTTATAATCAATCCATACGGAATACCCTTCGTTATATTGTGTTCCTGTCCAGGTCGGCGTCACGGTTACTGTATAACTTTGACCTTGAGTTAAATTTGTTGAAAGGTTGGTAAAATCTGAATAAAATTGTGCTCCTGATGTATTATTAATAGTTCCTAATTGCACTCCACTAATGTATTCATCATTCACATTACTGCTTGTAGATGTACAATAATTGAGTTGCACTTCTGTTGTTGTAAAGTTTACTGAACTTGTATAACTTGATGTAGAACTATCTGCACATTGACTTCGGACCTGAACCTCATAAGACGTTTCTGGCGATAAACCAGATAAAGACGTTGCTGTTCCTGAAACTGAAGATGTAATCCATGTAGAAGCTCCTACTTCACGATATCTAAAATCGTAAGACGCACCTGACACAGCATCCCAAGATACTGTTGCTGTGGAAGACCCAAATCCATCAATTGATAATCCTGTAGGTGTTGTTGCGCTACATACTACTGGTGTTGCTGACAAACCCGTCACAATTAATGAATAATTTTGACTTCCACCTGTTAATGAGCCTTTGTGCGTTATGGTAATCGTGTACGTTCCTGATGCATTTTCCACATCGACACGTTCATAAGGATCTTTAGTATTATCACCTTGTCCGTTTGTAGTCACTCCTGTTAATCTCCAAGGAGTATAGGTTGTGCCGCTTTTAGTAACTCTTATATCTAAATCATTAACCAAATTAGATGCTGTAGAATTTACAGATGTTGATGCTGTACCAGCTCTATCTGTCCAAGAAATTGAAGCATACAAATCATTTATACCATCAGAATCTACAGTGATTTGATACGATTGTCCATTAGATAACGTTAACTCGTCAACTATAGATGCGTTACCATTATTTGTAATTACTTCAGCAGCACGCTTACTATTCATTAAACCCCAACCAAAAACAGCATCAGGTCCATTAGATCCAGCATCATCTGCAGTGTGAAGTGCTAGACCCTTCAACGTTGCAGCTCTCATGAAACTTCCATTAATGTTGTTAGCATGTTGTTGTAATAATAATAAAGAACCAGCCACATTTGGTGATGCCATAGACGTACCTGTAATACTAGCATATGCTGTATCACTTGATTCGTATGTAGAATATACAGAAGTTCCATTTCCTGTAATATCTGGTTTAATTCTGTAATCATCCGTTGGTCCTTCACTACTACTGCTATTTATGGTGACACTTACAAGGTTTCCACTAGCATCAATATTAGCATCATTAGCATTGGCAACAACCATATTGTTTTTAGCAGTTGCATGACCAGAAAGCTTATCATAAGATGTATTGCCATCTAAAGGTGAACTATTTGCAGAATTATCAGAACCATCATTACCTGCAGCAACTACCATTAAGTAATAAGGTGCATTATACATAATTTCATCCCAATCTCTAGAATCTGTTATATAACCACCAAAATAATAACTCGGTAGTTGTGCTTGACCATAGGCATTTCGAGCTGCATAACCGTAAGAATGGTTTGAAATAAGCATCCCATTTCCTGCCGCAGAAGTTGCTTCAGATGTGTCATTATTCCACTCGTAACCTACAGCACTCGCTTGAGGTGCCATTCCCTTTGCATTAGCAACGACGCCAGATGCAATTATGGTTCCTGTAACATGTGCGGAATGATAGTTTAAGGTTGAAGTTCCATCTCCAATTGAAAACCTGTTATTACCTCCTGCTCCATCATATTCTTGATGCGAGGCACGTGCTAAACCGCCATCCCAAACATGTGCTTCCATGTTTTGACCATCTAAACTTAAGCCTAAAGAACCACCTGAATTTAAATGATTCGCTCTTGTAGACTTGGCAGCAGCAACATTAAATGTTCTGTAATAAATAGGTTGACCTTCCGATGAAATTTTTTGAAGTTCCATATAAGCATCTTCAGTTTTAATTATAAGTGGCCAACCATTAACTAATGCCATTTGCGTAGCAAAAGCCTTTTCTGCTTTAGATTGTTTATCAAAATTTTCGCTTAATTCTTGAATCGCTTGTTTGTCGTAACGACTCGTTATCTGTTCTTTTTGAAGATCGGTTTGTGAATACACTGTAAAAATTGACAGCATAAACACCATTACACAAACACTATTAAAATAATTTTTTCTCATACCTATTATTAATTTTTTGGGGTTAAACTTATTTTTATTTCCTTCAAAGTATTAAAATTTTGTTAATATCACAATTTAACGAAAACGTTTTCGCGACAATGTGAACAACTTTTCTAGAGTTACGGTTTTACCACAGCACTATTGAAGAAAATAACTACATTTACATATGACAAATGAAAACTTAATAAAAGTTGAAGGATTACACATTTCCTTTTATAAGGAGAAAAAGGAAAGAAAAATTATCCGTAATATTTCATTTCATATCAAACCAAATGAAATCGTAGCAGTCGTTGGCGAATCTGGATCTGGTAAATCCATTTCCTCATTAGCCTTAATGGGTTTATTACCTAAACGGATTTCTAAAATTACATCAGGCTCCATTTTATTTGAAGATAAAAACCTTGTTGGACTTTCTGAAAAAGAATTTCAAACGATTAGAGGGAATAACATTGCGATGATTTTTCAAGAACCTATGAGTTCTTTAAATCCGTCGATGCGTTGCGGTAAGCAAGTTGAAGAAATCTTGAAACAACATTTCAAATTAACGGATTCAGAAATGAAGTCGGAAGTTATATCACTTTTCGAGAAAGTAAAATTGCCTAATCCTGAACGGATTTTTAAAGCTTACCCTTATGAAATTTCCGGTGGACAAAAACAACGGGTTATGATAGCTATGGCGATTGCTTGTAAACCAAAGCTATTGATTGCAGATGAGCCAACCACAGCACTAGATGTAACCGTTCAAAAAGAGATTTTAGAATTACTCAAAAACATTCAAACCGAAACAAAAATGAGTATCTTATTTATTTCACATGATTTGTCTTTGGTTTCCGAATTAGCCGATCGCGTTTTAGTTATGTATCAGGGTGAAATAGTAGAACAAGGCACAACGGATACCATCTTTAATTATCCAAAACATAACTATACCAAGGCGCTGATTGGAGCGCGACCTTCAACAGAATTTAGATTAAAAAAATTACCAACGATCTCGGATTTTATGACTGATAACGTCAGTACAACAATTATTTCTGATACTGAAAGAGCAAAAAATCACGAAAAACTATATGAACAGACACCTTTATTGGAAGTTATAGACGTCCAAAAAACCTATTTTTCAAAAACGGGATGGTTTACAAAAGACCAACCCTTTAATGCTGTGGATGGTGTAAGTTTTAAAGTGTTTCCTGGTGAAACTTTGGGTTTGGTGGGAGAATCTGGCTGTGGAAAATCAACTTTAGGAAATGCCATTCTACAATTAGACAAAGCCACAGCAGGACAAATCTTATATAAGGGAAAAGATATTATTAATTTAAGTTGTTCTGAAATGCGGACGATGCGAAAAGATATTCAGATTATTTTTCAGGATCCCTTCGCTTCTTTAAATCCGCGTTTAACTGTTGGAAATGCTATTTTAGAACCTATGACTGTTCATAACATTGGAACCTCTTACAAAGCCCGAAAAGAAAAAGTAATATCTATTTTAGAAAAAGTGGGACTGGATGCTTCTGCATTTGATCGCTATCCTCATGAGTTTTCTGGTGGTCAACGTCAACGTGTTGGTATTGCACGAACAATTGCTTTAGAACCTCAACTTATAGTTTGTGACGAATCGGTTTCAGCTTTAGACATTTCTGTACAAGCGCAAGTTTTAAACTTATTAAATGATTTAAAGGCACAATTTGGATTTACCTATATATTTATTTCACACGATTTGGCGGTTGTAAAATATATGGCAGATCAATTGCTCGTAATGAATCAAGGCAAAATTGAAGAAATTGGAGATGCAGATCTCATTTACGCGTCTCCAAAGCAAGCTTACACAAAAAAGCTTATTCATGCTATTCCGAAAGGATTATAGCATGAATACTCTTTTGGCTAGTTTAAAAACATTTGAGACTAACTCCAAAGTGTTTTCTAATGCTGAAAATCCGCGATCTTCAGTTAAAGTAGGTTCTGGTAGATTTGATTTAGTTTTCATAAGCAGTAATTCATGGTAGATTTAGGGCAAAAAGGTAAATTTCGGTTTATGTTAAATCAGGTTAATAAATTAGGTTTGTTTGGGTACTGCAATATGAAACATATTCTGAATTAATCTGCTTAAATACATTATAAATCGATGAAATACACTTATTTTTAACATTTAACACATTATATGAGGAATTTACGCACAAAAAAGCCGCTGTAAATTAGCGGCTCAATAATTATATGATAACGTTCCTTAGAATTTCATTTCAGGAATATCACCATCAATAATTAAGTCTCCTTCAGTCGCGTTTTTGATGTCTTCTACAGAGACTCCAGGTGCACGTTCTAAAAGTTTAAACCCCTTTGGTGTCACTTCTATAACCGCCATGTTTGTTACTATTTTCTTTACACAGCCCACTCCCGTTGGAGGTAAAGAACAGTTTTTCAACAACTTAGATTCTCCTGCCCTGTTGGTATGCATCATAGCTACAATAATATTCTCTGCACTCGCCACTAAATCCATAGCACCTCCCATGCCTTTAACCATTTTTCCTGGAATTTTCCAATTCGCTATATCACCATTTTCTGACACTTCCATAGCTCCAAGTATCGTTAAATCAACATGTTGACCTCTAATCATTGCAAAACTCATGGCTGAATCAAAAAACGAAGCTCCTGGTAATGTAGTAATAGTTTGTTTTCCCGCATTAATAATATCGGCATCCTCTTCACCTTCAAAAGGAAATGGCCCCATTCCTAAAACTCCATTTTCACTTTGAAATTCGACTTCAATATCATCTCTTACATAATTTGCTACTAGTGTTGGAATACCTATTCCTAAATTAACATAGTAACCATCTTGTACTTCTTTTGCAATGCGTTTTGCTATTCCGTTTTTATCTAACATCTTTTTCTGTCATTCCTGTGTACGCAGGAATCTATTTAATTAAAACTTTATCTTTGGTAGTGGATTCCTGCTTTCACAGGAATGACAAATTCTAGGTACTCATTTGTCTTACCGTTAGTTGCTCAATTCGCTTTTCGTAGGTCTCACCTTGAAATATACGTTGTACAAATATCCCTGGCACATGAATTTGATTAGGATCTAATTCTCCAACTGGCACCAATTCTTCAACCTCAGCAACTGTTATTTTTGCGGCTCCACACATTACAGGGTTAAAATTTCGAGCGGTTCCTTTGAAGATTAAATTACCTGCAGCATCACCTTTCCATGCTTTTATAAAAGCAAAGTCGGCTTTAAAGGCATGTTCTAAAACATACATTTTTCCATCAAATTCTCGAGTTTCTTTACCTTCTGCAACTTCTGTCCCGTAACCAGCAGGTGTATAAATTGCAGGAAATCCGGCTTGTGCAGCTCTACAACGCTCCGCTAAAGTACCTTGAGGTATTAACTCAACATCTAACTCTCCCGAAAGCATTTGACGTTCAAATTCATCGTTTTCGCCAACATAAGATGAGACCATCTTTTTAATTTGCTTTTGGTGTAATAATAAGCCCAAACCAAAATCATCGACTCCTGCATTATTAGAGATACAGGTGAGTCCTTTTATATTACGTTTTACGAGGTCTGCTATAGCATTCTCAGGAATTCCAGAGAGGCCAAAACCACCGAACATAAAGGTCATATTATCACTGACTCCTTTTAAGGCTTCAGAAATATTGTCCACTTTTTTATTAATCATATTTAGAATAATTTTGCTTTTGAAAAATACAAAACTAAGTCCAAAACCTATAATTAATAGTCATAAAATAAGGGTGTGACTTTTGACGATTCTTAGAAATCAAATTCGATATTTTCAACTGGATCCGATTCATCGGTGATGTCTCCTTCGTCTTTAGCTGTGCAGTCCACATCAATTGTTAAGTCCAAAGGTTTCTCAAATTCGCTTGTTGACACGTTTAAAGTTTTATCGGCATAACAAGCTTTCATATACAATCCCCAAATTGGTAATGCCACAGAAGCACCTTGTCCGTAAGTAATGGATCTAAAATGTGCAGCTCTATCTTCTGCTCCAACCCAAACACCAGTTACTAAGTTGGGTACCATACCCATAAACCATCCATCACTTTGATTTTGTGTGGTTCCTGTTTTACCAGCAATTGGATTAGTAAGTTCATATGGATAACCCGTCATCACTTCCTTATACATGGCGGAGTTTTTTAACCATTCTGAATTATGTCTTAGTCGCGCTCCTGAACCTGCTTTTGTAACACCTTCCATAAGGTTTACAGTAACATAAGCAACTTCTTCACTTAAAACGTCTTTACTGTCCGGAGCAAATTGGTATAGAATAGTACCATTCTTATCTTCAATACGTGTCACCATTACGGGTTTATTGTACACACCTTTATTAGCAAACGTAGAATAGGCCGCAACCATCTCATAAACACTTATATCCGCTGTACCTAAAGCAATAGCTGGAACTGGTAAAATATCTGAGGTTATTCCTAATTTTTGTGCCATTTCAACTACAGGTTGTGGCCCAACTTCATTCATTAAACGCGCCGTAATTGTATTTGTTGAACTTGCCAAAGCATCTTTTAATGATTGCTCACCAGAATACTTACCATCAGAGTTTTTCGTCGTCCAAGGTTCAGGATTTCCAAATTTATTAGCCTCAATAGTAATTGGTGTTCTTGGAAATACATCGCAAGGCGATAATTGTAATTGATCTATTGCTGTAGCATAAACAAAGGGTTTAAAAGTAGAACCGACTTGACGCTTCCCTTGTTTCACCATATCATACTGAAAGTGTCTATAGTTCATACCACCAACCCACGCTTTTACATGACCTGTATGTGGATCCATTGACATCATACCAGGACGCAGAAATGACTTATAGTAACGCATAGAATCTATAGGCTTCATAACGGTATCAACTTCACCCGGTTTACCATCTATCCATTTAAAAACAGTCATATCTGTTGGCTCTTGGAACGAGGCTTCAATCTCTTTATCAGATTTCCCTTGATTTTTAAGAATCCTCCAACGCTCACCACGCCTCATACCATCTTTCAATAATTTATTAATTTCAGAAGTACTGAGTTCTAAAAATGGTGCTGTTTTGTTGCGATCTGGTGTATTCTGGTTATCAAATTCTGCTTGTAACCTAGGCATATGTTGCCCTATCGCATCTTCTGCGTATTGCTGCATACGCGAATCTATGGTCGTGAAAATCTTAAGTCCATCTGTATATAAATCGTACTTACTACCATCTGGCTTTCTATTATCTTCATCCTTAGCCCATTCTTTCATAAAACCTCTGAGGTATTCTCTAAAATAGGTGGCAATACCTTCACGATGCGACTCTGGTGAATAATTTAAATCTAATTCTGTTTTTTGAAGTGAATCTTTAACGGCTTCCGATATATACTCATATTTATACATTTGAGCTAAGACAACGTTACGTCTATTCCTTGTTCCTACTGGATTTTTATGAGATCTAGGATTATACAAGGATGGGTTTTTTAACATTCCAACAATCATTGCAGATTCTTTAATATCTAAATCTCTTGGTTCTTTACCAAAATAAATTCTAGAAGCACTTCTTATGCCATCTGCATTATTATTGAAATCAACAATATTGAAATACATTGCTATAATTTCTTCCTTGGTGTATTGGCGCTCTAAACGAATAGCAATGACCCATTCCCTTACTTTTTGAGACAAACGCTCAATAATGTTTGACGACACTTGCTTAGTAAATAAATTCTTTGCTAGTTGTTGAGAAACCGTACTGGCTCCACCACCACTTCCTAATTTAAAAATAGCTCTTAATGTTCCTCTACCGTCTATACCTGAATGGTCATAATAACGAATATCTTCAGTGGCGACTAAAGCATCTACAATGTTTTTAGGCAAATCATTAAATCCAATAGGTGTTCTATTATCATCAAAATAGAATTTACCTAAAGTTTCACCATCTGAAGAAATAATCTCGGTTGCTAAATTAGTCTCAGGATTTTCTAATTTCGTATGATCAGGCATTTCTCCTAAAAATCCCCACGAAGCGAATAGAAATAATAATACAAAAGCTAGGACACCTCCTAAAAATACGATCCAAAACCATCGTACATATTTTGAAAAATCTAACGTTTCTGTTTTAGCTTTCGTTGTCTTCTTTTTTGCCATGTTCCCTATTTTTGAGCCTGTTCTACTCTAAAACCAATATCTGTTATACCTTGTAAATTTTCTACACCATTAACAACTCCATTATTTCGCATGGCATGTTGAATATTAACCGTGTAATCACCTTCTTCTTTAAAAACAAATGGCTCTTTATAACCTCTAAACCACAATTTGTTTTCTTTTAAATCTGAAAATCCTGTACCTAAAAGTTCACCATTTGGTGCTGCCATTTTATATTCAAGCGTATCTTTTACAACTTTTCCGTTAGGATAATTCATCTCTACAATAAGAAATAAATTATTAAACTTATACGCATCCGTATTTCTTAAATTAACATATAAATTATAACTATTTAAAGTGTCTGGAGCTTTAAAATTAAAAGCTGCAATCGAATCTTTATGCCATTGGTTTGGCACTGATTTATACGTGTCAAAAACAGCATTAGAATCACAATTTGTAATCAGAAAACAACTGACAACTACAAGAAATAGCCCTTTAATTTTTCTTAGCATTTGGCCTTGACTTTGTATTAGAATTTTGTTTGCGATTGCGATTTCGAGATTTGTTTTTGTTATTATTTCGGTTGTTCTTATTGTTTTTACGTTTCTTATTCGACTTTGGATTATCGAAACGCGTTAAACTATCTTGACCTACAACGTTCTCAAATTCGGTTTTAGTGTCTTGGATATGCTCTACTGCATACATTTCGAGACTTGCTACTTTTTCTTTTTTCTTATTCTTTGAGATGATTTCATTAGCCTGTTCGGTAGTGATAATGTGCCAATTCATCCATTCCCCTTCATAAGCATACCACATCAAACCTTTGAAAATATCGGTTTTTTGACAAACCGCATTTCCTTTTTCTGTATATAATTTAGTATCTGACTTAGGAAACGCTTTCAGTGCATCTAAATAAGAATCCAACTCGTAATTAAGACAACATTTTAGTTTCCCACATTGTCCTGCTAATTTTAAAGGGTTCAAAGATAATTGTTGGTAACGTGCAGCTGAAGTGCTCACCGATCTAAAATCTGTTAACCAAGTAGAACAACATAATTCTCTACCACAAGAACCAATACCACCAAGTCTTGCAGCTTCTTGTCTAAAGCCAACTTGCTTCATTTCGATACGTGTTCTAAACTCGCGTGCAAATACTTTAATTAACTCTCTAAAATCTACGCGTTCTTCTGCTGTATAGTAAAATGTAGCTTTACTTCCATCACCTTGAAATTCGATATCTGAAATTTTCATTTTCAGTTTTAAATCAATCGCAAACTGACGTGCTTTCACCTTCATTGGTTCTTCTCTATCTCTAGCTTCTGACCAAATATCAATATCTTTTTGTGATGCTTTTCGGTATATTTTTAAAACATTTTCAGCGTCATCAAGTCTTACTTTCTTGCGCTTCATTTGGACACGCACCAATTCGCCGGTTAGCGTTACCATACCAATATCGTGACCAGACTTAGCCTGTGTTGCCACAATATCTCCAATGCTTAATGTGAGGTTTTCTGTATTTCTATAATAGTGTTTTCTGCCATTCTTAAAACGTACTTCGACACCAATAAATGGTTCTTGTCCGTTAGGAAGCGACATATTAGCTAACCAATCAAAAACAGTGAGTTTATTGCAGCTATCTGTACCACAAGTTCCATTGTTTTTGCATCCTTTTGGTTGGCCATCATTACCAGTTGAACAACTGTTACAAGCCATAAAATTTATATATTAAATTTAGACCTTAAGTGTCTAAATAGAGGATTCGTAAATAATTAATGAGTAAAGATAAGATTATTTCCTGAGTTTACTAAAATCTCATTTGTTATTCCGAGCTATCCATAACCAGTAAATCTATTAATATGACGTAGCTATTCACTAATTAATCTTGACGGAAATAATGTTTACAGGACACGCTTTTGAAGCATTTTCACAAGCTTCTAATATGGCATAATCATTTGATTTTAACGTATAAAAACCTTTCTTCTCTGTCGTATTTAATAAAACCGTTTTTCCATCTTTTTTTGACATCTGAAACTGATGAGGTGCCATTTCTACACAGTAGTTACAGCCAATACATTTTTGCCGTTGTAAGGTCACAATCACCATTAAGCTTCCACTTTGTTTTCAACAATTTTATAGAGCTTATCCGAAGGTCTAATTCTAAAATCCATAGGAATAGTTACCAAATCTCCTTTGGTTCCTTTGTTGGTTTTTTCGTCATTTGCCATCATTTCAACAACCTCCATTTCTTTAGCTCCTGTCGTTGGGCCCGTGATTAAAATCGTATCTCCAACGGTAATATCGTAAGCTTCAATTTTAAACTCTCCAATTTTCGCTTTAGGGTAAAAATGTGTGCCTTTGCCTAAATACACTTTCTTCTGTACCGCATGAGAACCCGAACCTGTACTCCATTCGCCTAATTTTTGCCCTAGATAATAGCCACTCCAAAAACCTCTGTTATAGACTTTTTCTAGGTCTTGCATCCAAGAAATCACTTTGTCTTTACTATAGGTTTCGTTTTTAACACTATCAATAGCATCGCGATAACATTTAATAACTTTAGCCACATACTCTGGAGCTCTCCCACGACCTTCAATTTTTAAAACTTTTACTCCTGCATCTGTAATTTCGTCTAAAAAATCTATAGTACATAAATCTTTAGGAGACATGATATATTCATTATCCAGTTCCATTTCAAAACCAGTTTCCTGATCGATAACCTTATATTTTTTTCTACAATTTTGTTTGCAAGCACCTCTATTTGCTGAAGAATTATGAGAATGTAAACTCAGATAACATTTACCAGAAACAGCCATGCAAAGTGCACCATGACCGAAAATTTCAATTTCAACCAATCTGCCAGAAGGGCCTTTTATTTGTTCTTTTTCAATTTGCTCAGTAATGTGCTTTACTTGGCGTAAACTCAACTCTCTACTTAAAACCATCGTATCGGCAAAAAGGGAGTAGAATTTTACCGTTTCAATATTAGTGATGTTAATTTGTGTAGAAATATGTACCTCAACTCCATGTTCGCGAGCGACAGCAATCACCGCTTGATCCATAGCAATAACAGCCGTGACATTAGCTTCTTTGGCCTTTTTTATTAAGGTTTTTACAACTGATAAATCGTGATCGTAAATTATGGTATTTAAAGTCAGATAACTACGAACGTTTTTAGCTTCACAACGCTTTACAATCTCTTGTAAATCATCTAATGTGAAATTAATCGAAGCTCTCGCTCTCATATTGAGTTGCTCTACACCAAAATAAACAGAATCTGCACCATTATCTAAAGCCGCCTGTAAGGATTCAAAATTCCCCGCAGGTGCCATTAATTCAATGTTTTGCATCGGAATTTAGATTTTGTCAGTTTTTAAAGTCTCAAAGATGTTTCTTAAGTCCTTTTTAAAAGGCAAATGGTCTGCACGTCCTTTTTTGAAAATATCATTACTATTCCCCTGTCCTTTTCGCAGTGCTTTTTGCTCTTCGTATGGCAGTCTATTTATTTCCATACAGTTTGAAGAACAACAGTTTTCCATTTTCTCTTTACACGAATCACATTGAATAAACAATAAATGACAGGCTTCATTTGCACAATTGGTATGCAAATCTGCAGGCTCTCCACATTGATGACAATGAGCAATAACATCATCACTGATGCGCTCTGATCGTCTTTCATCGAAGACAAAATTCTTACCTAAGAATTTATTCTCTAAACCTTCAGCTTCAATTTGACGCACGTAGTTAATGATTCCACCCTCCAACTGAAACACGTTTTTAAAACCTTTGTGCTTGTAGTAGGCACTTGCTTTTTCACAACGGATGCCACCAGTACAATACATGACTAACTTCTTATCCTCTTTATGTTCTCTTAAATCTTCTTCTATTAAATCTAAAGATTCTCTAAAAGTATCCACATCTGGCGTTACGGCATTTTTAAAATGACCGATTTCACTTTCGTAATGGTTTCTCATATCCACCAAAACAGTATTTGGGTCTTCTATGAGTTCGTTAAACTTTTCAGCGTTAACGTGAACCCCTTTGTTAGTTACATCAAAAGACGCATCGTTTAATCCGTCTGCGACTATTTTGTTTCGCACTTTTACTTTCAACTTTAAAAAGGCAAAATTATCGTGCTCTACGGCAATATTCAATCTTACATTTTCTAAAAACGAAATGGTATCTAAATGATTTTTGAAAGGCTCAAAATTTTCTGCAGGCACAGACAATTGGGCATTAATCCCTTCAGTTGCCACATAAATTCTTCCTAGAACCTCTAATTGGTCCCAAGCAAGAAATAAGTGATTTCTAAAAATTTCGGTATTGTTAATTTTGGCGTACTTGTAGAAAGAGATGGTTAAGCGTTCTTTTCCCGCTTGCTCAATAAGTTCTGCTCTTTCTTTAGCACTTAAGTTATTGTACAGTTGCATGCTATACTAATTTTTAAGGTTAAAGAATTAAATAAATAATAAGTTGCAAAGGTATTGTTTTTACTGAAAAGGCTTCAAAATAAACGCAAAAAAGCACCTTGATAAATCAAAGTGCTTTTAGATTAACTTACTAACTTAAAACTTAACTTAAAAAGTTAATCTACATCGGCTTCACAATTACTGAGGGAAAACAAACGGTAACTGAAACACCTAATATCTTACTAACCTTTTTAATTTTAATTAAACATTTTGAAAAAATTCGCTACTCAACTCTAAAGCTAACTTCAGAGTTGATTGTAGCGTTTTTCATAGCAATTATTTCCTTTTTCATTTAGTAGATGTAAAAAGTGTAAAAAGGTTGCGTCGTAAAGCTGAAAAAATATAATTCCTTTTCATCTTTATATAACGTTTCGCATCTCAAACACATGATAAAATGATGATACTAAATTATTTAAAACTTGAATACAACGTATAAAACATCATGAAATAATTGATATATTTTAAAAATGATGGAGTAAATATTTTCATTTAACCGTGTTGTAATATTTAATTATGATAGGTTTTTTTGGCCATAACTCACTTTTATTCAGACATAAAAAAAACTTATTCCAAAAAACTCTATTTTTATTTGGAATGAATAAAAATAAGGATATTTTTGTCAAAAATTTAAAGGTGTTGCAATTCAAGATATTTTCTGTTTTTATATTATTCTTATGTAGTGTTTCAGCTTTTAGTCAGAATGGAAATTTTTACGGAAAGGTAAAATACGATTCTAACGAACCTGCGGTGTCTACATTTATTGTTCTTAACGGTAACAACGTAAAACAAGAAACTAACTCTAATATTAATGGGGCTTTTACTTTTAAGGATATACCCTACGGAAACTATACTATTGCATTTTACTCTTTAAATGAGCAACCAAAAACTGTTAACGTAGCACTAGATTCAAAAAACAAAGAGGTAAATGTTACATTAGAAGTCGCAGCATTAGATGAAGTCTTTGTAAAATCTAAAACAGTTCAGCAAAAAATTGAAGAAAAAGGTTTTGCTGTTAATGTTATAGAGACCAAAGAGATTGCTGTACAATCAATTCAGGTTAACGAATTATTAGACCAATCTGCTGGAGTAAGAGTACGCCAATCTGGTGGTTTAGGATCTCATGCGCATTACAATTTAAATGGAATGACTGGGAATTCCGTTAAGATTTTTATTGATGGTGTTCCCATCCGAAATTTTGGACCTTCCTTTTCTTTAAACAGTATTCCGACTTCATTAATTAAACGTATAGAAGTTTATAAAGGTGTTGTTCCTCCACATTTATCAGATGATGCCATGGGTGGAGCCATAAACATTGTATTAAATGGTATTACTAAAAATGAACTAAAAGCGTCTATTTCTGCAGGCTCTTTTGGAACCTATAGAGCTGATATTAATGGTGGTTACCGAAATAACAAAAACGGATTCACAGCTCGAGGGTCTGCCTTTGTAAACTATGCAGATAACGATTATGAGGTTTGGGGAGACCAAGTTGCAGTAGCACTTTCTGCAGGAACACCTGATGTTTATATACGAGCGAAACGTTTTCATGATCGCTACAGATCTCAAGGAGGTAAGGCTGAATTTGGCTACACTAATGTCAGTTGGGCAGATAAATTTTTAGCAGGGGTTTTACTCTCTAACATGGACCAACAAATTCAAACTGGTGCTACCATGGAAATTGTTTATGGTAATCGATTCACCGAACAAAATACCAATATGTATAGTTTGGATTATGCTAAAAAAGGGATCGTAAAAAATTTAGATGTCAGTGCTTTTGCATCTTATTCTCTGTTAAATAGAAAAACTATAGATACCATTGCTACGCAATATAGTTGGTTGGGTTATCCTACGAGTTATTATAACGACCCTGACGTATGGGCATCAGGGGCAGAAGCTGGAGATCCAACGTTACAAAAGGATATTGACGAAACAGTTAACGCACGTACTAATTTAGCCTATAACATCAATGACAATAATATAATTCAGTTAAATCATTTATTAAATACCTTCACCAGAGATTCTGATGACCCCATGCTTCCTGCTGCTGAAAATGCGCTAAAGGAAACGCGAGAGTATTTAAAATCAATTTTGACACTTTCATTCGAAAATAAAGCCTTCGACGAGAAATTAAGAACTTCTGTTTTTGCAAAATCCTACTATATGGATAGAACTTCTAAATTACGCACACGAAGTTCTAACACATCAAGTTCTACTATAATTATTGAAGAAAATAACGTCAATTCTAACGACTTCGGCTATGGTGGAGCCATTTCATATACGTTTTCACCCAAATTCACCGTGTTTGGTTCTGCCGAAAAAGCAATTCGCCTACCTGAAGCCAATGAGGTGTTTGGTAATGTTGCTGCCAATGTAAATGCTTCAGTAAATCTAAAACCAGAACATAGCAATAATTATAATCTAGGTTTTACATACGATAATATAACATTCAAAAAACACACGTTTGGAGTCACATCCAATATCTTTATTAGAGATACTGATGATTTAATTATGCAATTTCCTACGGGAAGTAATGAAGAGTTTTTTGAGAACTCTAATGTCGGTAAAATCTATACAGAAGGTTTTGATTTCACAGTAAACTATAATTATAATGAAAAACTATTCTTTAGTGGAAACACCTCATTTTTCAATGCTAGAGATTATAACGTAACATATGATGTAGATGGCAACCCAATAACACCAAGTTACGAAAGGCTGGCCAACACACCGTATTTTACAATGAATTATAATTTAAAATATAAAACACAGAATCTCATTCAAAAAGGATCCCTATTGTCTACATATACGAACTTACTCTACGTACATGAATTTTTTAGAGGGAGTAGTGTCCTTGGTGGATCTGGAAAAACGATAATACCAACACAAGTTTCTTTCGATGCCGGTTTTGCTTACACGTTTCCTAAAAATAAAGTCACTTTAAGTTTCGACGTTAAAAACATATTAAACAATCAAATATTCGATAATTACGCGCTTCAAAAACCTGGAAGAGGGTTTTATGGCAAACTTTCATTTACAATTTTATAAAACAACTTTAATTTAAAAATTATGAACTTCAATATCAAATCTATTTTAAATATCGCCTGTATATCGGCTTTAACTCTAAGCTCCTTTTCATGTAGTGAAGATGATACTCCATCTTCAGGCTCTTCAGATTCAGCTTACAGACCCTACCACTTAGTCATTGGTTCTAGTCCTACTGGTGAATCAGAAACCTACACACAAGGTGTAACTGTTGAAGAATTAAACGACCCTAACGAAACATTTACTTTTAATGGTTATGGTCAGGAAATTCCATCAACACGAACGGCAAGATTATATACCTCTGATGACGGAGAAACAGTTTACAACTTAAATTATGGTGGAGGTGATATCGCAAAATATGATTATATCAACGGACAAAACTATAACCTACTTTTAACAACCGACATCCAAGCGGTTATGGGCACAGCGTATCCACGTTGGACAAAAATTGATGATAACTACGCAATGTTGCACAACGTCACTACAGAAAACATCTACGAAGATCCTACAGATGAGACGTCTCCTTATGTAAAAACTAATGCGACCGTAACATTAGCACGTGTAGATTTAAGTACGATGACCGTTTTAGAAAACGCATCGTTTGCATTTCCTTATAATGAAGATGAGTCTACAGAAGGTATTCATACGTTTAGAATTGATGCTCCGGTAATTGCCAACGGTAAACTTTATTACGGTGTTGCTAAACGATTTTATGACGCTTTAACAGGTGAAAATGGCACCATGATTTATGATAACGTTGAAACCTTAGTGGTTGACTACCCTTCTTTAGAAAACGAAACAACAATAACATCTACATTAGCACAAGGATCTACAAATGGTTACAGAACTCCAGTGGCACATAAAGACGAAAATGGAGATACCTACCAACTCGTTACGAGTGGAGATGTCTCTATAATGAAAATAAGTAATGGCGCTTATGACACCGCTTATAGTAAATTTGATATAAAATCACTTTTAGGTCATAATGCAGAAGCAAATACAGGATGGTTTTACGTTGGAAACGGCATTGGTTATGTCCCTGTTTTAAACACAGATTTAGGAGATAGTGCAAGTTCTAATTGGGATATTGTTCGCGTCGATGTATATAACAAAACAGCCGTAAAAATGAATATTCCATTAGATTTATGGTTGCGTCAATACCAATGGGCAAGTGTCATTGATGGTAAATTGTATATGGCTTTAGCATCTTTAGGTGGTGTAGGTAATGTTTACATTTTTGATCCTAGTTCTACAAGTGCAGATGGTTTTACAACAGGTGCTGTATTAGAAACAGGAACTACCGATGCATCATACATTGGACTTTTCTAAAACGAATTAATTGATTTAATAAATGAAGCCAGAATATATTATTATTCTGGCTTTTTATATAACCAATTATTCCAAAATAACACGAAACGGTTTCTAAAACTTAAAAAAATCACTAGCATTTGTAGTAATTTGAGAAGAGAAATGTTATTAAGTAAAATAAGTGGTATTTTTGAATTATAATTAATAAGGAATTCTAAGAAAACAGAACATATGAGTAGTGAAAAAGACGCAAAGTTAAAAGCTCTAAAATTAACTTTAGACAAGTTAGACAAGGCTTACGGAAAAGGAACAGTAATGAAAATGAGCGATCAGGCAGTAGTAGATGTAGAAGCTATACCTTCTGGCTCATTAGGATTAGATATTGCATTAGGCGTAGGTGGCTATCCAAGAGGACGTGTCATCGAAATCTACGGACCAGAATCATCTGGTAAAACAACCTTAACACTTCATGCGATTGCAGAAGCTCAAAAAGCAGGTGGTATTGCGGCATTTATTGATGCAGAACATGCTTTTGATCGTTTTTATGCTGAAAAGTTAAACGTTGATATTGACAATCTAATTATTTCTCAACCAGATAACGGTGAACAAGCTTTAGAAATTGCTGATAATTTAATTCGATCTGGAGCTATTGATATTGTTGTTGTCGATTCAGTTGCAGCCCTAACACCAAAAAGTGAAATTGAAGGTGAAATGGGAGATTCTAAAATGGGATTACACGCACGTTTAATGTCTCAAGCCCTTAGAAAATTAACAGCGTCGATTAGTAAAACAAATTGTACCGTAATTTTCATTAACCAATTACGTGAAAAAATTGGTGTTATGTTTGGTAACCCTGAAACAACTACAGGTGGTAATGCCTTAAAATTCTACGCTTCTGTACGTTTAGACATTAGACGTTCTACACAGATAAAAGATAGCGATAGTAATGTAATGGGTAATAAAACCAGAGTTAAAGTTGTTAAAAACAAAGTGGCACCACCTTTTAGGTTGGCAGAATTTGACATTATGTACGGAGCAGGTATTTCTAAAGTCGGAGAAATTTTAGACTTAGCTGTAGAGCATGACATTGTTAAAAAGAGTGGATCATGGTTTAGTTACGGTGATACAAAACTGGGTCAAGGTCGTGATGCCGTTAAGATGATTATTAAAGATAATCCTGATCTGATGGACGAACTAGAAGAAAAAGTTAGGACAATTATTAAAGAGTCTAAATAGTAAACTAAAAAAATCCTGAATAAAATCAGGATTTTTTTGTTTTTAGACGCAACCCTTTTACTATTTCTGCATCTATAAGGTGAGATTGATTATTTTTATTTGCAGAATAACAGAGTTCCGCGAATAAAATAGAAATAAAAACCCCATGAAAAGAAATGCCCTTTTAGTCTTTATTATTCTTACAACGCTTATGTCATGTAGTGTAGATGAGGATAATAGCTATGTTGGTACAGAAGTTATGCCCATAGAGAGTATTGATATACCAGATCAATTTGTATATGGTGAAAGTTATGAGATAATGATTACTTATAACCGACCTTCAACGTGCTACCAATTCTATAATTTTTTATATGATATTAACGGAAATGAGCGCACAGTTGCTGTGATTAACTCAGTGTACTCAGATTCATCTTGTACTGAAGAAGAAGAGTCCGTTACAGTGAGTTTAAATTTTATGGTCACCGGAACAGAAACGTATCTTTTTAAGTTTTATCAAGGCCATGATGATGAAGGTG
Organism: Winogradskyella psychrotolerans; assembly: GCF_018860545.1. Classification (GTDB taxonomy): domain Bacteria; phylum Bacteroidota; class Bacteroidia; order Flavobacteriales; family Flavobacteriaceae; genus Winogradskyella; species Winogradskyella psychrotolerans_A. The sequence continues at coordinate 284,848 of NZ_JAHKPN010000002.1, read as the reverse complement.
AAGACCAGTATTACTTAGCAGAAGTACCTGTTATAAGTGAGAGACAAGGTCCTGAAAGTACAGTATTAGACTAATTATTAATTAATCCCATAACTAATGTGAGTTTAGACAAGCTCATAAAAAATTGTATTGAACAAGATGTACAAGCTCAAGGCCAATTATACAAGCTATACGCAAGTAAATTATTTTCGCTTTGTCTTAAGTACTCTAAAAATTATGCAGAAGCAGAAGATAATTTGCATGATGCATTTATAACTGTTTTTAATAAAATAGGACAGTATAATAATAAAGGTTCTTTTGAAGGCTGGCTAAAACGCATCGCCATTAACACTTCATTACAACGCTACAGAGAAGATGTTGGCGTATATGATATTGTTAATGAAGGTAATATTGAAGATGTTTCTGTAGATATTAATGAAGACAGTGTGACTATTGATTTTTTACTAAAAATCATTCAAGAATTACCAGATAGGTATAGATTGGTATTCAATTTATATGTTTTAGATGGCTATTCTCATGTCGAAATTAGTGAACTGATTCAAATTTCAACAGGCACCTCAAAATCTAATCTAGCACGAGCAAGAATGATTTTAAAAGAAAAGATAGAAACCTACAACGCGAGTTCAAATTCGCAGAGTTTATAAAATGAGTGATAAAAAAAACATAGATAGACTTTTTCAAGAAAAGTTTAAGGATTTTGAAGTTGCACCTAACGATGCACTTTGGGATCGTATAAACGAAAGTCTTCCTCATAAAAAGAAAAAGCGTAGAGTTATTGCACTTTGGTGGCAAATTGGAGGTGTAGCAGCGGCTATTGCTCTGTTGTTTACTGTGGGTGTTACTGTTTTCAATTCAGACAACGGTAATTCTCAAGATTTTCCTATTGTAAATACTGAAGCTATAGAAAATAAGGGAGAAAAGGATAACACGAATACATTAACCGATAAGAATCACAATGATCTTAAGACAGCTAAAGATGAAACGACCACAATTGTTGACTCTAATTTAGATGCTGAAGAAAAATCAAATTTAAACGATTCTGAAGATGAAATATCTCAGAAAAACTATCCTTCCCGTCAATTAGCATCACCTAATAGCACCACTGAAAGATCGAACGCTATTGCTAATTACACGCATCAAGACAAAACAAAATCATCCCTAAAGGAAAAAACATCGTCAAAAATTGCTGATAAGGCCAATAATACTAAGGTTGCAAATCAAAGCCAACCATCGAACTCTAATTTAAAAACAGACGCCAAAACACAATTAGCATCTGAAGCAGAACAAAAATCTGCTATTAAAAAGAGCATTGAAGACACAAGCGCAGCTGTAGCCGAGCATACAAGTTCTAAACAATTAAACGCTGATACTTCTAAATCTGAGATAAACAAAACAAATGCTGTTGAATCTGAAAATTCAATTATTGAAATTCCAGAACAACAGACCATTGAAAATGCTATTGCAGAAAATAACGACACTATAGATGAAGAAGAAAAAGAAGATGAACAAAGCAGGTGGAGCATTGCCCCAAATGTTGCGCCTGTTTATTTTAACTCCTTAGGTCAAGGGTCTTCACTAGACAAACAATTTAACGAAAACTCTAAAAGCTCTGACGTTAATATGAGTTATGGTATAGCTGGTAGTTATGCGATTTCTAAAAAACTAAAAATTAGAGCTGGTGTTAATCGTGTTAATCTTAATCAAACCACTTCAGATGTGTTTGCTTTTGTAGGTCCAGTAACTGCAGCTAGAGGAGTAGATGCTTCATTTAGTAATATTGCATTTAGCTCAGAAGAAGAACAAATATCGCTTATGAGTGCGAAAATGATGAATAGATCGTCAACTCCAGAGTTATTTAATACGAAAGTTGCCGGTAACATCGATCAACGTTTTGGATTTATAGAAATCCCATTAGAATTAGAATACAGATTATTAGACACTAAATTTGGAATTAATGTTATTGGAGGATTTAGTACCTTCTTTTTAAGTGAAAATGAAATTTATGCTGATATTGATGGAAGTTCAGCATTAATTGGAGAAGCTAATAATATTAATGATACTAGTTTTAGTGCCAACTTTGGATTAGGAATGGATTACAGACTTTCAAGACAATGGAATATAAATCTTGAACCGACATTTAAATATCAAATTAATACATTCAATGATACAACAGGAGATTATAAACCGTTCTTTATTGGATTATACACTGGTTTAAGTTATAAATTTTAAGTTAGGTTATTGCGTGCCATGCGCCATAAAAATGCCATAATGATTAAAAGCGACTCCTAGTTAGAGTGGCTTTTTTTTGTGATTTGATTACGAGTCAATTCATCCCAAATTATCAATCGCGCTTTTTCATTCAAAGCTTTTGTATCTGCAGTCTCCAAACCTATTGTTGGTAAAAATTGATGAATTTTAGCTCGCATTTTACCAGGACTCCCACTAAAAAATGTGTATGAAAATCGTTTTTTATTATCGTAAAATGTAATTGGAACTACAGGAATTTGATGGTTAATTGCCAAACGAAATGCTCCATCTTTAAATTCGTCTAATAAAATATGTTCATCGGGCACTCCTCCTTCCGGAAAAATACAAATACTTACACCTTGTTTTAAGCGACGTTGCGCACGCAAAAATACAGCTTGCCTACTCTTGGCACTCGATCTATCAACTAAAATACAAGTACGCTTATAAAAGAAACCAAATAGTGGAATTTTAGCTAATTCTTGTTTTCCTACAAATACAAAAGGGTTTTTAACGGCAACTAACATTAACATAATATCTGCCATTGAGGTGTGATTGGCCACAAACATGTAACTCTTTTCAGGATCGGGCGTGTCTTCTCGTTTAATCCTATATCCAAAACCCATGCCTATTAAAATAAACTTGGACCAAATACGTGCCAACCTAAAAAAGTATGGATACCATTGCTCTCTTGATATAGAAATAATCAAAAAAGGGAATAATACTATAATCGGAATGGCAACTAAAATGTAGAACCAAATACGATATAAAAGCCAAAATGGATATTTTAAAAATGCCATAGCACCAAAACTAGTTAATTAAATTAAATGACTTCTAATAGTTCTGCTAAAAAATTTACCTTTGTTCTTTACAATTTAAGTTTAATTTAAAAATGATTTCTGCTTACTTCAATTACTAAATTTAATTTGAAATTTCGTAAAATTAAGGAGCAATTAAAGAGATACCTGCTTTCGCAGGCATTATTATGGCAAGAATACTAACAGGAGTACAAAGTACAGGAACACCGCATTTAGGGAACATCTTAGGAGCAATTTTACCAGCAATAGACATGGCAAATGATGCTAAAAACGAATCGTTTTTATTTATTGCAAATTTGCACACGCTAACCCAAATTAAAGATGCAGACGAATTAAGAAACCACACCTATTCTGTTGCTGCTACTTGGCTTGCTTTCGGGTTAGATATTGAAAAAACAGTGTTTTATAGACAAAGTGATATTCCTCAAGTTACGGAATTATCGTGGTATTTAAGCTGTTTCTTCCCATACCAACGCTTAACATTAGCACATGGTTTTAAAGATAAAGCAGATCGTTTAGAAGATGTCAATGCAGGTTTATTTACCTATCCAATGCTTATGGCTGCAGATATCTTATTGTATGATGCTGAAATTATTCCGGTGGGAAAAGATCAATTACAACATATTGAAATGACTCGTGATGTCGCATCTCGTTTCCATGCGAAGATGGGAGATGCTTTTGTACTACCTGAAGGTAAGATACAAGAAAACGGCATGCTTATTCCTGGAACTGATGGAGAAAAAATGAGTAAGAGTAGAGGGAATTTTATCAATATCTTTTTACCTGAAAAACAACTGCGTAAAAAAATAATGTCTATTGAGACGGACAGTACGCCACTTGAAGAACCAAAAGATTGGGCGACTTGTAACTGTTTTGCAATTTATAGTTTATTGGCTTCTGATGCTCAAATTGCAGCTATGAAAGCTAATTATGAAGGAGGCAATTACGGTTATGGTCACGCCAAACAAGCCTTATATGAATTAGTATTAGAACGTTTTTCTGAACAAAGAGAACGCTACAATTATTATATGAATAATCTTGAAGAAGTTGATGCTGCTTTAACCAAAGGTGCCGTAAAAGCTAAGCTTGTTGCTGACGCTGTTTTAAAACGCGTGAGAGAAAAAGTGGGTTATTAATTCGCTACTTTTTAAAATTTTAAATAAAAAAAGACCTCTATTAATTTAATAGAGGTCTTTATAGTTTAATGATTAAGTAAATTAATCCTTAGTTTATAATTTTCTTAGTTACAGTTACATTACCTTCTAAAGTAATCGTTGCTAAATATACTCCTTTAGAAAACCTGAAGCTTTCACTCAACGTATTGTCCTGTCCATTAGACGCATAAGAACTTACTTGTCTTCCGTTTATATCATAGACTTTAACATCCTTAATACCTGAACCAGATCTTACATTTAATGTGCCATCCTTTACATAAGCAAAAGTATTAGACATTGCAACGTCATCAACGGATAAAGTAGTTGTATAACGTAAGTTAAATCTATCATTAATTTTTCCTTCAACTCCAGAAAAAGAATAAGGAGACGCTATTAAATCATGTTCTGTATTTAGAACCGTATCTTCAAGATAAATACCTTGTGTACCACCTGCAAAAACCGTTCCTGCTAAATCGCCAATAGCTATTTTAAAAATACCACTTTCAGGCAATTCAATTCCTAACGGCACCACATCAGTATCTACAAATGGTAACGAACGCCCTTGAATAACCATTTCTGCATTATCAACTATAGAATAGATACGCATTGAGTTGTCATCAGAATAGGCATCAAAAAGTCTATCTTTTGCCATCGTTGCTCCTTCTACGTAACCAACTAAAGTACTTGCAGAAACATCCGTAGCATCGATCAAGCTTAACCAAACGAGGTGCTTTTCTAAATCATTATTAGTCGATTCTTCTGATCTGTAAAATTGAGAATTATCATATGCTACATCATCATCGTTAGAACGCATCGCATTTGTAAACGTTACTGAACCTTCTGAAGCACTATCATCAACTTGAACAAAAAATCCTTGTCCAGAACCAATATATCCATTAGTACTTTCTGGTGGATTAGCACCTGTAAAGTTATAACTTACATACTGCTCAGCATAGTTGTAATCTAAAGCTTGATAAGCAGAACTCGTTAATGGTGTTGTTGCATTTGGAATTGCTGAATTATGTGACCATATTTTCACATTACCTTCTAATAAGGTATTGTCAGTTAATAACTGCTCTGCACTTATCGCAGAAGGATATGGGTTACCAATAAGGTTTCTATGTCTCACTTCTAGATTTGGCTGATTTCCTGTTGATTTATAAACATCTACAGAAATATCTCCATTATTAGGCGTTCCAACAAAGGTTGTTGTAAATCCTGTTGTAACAAGTTCCGTTGGTACATTAACAGCATATCCTAAACCTGAATTCATTGCTCCAGTAGTTAGAGCCCAATCACCAGAAATACCATTAGAATTTGCCGTATTAACACCCCAATTAAAAGCATCAGTTGTATACTCGGATGTGATATTAGAAACATCAAAGCCAGCTACAGGAGAAGACCACAATACATAATCATTATCATGTAGATCTGTAACATTACGTTTTACTTTAATTGAACCAACATTTTCATTACTTGATACTATTTTAGTTTGAATTAAACTCGCGCTATCTTCAAATGTTAATGAACCACCCGATTCCACTGTAACTTCACCATAAAGTTTAAGTGTAGATCCTGAAGGTATAGTAACATTACTACCAGAAGGCACTAAACAATCACACCCTTCTATATCTCCAACTTCATTATAATTAGATGAAAATACTAAACCTCTATCTTGTGGTTCAACGACCACGCCTGCATTTTGATACACTGGAGGTAATTCCCAATCCGTTCCATTCCAATAAACAGGAGTTCCACCTAATGAAAGACTTACAGGTACTACAACGGCACCATACGAATTACTAACTTTTAATTTGTAAATCCCTAAACTTTCAGAATCAATAGTATTAGGAAGCGTGTACGTACTAGATGTCGCTCCAGGAATAGGATCGCTATACTTAAACCATTGGTACGATAACGTTTCTTCAGGTGCACCAGTGGCACCACCAGAAACTGTAGCAGTAGCAGAAAATGAGATACTAGACTCACTTGGTAATTGACAAACGTACCTAGCAGCAGGATATTCCGTAAAGACAGGCGTTTTTATATCAAAAGACCCTCTATTATAGGCAAGGAAACCAAGATCGGCTGTACCACCGGCTACCATATTCACGTTATTTATATCTGTAATATTAGTGTCTGTAATTTGAAAATCTTCAAATTTTAAAGCTACCATTCGTAAAGGACGCTGCTCATTATTAGAAAAAGCTCTAGATTGCGGCGTTGCTATACCGTAGTTAACACCATTAGTGAAATTATATAAATCCAATCTCCACTGTGTTAATAACGCATCACCTTGCGTATCAGTTTCATCTAATATGGTCAATTTCACAGGTCTTCCTACAACATTCTTTTCAGAATCTGTATAATAATAAATATCTGTGCTACCTGCCATAGCTATTTGTGAGATTAAAAAATCTGGTACATCATCATTTAAAGCACCTAGTTGTCCACCAGCACTATAAAATTCAACATCTGCAGTGGCATTAAAATTAGTAACGCCTGTACCGATATCTAAACCATTGACTCCGTCAATTAAAACATCGTAAATTGTTGTACCTAAAATTTCTTCAGACGTAATAGCAGTGCCTTCATTAACTTCTCCATCTATTAAATCCGCCATAGCTAAATAGTTAGATCCATAAGTGGTTCCATCAACACCATTAGTTGTATACGCATAAAATAGTTGTGTGCTAAACGTCACTCCATTATCAGTAAGCACCTGATCATCTACACCTGTAGAATAGGTAACTCCGTTATAGGTAAACGCCAATAGATCATGACTCGTATTAGGTTTTAAACTGTTATTAGTAGGGTCTGCTTTCCATTGTGACGACCTCCAAAACCCATTATACGTTGTAAATATTTCGGTAATTTTAGTAACGTTACTCGTTTCTCCATTTTTAAGCGTTTTGTGAGAAGGACTAATATAATCTATATTAATTCCTGTAGATACACCACCTACAACAAGTTCACCAGAAACATCTGACGATCCTGTATGTGAAATAGCGAATAACATTTCAGTATCACTTAATAATGTAATGCTACTGCTATTGATGTTGATACCATTGATACTAATAGAAGTGCTCTCTGTAAAATCGGTTCCTAACACCGTAATTTTAGAGTTGGTAGTTATCCTTGAGGGAAAAGCCTCAGTAACAGTTTGGCCAAATATATTGGCTGAAGCTGTTAAAAAAAGCGCAAAAACAGTCATTTTGAGTGTGTTAAGCGGTTTTAAATTAAAAGTAATTTTTAAGTTCATACGTTAAGGTTTAAAAATAAAAGTCTTGTCTCTAAGCTATTTAGAGATTCTGTTGGTTTTAATAAAATGATTAATATGCTATTTAAACCTAGGGAGGTATTTAAATAAAAAGAGTTTAGTTAATAAGCTTTTTTGTGACTACAGTACCATTATCTAATGTAATAGCGACGATATATACACCTTTAGAGAATCTAAATTCTGTATCAAAAGAATTATCACGATTATCTACGTTATAATTGGTAATTTGTTTACCATTCATATCGTATACCGTTGCCGATTCAATAAGGTTAGATGATTTAAGATGCAAGGTTGCATTATTAATATACGCAAAGGTATCTGCTACCGAAACTTCAGAAATTGAAAGCGTTGAAGATGGTGTATATCTTAAAATAAAACGATCATTAAACTCACCGGCTTCACCTGTAAAACTGTAAGGTGATGTTCTTAAATCATGAATAACGTTTGTATACGTATCTTCTAAATATATACCTTGTTCTTGTTCTACAAATAAGTTTCCTTCTACTTTACCAATGGCAATTTTGTAAATTCCACTTGCATTTAATTCAATACCTAAGGGCACTGTATTGGTATCTACAAAAGGTAATGGAAGGCCTTGTATCACTAATTTTTCTTCTTCTGTAATTAAAGAATATAAATTGAACCCTTCATTATTAGTGTAAGCATCGTAAAGTCTGTCTTTTCCTTCTGTAGCTCCACTTGCGTAGCCTACTAATGTACTAATTGCCTTATCGTTTTCATTCGCTAAACTCAGCCAAACTAACTGTTTTTCTAAAGCTATAGTTTCTTCTGAACTGCTTCTGTAAAATTGAGAATTATCATGAGCAAATTCGTTTTCATCGTAACGCATATCATTAGAAAATGTAACATTAAAATCTGAACCACCTCTAACAGCCGCATTAATCTGAACAAAAAAGGCTTGCCCTGAAGCTATATATCCATTAAAACCTGAAGGATTTGAAGAACCTAAATCATTATACGCCACATATTGATCTCCATAATTTATGCCATAGTCATCATAAAAAGGATCACTTTCCGAACTAGTAGCAGCACGATTATGTGTCCATAAATACACACTACCCTCTATATCAGTATTATCCTCTAAGAATTTTTTAGCATTGATAGAAGAAGGATATGGATTTCCTATTAAATTCCAATCGATTTCCACTGTCGACATAGACCCAACAGTATTCGTTTTATACACATCCCATTCAATATTTCCATTATTTGGTACACCATTAAATGTCGCTGTATAATCGATAGCTTGTGGTACACGAGCAATATAGCCTCTACCTACAGACATTGTACCACTAGCACTGGCCCAATTACCAGTAGTTCCAGTTATATTATTAGAATCATTAGTATGCCATTCATACATAAGGTTTCCAGGAATCGAAGAGAATGGTGCATCCTCAACTGGAGATGACCAATAGATATAATCATTCCCATTTAGTGTCGTACCATCAACCGTTCTTTTCTTTATAATGTTGCCACTATTCTCCACATCATTAATTTGTACGAGACTAGCATCATCCTCTAAAGTAAAGGTACCAGCAGGTATTAGCTCTGTAGTTTCACCATCAACTGTTGTTGCAGGAATTTCGTCTTCAACTGTTAAGGAATTAAAAAGCGTTATGGATGAATCAGAAGGAATTACCACATCCTTTCCTGCTGTTACTGTACAATCGCAGCCCACTAAATCGGAAGATTTGCTGTAATGTTCAGAAAAGATTAAGCTTCTATCTCTATCATCTACAGTAATACTATTAAGCGTATATACAGATGGTAACTCCCAAGTTGTACCATTCCAATATGCTGGTGTTCCTCCTTCGCTAATGGTAAAAGGTAAGTCTACAGCACCAAAGTCATTAGACACTCTAACCCTGTATGTTACATTTTCTATATCTGACACGTCTAAACTTCCATTAATAGTATATGAACTTGTTGTTTCAGATAAACTAGTATGATTTTTAAACCACTCATATTTAATGTCTTCAGATGTAGATCCCGTAGGTTCATCAACACTTCCTAATACACTAAATGTAAGACTAGAATCACTTGGAGACGGTAGTCTACAAATAAAACGAGACACAGGTGATTTATCAATTATTGGAGATTTAATTGCAAAAGCTGATTGGTTATAGGCCATAAAAGACATATCTGATGAACCACCAGCACCCATATTAATATTATCTATCAATAAGATATTAGTATCATCAATTTGAAAATCATCTAACTGAAATGCAGCCATTCTATATCCTCTATGTCCACCGCTTGAAAACCCATTACCAGTAGATAAAGAGGCGTCAAAGTTCGTAGAAGTGTTCATTTTATAAAAATCTACATACCACTCAAATAACCTTAACGAATCATAGTTTTGAAACGCCACTTTAATTGGTTTACCAACGACATTACCTTCAACATCTGCATAATAATAAACATCTGTCCCTCCGGGTTGAGCCATCTGAGTTATTATTAAATCTGGGATGCCATCATCCGCTGTTCCTTCACTACCATTACCACTGTAAAATCTAATATCTGCATCATTATTAAAATTTGCAATACCAGTCCCTAAATCCAGACCATTATCTCCATCAATAATAACATCATAAACTGTTTTTCTAACGGCATCATTAAAGTTTATCGATCCAGAATAACCGTCTATTAGATCTGCCATTCCAATAAAGTTGTTACTATTAGGTGTTCCACTAACCCCATTAGTAGAATACGCTTTAAATTCTTGTGCCATATATATAACATTAACACCATCTACACCTAAGCTTGTTAATTTACTTTCAAGCATCGTATCATCAACACCAGTAGAAAAAATATAATCTACACTTCCATATGTCATTTTAAAACCTAGCAACTCATGGCTATCGTTTGGCCATGTCGATGTATTACTACTTAAAAAATCACCTGATTTCCAAAAATTCTCACCATTTCCATTTTGATCCCAAGACGTATAAACTTCTCTTACTCTATTTTGTGAGTTTGAACTTACAGTTTTACTTGTAGGTTGAACATATTCAATATTTCTATCTGGCACAGTATATGAATATCCCGATACCCCTACAGAAAGTTGCCCTGTTGTGCTACTACCTGTTCTAGTAACTTTAAATCTCATTTCGGTAGCACTAACAAACTCTTTAGAGTTAATACTAATTCCAGTAATAGTAATATTGTTTTGATCTCCTGAAGAAAAGCCTGTTCCAATAATAGTAATATTACTACTTGTTGTTACACGTGTAGGAAAAATATCCGTAACAACTTGCGAAAAAGACAAAGCACTTAATAAAAGTAAGAGCGTAGTCATTACTTTTTTAGATGAGACGAAGGATAAAATTGTATTCATAGGTTATATTATTATAATTCTTTTGAACAGACATTAATTAATGAAGACTAAGTCTAATGATAATATCTATTCAGTGTAAATTTGGGTTTAACACTGCAAAAGTGCAGCAGTTTATAGGATGCGCAAAAAAAATTAGTTGATGTGCCGTTAATATCCTTTTAAATGCACTTCGCGACACTGTAAAACACACAAATCGTGCCTTTTAAGACCGTTCAGTTGCTTCACTATTCTCAATTTTCTTAAAGTTAGGATGAAATGTACCACTATTCATAAACGGTGCAAAAAACAACGTATTAGTAGTCTCTTTCAGCACCTGACATTGAAATAATAGGGCTATGTGTTGGATAAAAAACTGGTAGGCATCGGAATGCTTCAGAATGGGTGTAGTTTGTAACCTCATAAGTAGGATCATTATTAAGTTTAACCATACGACCACAATTGGTAGAACAGTATTTTTTAATTTTATGTATTATAGAGGGACTACAAATATGATGAAAGTAATTGGAATAACCAAACAAAAATCCGACAAAAAGCATAATATATTCGACAAAGTGTAATTTTTTAAATATTTCCTACATAAAAATCACATAATAGTGTCGTGAATACACATGGAATCTCGAACTCCTTTTTAAGACTAGAGGTTGCCAATTACACTGATTTAAAACTTAACATTCGTAAACATCGATACTTTAAATGAACAACTAACACCAAATAAAACTTACTACGATTTGAACAATTTATTTTAGGTGTTAACTAAATCACCTCAAACAATTTGCCAGGTAAAGGCCTCACAACACCTTTTAATTCCATATTAAGTAAAATACCCGCTATTTTATAGGTTGGCATTTCACAACGAAAGGCAATAACATCTAACAGTTCTTTATTATTTTCTTTAAGAAAATTATAAATGATCTTTTCGTCGGGTTCAAGTTCAACAAACAATTGTTGCTGAATGACTGGCTTTTTATTGGATTCTAATTCCCAATTTAGCATATACGGGACATCCAAAGGATTGGATAATAAATGAGCTTTCTGAAATTTTATTAAATTATTGCAACCAATACTCTGACTATCCGTAGTTCTTCCTGGTACAGCAAAGACTTCTCTATTATAGGAATTCGCAATATCTGCCGTGACTAAGCTCCCACCTTTTTCCGCAGATTCTATAACAATCGTTGCTTCGCTTAGTCCTGCAATAATTCGGTTACGCTTTAAAAAGTTATTGCGGTCAAAATTGTCTGTACTCCAAAAATCCGTATAAAAACCACCATGTCTTTCTATATCAGCCACATACTTTTTATGCACTTTAGGATATATTTGATTTAAACCATGAGCTAAGCAACCAATAGTTTGGAGATTATGTTTTACAGCTGCTTTTTGTGCGGTAATATCGGTTCCGTATGCAAACCCAGACACAATTATAGGATTAAACGGAGATAAGGCTTCTACTAACTTTTCACAAAACGCAATACCATTAGTGGTTATTTTTCGAGCTCCAACAATACTTATAATACGTTGTTGCTTTATTTTGATGTTTCCAGATTGAAATAATACAATGGGACCATCAATACAATGTTTTAAACGTTCTGGATAGGTTTCTTCCGTAAAGTAATTAGCAGCAATATCATTATCTTTAATAAATTTCAATTCTTGCTGTGCCTCTTCGAGATGAATTTTATCATAAAGGCCTTGAATTGTAATGGTTCCAATACCATCAATTTTTAAAATCTTTGATTTCTTTTCTTTTAAAACCGCTTCAGCCGATCCGCAATGATTAATAAGTTTCTTGGCCGTAGTCGCCCCAATTTTTGGAACATGTTGCAAGGCTAATGCATAAATAAGTTGTTGATCTGTCATTGAACGCTAAGTACTTAAGAAAATAATTCCACTGTTTACGAATATAATTATTTAATTCTGAATGATTTGGACTTTTATTAAAGACACTATTAATAATATAATTCTTAGAATGGAAAAATAATTGTCGTGAAAAATCAATCGACATACTATAAATAAAAAAGATAATATTCATGCAAAAACACCCCTAAAGCCCCCCAAGAGGACAATCCACACCAATAGCATATAGAAAATTTTGATAGTTATGCTTTAGATAAAAAAGTATAGAATTACAATAAAATTAATTCTGAATTCAAAGAAAATCAAAGGCATAGAAAAAAATTTAATTTGATGTTAATAAATAAACGATACTTCACTTCTTTCAGAAATAAAAATTTTTAACTTTGCTCTCATATGCAGTTAGATACTTACATTAGCGACCTTTTATACCGATACGATTGTGTTACTGTTCCAGAATTTGGAGCGTTTTTAACTCGTCGTGTTTCGGCAAAAATACACGAGACCACCCATACGTTTTACCCTCCGAAAAAAGCCTTGTCTTTTAACGAGCAATTACAACAAAATGATGGCCTATTGGCGAATTACATTGCTGAGGTTGAAAAAATACCTTATGCGACTGCGTTAAGTCAAGTTTCTAAGCAAATAAAGTCTATCAAATCCTATTTGGTTGAAGGAGAAACTATTCAATTTAAAAATATTGGTGAGTTGGTTTTAAATGCAGATGGTAAAATTCAATTTGATCCGTCTAGCCACATCAACTATTTAACAGATTCTTTTGGGTTATCTCATTTTTCTTCAACAGACGTTACCCGCGAAGTTTACAAAGAAACTGTAGAAGTTATAGAAGAGACTGCACCAATTGCTTTAACCCCTGAAAAACGATCTAATCGTAACTGGTTTAAATATGCGGCTGCCGCAGTTGTTTTATTAGGTTTAGGTGGTTTTGGAGCTGCAACGTATTATAATAATACCATTGAAAACCATAACCAACTAGCACAAGAGCAAGCCAATGAGCAACTTGATGCTAAAGTGCAAGAAGCAACTTTTATAATTAGTAACCCATTACCTGCAGCAACGTTGTCTGTTGAAAAACAAAGTGGTAATTACCATATTGTTGCTGGCGCCTTTAGAGTAGAAGAAAATTCTGAAAAGAAAGTCAAACAATTAAGAGAACAAGGTTTTAAAGCACGTCAAATTGGTGCGAATCGTTATGGTTTACATGAAGTAGTTTATGGCAGTTTTGAAACTAGAGCAGAAGCCCAAAGTGAACTTTTTAAGATTCGTCGTGAGCATAATCGTGATGCTTGGTTGTTGATTAAGACGCTTAAATAGACTTTTAAGATCCGAGTTTTACCAATGCTTGCGTTTAGCTTAACGTGAATTATTACACAGAAATTCATGGAGTTTACACGTAGATTCACAGAGAAATAATTAGACAGACGTTATTTAAAAATTTAAATAGTTTAATCTCTCATTATATTTCGCCAAGACTTTTTTCACTTTTCACTTTTCACTTTTTACTTTTTACTTTTCACTTTTTACTTTTCACTTTTTACTTTTTACTTTTTACTTTTTACTTTTTACTTTTTACTTTTTACTTTTTACTTTTTACTTATAATAATACTACTTCATCTTAAAATCGCTCTATCTTTGCAGAAATTTTAAAATTCTTATGCATTCTAGAACCGCATTTCAATCTAAAACCATTAGTACCGATTTGGTATTACCAAGCGAAACGAACCCACTCAACAACTTATTTGGTGGCGAACTATTAGCCCGTATGGATAGAGCTGCTAGTATTTCCGCAAGACGACACTCTAGACGCATTGTGGTAACAGCGACCGTAAATCATGTTGCATTTAACAGAGCTGTTCCTTTAGGAAGTGTGGTAATGATTGAAGCTAAAGTATCTCGAGCATTTTCGTCTTCTATGGAAGTGTATATGGATGTCTGGATCGAAGACAGAGAATCTGGTGACCGTGTTAAAGCTAATGAGGCGATTTACACCTTTGTTGCTGTGGATGAAATGGGACAACCTGTAAGAGTCCCTGAATTGGTACCCGAAACAGAATTAGAGAAGCAACGTTTTGATGCGGCTTTACGTCGTAAACAATTGAGTTTGGTATTGGCCGGAAAAATGAAACCTGCTGATGCTACTGAGTTAAAGGCGCTTTTTGAATAGTCCTTTGATTTATTGGCGTGCCAACCAAGATTCTGGATTCAGTTTTAGATTATTTTTGTAAATTCTAAAATCCAGAAGGGTTTCTCCTGATATTTTATTAGTAAATACCTCACCAATAACCTGACCAGTGGTAATTTTATCTCCTTTCTTTACATGAATCTTTGAGAGGTTGTGATAAATCGTTATATAATCACCATGCCTAATTAAAATGGTTGGATTTCCTCTTTTCATTAGATGAATTTTAGAAACTTCACCATTAAAAACCGCTCTGACTTCTGCATTTTGCTCTGTTGCTATTTTTACACCAGAATGATTAACTTCCACTGAACTATCTGTTAAAGAACGTGTTTTACCAAATTTACCTTTAATAACACCTCGTGCAACTGGCCATCCCAATTTTCCTTTGTTCGCAGCAAAACTAGAGGCTAGTTTTTTTGCTTCAGGTGTTAAGACAAATTTTCCTGCAGAGGATTTTTTACCAACTTTTTTATTCGATGCCGCAATAGCTTCAGCAATTAAGCGATCGATCTCCTTATCCAATTGGTCAGCTTCCCGTTGTTTTTGTTTAATCTGAGTCGCGAATTTGCCCATATCCGTCTTAATAGAAGCCATTAAAACTTCACGTTGCTTTAATTCGCCTTCTAGTTCGCGTTTAGCAACCCGGTTTTCTTCAACTAGCTTCTGCTTATCTTCCTTTTGTTTAGATAGCTGAATATTTAATTCCTGTAATTCTTTAGTTTTAAGCTTTATGGATTCACCTTGTTCTTTCTGATATTCTCTATACTGTCTTATATATTGTAATCGTTTATAGGCCTGTTGAAAATTACTAGACGATAATAAAAACATCACTTTACTTTGTTCAGACTTACTTTTATAGGATTTTACAACCATTGCTGCATAATCATCTTTTAATTCTTGTAGCTGTGTTCTCAGACTGGTTATTTCTTTCTGATTGGCGTTGATTTCACGCGTTAATAAGTTGGCTTGTTCGTTAGTAATTCTAATTAAATTTTTTCTAACATTGACTCTGTAATTAATATCTTCAATAAGCGTAATGGTCGATTTCTCCTCTTTCTTTTTAGTAAATAATAAAGCATTAATTTGCTTAATCTCTCTTAACTTTTGCTGACGCTGCGCCTCTAATTCTTTTTGCCTATCGCTTTGAGCAACAAGTGAAAAACTGGACATTAAAAGCCCAATCACTAAAATTATATATAACCGATTTTTAGTCATTATTTGATTTCAATTTCTTTATAACCTGAAGGAATATTAAACGGAAAACGCACTTCATCATTCAAAGATACCGATTTAAATTCCATGGTAATAGCAACTTCATCAGTATCTTCAACTGCAATAATTCTAATGTTTTCTGGTATAATTTGCTTATCTACTTTCTGATAAGAAGAATAATCTACTTGAAGCATTCTTTTTTTCAGCGTTTGTTGCATTTGCAGACTATCCATCTTAAAATGTGAAGGATTAATTAGGTAGAACAACTCTATCAATGCATTTTGATCTTTTGGACTTACAGCATAAGAATTATTATTAACCGCAACCTGATAAGGCTGGTCGTTAAGATCGTAAATCGCTTGACCTAAAAGAATGTTTTGTACCTTCATGAAATCTAAATCTATACCTACAACATCACTCAATAGTTTATAATCTCCATCAAAATATTCGTTATCGAGTTTATTATAAAACCGCACTTTATTTGGAGTAATCATCATACGTGCCATACCAAATGAAGCACTTAACCAAATTACTTTATCTTTTTCCATTCGTAAGTTAAAGGTATGGCCTTGTTCCTTTTGACCCTGAATGAGATCAATAGCAACCCTAGCGTTCATGGTTTTAAAATTGACTTCATTCTTTTGATGCTGTTTAATCACCTGTTTTGCAGAAAGTTTATCACTTGCTTCACCAGAAGCTATAATACTTTTAGTAGAACCACAACTAAATGCTAATGTTATAAAAATTACACATAGGGTCAGTTTAAAATTTTTATATACTTGAGGTAACTTCATTATTTATTGGGCTTTTAAGGCTTTTGCCTTTTTAGCAAACGTCTCAGATTTACTAATATTATTTAAGGCTTTGTAGGCAATGCTTAATTCGGAATAAAAATCAGCTTCCATATTAGGATTGTCTATTAAAAAATCTAATCCCATTTCTAAACTATCAATAGCTTTCTTCGATGCGTTCAAATTATTATGGGCCACAGCATTTACCAAATATAAAATTGGTTGGGCAGGATATAATTCTAAAGCACGCTCACTGTCTATTATAACCGAATTGTAATCCTTTATATCTAATTGAAGTAGTAAGACATCTTTTATTAATTTAAAGTCATTAGGACTTTGTTTTAAGGCTTCTTTAAAGTTAGTAAGCGCCTTAACTTTATCTCCGGCTTTTAAATAATATTGTCCTAACTCACTATGGGTTTGCGCATCTTTATCACCATCTATTAGTGAAGTAATATCGATAAGATCCGTTTCGTATTCAGGATTTTTAGCGACGAAAGCCACAAAATCTTTAAGGACTTTGGCTTTAGCATCTGCATTGATTTCTGGACTTGTCAATACTGTTTTAACAGAACTGATGGCTTCATCCACCTTATCATCTTGTAGATAAAATTTATACAAGGCTAAATGCACAAATTTAGAATCTGGCTTTACTTTTAATAAGTTCTTAGCCGCTTTATACGCATTTTTTTGATCGCCTGTTTGACTATATCTATAAATGAGCTTTAAATGATTATCCTCATTATTCGGATTGTTTGCTATACGCTGTTCTAAGTTTTCAATACGATCATCGGCATTACCTGTAACACTATAAATATCATTTCGCATAGCATCTCTAGATTCGCTCAAACCATATTCGGCATCTAACTCATCTAGTAAATCTAAGGCTTGTTTATATCGTTCTTCTCTAACATAAAGTGCCGCTAAATCCTCTTTGTAATCAGGATGATATTTCACCAATTGCTTAATAGTCTTTAGGGCATTCTTAATATCATCTTGCTGAAAATAGACATCGTAAAGTTCATCTAAAAACCAAACGTTATCAGGTTGCATTTCGATAGCTTTTTTAAGATGTTCTTCTGCTGCACCAAAGTTTTTGAGCTTGTTGTAATTTTTACCCAGTTCAAAATAGATGACCGGTTTTTTACTATCGAGATTTAAGCATTTATGAAGAGATTCTACAGCACGATCATAATTTTCAATGCCTTTTTGCTTTAAAGCTTCAAAGAAATGTTCTTGAAATTCGTCTTCCACATTGCCTAAATCATCATCTGGTCGTTTATTGAAATCAACTTGGGCATAGGTCGTCTGCGGAACGATTATCATTCCGAAGATAAAAACTAATATCAAAATAAATTTCTTATTCACTTTGGTGTTGCTTTAACAGGTCTTCAATCATTTCAAACTTTTCTAACACTTCAAACTTTTCGCAAGATGCCTTCATAATGTCCCTAAGCTCGTTGGCTTCTTCTGGCAAATTTCCACCAGCATTATCAAACGTATTTTTATCTGGCCATTGCGCATAAGCAAAAAAGTTTAGCGTATCTTTTTTATGTAATCGCGATCCTAAACTTCCTTCGTATTTGTAAATCAATGTTGTTAACCCTTTCCAAGCTCCTATAAATTGGTCTTCTTGCTCAGGTTTTATGACAATTGAATACAATACAACGTACATAATTTCTTAATTTAAATACTGTGATTAGCGATGTCAATAACTATTCCATTGTTGTATAATCACCAATACTAATCTTAGTAAACTCACCATTATACTTTACATGATTACCAATCATAGCTTCGTCTAAATTAGCGTTTTTAATGATGGTTTGGTTTTGTATTAAGCTATTTTTAACGGTTGAATTTTCTAATACACAACCCTTTCCGATAGAAACATTAGGTCCAACAGTGGTGTTTTTCAAAACTGTTCCTTTTCCGATATAACACGGCTCAATCACTTTTGAATTTTCTAAAACAACAGAGTCGTCAATTAATTGCTCTTCTTTATCTGCCGTTAGGAAGCCTAACATTTTAGCATTCGTTTCTAAAGTCACGGTTTTGTTTCCACAATCCATCCACTCGTCAACGGTTCCAGTTTTAAAGATTTTTCCGTCTGCCATCATGCGTTTAATACCATCATTGATTTGATATTCTCCACCATTCATAACGTTTTCGTCTAAAACTTCTTGTAATTTCTCTTTTAAAACGGCAACATCTTTAAAGTAGTAAATGCCTATAACAGCTTGATCACTTACAAAGGTTTCCGGTTTTTCAACTAATTCTACTATGTTTTGATCAGTATTTAATTTTACAACACCATAGGCTTCGGGATTGGCAACACATTTTGTCCAAATCACACTATCCGCTGTTGGATCTAAATCGAATTCAGCTCTAATCAATGTATCTGCATAAGCAATTACAGCAGGTCCAGAAAGCGATGGTTCTGCACTCATAATCGCGTGCCCTGTTCCCAAAGGCTGATCTTGTCTGTAAATCGACGCTTTTGCTCCTAAGCCTTCCGCAAGTTCTGTTAAACTTTCTACAACATCTTCTCCAAAAAATGCTGGATCACCTAAAACAAAAGCAATTTCTTCAATCGGTTGCTTTAACACTTTGGCGATATCCTTTACTAAACGATGTACTATTGGTTGACCTGCAACAGGAATTAAAGGTTTTGGTACAGTTAAACTATGTGGTCTAAGGCGCGATCCTCGACCTGCCATTGGTACTATTATTTTCATCGAAAAATTTGTTTTTCGTTTCCGTGAAAACGGAAATCTATTCTGTTAAAATTTATTTATGCTTTTGGTTACGATTAAATAACTTAATCTAAAATCGAATAATACCTACAGGGTTTTTAAAACCTTGCAGGAAATTCCTACGAGACTCCCGTGCTTCCAAAACCACCTTCTCCTCTATCGGTATCAGATAATTCTATAACGTCTACCCATTCGGCACGCTCGTGCTTGGCGATGACTAGTTGCGCAATACGTTCACCATTGTTAATTTCAAAATCTTCATTTGAAAGATTAACTAAAATCACACCTATTTCTCCTCTATAATCAGCATCTATAGTTCCTGGTGCATTTAGTACGGTAATTCCTTTTTTTGCGGCTAATCCACTTCTTGGTCTGACTTGTGCTTCAATTCCAACCGGTAATTCCATATATAAACCAGTACCAACAATACTACGTTCTAACGGTTTTAAAATTCTAGATTCCGATAAGTTAGCGCGTAAATCCATACCAGCTGATGCGATAGTTTCATAATGTGGTAAAGCGTGATTGGATTTGTTTATTATTTTAATTTTCATGAATTAAATGTGTTCGCTGTATAAATGACAAGTTAGTTTCGTTTTAATAATTGTTTTAATTCCTTTTTTTCAAGTTGAAAAACAAGGGTTAAAAATACGATTAATGCACCAATTCCAATAACATAATTTCCTCTAAAAACATAGAAGTACAACATTGAAAACATTGTTGAAAGCCCAAAATACAAGACTATCTTTTTAAGATTATAAGGAATAGGATAGTATTTTTTTCCGTAATAAAAGGACAATAACATCATTATTAAATAGGCTGAAAGTGTTGCAATCGCCGACCCTTTAAAACCAATCTTAGGAATTAACACATAATTTAATACTAAAGTTGTAATAGCACCGAATATTGAGATATAAGCTCCAAACTTAGTCCGATCTGTTATTTTATACCAAACTGAAAGGTTATGATATATACCTAAACAAAAATTAGCTAGAAGTATAAAAGGCACAATCCACATGGCTTCATAATAGGCTTCACTCCGGATAATAAAAGGTTTTAAAACATCTGCAAATACTACGACAGCTAAAAATATAACAGCACCAAAGGCTACAAAATATTCTAAAATTCTCGCATAATTCTTTTGCGGATTATCTGTTTTAGAATGGCTAAAAAAGTACGGCTCTATACCTAAACGAAAAGCTGTAGCGAATAACGTCATAAATAAGGCTAGCTTATAACAAGCAGAATACATACCAACTTGTTCGTCAGCAATATCTGCTGGTAATAATTTTTCTAATAAAATACGATCAAAAGTTTCGTTGACCGAATAGGCAATTCCAGCAACAAGCACAGGCATGGCATAACGCATCATTTTTTTCCATAGAACTGTATTGAACTTAAATGTAATTTGGGTGTAAAATGGCAGTAATAGAAGCAGTGTTAATCCGCTTGCAATGACATTAGAGATGAAGATGTAATTAATTTCAAAATCTGGTTTATAGATCGCGTTAAAAACGGAATTACCATCAGCTAAATCCTTTAAATATAATAACAGAAAGACATTGAGCCCTAAATTCACAGCTACATTTAATATTTTAATTACGGCATAACGCATTGGTTTTGCCGTAGCTCGTAACCACGCAAAAGGAATAATTACCAAAGCATCTAATAGTAAAATGATAAAAACTAAATTGAGATACTGAAGTTCTATATTGATGAGACTTGAAATTTGATGTCTACATAGAAAAGCAATTCCTAATAATGCGATTGAACTAACTATTAATGAAATTGCAGATGTGCTGGTAACGTTCTCTTGACTTTCTTCTTTATTAAAAAACCTAAAGAATGCGGTTTCCATACCATACGCCAAAACAACATTAAACAATACAAAATATGCAAATATGAATGATACACGACCATATTCTTCCACAGAAAGCACTGCTGGATCCGTATAAAGTGGCACTAAAATAAAACTCAACATTCTAGGTAGCACAGTCGCTAAGCCGTAAATAAATGTTTGTTTAAAAAGTGATTTGAATCCGCTCAATCTTGCTTAAATTATAGACTTCAAAAGTATTAAATATTAATGAACCATCGACTTGGTTGAAATAAAGAAATAAAAAAGCCTTGCTTTTTAGGCAAGGCTGAATATATAACGTATTTTAATTACTAATTATCCACTTCTTGGTCCTCAACAGACACAAGATCTGTTGCATTTTCCTTTACGTAAATTGGAGGTGGTCCATTTTCATAATATGTTCCTGCAAATTCAGTAATATTGGTAATCTTAAAATATTTTGATTGCCCATTTTCAGTATAAGCTACCACACATTCTGTATCCTTTAGCTTAAAAGGATAATCCTCCGTAGGTTCAGATTTTTTAAACGTATAATACGGTGAATTATTCTTAAGCTGTGCTGAGTAGGTCCCATTAACTTTAATAAGGTCACCTTTTAGGTTTCTAAAATAAATTTCGGTGATTTCAACATTTTGCGCAACATCAGTGATAGGTAGGAATATGTTAATTCCGGTTCCACCAACTTTGATACCTGCATACCATTCTTGAAAAGAAGGAGAATTAACTTCGAATGGAGCTTGTTTTTGAAATGTAGTTGAAATCTTATTATTCTGGGCATCACAAAGGTTAGTTGCACCACAAATAATAGTAAAAACAATGGCGTAAGCCGACTTTCTTAATAGTTTCATTATAAAGTAGGTTAAGGTTTGGGACTGCAATATATAAAAATATCTAAATTAGACACTTTAAAAAACAAATAAATCGGTTAATATGATGTAAATGGAAGGAAAAAACTTACAAAGTAAGCATTTAAAACTGATTTTCACCAGTTTATCATATGATGAACATCTAAAAGAAAGGAAGGTTGAAAAAATTTTGAAATATAAAAGCATAAAAAAACCTAACTCATTAAAGTTAGGCTTTACTATTTATGAACTACAATACACGAGCTAGATTCTACAGCAGTGTATTCAGTTTTGTTAGTTATTTAAAGCTTCTGCTCCACCAACAATCTCAAGGATTTCGTTAGTAATAGCTGCTTGTCTTGCTTTGTTATATGTTAATTTAAGCTGATCTCTTAATTCTGTCGCATTATCTGTCGCCTTATGCATTGCTGTCATACGTGCACCATGCTCGGAAGCGAAAGAATCTCTAATACCTTTATATAATTGTGTCTTTAACGACTTTGGTATTAACTCTTCAACTATTTCTACTTTAGAAGGTTCAAAAACGTAATCTAAAGTTACATTATCGTCACTTTCAATAGGTACAATTGGTAAGAATTGCTCTGTCAATATAATTTGCGTTGCAGCATTCTTAAAGTGATTGTAAACAATCTCAATCTTATCAAATTCACCAGAAACGAATTTCTCCATTAGCATTTCAGCTATTTCAGCAACATTGTCAAAGGTTAAATCGTCATAAATATCACTTTTGTTTGCAATGACTCTATTTTGTTTCGCAAATGCATCATTAGCTTTTTTACCAATAGCAATAACAGAGACGTTTTTAGTAGCGTAAACGTTATTGATTAAGTTATTTGTTTGCTTAATAATGTTCGAGTTAAACGCACCACATAAACCTCTGTTAGAAGTCACTGAAACTATAAGTACATTTTTAACTTCACGTTGCTCTGCATACTTACTTCCAGAATCTGCATCTAAAGTTGCACTTAAACTCTGAAGCAATTCCGTTAACTTATTAGAATAAGGACGCATTGCTGTAATAGCATCTTGAGCCTTCTTTAACTTAGCAGCAGATACCATTTTCATGGCACTAGTAATCTGCATCGTTGAAGACACTGATGATATTCTGTTTCTAATTTCCTTTAAATTCGCCATTCTTTATATGATAAAGACTCTTTGCCTAAGCGCTGAGTGACATTAGCTTAATAATTTAAATTTAGAGTTATGAGTAAGCTAAATTTTAACTCATAACTCTAAACTTATAACTTTATGAATTATACTTTCCTGAAAGATCTTTTGCTACACTTGTTAATGTATCAATAACCTCATCAGTTAATTTACCAGCTTTAAGTAAATCTAGAGTATCTCTATGCTTTGCATTTAAGAACTCAATGTAATCACGTTCAAATTCTTTTACTTTCTCAACAGGAACATCTTTTAATAAGTTCTTAGAACCCGCATAAATGATTGCTACCTGATCTTCTACTTTAAACGGATCGTTCTGCGCTTGTTTTAAAATTTCAACGTTACGCTTACCTTTATTAATTACGTTTAAAGTTACAGCATCTAAATCTGAACCAAACTTAGCAAACGCTTCTAATTCACGATACTGTGCTTGATCTAATTTTAATGTACCAGATACTTTTTTCATAGATTTAATCTGCGCGTTACCACCAACACGAGATACAGAAATACCTACGTTAATTGCTGGACGAACACCAGAGTTAAATAAATCACCATCTAAGAAAATCTGACCATCTGTAATTGAAATTACGTTAGTTGGGATATATGCTGAAACGTCACCTGCTTGCGTTTCAATAATTGGTAAAGCTGTTAAAGAACCACCACCTTT
The DNA here is from genome assembly GCF_018860545.1 of Winogradskyella psychrotolerans. GTDB lineage: Bacteria > Bacteroidota > Bacteroidia > Flavobacteriales > Flavobacteriaceae > Winogradskyella > Winogradskyella psychrotolerans_A. The sequence continues at coordinate 260,632 of NZ_JAHKPN010000002.1, read as the reverse complement.
TACCATTGGTTTCAACACCTCTGGAAGGTCATTCATTTCTCTAGCAATCTCATCATTATTAATGATTTTTGCAGAACGCTCTAATAATCTTGAGTGTAAATAAAATACATCACCAGGATAAGCTTCACGTCCCGGTGGACGTCTTAATAATAAAGATACCTCACGGTAGGCAACAGCTTGTTTTGATAAATCATCAAATACAATTAACGCTGGTCTACCTGTATCTCTAAAATACTCACCAATAGAAGCTCCTGTCATTGGTGCCCATACTTGCATTGCTGCAGGATCTGATGCGTTCGCCGCTACGATAGTCGTATATGCTAAAGCTCCTTTTTCTTCTAAAGTTTTAGCAATTAAAGCTACTGTTGAAGCCTTTTGACCTACAGCAACATATATACAATATACAGGCTCACCTGCATCGTAAAATTCTTTTTGATTTAAAATAGCATCAATACAAACAGCCGTTTTACCTGTTTGACGGTCACCAATAACCAACTCACGTTGTCCTCTACCCACTGGAATCATAGCATCAATCGCTTTAATTCCTGTTTGTAATGGTTCTGTTACAGGCTCTCTATAAATAACCCCTGGTGCTTTACGCTCTAATGGCATCTCGTAAGTGTCCCCAACAATTGGTCCTTTACCATCAATTGGATTACCTAACGTATCAACAACACGACCAACAATACCTTCTCCTACTTTTACAGAGGCGATACGTCCTGTACGTTTTACTGTAGAACCTTCTTTAATTCCTATTGAAGTTCCTAAAAGTACAATACCTACGTTATCTTCTTCAAGGTTAAGTACGATACCTTCTGCACCACCTTCAAATTCAACTAATTCACCATATTGTGTGTTAGCTAATCCGTAAGCACGTACAATACCATCACCTACAGTTAATACTGTTCCCACTTCATCTAATGAAGCACCTGCTTCAAAACCTGAAAGTTGTTGTTTTAAGATTGCTGATATTTCAGCTGGATTTACTTCTGCCATCTTATTTAGTCTTTAGTTTTTAGTCGTTAGTTTTTAGAAAGCTACCGACGTATAACTTATTAATTTAATGTAAATTCTTTTTTTAATGTATTCAGTTTGTTTGAAATACTAGCATTATACTGAATATCCCCGACTCTTAATATGAAACCACCTAAAATGCTTTCATCAATAATATTTTTTAATTCTGCATCTTTACCTGTCAGCTCTTTAACTTTAGCTAAAACTTTGCTTTTTAACGCATCAGTTAAAGGAATTGCCGTTGTAACCGTGGCTACTTGGCTCCCTCTTTGCTCATCGTATAAATAAATATAACTTGATGCCACATCATTTAATAATGGTAATCTCTTATTTGCGATTAACGTATCTATTAAATTAGTAGTGGCAACGTTTGTATCCTTGAATACAGCTAACAATACAGCCTTCTTATCTGAAGATGTTACTACAGGACTTTGAAGCATTTGACTTAAATCTTCACTCTGGGCGATTGTATCTGTGATTAATTTCATATCACCACTTACCGCTTCCTCAGATTTTTGATCTGTTGCTAAACTTAAAACTGCTTTAGCATATCTTATGGCTGCTCTTGATCCTAACATAACTAATTAGTTTAAAGTTGCTTCACCTAACATATCCTCAATCAATTTTACTTGCTTGTCTTTGTTAGATAATTCGTTACGTACTACTTTTTCTGCAATTTCTAAAGATAAACCTGCAACATGACTCTTTAATTCTGCCATAGCTGCTTTCTTTTCACTTTCAATTGCTTCCTGTGCTTGAGAAATCATTTTGTTCGCTTGTGACTGTGCTTGTGCTTCAGCATCTGCAATCATCTTACTTTTAAGCTCACGTGCTTCTTTAAGCATAGTTTCTCTTTCTAATCTTGCTTCTTGCAATAACTTTTGGTTATCAGCCTGAAGATTAGCCATTTCACGCTTTGCTTTTTCTGCTGCATCTAAAGCACCTTGAATACCTTCTTCTCTTTCATTTAAAGACGTCAAAATTGGTTTCCAAGCAAACTTCACCATTAATGCTATTAGCGCCAACATCAATATTGTTGAGACTACAAATAATCCTGGTGAAAAATCGTTTAATAATGTTTCCATCCTATTAACTAATTAGGTGTTAATTCTTTTTTTAATTTAAAAACACGTCCTGCAACCAACCGTTACAGGATAGTGTTTTTGTAATTTTGATTCGGTTCTTATTTTCCTAAGAATAAAGCACCAAATGCTAAACCTTCTAAAAGTGCTGCAACAATAATCATTGCTGTTTGGATTTTTCCTGCCGCTTCTGGTTGACGAGCAATACCTTCCATTGCTTTACCACCGATTTGACCAAGTCCAATACCTGCTCCGATTACGATTAATCCTGCTCCAATTAAATTGTAAGTTACTGGTTCCATAAAAATTGATATATATAATTAAATTAAAAAAATTCTTGTTAAATAAAATCTCCTCTCACATCTTCTACATCTGAAGAAATTTCGTGAGCATGCTCTTCATGCTCATGATCGTGTTCTGCTACAGCCATACCAATAAATAAAGCGGAAAGCATAGTAAAAATATACGCTTGTAAAAACGCTACTAATAATTCAATTAGTAACAAGAAAAATGATAATACAAACGATAAACTTGTTGCACCAACAACACCTAAAGATTCTTTAAGTGTAAACATAATAGCAATTAAACTCATTAATACAATGTGACCCGCAGAAATATTTGCAAACAAACGTACTAATAATGAAAAAGGCTTAATGATAAACGCACCTACCAATTCGATTACCGCTAATATTGGCTTTACAAAAATTGGTACTCCTGGCATCCATAAGATGTGCATCCAATAATCTTTGTTACCACTTACGGTATAAATAATAAGTGTAAAGATTGCTAAACATGCTGTAACAGCTAATTGACCGGTAACATTAAAACCTAACGGCGTTAAACCTGCTAAGTTTAATATCCATATAAAGAAAAATACGGTTAATAGGTAGCCTGTAAATTTACGGTAGTGCTTTTCTCCAATATTTGGACGCGCAATTTCATCACGCACATATAACACTAAAGGTTCTAAAATACGTCCGAAACCTGTAGGAATTTGTTTTTTCTTGTATTGTTTAGCTAATCTAGAAAACCAGAATAACATTAATAAACCTATTAATAAGATACCAACAACACTTTTAGTGATTGAAAAATCTAACACCTTAGATGCATTGGTAGCATGGTGATCTGCATCAAAACTAACCGCAGTAGCACCTTTCTCTAATTCGTAAATTTTTGAATGGATCTTTGTGAATTTTAGGCCGTCTTTCTCAACAATGACGTGCCCATTGTCATCATGATGAAACTCAGAAGACATAAAAGTCACCAATCCTTCTGAAGACCAAAGTATTACCGGTAGAGCAACACCAAAATGTTGACGTTCACCAGAATCATCGGTGTAGGAAAATAAATTAAAATCGTGTGAGTCTTTTAAGTGATGTACAATATAGGCTTCTACTTCCTGTTTTCCAGAAACTTGACCACCATCTTCACCAGCATTAAATGCAAAAATAGATGTTGGTAAAAACATCAAAATTGCTATTGCTAAACATTTTAAACTGCGTTGAACTATCTTCATTGTAATAAACTCTAAAAAATACTCTTCTCAAATTCCGTGCAAAAGTACGTAATTTATTAAAATAACAATATGTTTTTATAGCTATTATTTATTTGTCGATTTTTGATAGAATTTTAACGATAAAATAAACTTCTAGTCCTAAGAATAAGAGTAATGGAATTAAAAGGCTCAATCGTTCTGGCATACTTAACACGTTAATATTGAAAACAGAATCTTTAAACGCCAAATAAAACAGAACACCTTTGATAAAAAGTGTGGGTAAATAAATAAAACCCAACTGTGTTTCTAAATTTTTAACAAGTGAGAAGAATTGAAAATGGACACATATTAATAATGAGGCTACAGCAAAAAAAACATTGGTGTCCCACAAATTAAATCTAATAGTAGTTTCAGACTGACGAATAAGGTAGGCTTGCGAAAAATGAATAATTAAAAATAATATCCCAAAGGATACCAAATAGCTTAGTAATGATTTAATCATCTTCTTTAGACATTTTAATAACTTGAGAAATTACCAAATACATGGATAGAAAGACAGAAAGCAGTGTTATTGTAGTTTCTAAGTAATCCTTATCATATTTTGCGTCTAACCATTGTCCTAAATAATTTCCAAGAAAAATAGTGCCCCCCATTTGAAACGCAACAGATGTAAACCTAATAAACTTGTTAGGCCCTTTATTTGCTTTGGACACTTTGTGCTTGTGTAGATTGCTGTTTAACTGGCTCGGATAATGACTTTACAGTGCCTTTCATACTGCAGGTCGCATTAAATGTTGCACCTGGTTCTACAGCTAATTTTGTGATGTGGACTTCGCCTTCAATATGCGCTGTAGATTTTAATGATAATGTGCCAGACAATATGAGTTTACCAGAAAATTTACCTTCAAAATCTGCATTTTCACCTTGCAACGTTCCTTTTATATAACCTGATTTTCCTACCACCACTTTACCAGAAGTCTTTACGTTACCTTCAACAGTTCCGTCAATTCTAAATGGGCCTTGGCTTGCAATGTCACCTACAATTTTAGTGCCTTGCGCTATAATATTTTGCTGTGTAGTTGATTCCATAGTTGATTGGTCTTTTTGTTTTTTTCTGTCTGGAGAAAACATGATAATATAGTTTTAAATTACTGTAACTCTAAATACGAATTTAAGTTTTTATGTCGTTGAATAATTGCATAGTTAGGTGATGAAATAGCAAAATAAGGTTTGGTGATTTTCGGTTTTAACAATCGTCCTCGTTTATCCTTTTCACCCGAATTAAGCAATTCTCCAAATCCATTTGCTCCATTTATACTTTTAAGACCATGCACTACCACAAAAGTTGTGTTTTTATCGTATAGATCTTTTGATACCGTAAGATCAAAGTATTCTATTTTCGCCACCTCTTCGTTTAAAGTCGTTATAAAAGCTTCAATATCTTCACCTGAATTGTTCTCAAATTTAAATATAACATTAAATTTATCGGCAGTATCATCTGAAACAAATTCCTTTTTTGCTAAAACAGGAATAGCATCTTTTAAAATTTGTTGCGCTTTCTTCCCTTCTTCAGTGTTAGCATACGTTAATGCAATATAGTTAATCCCTTCCTTATAGGCTTCAAATCCATAAAGTCGGCCTTTTGCAGAGGCCTTTAAAATTTCGAACTTCGGGACAAAATCATCTCCTTCAAATCGCTTAATCTGTGCTTCTGCCCCTGTAATTACTCCAGCATACTCTTCATTTTCAAATTGTTCGTAGAGTTTGGTATAAATGGCCTCAGGACTGTTTTCGTCCTTAGATAATTCAGATTGTGGATTTAATAGAATTTCAGCATAGCGCGACTCAGGATAACCTTGGATAATCGCAGCTTTCATTACTTCTGCTTTTTGGCTTAGCCCTAATTCTAGATAAATACGGTACAAATTATATTTTGAAGGCAAGATTAATCGGTCCTCAGGATTGTTTACTAAAAGATTTTCTAGTTTAGATTTTGCAAGTTGATACTCTTTAAATTTTTCTTTATAAATAATCCCTAATTGATAATACGCATAGTTTCGTTCTGTAGCGATGCTATCAATTTCACTTTGACTTGTTGGTAGTGATGCTAAATAGGTTTTTGGATCAAAACGTTTATCTTTAATCGTTTTATCTACTAACGTATCATCTTTTGTGTTATTTGCAACAGATGCTCGTTGGTCATTAAACTTCCAATTATCTTGAAGTTTACGTTCTCCCCAAAGTTTTATAAATTCACTTTTACCATATGCTACAGTGGTGGTATTATAAAAATAAAAACTACTCGTACTATTACCTATGCCGCTAGAAGGAGTTACTCTAGAAGTTCCTGGTGGAGTTCTTAAACTTCTTGAAGCTGTTTTATTATTTTGGTCTAATCCTGTCGTTGGAGTGGCCTGATTTTTTTGTCTTTCTAACTCCTCCTCTTTCTGTTTTTGCGCTTCTAAAGCTTTTGCCTCAAGGTCTTCTGCATGTTTTGTATAAAGTGCTAATTGTTCCGATTTTGGCAAACTTACCATTCTTAAAATACTGTCATTGGTTTGCGCAATACCTTCATAATATATAACGTCATCAAGATTCTCGCGCTTCTTTTTAATGATTCGGTATGGCTTTGTGTTAACGACCATTGCGGTCATTGTACTATCATAATACGCTCCTGCAGTTTTATAAACATTTCTATCAAAGTACATGTTCCCCAAAGTTTCATAATTAAGCGCTCTTAAATACTTATCTGAAGTTGTTTTCCTAAGTGATTTATTATAATATACTTCAGAAATGCTATCTGATGTATTATTGCGATGATACTCTGCAATCCGGTAATAAATTTTATCTAGGAATGGTCTGTTTTCTCTATTCTCTTCGAGTTCTGTAAGGTATTCTTCGAACTCAATTTGATTACCATCTAAAACATCAAAATTATTTGACTTCTCAATATGTGCGTTAATATAAAATGATCTTGGAACTTGGCGGTGCATGTCTATAATAGCATCAAATTCTAAATTAGCACTATCTTTTTTTCCAAATTCATTATACAATTGTCCTTTTATAAAATGGTAACGCGCTTTTTCTCTTTTAACTTTAGTGTTTTCTGCCGCAATAGTAAGCTGAGCTATTGCACTGTCTTTAGATTTTATGTTAAGATAAGCTTGAGCCAAAGCTGCTGAAGCATCTGCTAAATCTTGCCCTTCAATTTCCTCTTCTCTTAATAAGCGTTTGAGTTTCTCTATAGCACCTGCATCATTATCTAAACGCATACTTGTTTTTTCGCGCCAGATTTTAACCTGATTAATTTTATCGCTAGTTGGGTATTTATTCAAAATATTATTGAAGGCAGCCATTGCTGGTACAAAACGCTGATCGAAATAACGCGCTTGACCTAAAAGTAAATACGCCTCATCTATCTGCGTGTTTTTTTCTTTTCCATCGAAACTCATGCCATGCACCTGAATTGCTTTTATCGCTTTTTCTTCGGCACGTTCAAAATCGGCATTTTTTGTTTGTCCTGGCAAAAAGATATCTTCGGATACATTCATTCGCTCCACAGGCAAAAGTTCCCAGAAGTTTTCTGTAAACTCATTATTTACTCCATCTTTTCCGCGCTCTAACGCAATATTTCCATTATAAAGCACATTGTATTTTGTGCCCATAGCATGGAATTTTCGGTTTATAAATTTATCCTTTTTACGCGAACAACTTTGAGCAAGCATCACCACGCAACATAGAGACAATATGATTTTGTAATAGGTTTTCAAACGTTGGTTCTATTTAGATTGACATCCAATTTAACATGGAAATATCGTATTATAGATAACTTAAAAACACCCTGTTTAGTGTGTTATGTGGTAAAAATAAGGATCTTTTTGAATTTGAGGCTGAATTTTAGAAGATATTAGACCGCTTCGCTGTTAGAATCAAGAATAAAGACTTGATTGTAGTTTGTTTGGGATTATTAGATGAATTAAAAAATTAATATTCACGCGAAGTCGCGGAAACGCATAGGCTTAGTATTGCATAAAAAAAATTGACATGAAAATAATTTTCATGCCAATTAGAATTATTTGTAAAATAAATAGCGCTTTACAGCCATACATTCGGATTGAACGTTATAGGAACAAGCCTCTTAGTGTTCTTACGCTGATTTAAATCTGTTATATTTTTTATTCCTCTTCTTGAGAAGTTATGGCTGTACTTCCAAAATGCGCTTCTAATTCTTTTAATGTCGCAGGATTGGTTTCTAAATCTTTAATCACATTTCCTTTTTCTAACACAACAATACGCTCGCAAACGTCTGTGACATGCATTAAATCGTGACTAGAGACTAAAACGGTAACTCCTTGTTTTTCGGCCAAATCTTTTATAATTTGTTTTAACCTAATTTGTGTTGTAGGATCTAAGTTAGCGAAGGGTTCATCTAATATTATCACTTCAGGATTTCCGATAAGTGCCGCTACAATACCAGCTTTCTTTTGATTTCCTTTACTTAAATCTCTCAGGTATTTTTTCTTACCTATGATTTCACCATTGAAAAAATCTTCAAATTTTGATGTTAAATTATCGACATCGGCTTTATTTTGTCCGCGAAGCTCTCCAATAAAATAGAAATACTCTTCTGGCGTTAAATAGCCTATGAGGAAGCTTTCGTCAATAAACGACGATGTAAAAGGTTTCCAGTCTTCACTTTCATCTACGACAACGTTATTACTAGTAATGTTTCCTGTGGTCGGTTTTATTAAATCGAGTAATAAACTGAAGTACGTTGTTTTTCCTGCTCCATTATTCCCAACCAAACCAAAACTTTGGCCTTTGGGTATGGTTAATTCTTCGATATTTAAAACTGTGGTTCCGTTATATGTTTTTGAAAGGTCTTTTGTATATATCATGATGTGTAATCTTAAAGGTTAATTAATTATCTTGACTAAAAGCGTCAATCATTTTGTATTTTGAATTGAGATATTTTTGAGTAATGCCTTTCATTAATTTTTTATGAAATACAATGCCTAAAACTCCGATAACAATTAATAAAGCTATTGCTGCAGCAAAACCAGCAAGCCAATTCACCAATCCAAATAATCCCATAGGCACTAACATAAGCGGAATACCAATTAACCATTGCACAGCACCAGTACCTTGATAGTTAAAGGCTGCTTTTTTATCTAACTCTATCTTTTTACGGTTAAAAGAACCTCCCCATAGTATGACGTGCGTATTAACGCCAATATTATAAATGGCTGCAGCAAAATGTGCTATTAAAATTTTATATCCGAAATACACATACGGAATGCCTAATACAAAAAGCAGCACCACACTAATCACCATTAAAATAAATTTAGAACGTAAATACTGTTCGTATTTAATATTCTGACTCATTAGCAGTTTGTAATAACCACTATCCCAAGCCGGAATGAATTGTCCGAAATTGATTAGAAAAAATCCTGTTGAAAATATCCCAATAAAAGCGGACATAAAGGTCATTTCTTTATACATAGGTTGTGGATAGAAAAACAATCCATACAACACCCCTATTAATAACAAAAAGGTCATTGATTTTGTACGCTTGTTTCTCCAGATTAATTTTAAATCGAGCTTCATAAATGGTGCAATGTCACCAAAACGTTCAGTCCATGATAAATCGGAAGCATTCACCTCAGCAACTTTCGATTTTAATGAGCTATCTAAATACAGTTTCTTTATTAACGTCTTATAGTTAAAGACATAACAACCGATTAAAACTGCAATAGGAATTAGAATAAAAATGGGATGATTCGCAATGGCTAGAAATCCGCTACCTATGAGCGACGTCATTGGTAGAACTTCAAAATAATTTAATCCAAACAAAACACTGACCACTACCATTATTGGTAGAAATGACAATTCTGATTCCGCTGAAAAGGCTTCAATTATAAAATTTAGGAAATTAATAATGAGCACTGTAATAATCATGGCCAGCATCCAAGTGAGGACCATAGCAGTATCGTAATCTTGATTAATAAGTACAACACTAAAAGGAATAACTGCAAATAAGGGAAGAAAATTAAAAAAAGAAAGCGCTGATTTCCCTAAAACATAATTCACCACGGTTGATCGCTTAATTGGAAGCGTTAAAAGTGGTTTTACACTCATTACTGGTAGCTTTTGCAAAAAGAAGCGCATTAATAAGTCGCCAATAATCCAATAAAACAGATAGCTATTCGCAATAACAAATGGATCTTGATCTGGAAAAGTTTCTTTCAATAAAAAGAACAAGCCAATACCTAATCCAAGAAAAACAGCAATAAAATAAAGCGCAAAAAACACCATAAAGATGTTAATCGCTATATTTTTCTGCCAATAAGACGAACGGAAATATTGTTTCCATTCGAGATTGAGAAAATGTTTTATCATAATGTAATGATGGGTTGGTTTATGTAATAGGTATTAAAAAACAGAAATTTGTTACAAACTAAATTCTGGGTAGGTGTCGTTGAGTAATTTTTCGGCTTTGTTTGGAATCACTTCTAAACTGATATAATTTATTAATGTTAAGACGGTAAAAGCTAAAGAAAAGAGAAATAAAAATAAGGTGTTAATTTCAAACTTATCGGGAATTGTAAACACATTATAGAGTTGCGACATAAAGATTAAAGATGCACCACCTGCTTGCTTAAAAATAAGCTCTTCTAACATCCATTTTTTATTAGAGATTTCTTTTCGTTTTCTAAATTGCCTGTTTAATTGTGTGCTTTTATAAATACACCACCCTGAAATTATAATGTAAAAAATGAGGGAAAAGATGGCGGTAAATTTTGAAGAAAACGTTATATAAAAAAACAAATACAACGCTATCGTTGCAACGATTTGTGGCATCTCAAACCATTTTTTAATTTCATTCCACAAATAACCTCTGTAACGCTTATTCATGGCCTTTTGTTTCTGCTCAATGGCATCCATAAAGCCAAAAATGCCAAACTTTTTAAAGGCTTTGTTTTTGGCTTCTTCAAATGAAAATTTAGGTTCAGACTTCCACATCATTTCTATATCATTCGCTAAATGGTCTACAAGTTCGGTTTGTAAGTCATAGTGCTCTACAAAATGTTGTCTTGTAAAGGCGTAGAGGTCTTGTATTTGAGATGCGGTTAGTTTCATTTTAATTCACTTTAGACCTGGCAGGTTTTTAAAACCTGCCAGGTCCACTTCTATTTTAAGCAATATTTTTAAATCGTTTTTCGTAACTCAAGAACAGTTTCACACTTATAATTACCAATACCAACATTAAGGTAAGCGCTAAACTCGCACCGCCAATTGTCCAAAATAAATCACTTGTGTCTTTTAATTCTCTTGTTCTAATTAAAAAAATATTAGGTAATTGGTAGAAGGCTAAAAATGGAAATGCTAAGCGTTCAACCACTGAGAACCTTTTATTGTCTTTGACACCTTGATAAACTACATAGGTTAATATAAATCCTGTTAAACCAATTAAAGGGACAATTGATAAACACCATCTAAACGTTTCTAAAGTAAAGTTTTGATATAGAACATAAAATCCTATACAAGACACTAAAAATAATAAAGGGGTTATCGGATTTTTAAGCTCCTTTAAAAAAGTCTTCCATATCTTCTTATCGGCAGACTTTAAAAATTGTTTATTACCCTTTAAAAGTTGGGCTTTATTCTCAACCATATAACCTTTAAAGACATTATAAAAACCTCTCGTGTCCCCAGCTGCCATTCGTTCTTCGATGTCTGAAGCCACATGGTCTACCATTTCCATTCTAATATCGGCAAAAACGACATCAGAATTATCTAGATACGTATCAATAAATTGTATGTCTTCCTTGGTTAGTTTCATTTTAAATTTTAATACCTACAAGGTTTTTGAAACCTTGCAGGATACGTATTTATGCTAATTTAGGGTTCACTAGAGCTTGCATCGTTTTGATATACTCGGCTAATTCTTCAAGCTTGTTGACGGTTTCTTTGGTTCCGGTTTCGGTGAGTTTATAATATTTACGCAGCCGGTTATCCACTTTTGCGACCTCAACATCTAGCAAACCTTCCGCTTCTAACTTATGTAAAGCCGGATATAAAGCACCTTCTGTGATTTTAAGTTCACCTTTTGTTAATGCCTTTACGTGCTGGGTAATTTCGTAACCATACATTTTATCGTGCTCATTTAACAGCTTTAAAATAATAGTTGTTAAACTCCCTTTATATAATTTTGAATTGCTCATTGTATTACAAATATATACATAATTTTCTTATGTATAAGAAACTTAGGTATGATGCTTTATTAAAATTTTAAATCTGCTAGTTTTTAAAAATCTCCTAGGTCTGTAGAAGATTAGTTATCTTTGCGAAAAATTATTTTTTAATGTCACAATTTCATTCACTCACTATAAAATCAATTGATAAAGTAACGGACAGTTCAGTAGCCATTACCTTTGATATCCCTGAAAACCTTAAGGAAAAGTTCAGCTTTAAAGCCGGACAATATATTACCTTAAAAACTACTATTAATGGCGAAGACATTCGTAGAGATTATTCTATCTGTGCGTCTCAAAATAGCGGAAACGTTACTGTTGCCATAAAAGCTGTTGAAGGTGGAATATTTTCTGTTTACGCCAACACTACCTTAAAAGCAGGTGACGTATTGGAAGTTGCAGAACCTAATGGTCGTTTTGTATTTGAAGCTAATGCTGCCAAAACTAGAACGATTGCTGCCTTTGTTGCCGGAAGTGGAATTACTCCAGTGCTTAGTATTGCTAAAACTCTTTTAGAGGAAGAACCGTTTAGTAATTTCATCTTAGTTTATGGTAACAAAACGTTAGCTGATGCGATGTTCATTGAAGAATTATTGCAATTAAAAAAACAATATGATAACCGTTTTCATGCGCATTTTATTTACAGTCAATCACAAGAAACTGATGCTTTATTTGGTCGTATCGAAAAAAGCACGGTTAACCTTTTCGTAAAGAATAAATACAAAGGAGTTACGATTGAAAACTTCTACCTCTGTGGTCCAGAACAAATGATTCATACCGTTAAAGATGTTTTAATCGAAAATGGTGTAAAGGAAAAAGCGATTAAGTTTGAATTATTTACAGCTCCTGTTGAAGCGGGTTCTGATACTGCTACTGATTTACCTTCAGGTGAAACAAAAATTAAAGTGGTGGTTGATGAAGAAGAATTTGAATTCAATATGTCTCAAAAACAAACCATACTTGATGCGGCACTAAAACAAGATATTGATGCGCCTTATTCTTGTCAAGGTGGTATTTGTAGTAGTTGTATTGCGAAGGTTACGGAAGGTACAGCAGAAATGGGTCAGAATAATATTTTAACGGATAGTGAAGTTGCTGAAGGTTTAATTTTGACTTGCCAAGCACACCCTACGTCGGCTACTATTGCTGTGGACTATGATGATGTTTAATTTAGATTTTTGGATCATTGGATTCTTATTTATCTAAACATCATTTTACGTAAATTTTAAAAACCTTAGACCTTTCAAGTTTTAAAAACCTGAAAGGTCTTTTTATGATCAAAAGTTCTCGATATGAAATTCTAAAAAAATGAATGTCACTCAATCTGACGAAAAGTGATTAAAAGAAATAATGTCACTTCGAGTAATTATTGAGGCACGGAAAAATTGTATTGAGAAGTTTTATATAACTTCATCAATTTTCGAAAGGATTTCAACTTCAGAAACACTACTTGCTGCATTCTCGTAACCATCAGGAAATTTATTACCGTAAATAGATGTTGGTATTAAAGGAAATTTTTCTCTGTCTGCGGTAAGCGCAAAATCTATAGGCTGATTGAAAGGTGCAAAACCAGCAAAAGGATGCGTTACTCCCCAAATGGTGATTACTTTTTTACCCAACATGGCAGCCATGTGTGCATTACCAGAATCCATAGCCAGCATGAGATCTAAATTTGAAATAAGAAGTAGTTCTTCTTCTAAATTTAACTTTCCTGCTACGGATGTTACGTTTTTGAACTTTGTTTCAAGTCGATTTAAAATCTCGACTTCCTTTGCTCCTCCTCCGAATAAAATGATATTATAATGTTTAGAAAGCGCTTCAATAACACGTTCCATTTGAGCTAAAGGATACATTTTACTTTCATGTGCGGCAAAAGGTGCAATTCCAATAGTTTTGAAGTCTTTATTTGAAATAAAAACATTAAATTTTTCTGATAACGGTTTAGGACTAGGAAATGTAGGTTGAGAGATATCCAACGAATACCCTAAAGCGTCAAAAACATCAGCATAGCGTTGGTGTGTGGTTTTTAATTGCTGAAATAATTGACCAGTCGTAAGCGCCTTTTTTTCGGCTCGACCTTTATCTAATTGCACCATTTTTTTACCCGAGAAAAAAAACTTTAAAATTTTACTACGTAGAACATTATGCAGGTCAGCTACAGCATCAAAATTTAATGCTTTAAGTTCTTTAGATAATTTATAAAGCCCTAAAACACCTTTATGCTTGTCTTTAAAATCAGGTTCATAAACGCTTACATTTTCTAAATCTTGAAAAAAGGGTTTAAAAAAGGATCTTGTAACGACTGTTATTTTAAGTTCGGGATATTGCGCTGTTAGTGCTCGCAACACAGGAACTGTCATTGCTACGTCTCCCATAGCAGAAAACCTAAGGACGAGTATGTGTTTTGGTTTTGGCATTTAAATAATCTAGACTTAGACCTGCAAGGTTTTTAAAACCTACTAAGTCTTATCAGCTTTGTAAACACAACAGGTTATTTAAAAAAAGTTATTTCTGTCTTCTCAAAACAGGATTTAATTCATCATCGTTGTACATTTTCATTTGTTTATAAACTTTCATGTACTTGTCTCCATTTGAAATATCATTCAACAAATCATCAATTGCTGTACTTAAATCTACACGTTGATCTAATAAAACATTAAGTTTTGTTTGACAAGCTGCTTTATGTGCATCACTAGCATCATCTCTAACCGTTTCGAGATGCATATGGTAAATTTTTAGTGCTAAAATTGATAATCGATCGATGGCCCAAGCAGGACTTTCAGAGTTGATTTTAGCATCCGGTTTTACAGTGACATCTTTATATTTATCTAAAAAATAACTATCAATATATTCAACTGTATCTGTTCTGTCTTGATTAGAAGCGTCAATCATTCGTTTCAATTTTAAAGCGGCAACTGGATCTATGTTTGGATCTCTAATAATATCTTCGTAAGCCCACTGAACAGTATCTATCCACGATTTTCTATATAATAAATGCGCGATAAGATCTTCGTTTTTATCATACTTATTTGTAAAAGGCTGATCTACGGTATTTAAAACTTTATAGGTTTTAATCACCTCTTGAAATATGGCGTTTGCTTTTTCTGAAAACATAATGAAATTGATTTACTATTTACAAAAGTACGTGAAATATTTAAGTTCAAATTCTTTAGAGCAACTTAAATATTCTAGGCACTACAACAGTGATTCTTTTTGGGATTTTCATCTTTATAACTTAACATTTCAAAATAAATCTTATACTTGGTTCCACTAAAAATAGAATAGGAATTATTAACTTTAACCGCTGAACCAAATTCCATATTATGCAAATTCACAACCTTTCTGAGACGCCCTCAATTTTAAATACATATATGTCTGAATTGAGAGATAAAATAATTCAAAAAGACAGTATGCGCTTTAGAAGAAACATAGAACGTATCGGTGAAATAATGGGTTATGAATTAAGTAAATCACTCCAGTTTGAAGCTCATAGTGTTGAAACACCACTTGGAACTTCTGAAACCGTTTTACATCACAATGATATTGTGTTATGCTCCATTTTAAGAGCAGGTGTTCCTCTTCATAATGGATTATTAAATTATTTTGATGCTGCAGAAAATGCTTTTATTTCGGCTTACAGACATCATAAACATGATCCTGAAAGTTTTGAAATTATAGTCGAATATTTAGCATGTCCTAGTTTGGAAGGTAAAACATTAATATTAGCAGACCCTATGTTAGCCACAGGACAATCTATGGTAGCGACATTTGAAGCTTTAAAACCCTTTGGCACTCCCAAAGAGATTCATTTAGTAAGTATAATAGGTGCTCAAGAAGGTGTTGACTATGTGTCTAATGCTTTTGGTGCAGATGTTAAACTTTGGATAGCCGCAGTAGATGATAACCTAAACGAAAAAGGATATATCATTCCAGGATTAGGTGATGCCGGTGATTTAGCTTTTGGTAATAAGCTACAGCAATAAACCCACAATGGGTGCAATGACTAAAAGCGCTACAAAAACTTCCTTAAACCAACGTTCTGAAATCACTTCGATATAGTTTGCCATTATTATTGAAAACGGAGCAAATAAAAACAGAAATTCACTTCCGTTTTTGGTAGGAGCTATAATAGCCACTAAAATAGCAATTATAGAAGCCCAAGCGATTAAAAAATATGAGGGTTTTAATTTCTTATTTTTATCTGGAATACTTTTAAAAAAGTAAACAAGCGTCCACACATACGACGTAAACAGCACTGTGAGTTTTAGAATATGTGCTTTACTGTCATAAGCTGTAAAATCTAAACTTGCATACCGTTTAAAATTAGCGGGCTTTAGGTAAACATCATCCATAATAATATTATATACTAAAAGTAATAGTATTACTGTTGCTGCCCCGATAAAAGGAACAATAACATTCTTAAAATCATTTTGAGAATGATATATTAATGCTACAATCACTAAAGCAAAAAACAAAATCGCCCAGAAATAGAATAAGGTAGCCAAAGCAATCCAGAAGGCTGCATCAAACAACTTTTTTTTAATATGAAGGTTAGAATGTAAGCTTATTAATCGTCTTAAAGCAAAAATTAGAAACAGGTTAGCCAATAAAATATCGGTACGTGTCATTGCTTCTGGAAACAAACCAAACAATAAACCAAAGGTCATTATAGCATAACTATTTCGTTGTGTCAAGTTGTTTTTAGAGACAATAAAGTCAATTAAAAAAACCAGAAATAGTGTAATACCCCATTTAAAAAGTGTTGCTAAAGACGTGTTTAATTCCGAAAAAAGTACGTTATAGTTCGTGATTACAAAAAGGAGGGAAACATATACCGCAATAATTATGAAGTTTATGGGCTTAGATTTATTAAAAATACTTGTAATCATTAACTCTTTTTGTATTTTTGCTGCTCAATCCCAATTCGAAAATTAGAATTGGTGTAAATTTATAAAGTTATGAGTGATTTCTTTAACGGAATAGCGGATTTATTTGTAAACGTGTTATTTGCACCATTTGATGCACTTAAAGCATTAGAGTTAGAAAGCTGGTTTGCTGCTAATATTATGTCGTGGATATTTATGTTTATTGGCATCGTTGCATTTGTGTATTGGATGCTACAGCTTCAAAAATTTAATGATAATAATGAAGAAGATAAGAGTATATCTTCACATTCTTTTCTTTAAACGTCTCTAACTTTTTATTTCATCTGCGAAATTTAAATTTTGCACACTAGTTTATCATTTGTAAGCAACGTGGTTTTCTACGTTAAGACAACTGAATTTTATTAGTGTACAAAAAACAAACGTCTAGATTGTGAATAAAAGTTTAGACAAGTTTATAAATCAAAACCAATATCCTTACGATAATACATCTTATCAAAATGTAGATTTTCTATACTTTGATAAGATTTTTTTATGGCTTCAGTGTACGTATTGCCATAAGATGTAATGGCTATTACACGCCCACCAGACGTTATAATTTTCCCATCGTTTTCAACAGCACCTGCATGAAAAGCGATCGAGTCAGTGATATTTTCTAATCCTGTTATTTCTTTGCCTTTCTCGTAAGCTTCAGGATAACCACCAGATACCAACATTACCGTTGTTGCAGCGCGTTCATCAATTTCAATACTTACTTCTGACAAGGTTTGGTTCGCCATCGCTTCAAAAACAGCAACTAAATCCGTTTTTAATCTTGGTAAAACGACTTCAGTTTCAGGATCACCCATTCTAACATTGTACTCAATTACTTTGGGATCATCACCCACTTTAATAAGGCCAATAAAAATGAAACCTATGTATGGTAAATTATCTTTTTTTAAACCCTCAACTGTAGGTATGACAACTTGATTTTCAATTTTATCTAAAAATTCTTTTGTTGCAAATGGCACCGGTGACACCGCTCCCATTCCACCTGTATTTAAACCTGTATCTCCTTCTCCAATACGTTTATAATCTTTAGCTGTTGGTAGAATTTTATAATCTTTTCCATCAGTTAATACAAAACAACTCAGTTCAATACCGTCTAAAAATTCTTCTATAACCACTTTGGTACTTGCGTCACCAAATTTAGCATCTACCAACATACTTTTAAGTTCATCTTTAGCTTCTTGTAGATCATTTAGGATTAACACTCCTTTTCCTGCTGCTAAACCATCAGCTTTTAAAACGTATGGTGATTTTAACGTTTCTAAAAATTTGTTACCGTCTTCTACATTGGCTTTAGTAAAGCTCTCATAAGCTGCTGTAGGAATGTTATGACGCATCATAAACTCTTTAGCAAACTCTTTACTGCCTTCCAGCTCTGCTGCAGCTTGCTGTGGCCCAATAACGCCAACATCCTTTATGGCTTCATCTTGTAAAAAGAAATCGTGAATACCTTGTACTAATGGATCTTCTGGCCCAACGACTACCAAATCTATTTTATGTTCTAAAACCGCAGATTTAATGGCTTTAAAATCGGTAACACCAATATTTAAGTTCGTTGCAATTGCTTTTGTTCCTGAGTTTCCTGGAGCTACAAAAAGTCCCTTACATCGGTCACTTTGTGCTAATTTCCATGCAAATGTGTGTTCTCTTCCTCCTGAGCCAAGTACTAAAATATTCATGTCTAAAATTTTTAAAAACTCATCTCAAATTTTCCTTTTTCCTGCAAATCATACATTTTGCATTCTAATTTTACCATTTTTAGCTTCCGTAACTTTTGGCTATGCAATCAAAAAATGATTTCATTAGAACACAAAAGCCATAATTTTCGGATTAAAATTAAAAGTCGAAATGAGTTCTCTGCAAAAATAATTGGTTTTAAGTTTAAAAAACAATTAATTTACGGAAACCTTAAAGGCAAAAACACTTTGCGATTATTCGATTTTACCTTAAAAGTAAATGGCTTTGATATTGACAAGGCTAAAATGGCGTTGGCTGAAATTCAAGCGAAAAATGATTTGGAGTTTGAAACTTATATTGAAGATCAGAAAAAAGCCATTATTACGTATCATTTAGAGCATAACTCCTTTTATAAAACCTTAGGAAAATCAATTGATCTCAACGATTGGAATTCAGTACCAATTATTACAAAACAACATTTACAGCAACCATTAGAACAACGCTTAAGTGATGGATTTACACCTAAAAATGTCTATATAAATAAAACATCTGGAAGCTCTGGCGATCCTTTTATTTTTGCAAAAGACAAATGGTGCCATGCGTTGACTTGGGCAGAAATTATGAACCGGTTTGGTTGGTATGGTATAGACTTTAACACATCCAAACAAGCCCGATTTTATGGGATTCCTTTAGACAAAAAAGGCTATTATAAGGAACGATTGAAGGACTATTTTAGCAATCGATTTCGGTTTTCGGTGTTTGACTTGAGTGATGCTGCTTTTGAAAATGCCTTGACAAAATTTAAAAACTCTGAATTTGACTTCATCAACGGTTACACCAGTTCAATAGTTCAATTTGCTAAATTTTTAAAACAAAAAGATTTGATTTTAACTCAAATCTGCCCAAATTTAAAAGTTTGTATTGTGACTTCAGAAATGTTATTTGATGATGATAAATCCCTTATGGAAACTTATTTTGGTGTACCTGTAGTGAACGAATATGGAGCGTCAGAACTAGATTTAATTGCTTTTCAAAATCTAAAGGATGAATGGCAAGTTAATAGTGAAACCTTGTATGTTGAAATTCTAGATAAAAATAATACGGTTTTACCCTATGGTGAAGAAGGTAGAATTGTTGTGACCTCTTTTTACAATAAAGCACATCCCTTTATAAGATACGATATTGGCGACATAGGTATATTGTCTGAACACAGCACCTATAAGAAGCCTGTTCTTAAAAAGCTGATAGGCCGAACTAATGATATCGTCATTTTACCAAGTGGTAAGAAAGCCGCTGGACTCACCTTTTATTACATTACAAAAAGCGTGATTGAAAATGATGGTAATGTTACAGAATTTATTGTTGAACAATCTCTTTTAGATACGTTTATAATTAGTTATGTTAGTAAAACAGCACTTTCTGAGGTTAAAAAATCAATTATAAAGACTGAAGTCATCCGTTATTTAGAACCTCATATTACAATTAACTTTCGACGTGTTGAAAAGCTTAGACGTTCAAAATCTGGGAAGTTAAAACAATTTACATCTCATTTAAACTAAAGTATTCTTGAAGAAATTAATGATTATCACCAGTTATTTTCCACCAGAGATTGGTGCGGCCTCTAATCGCATTTATCACTTGGCGGAAGGCTTAAAAAATGACTATGAAGTTAGTGTGGTCACTCCACTCCCTAATTATCCGACAGGTAAAATTTTTGCAACTTACAAAGGGAAATTCAGTGCTAAAACCGAGGAAAACGGTATTAAAATTAATCGATTATGGATATACGCTTCGGTTTCTAAGAATAAATTTTTGCGTTTAATAGCCATGCTTTCTTATAGTTTTAGTTTGATATGTTTTTTTATTTGGAATAAAATTCCGGATAAAGTAATAGTTCAATCCCCTCCGCTATTAGTCTCATTTACATGTATGTTCTTTTTAAGATCTAAAAGAAGAAAATTAATTTTGAATGTAAGCGATTTATGGCCAAGTGCAGGTTTAGAATTAGGAGCTTTAAAAGAAGGTTTTGCCTACAAAATGCTTAAGAAACTGGAGGCTTTCAATTATAAAAAGGCAGATCTTATTTTAGGGCAAAGCAATGAAATTCTTACTCATGTTAAAACTATTACAACAAAACCTGAAATGTTTCTATATAGAAATTTTCCTGAGATTGAGTATCCAAAGCTCACTAAAAAGGAATCGTCTGATGGTAGAGTAAAGCTCGTTTATGCCGGACTTTTAGGCGTAGCTCAAGGTATATATAAACTCTGTAATGAAATTGATTATACTGCTATTGAGTTTCATATCTATGGTTCTGGTGCTGAAGAAGAAACGATTAAACATTTAATTAATTCTAAGAAAGACTTACCACTTTATTTTCATGGCAGAGTGAATAGGAATGAGCTACATAAAGTACTTTTAAACTATGATATGACCATTATTCCGTTGTTAAATAGAATTTATGGCTCCGTACCTTCCAAAATATTTGAATACGCAAAATTAGGCTTACCAATGCTTTATTTTGGAGGAGGTGAGGGTGAAACTGTTATTGAGAAAAACAAGCTAGGTTGGGTTGCAAGAGAAGGCAACTACAAGCATTTAAATACCACATTAAGATCAATAACAGCCAAAGACTTGAATTATGACTTAAAAATAGCTATTCAAGATACGGCTCGACTTCAATTTGATTTTGAAAGACAATTAGAGTCGCTTAAAAAGATCCTTTAATAAGCTTTATCGTCGCCTCTAACAACGTTTATTATAGTTAAACCAATGATTTTCAAATCGAGTAAAAGTGACCAATTTTCGATATAAAAAATATCGTATTTCACTCTATTGATAATATCCTTATCGCGTTTAATTTCACCTCTATACCCTTTAATTTGTGCTAAACCGGTTATGCCTGGTTTAACATTGTGTCTATAGATAAAGTTATACTTACTAATTTTCTTAGAATAATCATCGGTATACGTAAGCATATGTGGTCTTGGACCAACAACAGACATTTCTCCTTTTAAAACGTTTATAAATTGCGGTAATTCATCAATACTTGTTCTTCTTATAAATTTACCAATAGAAGTGACACGTGTATCGTTCTGACTCACATAAGTCCCTTTAGATTCTTGGGTTGTGGTCAATGATCTGTATTTATAACAATTAAATACTTTATAATTTATTCCTGTTCTTTGGTGCTTATAAAATAATGGCCCTTTGGATTCTAATTTTATTAAAATAAACAAAATAATTGAAAGCCATGGTAATAAGAAAACTATAATTAATAGTGAAAACACAATATCAAATACACGTTTAAAAACTTTATTTACTTCATTATTTAATGCAACTTCTTGAATAGATAATACTGGAATATAGTTGTAATAGTCCGTTTTGTAGCGCTTGTTTATTAGCTTTTTTGTATTTGGAATAAATTTGATGTTACAATGATTAACATTGGCATACCTCACATACTCATTGAGTTCTTTTTCTGTTAAATCTGAAATTGAACAATAAATCTCATCAATATTATCATTATTACTTTCTAGATAAGCAAAACTGTCTTCTATAGAACCAGAATTATTCTCTTCTAGCGACTTACTAAAAATAGCTTTTATACTGTAGCCTAGTTCTTTCTTTTCTAGAAATATTTTCTTTAATGCGTTAACGCTTTCTCCATCACCAATAACAATAATATTCCTCAAGTTTCCTTTTAAATATACTCGAATAGATTTTAGAATGTAATAGCTTAATAACTTAACAAAGCTAATGGCTAAAAAACTATAAACTAAATAATTTAATGTCACAGAAACCTCTATGTTAATACTTCTAAAAAATCCTTCAAAGGCATAAACTAAAAAGGTATATACAACAAATTGCTTTATGATTAGAGAAAGAATATCTAACAAAGACGTGTATCGATAAACTTTATAAAATTTTAAAAAATGGGTTGATAAAAGCCAAAATACGATGGAGTATAATAAGTATAATATATTTTTATTATTGAACAACTCATATGAGAAAAAGTATAATTCTTGACTATTAAAGTTTAATAAGTAAAATGCAAGAAAATTTATGACAAAGAGATCATATATAATTAAAAACGGTCTTAAAACCCATGAATATCTTCCTCTTATATATTCCATATTTTATTGATCTATTTAGAAAGGGGCTTGTGGATTTATAATTGAAAACTTACTTGGAATGCGTTCATAATTTAAGAATAAATAGTATTATTTAATAGGCTTTTTCTTCTCCTTTAATAACATTTAAAACGGTTTTAATAATAATTTTCAGATCTAAAAACATAGACCAGTTTTCAATATAAAAAATATCATATTTAACCCTATTATGCATATCAGAATCTTTTTCTATATTTCCTCTGTATCCACTAACTTGAGCTAACCCTGTAATACCAGGTTTTACGGTATGCCTAACCATAAACTTGTTTATTTTGTTTTTATAATCATTAGTGTGACTCAATAATAAAGGTCTAGGTCCTACTACGGACATACTTCCAAACAATACATTATAAAATTGTGGTAATTCGTCAATACTAGTTTTTCTTATAAACTTTCCAACCCTAGTTATTCTCATGTCATTTTTAGATGCCTGTAGACTGTCAGACTCCTTATTGGCACTCATTGAGCGAAATTTATAACAGGCAAATAGCTTAAAATCGGCTCCATATCTTAATTGCCTAAAGAAAACATCACCTCTTGATTCAAATAATATTAATAACGCAATTAGTGGTGTAAACCATGACAGAAACCCAATTATAACCAAGAGCGAAAATGCAATATCAAAAGTCCTTTTAATAATTATATTTAAGTTATCCTTAAGAGGGATATTACTTAACGAAAATATTGGGATAAGGTCGTGATTTTCAAACTTTAATTTTTTTGAAAAGACATATTTGTTATTAGGAATAAGCTTTAATGTTTTTAAATTGTTATCAGCAAAATAAACCAATTCAGTCATTTGCTCATCAGACAATTCTTTTACAGAACAGTATATTTCATCAATCTTATTCTCTTTAATATAATTGAAAGATTCTGATATATTTCCTAATTTCTTTTTTGTCTCTTTATTCGTAAAAAATCCTTTGTATTTATAGTTATGATCTTTATTATGTTCAAAAAAATATTCTAGCTTTTTAGTAGAATCATTGTGACCAATAATTATTACATTATTATAATAAATGCCTTTATAACGCAAGTATCGCTTGATTAAAATAAAGGCGAGTATTCTCCAAAGAGAGAGAACAAAAAATAAGGAAAAGTAAAAATTAACTATTTTAAAAACACCTATTTTGTAATCTATAATATAGAAATACGATAGAATTAATAATAGAAAAAGAGAAACTCTAACGATTAAGGTTACACAAATAATTCTTATAATTCTTAAAGTTTTATTTCCATTTTTTAAAGGTGAAAACAAGGAAAGTATCGTCCAGAAAAGAATTGGTGCAATTATTATATTGATATCTACTGCTAAAAGTTTAACTAATAGCAAACAAACTAACAGCAAATCGATAATATACAGAACAGGTCGTAGTAATTGTGTATAAAATCTATCATTCATAATAATCCTCTAATCTATATAACAACTGAAGTTTCTAAAGCAAATATAATTGAATCTAAGTAATATGGATAAAATTGAGTATAAATTTCAAAACTTAAGAGGAACACACAAATTAGTGAAAGAACCAGAACTATTCAGTCAAAAGACATACGATTATCTATATGGTCTCAATGTTATAAACTAACATAAGAAAAAATAGAATCTATCTCGTTATACAATATTTTAAATATAGGGCTTCTAGATTTTTAATACTTCCTTCTAAGTTAAAATTTTGATTGAAAATCTCAAGTGAATTTTTCTCAAATTCCAATCTTTGAGAATCATTTTTTATGAGCTCTATGGTTCTCTTACTCATCAAACTAATATCTTCTGCATCTACTAAATATCCGTTTTTTCCGTCAAAAACGAGATCTCTATTTCCATCACAATCGGTTGCGATTATTGATTTAGATAAGGCAAGACTTTCAATTACCGCATAAGGTAGTCCTTCGTATCTGGCCGTAGTGATGTACAATTTTGATTTAGAAACAATATGAAAAATTCTTTCGCGTTCAGTCCATTCTATCAAAGTCGTATTAGCCTCTAAACCGTAGCTTTTTATTAATTGTTTTACATTTTCTGTATTCGGACTTACCACTCCAATACCCATTATGACCAAATGAACATTCGGAATTTCTTTTTTAACCTCCTTTAATACCTCAACCATCAACTCAATATTTTTTTGATATGATGGCCTTCCAACAGTACAGATGTACTCCTCTGGCAGGTTGTATTGTGAAATATCACTAAACTCAGAATCTAGTGTAATAGGAGAAATACAATTATTAAAAAGTGCAGTTTTAGTTTTCTTATATTTTATTTCGCTTATACCTCTTTCCAATTCAGAATTAGATGAAGCCAATAAAATCGATTTTTTATTCTTAAGCACTCGTTCTATTAACACATAGAAACGACGTTTAAGACCATTACTAGCACTTAAAAAGGAATACGCCTGTGGAGTATGTAAAACATTAATAGAATTTAAGATAAACCCTATGGAATTGCCTACTAATCCACCTTTGGCGCTATGCGCATGAATGAGATCTGGTTTTTCTTTTTTAATTATTTTATAAGCCTTAATAATAGATTTAAAATCTTTTAAAACATTTATATCGCGCTCAATAGGTATTTTGTACTCCTTTACGTAGTTGTTAGTATCGTCTAAAAAATTTGAATTATCTTTTGTACCATGTATAACAATATTCTCAAATTTTGAAGAGTCGATAGCTTTTATTAAAACTCTTAAAGAAGTATCTACACCACCTACCGAATGAAGAATATGTACAATTTTTTTTTTACTCATCTAATAAATTATCTTCTGATGTATTTGGGCTTAACACAATTAAAATTAACGCGAACAAATATACTCCTATTTGTCTGTGAAATAAATTTTCAATTAAAGCAAATAAAACCAATACTAGAAGAATATTTAGTTGATTAACATCCTTATTATTAAGTCTTACAAGACTGTAAATTAAAAACAAAAAAACGGCTAAACCAATAACTCCTTTACTTAATAATAAATCTAAATACTGATTATGAGTATTAAATCGTGTGTCTAAAAAATAGGCTACACGTTCTTTTTTAGACATTGAATGGCTATAGCAGTTATTGAGATTTTCTTGTGTTTTATTAAAACCATCACCTATAAGTAATTTGTGTTCGGGGCTAGTTACCTGCGAGAACGCACAATTCCAAATAACATATCTTGGCTCCCACTCTCTTATTTTATAGAAGAAATCATTTGTCTTATCCACATACATAAAACGTTTCGCTAAATTATCGTTGAATAAAAAAAACGCCGCAACCGTACCACATATTAATGTAACTGTTATCAGTGATTTTCTTAAACTTGTTTCATAAAAAATTTTTATCATAAATAATAATAAAACCGTTATGATTGCCATTCTAGACACCACTAAAAACAAAAGGCAGGCACTTAATAACATATTAACCGTAAGAAACAGCCTATATTTCTTAGGTATTTTAGACCATATTTTTAGAGAAAAAGCAACGCTTAAGGAGTTTAAGAACCCAAAATAAAGACGTTCTATAAATAATAAATCATTGATATGTTGCCCTGATGCAATTTCAAATGATTCCACTCTTAAAGTGTAGTTGACGAGATTAAATATAGAAATAAAATTACCTAAAGTTACCGATAGTATAAAAACTAACAGTAGCTTAAAGTTCACTTTTACAGGAAGGGATAATACTAATACTGCGCCTGTAATAAGTAATTTTTTTATAACGTACAGATCCTCCGAAACTGTACCAATAATTAGTGATGATAACGCTATAAAAAGTATAATTACAATCGCTGTAATATATATTTTGTGTGCTAGGAGTCTTTTAATAAACCGCTTATCTACAAAGGGAAGTAAGGCAAATAATACTCCGATAAGAATATTTGGAACCGCCCTAATATCATCTTCAAACGGAATGACAAATACCAATGCATAAAACAGATAGTGATATATGTTGTGTAGTAATCTCAATTCAATTTGAATTTTTTCTTCAATTTGGTTGTCAGTTTTCTTGATACAAATAGTAACGGAATATTTCTAAACAATCCATAAATTGGATAAAAACCGAAATAAAAATTATCTAAAATGATACGAATTCTATTTAACACTTGAAGCCTTCTTTTTTGTGTTGAAATAGAATTAGGGTCAGAGACATAATACATTAATATCTCCGGATAGTTTTCAACCTTATAATGCTTTAGCGCTTTGAAAAAAAACGCATAATCTTGTGAGGCTCTTCGATACTCAAAGGGATAATTACCAACTTTTTCTAAAATTTCAGAATAGAATATCACTGAAGGGTTTAAAAACATACTGTTCAAATACATTTTTTTCTTTAGCGTTTCGTAATCTGTAGGATGCTTTAGTTCGTGTAAAAATGTTCCATGTTCATCAATGACATTTGCCCAAGTGCCTAGTAGTTTTACCTCCTTATTTTGATCTAAATAATTAATTTGTTTAAAGCATTTATCTTTCATAAAGATATCTCCACAATCAAAACGACCAATAAACTCATAGTTCTTTTTCAACGCCACGTCTAATCCAAGATTGGCCGCAACACCGACACCTTTATTTTCTTTTAAGTACTCAAAGTAAATTTTTCCAGAGTTATAGATTTGGCATAACGCGTCTTCATTAGGCTTATAGTCACTTCCATCATCAACAACTAGAATATCTATATCTATTTGCTCATTTATTGATGCCAGTGACTCTTCTAACCCTTTAGGGTTATTGTAATGCGCCATTACGAGGATTAGTCTACTTTGATTCATTAATTAACTTTTTGTTTGATTTAATCATTACCATTATAAATGCCAAGCATAACCAGAAGGCATAAACTCTAAATGTATCTGTTTTTAACCAATTAAAAACAAAACCTACCATAGAGATTGTTATAACAAGCGCGATAATAGTGTGCTCGTTTTGCTTTTTAAATGTTTTATTATAACACCAAAGCAAAATACTAATTAGAAATAAAATTAAAATGATAAACCCTATAATTCCTGTTTCCGCCAATATTCTAAGATACAAATTAAAACCAGGAGGAAATGGAGCATGATCTTCGTTTAAATGTTTTAGCCTGAACTCCCAATTGTCTACGGTAGCCCATTCTGGGTATTTATCTTTAGATTCAAAAGCCTGAAGCCCATAACCTGCTCCTACAACTGGGTTTTCTAAAAAAACGTCAAACATAGCGATTTGAATACCAAACCGCGTTTTATTTGATGTAGAGTGGACACCATCATCAATTTTAAAAGAAGTGAATTCATTATAAACATAATCTACAGTTGTTCTCATAAAAAAGATCAGCACTGCCGAGCCGGCAAACACTGATATTAGTACTATTTTGACAAAGAGTTTATTATATTTTCTGTCTTTAATTAAATATAAAACAAATACAAAGGCCTGTACAATAATGATAAAAAATACCGCTCTAGATTCTGACAAAAACGAAAAAACAATAACAAGTAAGCCTGGTATGAAACGCTTAAATGTTTTTCCTGTAAGAATATAACTAAACATCCAACCTGCAATACTGAGTAAATATGTTGCTAAAGCTGGAGGCTCAAATGTAACGGAGGAAATACGATTGGTCCATTTATCAATATTTACAGATGTAAAAGGAAAATAATCAAAAAGATGTAATGTGGGCCGCAGGCCATCCATTTTCAACTTCACAATTAAAAACTCAATACTACCATAAACGACAACAATAAATAAAGAATAGGAAAACACCTTTCTAACCTTAAAAAAAATTTCTTTTAAATCAGCATTTTCAATTATATTATAGAATGTAATGAAAAGGACAATAGTTGAAATAAGTAAAGCGATTAACTGCCTAACAAAGCGAGAAATCCCAGAGGTGTGTTTAAAATAATACTGAGTTAAATCATAACCATTAAATGCTACGGAAATAACAAACCAAGCAATCATTACAATTAATAGTTGAAAAATTAAATTTTTATACGGTATTTTAATTTTACCAGTGAAGAAGACAAACAAAGAAGACAATAAAAAAAACAGTACGCAAGAGTCTCTATCATATTCTCCTAAAATCCCAAAACCTTCAAATGAATTAAATGGTATAAAGAATAGGCCTAATAGAAACAGCCATAGCGCTATTTTTCTTAAATTAGTAACTGGCTTCATTATAAGTTATTGAAAATATTTAAAGTTCCATTTTGAAACATCTACGTTTAATGTTTTTAAATTATTAACGTCTGCTTTAAAAACTTCAATTAAGTATTCCTCTGTTTTATTATCAATTTCAGGTGTATCTACCTTAAATTTTTTAATTATGTTTTGTTTTAAATGCTTAGCCCATTTTGGAACTGGTGTATTCTTTTTAATTGCGGTTTTAAGTTTGTTCTCTTTAAAGATCATCTTAGTAATAAAATTACTCTCATATGAACCGCCCGGATTATATCTCTTGTCTAAATTAGAAGGCTCAAAATTACTATCGACTCCTAAAAATTGAAAGACATTACGTATTGTAGACTCGGTGTTACTAGATAACTCTTCTTGAGTAATAATTAATACATCATCAAAAACAGCCTGAGCAGCTTTTATTTTATCAAAATACAACGAATTGAAGGTGTAGTACCAAAAATCTGAATAACTTAATTCTTTACGTTTGTTTTCTTCCATTAAGCCATCATAAAAACTTAGTGTTTCTCTATGTGCCCTCACTAAATGCAAATAATTAGAATATGCTCTTTTGATGGGATCTCGTAACAAGATAATTATCTTAGGATTATCTAACTCTTTTTTAATTTTTTCAAATTCAGAAGGATAATTTATATATGATGGCGAAGCGTCTCCGATTGCGACTTCATTTGTAACATTCTGATAACAGGTTTTATAAGCTTTAAGCGACTTAATTTGTGTTTTTTTTATTTCTTTATCACCAGGACCTTGATTCTGTTTACCTAAAATATGATTGGTAAAGAAATGCAATTCTTTCTGCTTTGGCATATAAATTTCAGGATGCTCATTTAAATAATAATGTAGCGCTGTAGATCCGCATTTAGGAAAACCAGAAACAATAAAATTAGGTAGGCTCATTCGTTGTTTTAATTTTAAGATATAAACGTCTTCACTTTATCATTCTTATAACTTATAATCGCAGCCATAGATTTCCACAAAATCATACTAAATGCAGTTGATGATGCTGCTCCGATCATACCATATTTAGGAATAAAAATGATATTTAATACAACGTTAATTATTAAGCCAAAAATAAGCATTCTTTGTAACTTATTCTGTTTTCCTGTCATGTTCATATAGATTCCTACAGGGCCACATAACGAGTTAAACAACTGTCCAAATAAAATGATTAAAAGTGGTATTTGGGCTAAAACATATTTATTTCCAAATAAACCAAGAATCCATTCTGATAAAATAGCTATAAATGCAATAGCAGGAAAACTCAAAGCTAAAATAAGTCTATTACTATTTTTGAGCAACGTTTTTAATGCATTGTAATCCTTATTAGAATACATTTCTGCAATTTTTGGTGCTATGATAATATTTACCGACAAAAGCGCAAGAGATGTTATTGTTGCTAGCTTAACAGCAACAGCATAATATGCAACTTCTTCAAAAGTACTATACTTCGCCAAGAGTAAAATATCTACACTTTGCATTAAAAAATACGACAGTGCACTTATTGCCATTGGGTAAGACTTTAGAAAAATGTGCTTATAGGTTAATACAGAAGTTTGGGTCTGAAATTCTGTTTTTTTAATATTTAAATATATAATTATAAATGACGTTATAGCCAAACATGAAAAACTTAATAAATAGGCATCAATTAGATACACCTCGCTTGAGGTGTAAGCTAAATATATAGCCAAGATAAAAAAGGGAGTATATCTAAAAATATTTCTAAATAACTCTGATAAAATAGTTTTACCCATAGCCCTTAACATATCTATATTTAAAAAGGTAATAGCATACAAAGCGATTGAATACACCACCTTATCTATAAGATAAGACGCTTCATCTTTACTAAATAGATTATTTATAATCTTATCGGGTATTATAAGTTTTAAAAATAACATAACACAAGATGCCAAAACAATAATTGCTAGCATTTTGAAATAAACGTTTTTAAGCGATCCTAAGGTGTTTTGAGATTTAAAATGACCCGAATAATAAATTATAGATTGATTAGTCCCTAATATAGAAAGCCCTCCAATAATCATTAATATGGAACGTACAAAATCGTACTGCCCAACAGTTTTAGGAGAATAGTAATTTGTTAAAAAGAGAGAAAGTAGAAAAAGTAAAAGTACTCCTGTAACTTTAATAGCCAGCACCTTCAAACTCCTACCCATAAGGTCAGATTTAAAAAATTTTGCGACTATTGCGTTAATGTTCATATTCAGAAAGAATTATTTTTTTCTCTATGCAGAAGCAACTATTAATGTCTATAAAAATTATTTAGGATTATTTTTAGATATAACGTTGGAGCGCAATTTTAGTTGTTTACTGTACTAATATCTTGAAGGAAGCAAAAGTAATCTTTTATTTGGGTTAGGGAAACCTATCAACGCTTAGGTATTTTGGAAAGCAATCCTTATTCATTCAATTATTATTTTTTTGTATGTATTGGTTATAAAACATTCGCCCTGCTTGTTTTGTAAAATATGATAAACAGTATAACTCCCTTTTTCTAACAACGCCTTCTGAAATTTTAATTTATAGCCACTATTAATAAATTCAGGTCCGTATCTTTCCTCTACCCATGGAGCAGATCTTTCCTTGACTTCATTGTTAACAGTAATATAAATAAAATTATTATTTCCTCTAAAAGCAATAATTTTTTTCGCATCTGAATTTTTTAGACCTTTTCTTTTCATCCAGCCTTCTAATGTTACATATTTACTTTTTGTAGACACTTTTATCTCCTTTAGCGGTGCTTTATTCTGTCTGTGATATAACGTCGAATTGACCTTATTAACGGAACCTAGAAAAATTGAATCTTTAATGCCTCCTTTTAAATTATAAGCTACACCCTCGGGGCTATATTTCCAATTATAATCAGAACCCTTTATGTCTATATGTTTATTAATGTAATTTGCGAGTAAATTGCTCGCAAGAATTTGCCCTTTATAGTTTAAATGCTGGTTCTGGAGTGTATTCGTTTTTTCATCTAATATAAAACTTGATCCAAATGTTTTAGATTCATTTATATCAAATAAACTTACATTTTTGTGTTTAGAAATTATATTTTTTAATTGATTATATGCAACATCATAAGATGATTTAGTTTTTTCATAATAGATATCTAAAAATGGAACCGTAGTGAATACCAACTGAAAATTATTCTTTTTTGATAAGGCAATTAGATCATTTAGAATCTTCTTTTGATCTTTTGAAATACTAATTGGGTCATCAAAAACTGTTTCTTGAAACTTTTTTATTCGATTTTCGCTAATAATTCTAGTTCCCAATGCATTATCATAAAACTGTGTTTGATATTCATCTGAAAGATATTTACTTAATACACTTGAAAGTTTTTCGGTATCTGACCAAACCTCATGATATTTAAAAATATTAAATGAGTTTAATACAACGTTGTTATCTTTAAAAACGCTATCGGCTTCGATAATTTTATCGAAACTTAGTTTTTTAGCATAAACATAATTTGGATTATTAATATTTAAATTTCCCTTTTTGTCTGTGATATTTTGAGGTTGACCAGGAGCTAGAAAAGCAAAATTTTCAACAATTACAAGTTTTGGAGTTTGTGTCTTTAAAGCCTCTTTTAAAGAACTGTACATTTCATTTAAATTAGTACCGGCCATACTTAGGTTGTACGTATTTAAATTACACTTAGCAGAAATAATATTAGAATTTAACCCGCAATGCGCGTGAGAATTACCGATTATAATTGCATCTAAAGAGTTAGACGGCTTTTTATAAAAAAAGAAGTATTTTCTAAAATCTACACTATCCTCAACGAAGTATTGATCAATGTTATAAATAACAAACAAGATTACACCTAAAAATAGAATACTTTTAATAAAAAAACCCCTCATACCTCAAAACTTAAAATAAACTCTTGTTTATATAGACTCTTTACAAACCACAACTAATTATTGATAATATAGCTCTCATTTTTTTAATCATTTTTTAATTAAAGATTATTCTATAGTTATCCATTTCCACATATCTTTAACTAAGATGTCACCTTTATCAGATTCTATAATATTATAAATTTTATACTTCCCTTTTTCTAGGGCATTTTTATCTATTTTAAACTGATATCCAGATTCTAAATAATCTTCTCCGTATTTATTGGCTATATTTTTTACAGACCGTTTACTTAAATCTCCTTTAGAGATAAAAATAAAACTGTTATTCTTCTTTAGAGCAATTTTTCTAGTTGTTTCTCTTGAAGGTAATTCGTCTTTAAACATCCACCCCTTAATCGTTATGTATTTTTGATTTTTAGGAATAGCAATTGTAGTTTTCACCTTGCCATCAACATTAAATTTGACTCCATTTACAGTTGAAATATAACTTAAGAATGATGTGTCTTTTTCTATCTTTCTATGACTGTATAAAATATCTTCAATAGACCTAACCGGCTTTTTTAAATGAGAATCAAACTTATAATTTTTCTTTATAAATTTCGATAACAAATGAGTCGTGTTAATTATCCCTTTGTAATTAAGGTGTTGATTATTATTAACATTACCCGGCAAAAAACGTGTTTTATCATAGCCACCAACTTCAGAATTTATATCGTAATACGTAATGTTTTTATGTGATTTAAAAATTTCTCTTAATTCATTTTCAACTCTTTTAAAACCTATTGCCGTTTTCTTATAATAGACATCTAATACTGGGACCGTAAAAAATAACAATTCAAAATTGTGTTCTTTAGACAATTGAATGATTTTCTCTAAAAACAGCTTTTCATCATCAGATATGAAAAAACCTTTAGTATCAAATTCCTTGTTTTGATAAGCTTTCATCTGAACATCAGAAAAATAACTTGTATATTTATTAATGTCTTGATTTATTTTCTTCGGATTAAAAGACAACTTAGCATCAATAGATTTTGATAACGTTTCTACATCGGTCCATACATCATGAAACCTAAAAAAATTAAACATATGGAATACTTTATCCTCAGGATAAATACTGCTTATTTCTTCTAATTTAGCCATGCCAAATCTCTTATAATATTCTGTATTATAAGATTTTAATACCATGTTTCCATTTTCATCTATGCTGTTATTGTACTTGTTATTAGGCACAATTAATCCAAAAGTTTCTATAGATACAATTTTTGGTGATTGACGTGTAAGAACTTCTTTTAAATTAAAGTAGGTTTGCGCAATATTCATTCCTGCACCACTAATTTTTATAGAGTTAGTGTTACAATTGGCATCTAAAATATAAGTATCTATCCCTTTGTTTAAATGTGAACTACCAATAAAAACAATATCTGATGAGTTCTTGTCTTCTTCATAAAATGAATTAAAGGAACTAACATCCCAGCTAGAATTATCCACAAAATAAGGCTCAATCTTTAAAAGTATAAAGACTAAAATCGCTCCAAAAACTAAAGATTTGCTTAGTAAAGCCCTCATATTTAAAATTGAAAATAAATAAACTCTTGAATATTTCTGTCTCCATAAATACCAAATACAACTATGGATAATACAATACTTAAATAAAACAACCATCTAAATACTGTTGCTTGGTTATTTAAATACTTTATAATATTATGTTTTCTATGCAAATATTCAAACAGAAACAGCAATAAAATAGCAATACTAATTATCTTAAACTCATTAGGTTTAAAACCTATTAAATAGGTATCCTTTTTAAATATATTGCTTAAATTGAAATTATAAAAAAATCCCGAAACTATTTGAAAAGAATCACTTAGTGAGTTCGCCCTAAAAAAGACCCATGCGAAACAGACGATACTAAATATGATGAATCCAAAGAAAAGGTGATTAGAAAGATTCACTTTATCTAAACCTAATTTCTTAAATACTCTTTTTCTAAAAGTAAAAGTGCCTTTTTCAATCATCAAAATCACGCCATGAATAGCTCCCCAAATAATAAAAGTCATGGCAGCTCCATGCCAAAAACCACTCACCACAAATACAATAAAAATATTAGCGTAAGTTCTAAATTTACCTTTTTTATTTCCTCCCAAAGGAATATATAGATAATCTCTGAACCAAGTAGACAACGAAATGTGCCAGCGTCTCCAGAACTCCGTCAAGGATTTTGAAATATAAGGACTATTAAAATTCTTCATTAAATCAAATCCCATAGTGCGTCCTAAACCAATGGCAATATCTGAGTAACCAGAAAAATCACAATAAATTTGAAATGCGAAGAGTATGGTGGCATACATGTAACCAACACCTCCATAATCATCCACATTATTATAAACCTGATTAACGTAAAGTGCTGCCCGATCTGCAATGACCATTTTCTTAAACAAGCCAAAAGCCATTAATAATAGGCCAGACTTTACAAGCTTATAATTAAAAGTGTAGGTTTTATAAAATTGAGGTAATAAATGAGACGCTCTTTCAATAGGACCAGCAACAAGCTGCGGAAAAAAAGCAACAAAAGCACTAAATGCTATAATATCATTCGTTGGCTTTAGCTGTTTTCTATAGATGTCAATAGTGTAACTTAAGGTCTGAAATGTATAAAAACTAATCCCAACAGGAAGTATTATATTTAATGTAGATACCTCAAGCGCTTTACCAAATAATCGAAACGAATCTACAAATGATTCTATAAAAAAGTTAGTGTATTTAAAATAAATTAAGAACCCTAAATTAACAAATAGGCTTACAAAAAGTAGTTGTTTTCGCTTGCGCTTGTCTTCTGTTTTATGCATTTGTTTACCCACATAAAAATCCACTAATGTACTCACTGCAATTAAAAACAAAAAACGCCAATCCCACCAACCATAAAAGGTATAACTAGCAACTAAAATTAGAATATTTCTTAAAGTAAGGTTTTTGGCTACAAGCCAATAAAGCACAAAAACTATAGGAAAAAATATAGCAAAATCGAGCGAATTAAATAACATATGTAAAAATGAGATTTCTTAATTAAAATTATACATACTAACCTACTTATATTAAAGTAATAAGACTGTATTTATCACCCTATTTTATAATTAGAATACAATAATACTAATCTTAATAATTATAAAATAATGAATAGCTTTAATTCGTGATTAAATATCCTAAATAATATGTGATGAAGACGATCTTACCTTCTAAAGATTAGTAATGGCTTGCGCTAAACTCAACTTCCAATTCGGAATTTTAAGATCTAAAAGTTGACTTATTTTTTGAGTATTCATTATACTATACTTTGGTCGTACTGCTGGTGTAGGATAATCCTTAGTTTCAATTTTATTCAGCTTGATTGAACTATTACATACTTCAAAAATTTCTTTTGCAAAATCATACCAACTGACCTCTCCCTCATTAGAGTAATGATAAACACCATAATTTGTGGTTTTAGATTCCATAAGCTTTAGAATCACATCTGCTAAATCTCTGGCATAAGTTGGACTTCCAATTTGATCACCTACAACACCAATGTCATCACGCTGATTGGCTAATCTTAACATCGTTTTTAGAAAATTATTTCCGAATTCCGAGTATAACCAAGACGTTCTAATTATAAAATGACGTTCTAGAGCTTTAGAGATAGCCTGCTCGCCTTTTAATTTAGTGATACCATAAACGCCTAAAGGATTCGTGTTATCACTTTCTAAGTAGGCTTTTGAAGATTTACCATCAAATACAAAATCTGTTGAAATATGAATTAGTGTGACATTAAAGCTATGGCAAGATTCCGCTAATAGCTTTGCTCCTAGATGATTTACTCTATCAGCTAATTCGATTTCTTCTTCAGCCTTATCCACAGCGGTATAAGCTGCACAATTAATACAATAATCAAACGACTGTGCTCCCAATACCTCTTCGATATTAGTTTTGTTGGTTATATCTAAATCCGATGACGATTTAAAAACAAATTGAAAATTGTGATATTGTGTAGTTAAACTTTGAATGCATTGTGCTAATTGACCGTCTTTAGCAGTCACAAGTACTTGTATCATAGTTTAGCCTCTTTTAATTTAGGAAGTATAATATCTTTATCTGAAAGAATAAAATCAGCACTAGGCAATTGCCAATCGATATTTAAATCTTCGTCGTTGTAAATGATGCCGGCTTCAGATGCTTTATGGTAATAATTATCACATTTATAACTAAAGATTGTTTCATCTTTTAAAACTATAAATCCATGTGCAAATCCCCTAGGGACAAAAAGTTGTGTTTTATTTTGTTCTGAAAGTTCAACAGAAAAGTGCTCACCAAAAGTCACAGAATTCGGTCTTAAGTCCACAACAATATCTAAAACCTTACCTTTAATTACTCTTACTAATTTTGCCTGAGCATATGCACCTAATTGATAATGTAAGCCTCTTAAGACTCCTCTAGAGGATTGCGATTCGTTATCTTGAACAAATTCAATATTTAAACCCAAAGCTTTATTAAACGTCTTTTGGTTAAAGCTCTCAACAAAATAACCACGTTTGTCTTCAAAAACTTGAGGCTCTATAATAAAGCACCCACTTAGCTTGGTTTCTTTTGCAGTCATATTATTCGGATACTAAACTTAATAAATGCTTACCATAACCACTCTTAGTTAACGGCTTAACCACTTTTATAAATTGTTTTTTATCAATATATCCCATTCTATATGCTGCTTCTTCAATAGCACCTATTTTTAAGCCTTGACGCTCTTCTATAACCTGTACAAATTGGGAGGCTTGCATTAAAGATTTAAAAGTACCTGTATCTAGCCACGCTGTACCTTTATCAAGTACACTTACTTTTAATTTCCCTTGGTGTAGATATGTCTTGTTGACGTCTGTTATTTCCAACTCTCCACGTTTACTTGGTTTGATATTTTTAGCGATATCCACTACTGAATTATCATAGAAATAAATACCAGGAACGGCATAATTAGACTTAGGATGTTCTGGTTTTTCTTCAATTGAAACCGCATTATCATGCTCATCGAACTCTACAACACCATAGCGTTCTGGATCGTGCACATGATAAGCATATACGATGCCTCCATCAGGATCGTTATTTTGTTGCAACAATTCCGCTAAACCTGTTCCATAAAAAATATTATCGCCCAAAATTAGAGCCACCTTATCGTTTCCTATAAATTCCTCTCCTATAATAAAAGCTTGCGCTAAACCATTTGGTTCTTCCTGCACAGCATATTCAAAATTGCAACCAAAGCGTTTACCATCTCCTAGCAATTTTTTAAATAAGGGCAAATCTTGAGGTGTAGAAATAATTAGTATATCCTTGATACCAGCCCACATTAAAGTAGACAACGGATAATAAATCATGGGTTTATCATAAATAGGCATTAATTGCTTACTGACCGCTAAAGTTAATGGGTGTAATCTTGTACCTGATCCACCTGCAAGAATAATTCCTTTCATATTAACTATTGTATTTATTTAGGTACCAATTTATAGTTTTCAATATGCCTGATTCAAAATTCTCACTTGCCTTCCATCCCAGTTCATTTTCTAATTTTGAAGCATCAATCGCGTATCTAAAATCATGTCCAGGTCTGTCTTTTACAAAAGCTATTAAATCCGCATAAGACCCCTTACAATCTCTAGGCTTAATACCATCTAATATTTCGCAAATCTTATGAACGATATACAAATTATCACGTTCATTCTTACCACCTACATTATAGGTCTCACCAGCTAATCCATTCTGAAATGCTAAATCAATACCCTTACAATGATCTTCTACATATAACCAGTCTCTAATATTCTTCCCATCTCCGTAGATTGGAATTGGCTCTTTAGACAACGCCTTTCTAATTATAGTTGGAATCAGCTTTTCATCATGCTGTTTTGGACCATAATTATTACTACAATTTGTTGTAACGACATTCATTCCGTAGGTATGAAAATAACTCCTAACAATAAAATCTGATGATGCTTTTGATGCGCTATATGGGCTATTAGGAGCATAAGGAGTGTCCTCTGTAAATAAACCTGTTTCTCCTAACGTTCCATAAACCTCATCGGTAGATATATGGTGAAATCGATTATTCTTGCAACCGTCTTTATATTTAAATGGAGCTTCCATCCAATGTTTTTTAGCAACATCTATTAAATTAAATGTACCATTAACGTTTGTTTTTATAAAAGCATCTGGGTTTTTAATAGAATTATCTACATGAGATTCTGCAGCAAAATGAATAACACCAGAAAAGTTATAAGTCTTAAAAAGTTCATTTATCAGTTCTGTATCACAAATATCTCCTTTAACAAAGGTATAATTATCATTGTTTTCAAGTTCATTTAAATTAGAAAGCTCACCTGCATATGTGAGCTTGTCTAAATTAACAACTTTAATATTCTTATATTTTTCTAAAAAATAGACTATAAAATTTGAACCTATAAAACCTGCGCCACCTGTAATAAGTATAGATTTAGGTTTACTCATAATTTTTTATAAAATTAAATGCTTTAATTACCAAAAACCATAAAACGAATAAGATCAAAATAAAAATTGGAAATATGAAAAAATAGCGCTCTGTTAGCGTTTTATCTTCATAACCTAATTTGTCAAAAGGAGATATAATATCAAAAATGGTATCATCTTCAGCAATAGTTTTATTTAAATAATTTAAATTTCTCCTAATTTCTTGTTCTTTTATAAAGAGATCGTACTCATTAGTTACCGATTTTACTTCTTGTAATGGAATTCCTGTATTTAATCCAAAGGATACATCTCTATTGTTAGATTCGTTCTTTAAAACTTCTAAATATATATTTTGAATACTATCTAAACGCGATAGCTCAGTAGTTAAGGATTTACGCTCAATATATGCTAAAGTATCCCTAACTCGCTTTTGCTTTTTTGTAAAATCATTTTCAAACGTTTTTTTAAATCCTTCGGTGAGTTTTAAAAAAATATCTTGTTTTTTAGATTTTGCTATAATGGTATACATACTTCCAGATAACAGAGTTCTGTTATTTACATATTCATTATAGTTGACTTGATTTACTAAAGACGTATCTATAGATTGAATATATTCATTATACTCTCTAAACAAATCATTTTGAGTTTCAGGACCTCTTGCTAATTCAAATCCCTTTAACTCATTTGCCGTTACGCTGTCTATTTCAAAGATAGTCTCCAACTCCTTAAAATTATCAGACTTAATCAAAGCATTAAAATAGTCAATGCTATTAACTAATTGATATTTAGAATCAAAATGTGCCTCTACCACCATTTTAGATGAATAGATAGGATCTTCAGATTTTTCAAGAATAACACCTAAAATCACAGCAATTGTTAAGATTCCTACAACCAGTTTAAAATAAACTATTAATGGTTTTATAACGTGTATAATAGCAGAAAAAATCCCGGTCAATATTCTACCTATAAAAGCAAAAAGCTTTTCAAATAATCCACCTATGGCATTAAATAATTGTCCTAAATCAACCTCTTCGTTATTGGGTTGCTGTGGTAATTTTTCACTCATTGTTTATGAATTAAATATTTGTTCTAGTATTTTTTTTGTTATTACGTATGTTGGTTTCACACCAGAAGTTCCTAAACCTCCAGAAGCTAATGTACCTCCTGTTTCTAATGGATTATCACTAGCATAATACGCATACCTTACTTTGACATCTTCGTTTATACTACCTCTAACTCTAGATGCTGCTTGAATGGCCTTTTGATAATGTGCTCCTTCCATCTCCAAACCGATAACATTCCATGTTGACTTCTTAAAGAATTTTAAAATCTCTTTATTTTGAAGCGAAGTTCCTAAAACAGTCACCATAGTCCCTTCAAAAACAGATACACCACAGTCTGCTAAATCACCCTTTGTTAATTCATTTTTAAATGGATAATTATCGGCAGTACCTTCAAAAATATGAGCCGTTGGAATCATAACATCGCCTTTACCTCCTTCTAAGATTCCTGCTTTACCCATTATTGATATCGATTTCACGTCTAAATGAATATCTTTTCCATCGACATGTATCGGTTTTAAAAACTCATCTAAAGTTTCATAGGCTTGTTCTCCAAAAGCATAATCCATTACAAAAATAACTGCCTTATTTTCTTTAGCTTCTTCGAGATATTTAAATTCAGTTTTAGAAAAATCAATTTTAGCCGTATCAAAAATCTGAATGTCTATATTCGTTCCAGATGTATCATTGATTTGAATCATTCCATTTTGCAACGCTAGTTTTTCAACTTTATTGCGTAGATCAGAATTTTTAGAATTACTTAAGGCCTCATAGGTTTGAAAAATATCTTTTTTAGCATCTGCACCTTTTAGTGCTCCTTTAGCAAATAAAGAATTCATAACGCTATGCATATTGGCACTAATAACATGAATTGGCCGTTCTAATAAGCCGTTTTTATGCAAAG
Source organism: Winogradskyella psychrotolerans (assembly GCF_018860545.1). Lineage (GTDB taxonomy): Bacteria > Bacteroidota > Bacteroidia > Flavobacteriales > Flavobacteriaceae > Winogradskyella > Winogradskyella psychrotolerans_A. The sequence continues at coordinate 219,533 of NZ_JAHKPN010000002.1, read as the reverse complement.
CCGCCTTGATGGTGTCTGCCCATATTTCTCCATGAATATGATGTCCTAAACGCTCTCTTAAAACTGGACTAAAAGTAATAGTACGTTTAGAATTATTAATAGTTTCTTCAATTGCTAATTTACCCAACCAATACACAATATGAAGTAAACGTTCTGGTTGACTTTCGGTTGCAAATTTTGGATACGCTTCAGTGAGTTCGTTAAACGTTCTTCCTAAAATATTAGCCGTGTGCGTAATGGCTATTTCGCGTTCTTTTTGCGTAAGTTTTTTTGTTGAAAGTACCGCATTTTCTAATTTTTGCCAATCCCTAACCGTTGAACCATCTTCATCTATAATAACGCGTTTACTAATTTTATGAGACTCCACAAACAGAAACGTAAGGTGCGTTAATATATCGTAAATCTCTGAACGACCTCTTGTGATTTCAATATTCATTTGCTCGTCATCAATACGGTAGCAATTACGTCTTCGTTTTGGTGGAATTATAGCTTTAAAATGCGAATTTCCATAACCTTCATCACTTGTTAGGTTAATAAAAGTACATTCTTCTATACCTTGTGGTAAACGATCTACCACATATAGTAAACCTTCTAATTCTGCTTTTTCTTCTCCTATAGAACCATAAATTTCTGGACGTAAAAGCAATAATGCTTCGCGTAATGTTTCACCAGAAACTCCCATAGGCTTATAAAACCCACGATTAAATAAGTGACGCATAGTTATATACATGCGTTCTATAGCGCTAGAACTCTCTTGAGCTCTAGTTCTTCCTTGTTTCTTTTTATTTGTAATCATATCTTAATTTAACCTACAAATATAGGCTTATTTGATTAATTTAAGTTGATGTAAACGGTCTGCTATTTTTCTATCATTAGCAAGTCTTGGTATTTTATTTTGGCCTCCTAATTTCCCTATAGATTTCATATAGGTTTGAAATCCATCTTTTTTAATTTTCGAAATTTTTAATGGCCTAAGAACCTTCCCCTGAATCAAGTCAAAATAATAACTATTTTGTTGCTGTAAGGATTGCTCCAAAGCTTCAATTAATTCGGCGTCATTTTCTGGCTGATTTTCAAACTCTATGAACCATTCATGATACGGTAAGCCTTCCATTGGACTTATTTGAGGCGCAACCGTAAATTCATTCACCGATATCATTGTGTTAGCCGTAGCTTCCTTTAAAGCTTGCTCCACTTCTTTGCCAATAACATGCTCTCCAAAAGCTGAAATAAAATGTTTTATACGTCCACTTACAATCACTCTATAGGGTTTTAATGATGTAAACTCTACAGTGTCTCCAATATTGTATGCCCAAAGCCCTGCTGTTGTAGAAATAATCATTACATAATTTACGCTTAACTTTACATCTGCAATGGTGAGTCGTTTTGGTTGATCCTCAAAAAAGTGCTCAGCTTCTATAAACTCATAAAATATCCCTGAATTTAATTGAAGCAACATACCACGTTCATTCTGTTGATCTTGAAATGCAAAAAAGCCTTCACTAGCAGGATATAGCTCTATACTGTCGACTTTCCGTCCTATTAGATTTTCAAATTTAGCTCTGTATGGTTCATAGTTAACCCCTCCAAAAATAAATAGATTGAAGTTTTTAAAGAGATCACCAACACTTTGGCCCGACTTTTCAATCAATTTTTCAAAGTACATCTGCACCCAAGAAGGAATACCAGAAATGATACTCATGTCTTCATTTATCGTTTCATCTACAATGGCTTCAACCTTAGTTTCCCAATCATCAATACAATTGGTTTCTAAACTTGGTAATCTATTTTTTTGAAGATATTTAGGCACATAATGCGCAACAATTCCTGAAAGTCTTCCGAGCTTTATACCATTCTTTTCTTCTAAAATAGGACTACCTTGAAGAAAAATCATTTTACCATCTACAAATTTTGAATTTCCTGTTTCATAGATATACATTAATATGGCGTTTCTAGCCGCTTCAACATGCGTTGGCATACTTTCCTTTGTAATCGGAATATATTTTGCACCAGAAGTAGTACCAGAGGTTTTTGCAAAATACACTGGTTTGCCTTTCCAGAGTATATCCTCCTCACCTGCTACGACACGCTCTACATAAGGTTTTAGGTCTTCATAATCTCTTACAGGAACGTTATTTTGAAATTCTTCATACGTCGCTATAGCTTCAAAATTATGATCCCTACCAAAAGCAGTGTGCTTAGCTTCAGAAATTAAATTTTCAAAAACTTTTTGTTGTGTTTCAATAGGTCTAGAAGACCATTTTTGAATACGTTTTGCTACATATTTAGCAAACGGTTTAGAAAGTGCAGCTTTAAATGAAGGCATTATTCAAAATTGATAAAATTAGTTGGATCTACAGCATAACCTTTACTCCACAATTCAAAATGAAGATGAGGCCCTGTAGTAAGCTCTCCTGCATCACCAGACATCGCTATAACTTCACCTGACTTTACAACATCTCCTTGCGATTTTGTGATATCTGAATTGTGTTTATAAACAGAAATCAACTCTCTATTGTGTTCTATGATGACCACATAGCCTGTTTCTACAGTCCATTCAGCAAAAATAACCGTACCATCTGCTGTTGCTTTAACAGGAGTATGAACAGGTACAACAACATCTACTGCATAATGTTTTTCTTCTAAATTATACCCTTCGGAAATGGTTCCATTTACAGGAGGAAATAAAATGTAACTTGAATGGTCTCCTGCAACTTCAAACAAATTGTATTTATCTTCTTTTGCGACTTTTTCTCTTAAAAGCGAATCTTCTCTACTTGTTGGCACCTGTAAAATATCTAAATCATTTTTAGCAGCTTCAATAACAGAGTCTCTATTAAAATCTAATGTGGCTACATCTCCTGTTAGTACTTTTCTTATAGAGGCATAGTAACGTTTATTCAATTCCAATTCTTGAACTAGTGAATCAGTTTTGTAGTTCAAAATGGTTGCTTTCTTTTTTAATTTTGCTGAAGAATACCCCGGAATGTATTCTCTTAATGGTGTAAATGCAATCAATAAAACTGTAAAAAACACCAATGAAATCGCGGAAACCGACGTTAAGATAAAGACGTTGAGTCGTGTTAATTTAATAGCAAAGCGCTCTTCAAAAGTATCTTCATTAAGTATGACTAAACGATACTTATGTAGTAACTTTTTAGTGAATTTTTTTTCTGATTTTTTCTTTTTTGCCATTGAAACAAAATTAGTTAAAATACTCAAATAGTCCCATGATTAAGTCTTAAAGTTGACATAACAACGCTATTATTAAACTATAATTACTAACTTTGCAGCCTAAATAAAAAGTTATGAGTTTGAACATTATCCCATTAATGATTGGATGGCCTCAAGTAATTCTAATTGCTGTAATAGTTTTATTACTTTTTGGTGGTAAAAAGATTCCTGAATTAATGAAAGGTTTAGGTAGCGGTTTAAAAGAATTTAAGAACGCTAATAAAGATGAGTCTGTTGACTCTAAAGAGAAAGAATAACACTCTTAAAAAACAAAACACATAAAAAAAGCCAACTCTAAGAGTTGGCTTTTTTATAGGTTTCTAATAACTAGTTTATAGTTATTGATTTAATAATTGATTCTAATTCAAAAATGTAATCTCGTTTTTCTAAGGATGGTGCATAAACATAACCATCTGCTATTAAGTAACGGTTGTTTATTTTATCTTCAATGGCATAAGTAATAAAAGGTCCTGCCATAGTAAAACCTTTCATTTCCCACATACCTCTTACTTCATAAGCTGGCTTATTGTCTATTATCGTTTCAAACATTGAAGGTGCATAAGCATCTTCAACTGCCATATAAATTCCATCTTCACCAGGAATTTTAGATTTCGTAATCTCATCGCGCACCTTTACGATATCTACAATGGTGCTGTCTCCTTTAGAAATTGATTCAAATGGCACTTCATAAAACATAAGCTCCATTGTTTTTGCATTAGACAGGTTTTTGCGGATCCAGAAAAAATCATCACTAGCTTTACTTATTCTATAAGCCGTAGGAATATTAATTGTAAAGCCCAATTTATCTTCCATTGCTTTATCATTTAACAAGGACAAATTGATACGTCTTTGCTTTTCTTTCACTTCTTCTTTAGTAAACGCATCAATGATCTTAGCTTTATTCTCTATTAACTGCTCAACGATTTCTTTATCAGTTTTACCACCGACTACAGCAACCGTTTGCGGTTTTGCAAAAGCATTATTTACAATTTTAGTTGTCGCTTCAATATCACCTTTCTCAATTTTGAGTACAAGTCTGCTTCGTGCTGCAAACCCATCAAAAACCTGAGTTGGAATTTGTCTCATATTAAATAACGGTTCTTCTGTTGGTAAACCATCTAAAGGAGCGGCAAAAATATTCCGAACCTGTTCTCCCACATCACCTTCCCACACAATATTATCCGCTACAACAGAAATAGTATTCAAATTTCCGTTAGACGCTGGTAAATAAATCGTTTTATCATCTCCTTTTTTATCTCCACATGCCAATAACAGCACACAAAAAAATACAGTGTAAAGCGCTTTCATAAATTTTGTTTTTATTTAGATACTATAAGGGTCATCCCTATTTTAAGTTTACTACTACTAATATCGTTCCAATCTTTAATATTTTGAACAGAAACTCCTGAAAATTTTTGAGCTATAGACCAAAGTGAATCTCCTGCCCTTACGGTATAGGTTTGTTTACCTGCAGTATTTACCACTTTTTTAGGGGTTGAAGCAATTGAAGCACCATAATTCTTTGGATAAATGGTTAAGCGTTGACCTATACTAAGATCATTACCTCTTAAATTATTCCATTGTTTTAACTGACTTACCCTAACACCATACTTCCTTGCAATTTTACCCAAATAATCTCCACTGCGAACCCGATACTTGATTTTAGTATCATCACTTACAAATTGAGGTAATGGTTTTTCGCGCTTATTAAACTCAGCATTAGCAAAGGCGTATATCTGATCTTCATTAGTCACAAATGTACCAATAGCTTCACGAGGCAATCGTAATGTATAAGCTTTACCCTCAACCTTTGGAAGAATATCTAATTTATACGCAGGATTTAAAAACTGTAATTCTTCAATATTAATGCCTGTCGCTTCCGACACATGGTTTAAAGAAATCATTTGTTTTACATGAACCGTATCTGTTTGAATAAGCTGAAATGGCGGTCGTTCTGGTTTAAAACCATGTTCTTCCGCGTATTCAAAAATATACATGGTCGCTAAAAATGCAGGCACGTAACCAGCCGTTTCTCTTGGTAAATTATGACGAATATTCCAATAATTCTTAGATCCTCCTGAACGTCTAATGGCTTTATTTACATTTCCTGGTCCGGAGTTATAAGCGGCTAACGCTAAATCCCAATCATTAAAAATATGATACACTCTATTTAAATATTCCGCTGCCGCTGTCGTAGACTTTATAGGATCACTACGATCATCTACATAACTGCTCACATTTAAATTATGCTCTTTTCCGGTGCCATACATAAATTGCCAAAGACCTGTGGCTCCAACCCGAGATCGCGCTCTTGGTTTTAAAGCTGATTCTACAATCGCCAAGTACTTCATTTCTAATGGAATATCATGTTTGTCAAATTCTTGCTCAAACATGGGGAAATAAAAGTGACTTAAGCCCATTAAGCGTTCTAAAGAGCTGCGTCTATGCTTAAGGTAACTTTTAATCACGCTTTCTAAAGATACATTGTATTCTACATTAAAAGGAGTTCTAGCGTTTAGTTTTGCCAGCCTTGCTTTTAAGGTATCTGTAGGAAGCTCAGGATAATCTACAGGCGCATAATCGAGTTCCGTAACCGATTTATAAATAGTATCGAAAAGGGAATTGCTATACAATTCTTCTAACCACTTTTTATCTAATTCTGCGACATGAGGTAAATCTTCAAGATTTTTTACATTTAAAGAATCTACAAGGGCTTCAATCTTGTTTTCAGATTTAAAAAGTTTGCCATCAATAACCGAATCATCACTTGGTACTACTTTTACTGCTTTTTTTGCAATACTATCGCTTTTGGTTTGTGCAAACAGACTTGTACCAAAAACAATTGTACAAAAAAATAATAGTGAAACTCGTAACATATTAAAACAACATTAGTTTAAATCTAAATCGGCTAATTTGGTGTAAAATAAAAGATCTGAGAATGCCGTGAATGTGGTTCGCCATAAATCCCTTCTCTTAACAACTCTCCGGTAGTGGTATTTATTGTTCCCACTTCTTGTCTTGCATCACCTTCTGCAAAATATTCAAAAGCATCATCAATAGTGTCGTAACCGAACGATGCTCTACCTAAAAATGAATAGCTATCCGTTATATCGTAAATTAGATTTCCGTGTATATCTGTTAAATATTCATGAACAACATAATTTACCTCTCTTCTTCCTATCAAAAATTGATTTTGATCGTTTCCAAAACCACCAAAATAATTATAGTTAAAATTGGTATGTTCACCAATCAAATTGAGTGTATTTAAATCGATTATTCTTGTTTTTTTACTCGAAGAATTAAATACATCCTGAATGATCACTAACCGATTAGCGTCTTGAAAATATTCAATCCCACCAATTCCAAAATTAACCATATCAAAGGTCGTCGTTAGGTTTTGAGTTTGCACTAACGATCCATTTTCATAGGTCTTTAAAAGGATATTATAATCATCTTCTGTAACTAAGAAATGGTATCGATTTTGAGACTCCATCATGGCACCAGACATTAAATAATCGCCCTCGTTAAAGGTAATATCCGATGATTCTGCTGTGTAATAATAGTCTCTTGTATCATAAAGTTGCTGCAAATCTATATGATGTAATTTAAAACCCGTATCGAAGTCATCTCTAGCTATAAAATACAATATATTACTAGCTTTATCGTGATAATAACCCAATATACTTAAATAGTAATCTGTTGAGTAACTATCAAAAATAGCTTCGTTGGTCTGATCTCCGATAAAAACAATATCACCGTCATAATTTAAGAGTACTTTATATCTTAAATCTGTAGCCTCAGAATTACTATTGTTACTATCAGAACATCCAAAACATAGTGCAAATACAACTAGTAAAAGAAAATTAAATATTTTCATTTTTTATTGATTAATTCAATATCGCCGCAATACCAGGTAAGGTCTTACCTTCAAGACTTTCTAACATAGCTCCACCACCTGTACTTACGTAGCTTACTTTGTTTTCAAAACCAAATTGTTTTACTGCAGCAACAGAATCCCCTCCACCTACTAAAGAAAAGGCACCGTTTTTAGTTGCATTTGCAATGGAATCTCCAAGTGCAATTGTTCCTTTAGAGAACGTTTCTAATTCAAACACTCCTAAAGGCCCATTCCAAAGTATCGTTTTACATTCGTTAACAACGGCATCGAAATTCGCTCTTGATTTAGGTCCGGCATCTAAACCTTGCCATCCATCAGGAATATTCGTAACATCACAAACTTGAGTGTTTGCATCATTACTAAACGCATCAGCAGCAATAACATCAACTGGTATGTGTATTTGTACTCCTTTTTCCTTAGCTTGTTTTAAGATATCTAGAGCTAATTCCATTTTATCATCTTCACAAATAGAATCTCCAATCTTTCCACCTTGTGCTTTTATGAAAGTAAATGTCATTCCACCACCAATAATGAGATGATCTACCTTATCAAGAATATTTTCTATAACCGTAATTTTAGAAGATACTTTTGCTCCACCAAGAACTGCTAAAACAGGTTTTTCACCATCTTCCATTACTTTCTTGATGCTCTCAATCTCTTTAGCTAATAATAATCCAAAACATTTAGCCTCCGGGAAAAATTCAGCTACAATTGTTGTTGATGCATGTGCTCTGTGCGCTGTACCAAAAGCATCGTTCACATAAATATCTCCTAATTTAGATAATTGCTCTGCAAAATGTCTATCTCCTTGTTTTTCTTCCTCGTGAAAACGTAAATTTTCAAGTAATAAAATCTCACCAGGCTGTAAAGCATTTGCCATGGCTTCAGCTTCTGCTCCTACACAGTTGCTTGCAAATTTCACTTCAACACCTAAAATGTCTTCAATTTTTGGAATAATATGTTTTAAAGAAAATTCGTCTTGTACACCTTTTGGACGTCCTAAGTGTGACATTAAAACGCAACTACCACCATCTTCTAAAATTTTAATAATAGTTGGTTTAGCAGAAACAATTCTTGTTGCGTCTGTAACCTCAAATTTATCATTTAATGGTACATTAAAATCTACGCGAATTAATGCTTTTTTATTTTTAAAGTTGAAATCGTTTAATGTCTTCATGATAGTATAAATAAGATGTGAAAATTATTTTATTTTGAATAACAAATATAAAGATTAGTAAGTTAAAAAATATACTTTATCCATCCGCTTTTTAATAATCACTTGCCTTTATTTACGATAACCTTTGCGCTTATCTACAAATTCCATTTTTTTAGTTTTAAATTATTAAGTCCGATTAAAAATTAAATAATAGATTAATAAAAAATACATAGTTTTGCTTTATGCTATTTTCTGAAGTTTTAGGTCAAAAACATATAAAAAATCACCTCACCACAAGTGTCGATGCTGGCAGAATTGCCCATGCTCAACTTTTTATTGGTCCAGAAGGCTCTGGCACGCTACCAATGGCATTAGCCTACGCGCAATATATATTGTGCAGCAATAATGGTGGTGAAAATTCAGGCGGAAATGAATCTTGTAATATAAAGTTTAAGAATTTCTCTCATCCAGATTTACATTTTGCATTTCCTGTTACGACAAGCGACAAAGTAAAAAGTAAACCTGTTTCTAAATATTATCTCGAAGAATGGAGACAACTTTTAGACCAACAACCTTACGGCAACCTGTTTGATTGGTATAAACTATTAGGGGTTGATAATAAACAAGGTCAAATTGGTGTAGATGAAGCCTTTGAAATTGTAAAAGCACTAACACTAAAATCTTATGAAGGCGGACATAAAGTGATGTTGATTTGGATGGCTGAAAAAATGAATACTGCCAGTGCCAATAAGCTTCTTAAGCTCATTGAAGAGCCGCCAGAAAAAACTATTTTCATTCTTATCGCTGAAGAAGAAGAACAAATTATTGGTACAATCAGATCGCGTTGCCAAATATTACACTTTCCACCTTTGGCGGAAGAAGCTATTTCAGAAGCTCTAGTGAAAAACTATCATATAGAGCAATCGGTTGCGACAAAAATAGCACACCAATCCAATGGGAATTATAATAAAGCATGCGATTTAATCTATCACGATAGTGAAGATATACAATTTGAAAAATGGTTTGTATTTTGGATTCGTTCAGCTTTTAAAGCCCGAGGGAATAAAGCGGCTATTCACGATTTAATATCCTGGTCAGAAGAAATTGCAAAGACAGGACGTGAAACACAGAAGAAATTTCTTAATTTCTGTTTAAATTATTTCAGGCAAGCTTTACTGCTCAACTATAAAGCTGATGAACTCGTGTATTTAGAACCAAAATCGGATGACTTTAAACTTGAAAAATTTGCTCCATTTGTTCATGATTCTAATATTTTAGAAATCTCTGATGAGCTCCAAGACGCCATTTACCACATTGAACGCAATGGAAGCTCTAAGATTATTCTTACAGATTTATCCATTAAACTCACGCGTTTATTGCATAAAAAAAGCCAAGCATAAGCTCGGCTTTATAATAGAATAAGTCAATTATTCTTATTTTTTCTCTTTATACGATGTATTTAGAGCCTCTAACACTTCATCCGTTAAATCATTGGCTTCTTTTCCGTACATCACGCTTCTAGACACATCACTTGTTCCAAAAATATACGTGTAACCATTAGATTCAGCATAACCTTTTACAAAATCAACTACTTCTGTAATAGATGAATCAATCTCTGTTTGAAAGTCTGCTTGAAACTTTTGTTGTTCTGCTTTAATTTGTTGGTCTATAACTTGCCATTTTTGCTGAAATGGTTGTGCTGCAACTTGCTGCTGCTGCTCTGACATTGAACTCATCTTTTGTTGTAACACAGCAACTTCTTGTTGATAAGCCCGACCAAGACTATCACTCTTCTTCTTAGAGACTTCATCTATTAACTTATATTTCTCCTCAATATCTAATTTTCCTTGATAATCATTTATAAGTTCAGAATTATTTACAAATCCTGTTTTCTCTGTTTGAGTACAAGAAGCAAAAGCAACTAATACCATTAATCCTAAAATTGTTTTCTTCATGTTTAAATCGTTGTGAAAGTCTGTAAAACTTTTCGTGTTTATATTTAAATTAAATTTTTGCAAATGTATAAAAGTTAGACTGTGATTTGCTCAATTTTTATACTATTGATATTTTCTATTAAAGTTCATATGAACAATTTTTAAAATCAATTAAAAAAGAAGCTAAATAAAGCGATCTAAGCGTGTTTTAGAATTTTATATTGTAATGACTCATTGTATACGTTTATAAAACAAACGCGCTGCTTATATTAAGAATTGTCGTTCTGTAAGACATAAATATGAGAAGAATATTCGCTAGTGCGTTTTGCTTTACGATTAGATTGCCATCCAACCCAAAATGCTTTAACCGGATTGATAAATCCAGATTTATATTTTTCTGAAAGTAGGCAAACGTAATAAGCATCAAATTTCATTGGCAACGTTTTTACCAACCTCATATTTTTTGCTTTGAATAATTCTGAAATAGAAGTTTTAGAAAAATGCCAAAGGTGTCTTGGCACATCATAAGCGGCCCAAAAGTTTTTGTAATAGTTAGCATCATAACTTTTATAATTAGGAACTGCAATTACCAACGTGCCATTTGGTTTTAAAAGTTTTTTAAATAATGCGGTGTGCATTTCTAAATCTGGTAAATGCTCTAAGACATGCCAAAGGGTGATAACATCAAAACTATGTGGTTTTAGTTTTGATAATTCTTCGGTTTCAAAAACTGCATTATTTGTTTTTGAATTTGCAATTTGTCGTGCATTTTCGTTCGGTTCTATTCCTGTAATTTCCCAATGATCTTTTAAAGCGGTTTCTAAAAAATCCCCAGTGCCGCATCCAATATCTAAAAGTGATTTAGATTCTGCCTGAAAAGAATTGATTAATTTCAATTTTCTTTTTAGAGAAATTTCTCTCACTTTATGGTAGGCGAATTCCAGTAAATTTCGCTTCGTATCTGTATGCGAAATATAGTCTTCACTTTTATAATATTCTGAAAGCTTTTCACCTTTTGGTTCCGGAAATGTTTCTAACATATCAAGCTCCTCATTATATAATAATCGGAATTCTTCTTTGGAGACGGAGTGATCTTTTAGAGTTAGGTATGTTGGGTTTTGTTTTGACACGAATGCAAAAATATATTTCTGACTATTTAAATTATAAACAATGCTTTTTAAAAAGGACTATCTAAATTATTCTCTTCTATCAAAAAGTAAAGAGCCTTCTTTAGCTGTTTTATTTCATTTTCCAAGCTGCTATTTTTTATCTCTAAATGTTCTATTCTATTAATATTATCATCAATATCTGTTCTTAATTCTTTCGGGCTGTTTATATCTCTTTGATTCATTATATATATATTATTTTTAGATTTAAAATTATACTCTTAACTCATCTACTTCAAATTGAAAAGAAATTGTTCCACGTGGAACATTATATTTCTCATTTAAAAAATTCTTAATAAAAACAAACTTAGCGTCCCAAATAAACTAATAACACAGAAATATCATTTGGGTTAACACCACTAATTCGAGATGCCTGAGAAATGGTTACAGGTTGAATTTTAGTCAACTTTTGGCGTGCCTCAATACTCATAGATTTCAATTTGGAATAATCAAAACCAGCTGGAATTTTCAAATTCTCTAACCTATTTAGTTTATCCGCATTGTTCTTTTCCTTCTCTATATAACCCGCATATTTTACTTGAATTTCTGTTTGCTCAATAATTTCGGTATCCAAATTATTAGATTGAATATAATCTTCAACAGACTTAAATTGTCTCACATCATCAATCGTAATATTTGGTCGCGCGTACAACTTAAACATCTTATCTTGCTGTTTAACCGTTGCTGAATTTTTAGATTCTAAAACCGGATTCGCCTCTTCTGGTGTTACACTTGTATCTCTAAAAAATTGCACTAAAGCATCCGATTTCGACTCCTTTTCCTCCATCCGTTTTAAACGTTTCTCTGAAGCTAACCCCAATTCATAACCTTTAGGTGTTAATCTAAAATCTGCATTATCTTGTCTTAATAAGGTTCTGTATTCTGCGCGAGATGTAAACATTCTGTAAGGCTCTTCAGTCCCCTTCGTAATTAAATCATCGATTAAAACACCAATATAAGCTTCATCTCTTTGAAGTGTAAAAGCATCCTTTTCTTGTACTTTAAGACTCGCATTAATACCAGCCATTAAACCTTGAGATGCTGCTTCTTCATATCCAGTAGTTCCGTTAATCTGTCCTGCAAAATACAAGCCTTCTACTAACTTCGTTTCTAAAGTATGCTTTAATTGTGTCGGCGGAAAGTAATCATATTCTATAGCGTAACCGGGTCTAAAGAATTTTACATTTTCAAAACCAACTACCGAACGTAGTGCTTTAAATTGTACATCTTCTGGCAACGAGGTTGAGAATCCGTTGATATAATATTCACAGGTATTCCAACCTTCTGGCTCAACGAATAACTGGTGCCTATCTTTATCTGCAAAACGATTTATCTTATCCTCAATTGAAGGACAATAACGCGGACCTACACTTTTAATTCTACCATTAAACATTGGCGAACGATCAAAGCCTTCTCGCAATAAATTGTGAACCAATTCACTTGTATACGACATGTGACAAGAGCGTTGTTTTGTCAACGGTTTTGTAATATCTAAATACGAAAATTTTTGAGGATCTTCATCACCAGGTTGTTCTATCATTTTAGAAAAATCTAAAGACCGACCATCAACTCTAGGAGGAGTTCCTGTTTTCATTCTACCCGATTCAAAACCTAAATTAACGAGCTGTTCTGTGATTCCGGTTGCAGCACGTTCACCTGCTCTTCCTCCACCAAAGTTTTTATCCCCGATATGAATTAAGCCATTTAAAAACGTTCCATTAGTCAACACAACAGACTTACCTCTTACCTCTACTCCAAGCGATGTTCTAACTCCAACCACTTTATGATTTTCAACAATAAGTCCAGAAACCATCTCCTGATAAAAGTCTAAATTCTCAGTACCTTCTAAAAGCATTCTCCAATCTTCAGCAAAACGCATTCTATCAGATTGTACTCTTGGACTCCACATAGCAGGTCCTTTGGATTTATTTAGCATCTTAAATTGAATCGCCGAAGTATCTGAAACGATTCCACTATAACCTCCAAGTGCGTCAATCTCTCTTACAATTTGACCTTTTGCAATACCACCCATAGCAGGATTACAAGACATTTGAGCAATGTTTTGCAGGTTCATTGTAATCAATAATGTTTTGCTACCCATATTTGCTGCAGCTGCTGCAGCTTCACTTCCAGCGTGACCAGCTCCAACTACAATAACATCATAAACTTCATTAAACATATAGCAATTTCTTTTTGTTCCACGTGGAACATATTAATTCTTGTCGACGTAAGTCTTTACATCTATTTGATTCAAAAATCCTTGTTAGCAGGAAATTTTGAGCCTGCAAATATACAATGAAAAGACCTTTAGTAATTTCTATGCGCTAAGTAGTAATCCTCCTTAGAACGCATTAGTTTTTCATCATCCGCAGATTTATCTTTATAACCACAGTAATGTAGAACACCATGAATAATAACCCTCGCTAATTCAATTTCAAAATCTGTTTTAAATTCTAAGGCGTTTTCCCTAACGCGATCCACAGAAATATAAATTTCGCCATGTAGTTCTTTTCCTACCGAATAATCAAAACTAATGATGTCCGTTAAGGTATCATGATTTAAAAAATCAACGTTCAATTTGTGTAGATACTCATCAGAACAAAAGATATAATCAATGTCCCCTATTTTACAATTCTCTTCTAAAATAGTATCTGAGATCCACTTCGAAAACTCTTCTTCTTGGTTTAAACTAAATTCTGTTTCGTAATTAAAACTTATCATCTATAATGCTTTATCAATAATTTTAAACGACTTCTCACGCTTATTATAAGTAATGTATCTAAACTTAGAATCTGTAAAAACCGTTGACGTATGCTTCAATTTTTTATTATCATCTAAGGGTTTTATATAGCTCTTTTTATCTAGATCCCTATATAAACTTTCTGTGCTCACACCCTCATGAACATGACCAGACGAATCCAAAGTGATTTCAAAAAATGCGTTTTCTTCTATAACAAAAAAATACTCATACCCTTCAGAAGGACCAAAACTCGGAATTGATTGTCTCATCTGTTGTTGCTGATGCATAAACATTTGCATTTGTTGCATATGCCATTGATGATGCCACCACCAGTCGTAACGGTAGTTATATACATTCTTGTTTACAAAAACGAACCTCACCTTTAATTGACCATCCTTGGTATTATTTATTGTCACTGTAGGTTCATTTACGTTTTTAGCAGCGTTTTTAACAAAATCCTTGGTGTCTTTAAACGCATTTCCTGTATGTGAAGGTTTAGTACTCAAAATATCTAAAGAGGTCTTAGAATCGTCATTAATTCCAAAAACGTTCAATTTAGCGACTTCTTTTCCTAACTTAAATTGATAGAGTTTACCATCATTCACATAAGATGTACTTTTCTTAATCTTACTATCACCCGAATTAGAACTAAAGGATTTAGACGAAACAGTGATATCATCGCCTTTATCTAAGGGAATCTGAATGCTATTGGTCGTAGCTTCTTTAGTGTTCTCTTCTGTAATAATGATGTCTTTACCATCGCTATAAGCTCTAAACGTACTAATAGAACCATTAGCGACAAATTCATCATTGTTAATAGCGTCTAGCCCACTTTTTGAAAGTGATTTAAAAAATTCAGATGATGTATCATCCGGATGAACAGAAATTGATTTAATCTCTTGTGAGCTCTTGACTTCCAAAATCTTCATGGCGTCTTTATCAGCAAACACAATTAAATTCTTATCCTTTTTTCTAATTAATGTTTTAAAATCATCCATATCAATGGCGTCAGATTTTATATGCTCACCTGAAACTAAATCCACATCAATAATATTCACTATTTCAGATTTGCCTGTTTTAGATTGTGCGACGAGTGACAATTGAGTACCGTGATTATGAAAAGACAATATTGCTGGTTGTTTTTCAAATGAAAATGGTTTCAGTTTAACTATTTCATCATTTTGATATAAATACGGAATGACATCATAATCTTTAGAATCTGAATTTTTAGCGATAATTAAATGAAAACTATTATCACCAGAAATATTACCCGAAAATGTACTTTCTACTTTCTGATGGTCTTCTAATTCAATTTCATTTACAACCACATCATTGGGATGATTAAATATTGTAAACACCGCGATAAAAAGTACTAAAAATGCTTTCATGAAAACTAAGTTGATTGAATTAATACAGAGATTTCAAGTTTAAAGCGGCACAATACTATTCATCTTCACCTTTAAAATACTCTTGAATCTTTTTCTTAAAATGACTTTGCAAAGGTAATGCTTGACGATTTAAAATTTCAGTAGTATTAAAATATTGTTTCGCTGTGGGTATTTGACTCGGATTATTTTGATTGAATTCCTCTTTATTAGTTTCAGACTTACGTTTAGAATCCTGACCCTGCATAAACGTTGCATTTTCTAATTTTAATAAATTGTGCTGAAGATCCATCATCTTTTGAAGAGTTTGGTTGGTAAATCCCGTATTTAACAAATCGAGTTCGATGTCCTCCATTTGTTTAATTAATTGACCAGCGGATTGAATACTTCCATCTTTAGCTATTCGGTCTTCTAAAGCTTGCCTTAATTGTTGCTGTTGTTGATAGATTTTAAAGAGCTCTCCATTTTGTTCTTCACTTCCTCCTTCACCATAGCCATCATTCTTCTCTCCCTGTCCATCGGTACCCTCTCCACCATTTTGGCCGTCTTTACCCCCTTTTCCTTTTTTACCGTTCTCACCTTGTTGACCACCTTGTTGGCCTTCTCCTTTTTGGGTTCCATTTTCACCAGATTGTCCACCTTCACCTTGTTGTCCTGATTTTTGTCCATTTTCACCACTCTCACCGCTTTCTCCTTCTTTACCAGATTTCCCTTGCTCACCAGGTTTTTCGCCTTCACCTTCTTTACCCTCTTCACCTGGTTGTTCACCTTCACCTTCTTTGCCTTCTTCTCCTTTTTGTCCTTCTTGACTTTTCTTCACTCCTTCTTCCATTTGCTTGTTAAGCTCTTCTTGGCTCATGATAATATCTGGTAACTGTTCTCCTCCTTCACCTTGTCCTGCTGATGGATTCATAGACATTTCCATATTATCCAAAACATCACTTAAGAAATTGGCGAGTTCATTCGTCGCAGTTACAGCATACTGTTGCGCACCAACCCCTTGATAAAGTCTATTTTCTGTTAAGTGGTCTAAAGCCTTGTCAATATTAAAATACACATCCGTAATTTGAGAATTTACTTGCTCTGAAATCTTAGGTTGCCTAAGCGATAATGCAAATAAACTATCATCAATATGTTCAAAGTGCGCTCTAAGATTACTTTGCTCAATAATGTACTTCCCGTATGTATTATTATTAATACCGATACTTTCAAAAGTACTCATCAGCGCTTCTTGATCAAATGAATAGAGCAATAGATTCTCTAGTATTTGGCGTAATGTATCAATATCCTCAGACATTTGCTCACCACCTCCGCCTCCACCTCCGGACATTTTCATCATCTCGCTCATTTGTTTCATCTTCTTAGCAGCATTCTTTTGCTTTTCTTTAGCTTTTTTCTGCTGCTCTTGGGCTTCTTGTGGTTTCGCTTCAGACGCGCTTTGTTCTTTCTTTTCTAAGGCATCCTTCGCTTCTTTTTGATCAAATTTTATTTCATCCTCTAAAAACTCATCTCTAGGAATATTGGTTGGTTTTTGAAGTTGTCTATCCTCGCGTTGAAGAGCTTCTATTTCTTTTTGAAGTTTATCAAATTCCATGTTCAATTTATCTTGTGCCTCTTTAGTATTTTCTTTCGGCTCTTCTGCTAATTTTTCCTGTTTCTCTGCTAATTTTTCTAATTCATTCGCCAACTTTTCAGCTTTCTTCATCACGTAAAAACGCTTCGTCAATTCTAAAAGCTGTTTCATGCTACGCTTCTTATTCTTGTTTTGCTTTGCTAATTCTTCAAGTTTTTGAGTAAATTCTTCTTTGTTAATTTTATCTTGTATTTGTTCAAGTTCTTCAAGTAGCTTTTCGTCCTTTTTTAGTTGCTCTTCATTTTCCTTTAAACGTTCTTTTAAATCTTCTTTAAACTGATCGTCTTTCTCTTCTTCTTTTTGAAACTCTTCTAAATTATCCTGAAGTTTTTTGTTGAAATTTTTCATCAACTGTTCCTGATTTTTCTGACGTTTTAGAAACTCTTCAAATTTCTTTTTATCATTAAAATTCAGAGTTTCTTTTTCCTTTTGCGTTTTAGATAGTTCTTCGAGTTTTTTATCTTGTTCTTGAAGCTTATCAAATGTTTTACTGATGTCTTTTATCGTTTCATTTTGCTCGTTAAGTTGCTTTTGCTCTTCTTCCTCTTTGGTCAGTTTTCGGTAACTAAACGTAGAACTTTTTGTACGCTTGTAATTATGTAGTGCATCGTTATCAAAAACTTCGAAATACAATTGATAGCTTACACCATCTTCTAAATTAAATTGATTAGGAAAAGCGCTAACAAATTCCGTAAAATTGGATTTTGAAATGGTAATCGGTTCCACCACTTTTTTAGATTCATCTTCCGACGGGTAATACACTAATTGCAATTTTAATAAACCATAATCATCACTCGCTTGTCCATAGAAATACAAACTTTGTTGGTCTATAGAATCTTTTTGAATTTTAATTTTCATCTCTGGATAGGTATCCTTTACGACATTAATATTATACGCTAAATTCTCGTAATCTTTTAAATCCTCGTTACTAGTTGTGATGCTGTAATTATAGTTTTTGTGAAGTCGTTTAGACGCTTCAAAATTTCCATTGTTATTCGACTTAAAACTTAAAGTGTCATCTGCATAGATTTGTACTCCTGTTGTGGATTTTGTCTTGGCTTTCCATGTCACGTTTGTGCCTTCCGGAATCACAGCAGAACCTGTACTTTTTAAGACCTCATCTTGCTTTTTGGTATGTGATGGATAATCTAATAGCATTTCAAAATTGACCAGATTTGGTGTGTTTACCACTGTTAATTTATACGGTTTTGACGTCACATCATTTGCCGATAAGGTAAAATCTACCGCTTCTTTTGGTAGATTGAATGTATATTGAAATTCGCCAGCTGCGACCTGTTGTAAAAAATAAGATTGCCCGTTGAATTTAATTTGAGCGTTCTCTGGAATGACATCACCTACCGTTGAAATTTGCAACTTAAAATCTTTATTTTCAATAGCTTGAAGCGATTCATTCAACACAAAAAACTGAAAAGGTGCTGGCGGTTCGTAAGCCGTTTGATAGTTTACAACACGCTCATAACTGTCACTAAACCAATTTATTTTTCCTGTTACAAGCGATAACAATAAAATGACAATTGGAATGGCTGCGTATTTTAAATATTTGGTATTCGATTTAAAATTAATCGCAGATTTAAACGGAATGGGTTGTAATTCTTGGGACTTCTGCTCTATACTTGCTAATAGTAAATCGGATTGTTGTGGACTTTGATTAAGTTGAAGTACATTTAATAATTTATCATTCACTTCTGGAAAATGATTTCCTATGAGTTTTGAAGCGGTTTCAAAATTGATGCCTTGTCTTAGTTTGAATAAATGTGACAACGGAATGGCAATGAATTTTACGAAGAGTGCTAATTCTACTGCAATGAATGTCCAGAATAAGATGGTTCTCGCTGTTGGATTCAACCAAAGGACGTATTCCACAAAAAGTGTAATTATAAGATATAACAAACCAATGGCGAAGAATAAGATGGCGCCTTTTAGTAATTCATTGGTATAATACCTTTTAATGAATTGTTCTAGCTTTTGTTTTATGGTATTGAAATTGCTCATTTAATATTTTGATTATTAACCTTTAGCTATTAGCCCTTGGTTAATTACTTAACGTTATTATCAACTGCCTAAACTACGATTTTATTTTAAATGTAATTTCGTTAAAATTGGTAAGATTCTGTTAATATGTACTGTATTTGGTGTTAATTTAGGTTGAAAAGCGCTTTTCTAGATAACTTACCTAAAAATATTAGATTTTAATTTAAATAAAACTTCACACTTCGTTCTTCCAACTTAAAATCTATAATTTTATCTTTGCGCGAGATTCTGAAATAAATTCAGAATGACAAACTATTTCTATTTTCCGTTATGTCTAAAAAAGTACGTGTGCGTTTTGCACCAAGTCCAACAGGACCTTTACATATTGGTGGTGTAAGAACCGCTTTATTCAACTATTTATTTGCCAAAAAACATGGTGGTGATTTTGTTCTTAGAATTGAAGATACAGACCAAAACCGTTATGTTGAAGGTGCTGAAGATTACATCATTAAATCTTTAGATTGGTGTGGAATGCCTTTTGATGAAGGTCCAGGAAAAAACGAAAAATTTGGTCCTTACCGACAAAGTGAGCGTAAACATTTATACAAGCAATATGCTGATGATTTAATTGCTAGTGGAAACGCTTATTATGCTTTTGATACTGCAGAACAGTTAGATGCAGAACGAAAAGACCATGAAGCTGAAGGGAAAACGTTTATCTATAACTGGCATAACCGTGAAAAAGGACGCTTGGTTAACTCTTTGATTTTAACTGAAGCTGATACGAAAGCTAAAATTGAGGCTGGTGATGATTATGTAATTCGTTTTAAATCGCCTCAGGATGAAACGTTACAACTTACAGACATTATTCGTGGAAACATGAAAATTGATACCAATGTTTTAGATGATAAAGTATTGTTTAAAAGTGATGGTATGCCAACCTATCACCTCGCAAATATTGTAGATGACCATTTAATGGAAATCACACATGTAATTCGTGGTGAAGAATGGTTACCATCTTTAGCATTACACCAATTATTGTACAATGCTTTTGGATGGGAAGCACCAGAATTTGCACATTTACCATTGATTTTAAAACCAACTGGAAAAGGCAAATTAAGCAAACGTGATGGTGATAAAATGGGATTCCCAGTATTTCCATTGGAATATACAGCACCAGACGGAACGGTTTCTAGAGGTTATAGAGAAGATGGTTATTTCCCAGAAGCGGTTGTAAATTTCTTAGCTTTTTTAGGTTGGAATCCTGGTACAGAACAAGAAATTTTCAGTTTAGAGCAATTGGTTGCTGATTTTGATTTAGCGCGAGTAAATAAAGCTGGCGCACGTTTTGATCCGGATAAAACCAAGTGGTTTAATCACCAGTATATGCAGCAACAGTTAGATTTAGATTTAGCTGAACAGTTTAAAGCCATTCAACCAGAATTAGCTGAATTAGATGTAAATTATATCGCTTTAGTGGTGGGCTTAATAAAAGAACGTGCAACGTTTGTTGGTGATTTCTGGGATTTATCTCATTTCTTTTTTACAGCGCCAACATCTTATGATGAAAAAGCCTCTAAAAAAGCGTTGAAAGAAGGCACAGCAGAGCTACTTCAAGAGGTTATTAACATTGTGACGAGAACTTCAGAATTTACAGTACAAAATCTGCAAGCCAAAATTAAAGGTTGGATTACTGATAACGAGATTGGTTTTGGAAAAGTGATGATGCCATTACGATTAGCATTAGTTGGTGCCTTACAAGGTCCTGATGTATTTGATATTATTTTTATGATTGGAAAGGCGGAAACGGTTAAACGTATTGAAGCTTTAATCAAGCAAGCTTAGTGTACCAACTAAGACCTGTCTAATTTTAAAAACTAGACAGGTCTCTGAAAATTACATTTATGAAGTCCACTGTTTTCATTTTAATCTTTGTTTTAACGCTAGTTACTTCATGTAAAAGTGAAAATAAATCAGAATTAGATTTAGTAACTAAAACATTACCGTTACACCATAAACGGGTGTTAATTTTAGGTAATAGTATTACGCAACACGGTCATTATGTAGACTTTATAGAATATTACCTACGTAAGCAATATACTGATAATCAATTAGATATTATCAGTATAGGCTTATCTGGTGAAACTATCTCTGGCACATCAGAAGATCAACGTGAATATCCTAGACCCAATGTTAGAGCACGATTAGATTCTGCTCTAGCCCAAATTAAACCAGATATAGTTATTGCTTGTTATGGAATGAATGATGGCAACTATAATCCAATAGACCCTCTTAGATTTCAAGCGTACAAAGATGGAATTTTAGAATTAAAAACTAAAGTTGATGGCATTGGTGCTCAATTAATTTTAATGACTCCTACTGTTTTTGATGCCGATCCTATTGCAGATCGTGTGTCAAAAGATGGTGAAAAATTTGACTATTGGCATCCCTACTATAAATACAATGAGGTTTTAGAAGCTTACGCGAATTGGTTGTTGAGTATTGAAACTGATGACCTACGAGTTATAGATTTACATCATCCTTTAGATTCCCTTTTAGACGATGTAAAACGAATAAAATCAGATTCCACGTTTATTCCAGATGGTGTTCATCCCAATAAAATTGGTCATTTATATATGGCTCAAACGATTTTAAACAATTTATATCCTAATATTATAATTGAACACCCTGCTTCCGAAATTAAACGTTTAGAAGCCGATTCTTTATATTATTTTGTTTCAAAAAGACGAGAATTGCGCTCAGAAGGTTGGAGACATTATATTGGATATATAAAAAATGGTGATACAGTAAAATCGGATGACATTTCTTCAACCAAAGCCGAAGTTCAGAAAATCGATATTGCTATTGCTCAATTTATGTAATGTGCTGCATTTTCTAAGCACGGTTTATTCAAATTACCTGAGTAAATCATTTTAAATATCTTATTTTTAGTCATTCGTATTTTTAATAATAAATAACATAGTTATGGGAAATTTCATTCTAGTGCCAATTATAATTTTTGGTTTAGTCATTTTAGCTTCTTCTTTTTTTATTGTGAAACAGCAAACCGCAGCGATAATAGAGCGTTTTGGTAAATTTGAAGTTATACGACACTCAGGTTTAAAGATGAAAATTCCATTAATAGATAAAGTTGCTGGCCGATTGAGTCTTAAAATTCAACAATTAGACGTTATTATTGAAACCAAAACGTTGGATGATGTATTCGTAAAACTTAAAGTTTCGGTACAGTATAAAGTGATTTCTGAAAAAGTATATGATGCCTTTTATAAACTAGATTATCCACACGAACAAATTACATCTTACGTTTTTGATGTAGTTCGTGCTGAAGTTCCAAAAATGAAATTGGATGATGTTTTTGTTAAGAAAGATGATATTGCCTTAGCTGTAAAAGCGGAATTAAATGATGCTATGATGGACTACGGTTTTGATATTATTAGAACTTTAGTGACTGATATAGATCCAGATGCACAAGTAAAATTAGCCATGAACCGTATTAATGCAGCCGATAGAGAGAAAACAGCGGCACAATATGAAGGTGATGCACAGCGTATTTTAATTGTAGAAAAAGCAAAAGCCGAAGCTGAAAGTAAACGATTACAAGGTCAAGGTATTGCTGACCAACGACGCGAAATTGCACGTGGATTAGAAGAATCTGTAGATGTTTTAAACCGTGTTGGTATTAACTCGCAGGAAGCCTCTGCCCTTATCGTTGTAACCCAACATTATGATACGTTACAAGCTATTGGAAGCGAAACCAACAGTAACTTAATATTATTACCAAATTCACCGCAAGCAGGAAGTCAAATGCTAAACGATATGGTGGCCAGTTTTACGGCAAGTAATCAAATTGGAGAAGCTATGAAAAATCAAAAAAACAAAAAGAAAAATGATGAATAACATAAAAAAGATACTACTATTTGTTTTAATAGTTACAAGTGTTAATCTGTTTTCACAAACTAAAACAGATGCTTTAAAAGATGCTAAAATAACATCTAACGCAACTTTAGAAAGTGATTATGAAACCGTTCTAAAGCATACACTCCCTTCTGTATTAGATATGATGGGAGGCAAAGATGCTGCTTTAAAAGTCATTGAGTCTACCTTTGAAGGTATGAAAGCACAAGGTTTTAAATTTGAAAAAGCAGATATTAATAGTGTGTCTGAGATCGTTAAAGAGCAAGGTCAATTTCGTTGTGTGGTTGAAGGCTACAATCAAATGGTAATGTCCGGACAGCGTATTTCCTCTAAAAGTTATCTTTTAGGCATTTATAATGAAGTCGATAAATATTGGTGGTTTATTGAAGCTAAACAATTAAAAAACGAAGCGTTAACCAATCAAATTTTACCAAATTTTGAAACGGCTTTGAACATTCCTGATGATGATCTAAAAATGGAATCCATAGAAGATTAAACCATAAAAAAACCTCGAAATTTAAATTTCGAGGTTTTTTTATTTTAAAATATAAGCGTCCACTTTAATTAAATATCGGAAGCTTCAGCGACCAATATCTCATTTTTATCATCTTTAGCCTTATCTATAAACTCATTAATAGCTTCATTTCGTTCTAAGCCATTTTTAAGTAATTCTTTTAACGCAATTAAAACAGCAACACGTGTACCTGCTTTTTTTACAGCTGTTCCAAATAACGGCTCTAAATCGTCGTAAGACACCGCTTTAGCTAGCTCTTGTATTTCTGATTTAACTTTTAGTCGTTTATCTTCAGGTAAATTGGTATATTTTTTACCAAATTGCTGAATAACACTAATAGCCGAACGTTTCTGTTGTTGCGGTTTAGGCTTATTTTGAGTTTGAGCATTCTGAGGTTTTGGCTTTTGTTTCGCCCAGCTATCTCTTAAACCAACTGTTTTATTAAATACTAATTTTTCAGATGTAGAATCATCATCCACATTAAAATAGCCTAAACGTTGAAATTGGAAACGCTCCCCTACTTCAACATCTGCTAAGCTTGGCTCTAAATAGCCCGTTTTAACCGTTAAAGACTTCGGGTTTATAAATTCCATAAAATCTTTATCCTTTTGGCTATCTGGTGATTCGTGCATAAACAAACGATCGTATTCTCTTATTTCAGCAGTAATCGCATGTTTAATAGAAACCCAATGAAGTGTTCCTTTTACTTTTTTAGACGTATCCTCATCATAGGTACATTGAATTTCTAGTATTTGACCAGTTTGATCTTTTACAACATCATTTGCTTTGATGATGTATGCATTTTTTAATCTTACTTCACCTCCAAGTTTCAACCTAAAATATTTACTTCCGGCTTCTTCTTTAAAATCGTCACGTTCAATGTAAATCTCTCTTGAAAACGGTACTTTTCTATAGCCTGCTGAATCATCTTCTTGGTTATTTTCGGCTTCTAACCATTCTTCTTTATCTTCAGGATAGTTAGTAATTACCACTTTTATAGGATCTAAAACAGCCATTACTCTATTTGCTGTTTTATTTAAATCTTCACGTATACAGAATTCTAAAAGTGACACATCAATAACATTTTCGCGTTTAGCAACTCCTACTTTCTCAATAAATTTCCGGATAGAATTTGGGGTGTAACCACGACGACGCAAGCCAGAAATTGTAGGCATACGAGGATCGTCCCAACCTGAGACAATACCTTCCTCTACCAAACGCAGTAATTTACGCTTGCTCATTATAGTATAACTCAAATTTAAACGCGCAAATTCACGTTGTTTTGGAGGCAATGGTAAGGCTTCCTTAGCGTAATTATAAATATGATCTCTGAACCAATTATAAAGCTCTCTATGCGGCTTAAATTCTAAAGAACATAAACTGTGTGATATTTGTTCTATATAATCACTTTCACCATGTGTCCAATCGTACATAGGATAAATACACCAATCGTTTCCTGTTCTATGGTGTTCGGTATGCATAATACGATACATCATAGGATCTCGCATTAGCATATTTGGACTTTCCATATCAATTTTTGCACGCAAAATATGTGTACCTGCTGGGAATTTTCCAGCCTTCATACCTTCAAATAATTCCAGATTTTCTTCTATACTTCGGTCTCTATACGGACTGTTAGTTCCTACTTGTGTTGGTGTCCCTTTTTGTTGTGCAATGGCGTCTGAAGTTTGACTATCGACATAAGCGTATCCATCTTTTATCATTTGCACGGCCCAATCATATAACTTCTGAAAGTAATCTGACGAGTATAATTCATTCTCCCATTGATACCCTAACCAAGCAATATCCTTCTTTATGGCATCTACATATTCTTGCTCCTCTTTTGCCGGATTTGTATCGTCAAATCTTAAATTAACTGGTGCATTATAGGTTTCTCCAAGACCAAAACTAATACCAATAGCTTTCGTATGACCAATATGTAAATAGCCATTTGGTTCTGGCGGAAAACGAAAACGTAGTTTGTCTTTTGGTAAACCGTTTTCTAAATCTTCTTCTATAATATGCTCAATAAAATTGAGTGCTTTTTTTTCTTCTGACATGTTTTGGGTATTAGAAAATAGAGATTAGGAATGAGTCAAATATCCTACTTCACTTAATCGATGGTAAAATTAAACAAAATGTAACATTTATACATCATTTTAGACTGATAGTGTGAATCATTAAATACAATTTAAAATGAATTATAAATGCCCAAAATGTGATAACACAACTTATGAAGTCGGAGAAATGAGAGCAACAGGTGGTACGTTATCTAAAATCTTTGATATTCAGAATAAAAAATTTAGCTCTGTGACTTGTAAAAGATGTCGTTATACAGAATTTTATAAAGCGAAAACAAGTGCGCTTAGTAACATATTTGATTTGTTTACGAGTTAGTAAAGAACGAAGACCGCTTTGCTCTTAGAAACAAGAATAAAGCCTTGTGTAGTGTTAACTGATGATAATCCTGTTTTTATTCTACTATTATGGATCTATCAATTTCTAGTAGATACCACTTTGACTATGAGCAGCAACCAAATCATATTTAACTGAATTAAAATTCTACTAGAAATTCACTTTAAGTGAACTTAGTATTATTTTTGTACTATGGGAATAATAAAAGTTGAAAATATACGCGTCTTTGCCAATCATGGATGTCTAAAAGAAGAAAACGCTATTGGTAGTGATTACCGTGTGGATATAGAAGTAAAGGCTAATTTGAAGATTTCTTCACAATCCGATGAATTAGCAGATACTGTAGATTATGTTTTTTTAAATAAAGTGGTTAGAGAGGAAATGGCTATTCCTTCTAAGCTTTTAGAAACCGTTGCGCAACGTATTTTAAATCGTGTTTTTGAAGAAGATTCCTTAATTACTAAGGCCACAATTGCCGTTAGTAAAATAAATCCTCCGATAGGTGGTGACGTTGAGATGGTTACTATAAAAATGAGCCAAAAGCGAAAAAAGCAAACCTATTTAGGCTAAAACATATATAATTTTTATATTTGCGCTCTCGTTAAATTTAATGAGACGATTAAAGGGTGTCGTGGCCGAGTGGCTAGGCAGTGGTCTGCAACACCATCTACAGCGGTTCGAATCCGCTCGACACCTCAAAAAAGAGATACTTTTTAAGTATCTCTTTTTTTATTTTATATTCTCTTGTTCTAGTTGTATCGTATTTCTTCTATCGACTATGATGTAATCGAAAATTAAAAAAATACTAAGTAATAACACTCCAAACGTAAACAACAACGGTCCATAAGGCCAATGTTGAATTTTAAAAAGTATTCCGAATACTAATGTAAAAATTGTTAATACAATCAAAATATAGTAGACTGCTTTTAAAAATTTATGCTTCCTAAATGTTCTATTTTTAAAATACGAAATACCTTCTACATAAAACCAATAAATAAAGAGTACAAAAAGTAGTATTTCAAAGATATATGGAACATAAAAAATCTGAAATACATTTGCTAAATAATTGAAAACCCAAATTAAAATCATAGCCAATTTAGCATAATCTAAAATAGATTTCTCTTTTTTATAAACAAAGCGAATAGTATATAACAACCCAACTGAAGATCCACCAATCAACATTAAACTATATGAAAAAGGCCAATGCATAATTTTGAATAAGGCACCAAAAATTAAGATAATAATGGCCAGACGTAAGGGAAAAGTTAAGATTTTAGAATTCATTTATAGATGTTATTAATCAAGCGGATTAACATTCTCTATCTGTTCAATCCCTTTTTCATAAAGATCCGGAAAAAGTCCTTGACTTAATAGTATAATACCAAAAACTAAAATCACTAAGGCCACTATTTTTTTGGTTTTAAAAATACGGCGTGGCGTTAATTTATTTTTAAGTCGTTTGGCAGCCGCTATTTTAACGAGATCCGTTAAAAAATAAGAAATTAACATGGTTACAATAAAGATAAAAACACCGTTTTCAGAACTTGTAATAGACGTTCCAATAACAATAAAACCTAACCAACCTAATAAGACACCAATGTTGATAAAATTGAGCAGAAACCCTTTAATAAATAGCTTACCATAATCTTTTTTAGGTAACTCAATTCTATGATGTTCTCTTACAATAGAACGAAATGATTTAGACGTTTTTATAAAACTAATAAGTCCATAAATCACCAACAAAGTCCCACCAAAGACCAACAATTTTGGATCGTCTTTTATTTTTTCTAAAAGCGAATCGGTACTTTTAAAAATGACAAAAATAAATACAATATCAGCGAAAATAACACCAAGATCAAATAGCACAGCACTAGTAAACCCTTTTGTAGCACTAGTTTCGAGTAATACGAAAAAAACTGGTCCAATTGTAAAGGCTAAAATTATTCCGAAGGGAATAGCTGTTAAGATATCGTCTAACATGTAAAACTTGCGATTTACACAAATGTAAGAAACTCAACGGAAATTACATACGTTTTATTCGTCCACCAAGAATTGTATTTTCGTCTATCTCTTTTGGATCACCATAAATATAAACATTACCACCAGCCTTAATTCTTACATTGGCTAAAACTGTAGCATGTATATAAGCTTCACCTCCAGCGTTTATACTCACTTCAGCGTTTTCAGTAATAAACGCTTTAGCATTTACATTACCTCCAGTATAAATAGAAATATCTTGATGTTTTGAACTTCCTGTAACATTAATAATTCCACCTGTAACGGCTCTTAAATTAGCGTAGGTTGTTTCTAACGCAGCTGTAATCTCTGCTCCTTCTTGCACTCTTAAATCGAGTTCATATTGCTTAAGCGCATCGTTTACAGTAACCTTGGCTCCTTCATTAGCATCAATTTCATCTACAGCTATAAAATAAAGTAAAACCACCGTATCATTACCATCGTAACTTTCTCTGAGATTCATCCGTATTTTAAGGGTTCCGTTGTTATTTACAACTTCGACATCCTTTCTATTTTTACCTGAAATGACCACCTTATTTTCATCGGATTCCATCATCTTAAGATTAATTAAATCAAAGACTTTAACGGTTGAAAATTCACCTATTTGTTTTTCAATAGACTCTTGTGCATCACTAGAAATCGCGAATGTAAATGCTAGAATTAGGATAATATACTTCATATTTTAATTTCTTTATTTTAAAACAATTACCTTTTTACTGAATACCCATTTGAGTTGAATTTCATCACCAGATTGTTTTTTTACAACACGTCTTTGAGGCGTTAAAATAACAGTAATAACGGCAGAAGCCACAGCTAAAACCATTTGGTTAATATCTATAAAAATTGCTTGTATGCTAAATCTTACAATAACATAAATAACGGCAAATATTAAAAAAACGTATAGGCCAGCTTTTGTACTTGTTTTCATGTGTATAATATTTAAACAGCAACTTTTACAGCTGTTCCAGTAATTGAAACAATTAAGGTATTTGTAGTTGCTAGTGTTTCTATATCTATTTGAACACCCACAACGGCATTAGCACCTAAAGCTTTTGCATTATCTTGAAGTTTTTGAAACGCTTCTTCTTTTACAAGTTCTAATCCTTTAGCGTATGCTTCATAATATTTTTGTGAACTAAACATATCCTTAAAAGACATGCTTTTTCCTTTATAAGAATGTGTAGAATTAAAAGAAATACCAGTAACTATCCCCAAATAATCTATAATGTTATGATTTTCTATGGAATTAGTGGTTGTAAGAATCATATGATAAACGTTTTATTATAAGACTTATTTTTATAAATAATGTTACAGATAGCTTCGTTACTCATCAATAGTTTCAGGTTTACCAACCATATAAAAATCCAAATGTTTCTTAGCTAAATCCGCATTTTTCACCTTTACAATAACCTCATCACCAAGCTGATACATGGTTCCTGATTTCTGTCCGATCATAGCATAGTGATCTTGGTCAAACTGGTAGTGATCGTCTTTCATATCTCTCACACTTACCATACCTTCACATTTATTAGCAATAATCTCTATATAAATTCCCCAATCGGTAACTCCAGAAATCACACCTAAAAAATCTTCGTTTTCATGATCTTGCATAAAACGAATCTGCATGTATTTAATAGAATCGCGCTCAGCTTTAGTGGCTAAGTATTCCATATTACTAGAATGCTTACATTTTTCTTCGTAAATCTCTTGATTCGCTGATTTTTCACCATCTAAATACTGCTGTAATAAACGATGTGCCATCACATCTGGATAACGACGAATTGGCGATGTAAAGTGACTGTAATACTCAAAAGCCAAACCGTAATGTCCGATATTGTGTGTGGTGTATTCCGCTTTAGACATGGTACGAATTGTTAAGGTATCTACTAAATTCTGTTCTTTTTTACCAACAACATCCTTTAGTAAATTATTTAAAGAGGATGCAATACTACCTTTATCTTTAAAGTTTAGTTTATGTCCAAAACGTGCTACAACGGTTTGAAGTTGTGCTAATTTAGATTCGTCTGGTTCATCGTGAACACGATAAACGAAAGTTTTCTCAGGTTTTTGTTTTCCTACAAATTCTGAAACTTTTCTGTTAGCTAATAACATGAATTCTTCAATCATTTTATTAGCATCTTTACTTGTTTTAAAGAATACTCCAACCGGATTTGCTTCGGCGTCTAAATCGAATTTCACTTCTACTTTATCAAAAGAAATCGCTCCGTCTCGCATACGTGCTGAACGCATTTTACGAGCGAGTTGGTTCATTTTTATAGTGGCTTGCGCCACATCAACAGACGTTTGATATTCTTCTCCTGTTAATGAAACTTCAGTAGGAATTGTTGTATCTATTTTTTCTTTATGCTTTAATACATCAACCTCATTAAGCGTCGCATTATTTTCAATAATGGCTTGTGCTTCTTCATATGCAAAACGGGCATCAGAATAGGTCACGGTTCTACCAAACCATTCCTTTTTAATTTCACATTTTTCATTCATATGAAATACCGCAGAAAAGGTATATTTCTCTTCGTGCGGACGTAATGAACACGCTCCATTAGATAAAACTTCTGGTAACATGGGCACTACCCTATCAACCAAATAAATAGAGGTGGCACGCTCATACGCCTCATCATCTAAAATAGTTCCTGGTTGCAAATAATGCGATACATCAGCAATATGAATTCCGATCTCATATAAGCCATTATCTAAAACTTTAAAGGATAAGGCATCATCAAAATCTTTAGCATCTTTAGGATCTATGGTAAAGGTTAAATCTTTACGCATATCACGACGTTTCGCAATTTCTTCAGGTTTAATTGAAATATCTAAATTATTAGCGTAAGCTTCCACCTCGTGAGGAAATTCCATTGGTAGGCCATATTCTGCCATAATAGAATTAATCTCCGTACCATGTTCTCCTGGCTTTCCTAATACCTCAACGACTTTACCATTGGGTGAATCTGCTTTTTCTGGCCAATCTTCTAGAGATACTAATACTTTATCTCCATCTTCTGCCTTATTTATTTTGTTGATAGGTACAAAAATGTCAGTGTACATTTTGTTACTATCTACAACAACGAAGGCAAAATTCTTTTTATTATGAATTTGAATGGTACCAACATATTCCGTTTTTGCACGCTTTATTATATTGGTAATTTCACCTTCTTGCTTGCCGCGATGTTTTCGTTTGTAAGCGTAGAATTCTACTTCATCACCATTTAAGGCTTTGTTAATATTGTTTGAAGCGATGAATACATCCTCTTCAAAATCGTCTGAAATAATATAACCGTTACCTTTAGAAGCAACGTCCAAAATACCTGTATGATATTCAGTGTTAACAATGGCTTTAAACTTTCCGCGATCGACTTCTTCAATCTCTTGTTTTGCTTTGAGTTGTTGAAGTTTCTTTATAATTTGATTGCGACTACTGGCATCGTTAACACCAAGTTTAGCAGCAATTTGTTTATAGTTAAAAGTTGAGTTTCTGTCTTTTTTTAAAATACTAAGAATTGTATTTGTAAGGTTGGAAATCTTATTATGTGAAGGTTTCCTTTTTTTCTTTTTTGTCATTTAATTTGTAATCATATTCATTTCCTATAAGTGATAGGAATTCTAATTTAAAACTTAATACAAGGCGAAGAGAGATTAACATTTTCACTTTGACTATGCTAGGTGACCAAGTTAATTTATTATCAAGTTTAGTACAAAGTTACGTTTTAATTTTTTAATGGTGTTTAGCGAAGGTTAAATTAATGCGAAAG
This sequence comes from Winogradskyella psychrotolerans, assembly GCF_018860545.1. Taxonomy (GTDB): domain Bacteria; phylum Bacteroidota; class Bacteroidia; order Flavobacteriales; family Flavobacteriaceae; genus Winogradskyella; species Winogradskyella psychrotolerans_A. The sequence goes on along the minus strand of NZ_JAHKPN010000002.1, from coordinate 187,747 downwards.
CGCTGTAAAATTTACAGCGCTTTTGATTAAATGTATATTGATAATACTATTCTATAATTAACTTTTTAGAGCTTTTTCCTTTATTGGTTTCTATTTCTACTAGGTATAGACCAGAGGCTAGATTAGAAGAGTTTATAATCGATTTATTAGATATTAATACTAGTTGCCCTAGGTTGTTGTATATCTTTACATTTTGCAATTCAGTACTATCTTCTAATTGAATGGTGAATTGATTTTTTGTTGGGTTTGGATATATTTTGAAATAGTCTAATTTAAAACTTTTTGTAGACAACAATGTGCTTAAATCGTACACACGAACGTGGCCTGAATTAAGACCATTGTCATTATTAAATAGTGCACCAATAGCTACAATACTTCCATCACTAGATAAACTGACACTATAGCCGCTATAATCGGCATGTGCTTCACCATCCATATCTTGACCTAATTGTATCCATGTATCAGATACATTATAATACACACGTACATGGCCTAAATGATTTAAAGTTTCATCATTTTCATCATTTCCATCATTACCAACTGCACCAATAGCGATAATATTACCATCATCAGATAAACTAACACTATAACCACTAGCATCTCCTGCAGCTTCACCATCTATATCTTGGCCTACTTGTATCCAACTACCATTTTGATTTTCATACACGCGCACATGACCGGAATTATTGTAATTTCCATTATTTTCAGGTGCTCCAATAGCTATAATACTGCCATCACTTGATAAACTGATACTCCAACCACTTTCATCATCAAAGGTTTCACCATCAATATCTTGGCCTACTTGTATCCAAGTACCAGATACATTCTCAAATACACGTACATGACCTGAATTATTAGCATTTCCATCATTATAAGGTGCACCGATAGCTACAATACTACCATCACTTGATAAACTGACACTTATTCCACTTTCATCATATGCAGCTTCTCCATTTATATCTTGACCTACTTGTACCCAACTACCATTTTGATTTTCATACACTCGTACATGACCTGAACTATTACCATTTCCACTATTTTCCGATGCACCAATAGCAATAATACTACCATCACTTGATAAACTGATACTTTTTCCACTTTCATCATATGCAGCTTCTCCATCAATATCTTGGCCTACTTGTACCCAACTACCATTTTGATTTCCATACACGCGTACATGACCAGAACTATTACCATTTCCATCATTACTAGATGAACCAATAGCTACAATACTACCATCACTAGATAAACTGACACTATAGCCGCTAAAATCGGCATTTGCTTCACCATCAATATCCTGGCCTATTTGTACCCAACTACCATTTTGATTTTCATACACTCGTACATGACCAGTACGATAACCATTTCCATCATTATAAGGTGCACCAATAGCAATAATACTACCATCATTGGATAAACTAACGCTATGACCACTAAAATCTTCTGATGCTTCACCATCTATATCCTGCCCAATTTGCACTTGCCCAAAACTTAAAAAAGGAATTAAAATAAATAAGCGTAATAATTTTTTCATATCATTTAGATTAAAGTGATTATAAGAGCAAGATAATATTTAAATAAACAATTCTGAATTTTCTATATATAAAGATAAAAAAACGATGTTATCAACATATATATACATATAATCAGTTTTCTTTTAAAATTTAAAAAAATAAATAGTGGTTATTATAGGATGTTAATAGTGGCTATAACTTTTTGAAGTTTTATTTTGATTCTTCGTAGTTTACATTTTACAACATTTTAGTTAACATTAAATTTACATCTAATCGCTTCATTTTTAAGCTTCCTTAAAAAGCTATTAACATCTGTTAATAACGATTGTTAATAGAATTGACTAATATGTATTTTAAAAAATACTGTTCATTTCATAAAATTTTAGTTTGATAACTTATTTTAAAAAAATGGCTAACTAATTAGGATTTTAACTTTCTATTTTGGCTTGTAAAAATATGTGGATAATCCTAATTTTAATTTTAAAGAGTTGTGAACAGTTATTAACAATTAAAGGTCATTTTATTCAGAGTTATGAACAGTGTTAATTGCGTATTAAAAAAACGTCTTCTACAAACCTAATATTTATGAATAAGTAAGTTCTTATAAGTTATGCTTACTTGTAAGCAATTATTAACTTTGAGGTCTAATAACAAAACACAACACAATATGACCATCTCAATAGGAAACGATCACGCAGGACCAGATTACAAATTTGCTATCGTAAAACATTTAGAAGCTAAAGGACATACCATTACTAATTATGGAACCGATAGTTTAGATAGTGTAGATTATCCAGATTTTGTACACCCTGTAGCTAAAGATGTAGAAGCTAAAAAAGTAGATTTTGGTATTCTTATTTGTGGTAGTGCAAATGGAGTAGCCATGACCGCTAATAAATACCAGCATGTAAGGGCAGGTGTGTGCTGGACTAACGAAATCACTGAATTAACACGTTTGCATAACAATGCTAATATTATTTGTATTCCAGCACGTTTTACGTCTATTCCACAAGCGATTAAAATGGTAGATACTTTTTTAGAAACGGAGTTTGAAGGTGGTCGTCATCAAAACCGTGTAGATAAGATTCCAGCATCATGTTAGATGGGACATTCACATGCTCATAACCATTCTCACACTAACGAGCTTCATGGTCGTAATTTATTAATTTCTATATTTTTAAATATTGCCATTACAGTGGCACAAGTTGTTGGTGGATTAGTTTCAGGTAGTTTATCATTACTTAGTGACGCTTTACACAATTTTAGCGATGTTATTTCTCTAATTGTAAGTTATGTTGCTGCGCGATTATCAAAACAAAAGGCCTCAATTAATAGAACTTTTGGCTATAAACGTGCCGAAATTTTAGCAGCATTTATTAATGCTAGTACACTTATTATTGTCGCCATTATCTTAATTTTTGAAGCTGTAAAACGCTTTAATAATCCTCAAGAAATAGAATCTGGCTTAGTGATTTGGTTAGCTGTTTTAGCAATTATAGGAAACGGTCTAAGTGTTTTGTTATTAAGAAAAGATTCTAAAAATAACATTAATATGCGGTCTGCCTATTTGCATTTACTTACAGATATGTTAGCAAGTGTAGCAGTGTTAATTGGTGGGTTATTAATGAAATACTATCAATTATTTTGGGTAGATAGCTTATTAACTTTATTAATTGCTTTGTATTTAATTTGGGTGGGTTACGATTTATTAAAAATATCGACTAAAATGTTAATGTTGTTTACACCAGATACTGTTAATATTAAAGATGTAGTAAGAACTGTTAATAAACTACCTAAAGTTAGTAAACTACATCATGTTCATATTTGGAATTTAAGTGACGATGAGTTGCATTTAGAAGCCCATTTGGATTTAACAGAAGACATTTCTACGACTGCGTTTAATGATTTACTTTTAGATATTGAAACGGTCTTACATGATGAATTCAACATCAACCATGTTACCATTCAACCAGAGTTTAATAAAGAAGATCCTAAAGAGGTCATTGTACAAGACTAATGCTACATATCATAACAAAAAAATTTAACGAATTAACAACGCAAGAACTTTATAATCTACTTCAATTACGAAGTGAAGTCTTTGTGGTTGAGCAAGATTGTGTATACCAGGATATAGACGGAAAGGATCAAAAAGCGCATCATATTTTGGGTTATAAAGATGACAAATTAGTGGCTTATACACGTATTTTTAAGCCAGGTTATTATTTTGAAGAATCTAGCATTGGTAGAGTCGTAGTGCAACAGAATGCACGAAAATTTAAATATGGTTACGATATCATGAAGGCGTCAATTAAAGCCATTAAATCGCAGTATAATGAGCGTATAATTAGAATTTCTGCACAAACGTATTTGAAACAGTTTTATAATAATTTAGAATTTTATGAAGTAGGTGAGGAGTACCTAGAAGATGGTATTCCGCATATTAATATGATTAAGTCCTAATTATTTTTTTTCGTAAATGCGAGTGACTAAAATTTCGACACGTCTATCTAATTCTGGTTCACCTCCAAGTGGTTGTTTTCTTCTCATACCGGCAAATTTCATGCGGTAATGTTTTACACCTTTATCAACTAAATAATCATAGATATATTTTGCGCGCGCCACTGAGAGATTTCGTTTTTTAGTCTTACGATCAATAGCATCTCTTTCACCTTGTGTACAGCACACATGGCCTTCAATAGTAAAATATACATTAGTGCGTTCTACTAAAATTTCTGCAATTCTATCCAGTACCACTTTAGATTCCTTGGTTAAATAGCTATACCCAGTTCTAAATAATAAGTTATCGAGTAAAATTTTATCGCCTTCTTTTAATTCCCCTTTTAATAAATCTTCAGTTTTATTTGTTTTAGGTTCTTCCACAACAACAACTGGTTTCGGAGGAAAAACAGGAGTAACAATAATTTCTACTTTACGGTTTAAACCACGTATTTTATTAAGGTCATTTTCTTTAATAATATTAACTAAAATTTTACCTTTCCCATCGACATTCGTCATTTTAGACTCATCAAATTCATTATTAGAAAAGACTTCTTTTATGGCATCAGCACGATTTTGCGATAAAACAAGATTGTAATTATCACTACCACGATCATCTGTAAACCCGTATATTGATACTTTTTCTATATCAACATCTTCAATTTTAGATAAGAAAAGTAATAATCTACTGTGCTCAGTTTCAGGAATATCGTGTTGGTCAGTTTCAAAATATACTTCGTGCTTCAATTCCTTTTGAGCAAAAGAAAGTTGAACACATAGGCATAAAAGGATAATTAGGGGTTTCATGTTTCTATTATAATTTTCTTACTTAGAGAAAATAGTTATGACGTTAAATATAAATAATTTTAGTGCTATCTCAAAATACTTGCGTATTGCGCAGGATTGTTAAGAATGCTCACAGCTTTTTTAATTTCTGTATTATTAGCAGTGTAATAGGTATATAAACCTTCACTGTAAAAATAACGCTTAATAATTTCGTCTGTTAGTAATGATTTTAATTGTGTTTTATTATCGTCAATCGCATTGGTTTTATACGCTTGTAAGGCCTCAGTTAAGGCGTTATATTCTGAATTAATTTCTTTGTCAAGTGCTTCTTCTTTTGCTACAATAAGTGCATTATGTAACGCTATTTCTGTTTTAGTTTCAAAATTAAAACCGCTAGATTTTATATAATTTTTAAACTTTTTAAAGTCGGAATCTGAAAGTGAAAAGCCTTTTAAATCTTCAATTTGATGATCGTAATAATAGTCTGTAGCAAAGTTGAAGACTAGATTTTCGTTAGATATCGCTTTACTAATAGGTGTTTGCTTAGAAAATTCAACTTCAACATCTGGTTCTACACCGCCTCCATCAAACACATCGCGTCCATTTCTGGTTTTAAAAGCATTATAATTTTCTTGAGATGTTCTGGTGGCTTTGCCATTTTCATCACGATTCCAGTAATCTAAAGCCTGAATACAACGACCAGATGGTGTGTAATATCTAGAAATTGTAATCTTCATTTGTGTACCATAGGTCAATGATTTTGGACGTTGAACTAAACCTTTTCCAAAACTTCTTGTTCCTACCACAACTGCACGATCCATATCTTGTAAAGCACCAGAAACAATTTCGCTTGCCGACGCACTTTTACCATCAATTAAAACGACCAATGGAATTTCAGTATCTACAGCTTCACGTTGTGTATAATACGTTTTATTGTATTTTTTTACTTTAGATTTAGTCGTTACGACTAACTGATCTTTAGGTACAAAAATATTAGTGACGTTAACCGCTTCGTGCAATAAACCACCAGGATTTCCTCTTAAATCTAATATTAATTGCGTAGCGCCTTGATTTTTTAAGGCTTTAATAGCACTAATCGTTTCAGAAGACGCTTTATCATTAAATTTTCTTAGTACCACATAGCCCGTTTTTTTATCGATCATAGAGTAGTGCGGAACGGCTTTTATGTCTAAAGATTCTCTTATAATAGTGACTGTGTTGATTTTACCTTGACGTTTATAAGTTACAGAAACTTCTGTGCCAGCAGCACCACGTAGTATATTAGCGGCATCATTTTCATAATCCTTAATGGTAATATTATCTAGCTTTATAATTTCATCACCAGCTTTAAGTCCGGCTTTATCGGCAGCATAATTTTTATAAGGTTCTACAATAACTAATTTATCTTTTAAGGTTAAAACCTTTGCTCCGATACCTGTATAATCTCCGGCATTATTAATTCTAGAGGCTTCTACGTCTTGTTCGTTATAAAACTGTGTATAGGGATCTAAATCATCTAACATGCTTTTAATAGCCGTGTCCATTAAATCTCCTGGGTTGGTATCATCCACATAATTCATGTTAATTTCCTTAAATAGCGTGGTAAATATTTCTATTTGTTTCGCAATTTCAAAAAAGTCATTTTTAAAAGCTGTAGTACCAAAAAAGATAAGCACAGCAAAGACAGGAATTAGTATTTTTTTATGTAGCAGTTTTTTCATGTGTAGCGGTTTTGTCGGTAAATTTCCGAAACAATAATGTCATACTCTCATTTAGTTTATCAAAAGTTGTTCCATCCTTACTAAGGTACAAAATCATAAACGCATAAGATTCAGAACTATTGTTAAAATATAAGGGTTTATTCAGTCTATAGGCTTCGCGGAGCAAGCGTTTAATTTGATTTCTAGAAACGGCCGTTTTATGCAATCGTTTACTTACGGAGACGCCTGTCTTTAATAGTGAACCATCGTCATGTTCGGTTTTAAGATATACTAATCTTAACGGATAAGCGGTAACAGCTTTGCCATTGGTAAAAAGTTGTTCTATGAGCTTTTTACTTTTGAGTTTATCTTTTTTTGAATACTTGAAGTTCACGTTTAATTTATCTGGTTTAACAAAAATAGAAAACCGCATCAACATGATGCGGTTTTGATACATTAATATTATTTGTGTTTATTATTTTGTAAACACATTATTTGTTCTATCCACATCTGCCATCATCTGCGAACTATCAATTTCAACAGATTTTACTGCTTTCTTAGCGTTAAATGAATACGTTGGTATTGCCCAAGCCCAATCATTAATAATCGTTGCTGTCGTTGGCTTTTCTCCACGCATCATTTGTAGCGGAATATAAAAATCTTCAGTCGTTCCATCGGTATACGTTACCGTTAAATCTATAGGCATTGGCATTAAACCGATACGTTCTAATGTGATTGAAGTTCCTTCAACAGACGCAATACCGTAATCAATAGTATTTGTGGTTTGTGCAAAATCTATAAAATACCAATCCAGTTCAAAATCAGTGATGCGTTCTGCAGTTCTAATAATATCAAATGGTTTTGGATGTTTAAATTTAAAATTTTCGAAATATGTTTTAATCGTTTTATCTCTGTTTTCCTCACCAATAACATACCCTAATTGTGCTAAAAACACAGCTCCTTTACTGTAAGCTGCAGCTCCATAAGCTCTGTTAAAGGCATAGCGATCAGAATGTGTGGTTAATGGTTGCTCAACGCCAGAATTTGCTAATGCGATATAACCTCTATAGGCACCAGAAAGTGGATTCGATTTTTTGTTTTCACTAAGCGCATTCATTGCTAAATTAGAAATATACGTTGTGTAGCCTTCATCCATCCATTCGTGTTTAGACTCGTTAGACGCCAATAAAAATTGAAACCACGTATGTGCCAGCTCGTGTGCTGTAACACCCAATAAACTACCATAGCTACGTTTACCAGTGATTAATGTAGACATGGCATATTCCATACCTCCATCACCACCTTGAATGACTGAATACTGATCGTATGGATAGTTTCCAATATGTTCATTAAAGAACTCCATTAGCAAAGCAGTATCGGCTTGTAATTTTTTCCAATTGTCTAAATATTGCTGATCCAAAGTCCGTTTATAGTAGAAATTAAGTGTTGGACCATTTGGCATTTGAAATGTATCATGAATATAATCTGGATCTGCAGCCCAAGTAAAATCATGCACTTTAGGAGCTTTAAAATGATGCGTTTTTTTACCAGATTTTTCAGTTGGTTCTCCTTGAAGATAGCCTGTGCCACCAACAATATAATCTTCATCTATAGTTAATTTTACATCAAAATCTCCCCAAACCCCATGAAACTCTCTTCCAATATAAGGATCTGCATGCCAACCTTCATCATCATATTCTGCTAATTTTGGGTACCATTGTGACATCGATAAAGCAACACCTTCTTTATTATTTCTTCCTGATCTACGTATTTGAACCGGAACTTGTGCATCAAAACCCATATCAAAAGTTACTGACTCACCGGGTTGAATCGGTTGACTTAATTGTACTTCTAAAACAGTTCCAACAGTTTCATAAGACACAGACGTTCCGTTTTGTGTTAATGAGTTTACTTTAATATAGCCAATTTCATTAGGTTGAAGTTTACTAATACGATCTCCAACTCTAGGATCTGGATCACTAATGGTACGTGAACGCACATCCATTTCACTGCCAGGTTGAAAGGCATTAAAAAACAAATGGTAATACACATGATTTATAACATCTGGTGAGTTATTAGTATAGACCAATTTCTGCTTGCCTTTATACTGATAGTTATTGACATCCATATCAATTTCCATGGTATAATCTACATGTTGCTGCCAGTAATTATTTGTAGTTTTATTTGATGTTTTAACGACTTTACTTGGCTGTTCTGTAGCCCCGCAAGAGACAAGAATTATGAGTAAAAAAAGACTAAAAATAGAACGTTTCATAGTATTTGTTTTTTATAAATATAAAATTAAAAGACTTTAAAATATAATTGGGTTATTTAGTTCGTATATCTAAATAACCCAATTATTTAATTTAATCCGAAAGGATGGTTATAATTTGGACGCCATTATTAAGGCATTATAAGCATTAACGATTCTACCTGTTGTAGATAGATCTGAAAATGATTTAACGTTAGAAGAGTCTCCACCGACAACAACTTTTGTTGTAATAGGTAAACCAGACGCTAATATTACTTGTTTCACTTGAGCAGCGGTTAATTTTGGATAATATGAACGTATTAAAGCTGCAACACCAGCAACTGCAGGTGAAGCCATAGAGGTTCCACTTATACTTTTATAATCGTTTTCTGGAAACGTAGAGTAAATATCAGATCCTGGCGCAAAAACGTCCACATTCTTTTTCCCATAATTTGAAAATCCTGAAACGATTTTAGAACCATATTTAGAAGTTAATGAACCTACTCTAATATAAGTATTAGATATTTCAACAAAATCAACATTATCATCTGGGAAATTAGCGCCTTCATCTACATTTTTACTGTCGTTACCTGCAGCATGTACAAATACAACATCATTATCTGAAGCATATTTAATAGCATCTCTTACCCATTCTGGATGTGGAGAAAATGATTTTCCAAAACTTCCGTTTATGACTTTAGCTCCATTATCTACAGCATAACGGATTGCTAATGCAACATCTTTATCGTATTCATCACCATTTGGAACCGTTCTAATAGACATAATTTCTACATTATTTGCAACACCATTTGCACCCAAACCATTATTGCGCTCAGCACCAATAATACCTGCAACGTGTGTTCCGTGAGATTCAGATTTTTTAACAGGCTTTACATTTCCATTTCCATAACCAATATCAGATAAATCATTGATATCATCATCAGTTGTACGACCAGAAAAATCAATATTAAAATGGTAATTTAAGCGTTCATTAATACTTTCTAGTGCATTATTAATTTCAGTATTAGCATCAGCTAAAGATAGACCGTTAGCATTCATTTGAACGGCAATTTGAACGGCCTGATTCAACATTTCATCTTCAGTTTCTATAGCGTTAACTTCTGCAATTGTATAGTCGCTTTTGCCAAAGTGTGTTGTTAAGGTATCATGAGCACCTTTGACTGCAGCTCCAATTTGGTCGTATCTCGTTTTTGTACCTAAATATTGTTGGTATTCTTTTTCTTGAAGTTCAACAGCTTCAGCATAACGAGGGTCAGACGTATCTCCACTTGCTATGAGACGTACATATTCTAACTGCTCATCATAGCCATCTCCTAAGAAATTCCACCCGTGAATATCATCTACATAACCGTTGTTATCATCGTCGATGCCGTTGTTTGGTTTTTCATCTTCATTCGTCCAAACGACACTTCTTAAATCTTCATGATCAATATCAATTCCAGAATCAATTACAGCAACAATAACTTTTTTACCTTTTTTATTTTTAATGATTTCCGCATAAGCTTTATCCACACTCATTCCAGGAATAGTATCATTTATAAGGTCTAAATGTCCCCAATTTTTAGCCTCAGCATCTGTTAACGCTGTAACTTTTAGAGGAGCTGTATCTATGTTTTCAATTGGTGTAGAAAGAATCGCTCCTGTACTACCACATCCTACAAATAGTGTTCCAGCAAATCCTAAAATCGTTAGTATTCTGTAATTAAATTTCATCTTTATATGTATTGTTGTTTTATTCTTTTAGTTAAATAGGTCGTTTGTTGTAAATGTTTCGTTAAGCCGCACTCCTTTTTCAGTGTGTTTAACTGTAATAATTTCGTTATGCGCATCATGTTCTAAAAAGAGATAGAAATTTTGGTCTGCTGCCATATTTAAAAACAGTTCTTTTTCATTGAGTGTTAATAAGGGTCTGGTATCATAACCCATAACAAAAGGCATAGGTAAATGACCAACAGTTGGTAATAAATCGGCCATAAAACAAATGGTTTTACCTTTATAATTAATCATAGGAATCATTTGTTTGTCGGTATGGCCATTGGCAAAGAAAATGTCAAAGCCTAAATCAGAATTTTTTAAAATAGGGTTATCAGGAACGGAAGTGAATTTTAATTGTCCACTGTCTTCCATTGGTAAAATATTCTCTTTTAAAAACGAAGCCACCTCACGTCTGTTAGGTTCTGTTGCCCATTTCCAATGGTCAGCATTACTCCAAAAGTGTGCATTTTTAAAAGCAGGTTCATAACCTGTTCGGTCCTTGTTCCATTGAATACTCCCACCACAATGATCAAAATGTAGATGCGTCATAAAAACATCTGTAATGTCATCACGATGAAATCCATAAGACGCCAACGACTTGTCTATAGAGTCATCTCCATATAGAAAATAGTACCCAAAGAACTTGTCGCTTTGTTTGTTACCCATTCCAGTATCAACTAAAATAAGACGATCACCATCTTCAATTAATAAGCAACGCGCGGCAATATCTATCATGTTGTTAGTATCGGCAGGATTGGTACGTTGCCACAACGATTTTGGTACCACACCAAACATAGCTCCACCATCGAGCTTAAAGTTTCCAGATTGTATAGGATATAATTGCATTTGCGAAAAATTTGTAAAGTTTTGCAAAGTAATAAAAGCATTAAAACTAATTGTTGTTAGTCTTAATAAATTAGAGGATATTTAACAATTTAGGCTTATAAATTCTCTTATCTATTCTAAAAAATATTTACTTTTAGAATGTAAATGAATGAAGCAATGAAACGAATATCAAAATCACCATTAAAAATTAAGAAAATTAAACTCTTACGTTTTGGTCGCGATTTTAAACCTGATCAACAAGTTATTTTACGAGATTATTTAGCCATAGAGCGCACACGATTGGCAAATGAACGTACGCTTTTATCTTACATTCGTTCATCACTCTATTTATTACTGGGAGCTATTGCTTTATACCAGCTTAAGGAATTTGCAAATTTTCAATATCTAGCCCTTACAGCAGTAATATTCAGTGTGGTCTTTTTTATTATTGGAGTTTATAGATTTACAGTCCTAAAGCAAAGTTTAAAACGGGTGTATTATAAATCTGAAGAAAAAGAAGTTAAAGACACTGATGATTAGACCTATTGATTGCTAAAATTAAAAGTAGGCTTTTATTTTAATCACAACTATTTTAATTAACATTCAATCTCAAATAAAAGACATTGAGAGTTGTTATGTATTAAAACCAGTTATAAAAGCAGAATTTAGTATTTTCACACAAAATGTAGAGCGATGTTAGAATTAGCAGGAATTATAATCCTTGGGATATTAGCACAATGGGTGGCTTGGAAATTTAAAATTCCAGCTATTTTACCCCTAATCCTGATAGGATTATTAGTGGGTCCGATTGCAGCGGAATTTTTAAGTGAAGATAAAACAAAGTGGATAGAACCGATTTGGAATGGCACAAAAGGCTTATTTCCTGGAGATAGTTTGTACTATTTTGTGTCACTTGCCATAAGTATTATTTTATTTGAAGGGGGGCTTACTTTAAAGCGATCCGAAATAAAAAATGTAGGACCTGTAATTACCAAACTAATTACCGTGGGTTCTGCTATTACCTTCTTTGGTGCTGGGATTGTGGCACGTTATACGTTTGACTTAAGTTGGGATTTGTCGTTTCTGTTTGCAGGCCTGATCATCGTAACAGGACCAACCGTAATTACACCTATTTTACGAAATATTCCACTTAAAAAGGATGTTTCAACGGTTTTAAAATGGGAAGGTATTCTTATCGATCCTATTGGAGCTTTAGTGGCCGTTTTAGTGTTTGAATTTATAAGTGTTGGTGGTGATAGTGGTTTTACTAAAACAGCTTTAATGGAATTTGGTAAAATTGTGTTATTTGGTACCACATTCGGATTCACATTTGCACATGCTTTAGCTTTTGCTATCAATAAAAAACTGATACCTCATTATTTATTAAATGTCGTATCGCTGTCAACGGTATTATTGGTGTTTGTTGAATCTGAATTATTTGCACATGAATCTGGTTTACTTGCGGTTGTAGTTATGGGAATGGTTTTAGGAAACAGTAAGCTAGATAATTTAAAAGAGCTATTATATTTTAAAGAATCGCTGAGTGTCTTATTAATTTCTATTTTATTTATTCTACTAGCAGCAAATATTGATATTGAAGATTTACTACTGCTATATACCTGGGATACAGCAATACTTTTTGCTATCGTTGTTTTTGTCGTGAGACCTATAGCGGTATTTGTTAGTACCCATGGTTCTAAATTGAACTTCAATGAAAAATTATTTATTAGTTGGGTTGGACCTCGCGGTATTGTAGCCGCAGGTATCGCTTCTCTTTTTGGAAGTAAGTTAATGAGGCAAGGTGTTGAAGGAGCAGAATACATTACTCCATTAGTTTTTATGATCGTTTTAGGAACTGTTTTATTAAATGCTACAACGGCACGTTTATTTGCAAGATTAGTGGGGGTATTTTTAACTAAATCTAATGGGATTTTAATTGTTGGAGCTTCAAAATTATCGCGATTGTTAGGACATTATTTAGTAAATAATGGCAGGCATGTGGTCCTCATTGATAGCAATCAAAATAATATAGATAAGGCTGAAGAATTAGGACTTGAAGCCTTAAGCAGTAATATTTATGCAGATACACTTTCGGATAATATTGAATTAAATGATGTTGGGTACATTATGGCAATGACCGGAAACTCCGATATTAATGCTTATGTTATTGAGAAATTTAGCAAAGAATTTGGTGAAAATGGTTCGTATAGACTAGTGACTTCAGATGAAATGAATAATCCTGATAACAGTCCAAAAGAAGGCTTATTTTCTCCGACTGATGATTATATTAACCTAACAGAGGTTACACGTAAATATCCTGCAATACAAGAAATAGAAATCCAGGATGCTGCGCATTATACAAGCCTTATAGAAATGGCACGTAAAGATCAGTATATTATTCCATTGTTTATAAAAGATGATGAGGGAGAACTTCATATTATTTCAGTGCATAATACAAAGGATGATAATATTGGGCAAAACTATAAATTAGTGTATTTAGGTAAACCTTTTGATGTAGAAAAGGTGGTTAACGAGGATTAATTACTAATTTCTAAAAAAGTTGAATATAATGAGGTAAAGACCTAACATACAATGATATACTTTTTAGAATCTTTCAATAAATAGGCCCAAATAATTAAGACTTTAAGAAATAATTCAAGAATATTGAGGATTTCTAATAAATGCTGCTTTCTTTGATTTATTTTTTCTTAATCGCATAAAAATCTGCATTTTTGTCAAAATATTAACAAAAAAACAGATTTTTATGAAAAATTTTATTTTATGTTTTGCTGTGATAGCGGTATTGGGATTCACTTCGTGTTCTTCTTCTGATGACAGTGACAATGAAACGTCCGGTTCTGATTGTTTAACCTGTAATTATCTCACCGTTTTTACTGAAGTATGTGACAATGGTGATGGCACGTATACGTCAACTACAGATGGTTATTCATTTACTGAAGATATTCCAGAAGGTTATACTTTAGATGATATTATTGAAGGGTTAGAAATGGCTGGAGCCACTTGTGAATAAACTATAGTTTAATCATTTAATTTCAAAACAGCCATAAACGCTTGCTGAGGTATTTCTACATTTCCTACTTGGCGCATACGTTTCTTTCCCTTTTTCTGCTTTTCAAGTAACTTACGTTTACGAGAAATATCACCACCATAACATTTTGCGGTAACATCTTTACGTAATGCTTTTACAGTCTCTCTAGCAATAATTTTTGCACCAATAGCAGCCTGAATAGGAATATCAAATTGCTGTCTTGGAATTAACTCTTTCAATTTCTCGCACATTTTTTTACCAATATGGTGTGCGTTATCCGCGTGAATTAATGCCGAAAGCGCATCAACAGGTTGTGCGTTTAATAAGACATCTAAACGTACTAATTTTGACACTTTCATACCAATTGGTGAATAATCAAAAGACGCATATCCTTTAGAAACTGTTTTTAAGCGATCGTAAAAATCGAAAACAATTTCTGCTAATGGCATTTCAAAAATTAACTCTACACGTTCTGTCGTTAAATAGGTTTGATTAACAATCATACCTCGTTTTTCAATACACAAACTCATAACGTTACCTACAAAATCGGATTTAGTGATAATTGTAGCTTTAATAAATGGCTCTTCAACACGATTAACGGTTGTTGGCTCAGGTAAATCACTTGGATTATTTACAATAAAAGCCTCATCGGGGTTTTTATTAGTGTAGGCATGATACGATACGTTAGGTACCGTTGTAATAACCGTCATATCAAACTCACGCTCTAAACGTTCTTGTATGATCTCCATGTGTAACATACCTAAGAATCCACAACGGAAACCAAAACCTAATGCAGCTGAACTTTCCGGCTGAAATACTAAGGATGCATCATTCAGTTGGAGTTTTTCCATAGAGTTACGTAACTCTTCGTAATCCTCAGTATCAACAGGATAAATACCTGCAAATACCATTGGTTTTACGTCCTCAAAGCCTTCAACAATATTAGTGGTTGGATTGGCAAAATCAGTGATGGTATCACCAACTTTTACTTCTTTAGCCGTTTTTATTCCTGTAATTAAATACCCAACATCACCAGCTTTTACACTTTGTTTAGCAATTTGTGTCAGTTTTAATGTTCCAACTTCGTCTGCAAAATACTCTCTATTAGTAGCAACGAATTTTATTTTTTGTCCTTTTTTAATTTCACCATCAAAAACTCTAAAATAAGTTTCAATACCTCTAAACGTATTGTAAACAGAATCGAAAATTAAAGCTTGTAATGGAGCATTTACATCACCTTTTGGTGCAGGAATGCGTTCAATAATGGCTTTTAAAATATTTTCGACACCAAAGCCTGTTTTTCCACTTGCATGAATAACTTCTTCTGGGTCACAGCCTAAAAGATCAACAATATCGTCTGTAACTTCTTCTGGATTTGCACTTGGTAAATCTACTTTATTCAATACCGGAATAATTTCTAAATCATTCTCTAATGCTAAGTATAAATTAGATATAGTTTGAGCCTGTATACTTTGTGCAGCATCCACAATTAACAAGGCACCTTCGCAGGCAGCAATAGAACGTGAAACTTCATAAGAGAAATCTACGTGACCAGGAGTGTCAATGAGATTAAGTACGTATTTTTCGCCTTCATACTCATAATCCATTTGTATGGCATGAGATTTTATGGTAATACCACGTTCACGCTCCAAGTCCATACTATCTAAAAGTTGAGCTTGTTGTTCACGAGCAGTCACAGAACCTGTAACATCTAGTAAACGATCTGCTAGGGTACTTTTACCGTGGTCAATATGTGCAATTATGCAAAAATTACGAATGTTTTTCATGTCTTTTTTCTAAGGCAATAACTAATTGGCAAAAGTACATGAATTTTTTCATTTGAATTTTGTAAGTTTTGAATTAAATAAATTTTATAGACTAACGAAATGGTTACTGAAGTGAAGCTAAATCTTCATTTTTTATAAGTTTATAAAATTAAGGTTATACTTAAGAAGTATAATCGATTTCTTGTGCTTTATGGTATCAATTTCAACAAAATAAACCGCAGTAATTACGGTAAAACCACAACATAATGTAAAAAACAATTTATATATTGCAGTCAAACCTATTTTATGATTATTCGCTTGCGCCTCTTTTTTTGTGTCGTTATCTCTATGCTTTCAAATATAGCGCTTGCTCAGGAATATTCGGTTTCGGGTCGTGTTGTGGATGCTAATAATAATCCAGTTGAGTTTGCAAATGTTGTGGTTTTAACAGAAGAAGATGGTGATTATTTAAAAGGAACATCAACAGATGATAAAGGTTTTTTTAATTTAATTAATCTCTCTGAAACTACATTTTATATCAAAATCAGCTATCTTGGTTTTGAAGATTTTCAACAAAAAATTATCCTTACAGGCAATTTAGATTTAAAAACTATTCTGCTTAATGATATTCCTGAAAGTTTAAGTGAAGTTACAGTAGTGGCTAAAAAACCGACTATTACTCGTCAACCCGATCGTCTAGTTTTTAATGTTGAAAACACGGCATTATCAGAAGGTTCTACACTAAGTGTTTTAAAAAATACGCCTGGCATTATTGTGTCTGAAGGGAGTATAAATATTAAAAGTGCACCAGCTGCAGTTTATATTAATAGTCGTCGGGTGCAGTTGACTTCAGATGAACTTATGAACTTATTAGAAAGCGCACCAGCTAATAGTATAAAATCAGTTGAGGTGATTACCAATCCGCCTGCGAGTTACGATGCCGATTCTGGATCTGTGATTAATATTATAATGAGTAAAAACTTGGTTACAGGCTATAGAGGATCTGTGTTTACTAACTATACACAAGGTGTTTTTCCAAGATATAATGCTGGTACTAGCCATTATTTCAAAAATAACAAGGTGAACTTAAATGTGAATTATAATTATACCAATCAGAAAATCAACAGAGATCATGATGATACGGTGAATTATTTAGACAATTCAAATGAAATTGATCAAATTTGGACCTCAAACACCAATAGAAATTCCTGGACAGAAAACCATAATCTTAATCTTAATTTTGATTATTATATTAATGACAAAAACACAATAAGCCTTACTAGCACAGGACTTTATACACCTAATTTTAAATATAAGATAAAAAACAACACCGATATTACGGATGAAAATTTAAATTTCTTATCACGTTTTACAGCTGATAATTTATCTAGAGATAACAAATTCAACATTGGAACAGATTTAATTTTTAGACACGATTTTGATAATAGTGCAAGTCTATCATTTAACGCTCATCATACCATTTACGATTACGAACGAGATCAAAATGTACTGACTAATGATTTTGATACTAATAACCAATTTGAAGGCCGTTCTGAGTTCAACACCAATGCCAATCAAAAAACCAATATTATAACTGGTAAAGTGGATTATAGTCTGCCGATTAATGACAGCTCTAATTTTGAGGTTGGAGTAAAATACTCTAATGTAAATACGGATAGCGACATTACAAAATATGATATTATTGGTGCATCTGAAATAATAGATATTAACAATACAGACGCGTTTAAGTATGAAGAAAATGTCTTAGCAGCTTATACTAACTATGCAAAATCTTGGAGTAAATGGAATTTTAATTTAGGATTAAGAGTAGAACAAACTAATGTTGAAGGTGAATCTTTAACCTTAATCGAAACCAATACGCAAGACTATTTAGATTGGTTTCCTAATGCAAGTTTATCGTATCAATTGCTAGAAGAAGCAAGAATTTATGGAACGTATAAACGCAGTATTGAAAGACCAAGTTATACAGATTTAAATCCTTTTACATTCTTTTTAAATGAAAACACAGTGGTATTGGGAAATCCTAATTTGATGCCAATGTATAGAGATCATTACAAAATAGGAACCAATTTTTTAGAGTACTTCACCGTTGAAGCGTATTATATGGATTTTGATGGCGATATCGTAGAATTACCACGTCAAAACAACGCTACAAATACCATTGCGTTTACACCAACAAATCTCGATAAAAAGATAGAGTATGGTTTTGACTTTCTTTTCGATTATTATCCAACCAGTACTTGGAATCTTTATTTTGTGACCTCATTCTATCATATTTCAGAAGAATCTAATTTTGGTGAAGGCTTTGTAGAACAAGACCAGTGGTCTAATTATAGTGTTTTATACAATAGTTTTGCGTTTTTAGAAGACCAAAGTTTAAACATAAGTTTGGGGTTCACTTGGGTTGGTAAAAGCTTACAACAATTTCAAACGGTTGAAGATCGTTTGGTTTCAGAGTTAAGTATTTCTAAATCTATTTTTAAGAAAAAAGGAGTTATTTCTCTAGCGGTTGAAGACTTTTTTGATCTACAAGACCAAGATACGTCTATAAGGTATTTAAACCAATCGAGCTCTAGTTTTGTTGACATCGATAATAGATATATTAAATTAGGTTTCCGTTATAATTTTGGAAACACTAAACTTAGCACCAACGAGCGTGCAACTAGTGCAGAAGAGCGTCAACGCCTTAAAGATATGCAGTAGGGCAATAAACGTTTAAAGTGCTTTTAAGATTTTTACAATTGTTCCTTTAGGTATAATATATTGGTTAATCCTGCCATTCTGCAATAAACAAATTAGTATCACGGCCTCCACCATTATTCCGATTAGAAGAAAACGCTAAGTATTTTCCATCGTTAGAAAACACAGGAAAAGCATCAAAAGTAGTGCTATGCGTAACACGTTTTAAATTCTTTCCATCAATATCAATTAAGTATAAGTTGAAAGGAAATCCACGTTCAGATTCAAAATTGGACGAGAATAAAATCTTCTCTCCAGAAGGGTGAAAAAATGGACTCCAATTGGCGTTTCCTAAATCGGTTAATTGACGTAAATCAGATCCATCGGCATTACAGATATACAGTTCCATTTGTGTTGGTTGCACTAAGCCTTCAGCCAATAAATCTTTATATTCTTTAATCTCTTCTTCTGTTTTTGGTCGTGAGGATCTAAAGATTAATTTTGTGCCATCTGGCGAAAAGAAGGCTCCACCATCGTAACCTAATTCGTGTGTAATTTGTTTAACGTCAGAGCCATCCAAATTCATGGTGTATAGTTCTAAATCGCCACTTCTAGTAGAAGTAAATACAATTTTATCGCCTTTAGGAGATACAGTTGGCTCGGCATCGTAACCTACTTCGTTAGTTAATTGGCTTACGATATTACCTTCCAAATCGGCTACAAAAATATCGTAGCTATCATAAATTGGCCAAATGTACTTTCCGTTTTTCTTAAGTGGTGTGTCTGGGCAAGCTTCATCACCAAGATGTGTAGAAGCATAGATAATATGTTTGTTATCTGGCATAAAATAAGAACAGGTTGTTCTACCTTTTCCGGTGCTTACCATTGGTGGAGCAATGCTATCTGTAAACGTTTGGTTAGCATCCATTAAAAACATTTGGTCGCATTCCACATCCCATTTAACATTATTAGATTGAAACACCAATTGCTTATCATCAAAACTCCAATACGCTTCTGCATTATCACCACCATAAGTTACTTGTCTCAATGACTTAAAATGAACTTCTTCAGGATAGATTAAAGAATCATATTTTTTAGTCGCTCCCGATGTTGTTTCAACGGTGCCGTCAGATGTTTTAGAGCGGTCATTTTTACAAGATGAAAACGTAACCAATAGAATTAAAACTGCAATGATTCTGTTCATAATAAAGAATTATAATAAGTGATATTTAATGCCTAATTTTGTGCAAAAGTAAGATTTAATGGTGAAATACGCGACGAAATACTGCGGATAAATAATTCACTGTTCGACTACAAAACCGCTTTCTCATAAAACATTAAAAATATATTCTGACATGAAAAAAGTATTGATTTTATTCATTTTAGTAGGATTTCTATCTTGTAAAAATGAACCTAAAGTTGCAGAAAACAACATCAAAGAAGATGTGGTATTTTTAGCCGATGATAAATTAGAAGGTCGCCAAACAGGAACACAAGGAGAAGTTTTAGCGTCGGAATATATTATAAAACGTTTTAGAGCGATTGGAGTACAACCAAAAGGAACGGAAGGGTATTTACAGTCGTTTTCGTTCAAACCTAAAACAGATCCGCACAGTGAAGTAGAATTTACGACCAATGCAGACAGTACCATTACAGGGCATAATGTTATTGGCTTTATAGACAACAATGCTAAGACTACGATTGTAATTGGTGCACACTACGATCATTTAGGTTTTGGAGGTGAAGGCTCTCTTTATAGAGGTAAAGAAAAGGCTATCCATAACGGAGCTGATGATAACGCGAGTGGAGTGGCTGTGATGCTCAATTTAGCAAGCCGATTAAAAGTGAAGAATAACCAGTCCGAAATAAAGGACAATAATAACTATTTGTTTCTTGCGTTTTCTGGTGAGGAAATGGGCTTATTAGGCTCTAATTACTTTTCAAAAAACCCAACATTAGATACTGAATCTATTAACTATATGATAAATATGGATATGGTTGGCAGAATGAAAGCCGATAGTACTTTAGCGGTTTATGGTACAGGAACTTCCCCAATGTTTAAGCAAACCTTGAAATCTAATAATGATAAATTCAAAATTGTTGAAAATGAAAGTGGAGTAGGACCAAGTGATCACACATCGTTTTATTTAATTGACATTCCGGTGTTACATTTCTTTACAGGTCAGCACGAAGATTACCACAAACCAGGTGATGATGCTGAAAAGTTGAATTATGAAGGCATGGATTTAATTTCAGATTACATCTATGATATAATTAACGATTTAGATGATAATGGAGAATTAGCGTTCCGTAAAACAAAGAATGAAAGTGAAGAAACACCACGTTTTAAAGTGGGATTAGGAGTGGTGCCAGATTATTTATACGATGGAAAAGGCATGCGAATAGATGGCACTCGCGAAGATACTCCAGCTTTTAACGCAGGTTTACAAAAAGGAGATGTGGTTATTAAATTAGGAGATAGCACTATTACAGATATGATGAGTTACATGCGTGCCTTATCTGTTTTTGACAATGGTGATGAAGCTGATATTACCGTGAAACGTGGAGAGGAAGAAATTGCAACTAAAGTTCAGTTTTAAAACCGATATTTAATCTAAACACCTAAAATTTTAGCATCGACTCTAAACTTTGTATCAACTACAATATTATGAGTTTCGTTAATGGTTTCATCGGTAATTGTTTTAATTCTTAGATTAAAATTATCTTCTTTAAGATAGGCTTTTAATTCTTGGCCTAATACCTCTAATTCTATAACATTAGAGTTTGTATTTTCATAAATAATAGTATTTGCAATTTCTATTTCTTCTAGTCCATCGGCATTGATATACACATAGATTTCTTTTAAAAAATTGAAATTACCATCTTCAGGACTCTCTATAGTCATTTTTATAGTTTTCAATTTTATACTTTCAATTAAATCTTTTCGAGTGTTATTGTTTTCAAAAGAAGATTCTGATTCTGTAGTCACATCAGGTGTATCTACACTAAAAGGAGTATCGATTAAAACTGTAGGAGCAACAGTATAATTTGTTTGATAATCTAAATCGAATTTAGTTAATTCATCAATGACGTTACAATTGGTAAGGATAGCAAATGCTATGAAAAATGAAAGTAGGGTCTTTTTCATAATAAGTAGGTTTTTGTTAAAAATACGAATTAAAAAATAATTCATTTTTTGCATAGTTTGTAAAAGCAGTAAACAAAGATTAATAAAAACCTTAATTTTGCATCAAAATTTATACACTTGGTTAAAATAGGAGACATAGAATTACCAGATTTTCCACTGCTTTTAGCACCTATGGAAGATGTAAGCGATCCACCATTTAGAGCACTTTGTAAAGAACAAGGAGCCGATGTGGTGTATACCGAGTTTGTATCTAGTGAAGGCTTAATCCGTAACGCCGCTAAAAGTGTTATGAAACTAGATATTTACGAAAAAGAACGACCGGTTGGGATTCAGATTTTTGGTGCCAATATGGAAAGCATGCTGCAAACTATTGATATTGTCGAAAAATCGAATCCAGATATCATCGATATCAATTTTGGTTGTCCGGTTAAAAAAGTAGTATCAAAAGGTGCAGGAGCAGGTATTTTAAAAGATATCTGTCTCATGGAACAGTTAACGGCCGAAATGGTAAAACGCACCAACCTACCTGTAACCGTAAAAACCCGATTGGGTTGGGATCACGATTCTATAAAAATCGTAGAAGTAGCAGAACGTCTACAAGATGTGGGGTGTAAAGCGATTTCTATTCATGGTAGAACCAGAGCACAAATGTATAAAGGAGATGCCGACTGGAAACCTATTGCAGCGGTAAAGAATAATCCTCGTATGCATATTCCTGTGTTTGGAAATGGTGATGTAGATACGCCTGAAAAAGCGATGTTAATGCGTGATTCTTATGGTTTAGATGGAGCTATGATTGGACGCGCATCTATAGGAAACCCATGGTTTTTTAAACAAGTAAAGCACTTTTTTGAAACCGGTGAACATTTAGGACCTATTTCTTTAGCAGAACGCGTGGAAGCCGCGAGACGACATTTACAAATGGCTATTGATTGGAAAGGTGAGGTTCTTGGTGTTTTTGAAACCCGTAGACATTATACCAATTATTTCAAAGGAATTCCACACTTTAAAGAATACCGCATGAAAATGGTAACAAGCGACGACTCTAAAGACGTTTTTGCAGCTTTTGATGAAGTTTTAGACAAGTTTTCTGATTATCAGTTTGAGTAGAAAAGGCTAAACTTAAGTTTCAATAAAAACAAAAACTAGATTCTAAAAAGGGAAACTCTAGTTATGGTTTGTTTTTTATCAGAATAACGATGTGCAACTATAATTCTCGCAAAGTCGCAGAGCGGATAAGTTGATTATGATGACTTTTAAAAATCGCCTTCTTAATTATTATCTGCTAATCGCCATGTAAACGTTGTACAACTCAGTTTAAGCCCTTAATCTATTCGAATAAATCACTATAAATTCGCGTTTAAAAATTAACTCTTTATTAAACTAGGTGTAATGCGTTGAGAAGCAATTTTAGAAGCCATAATACCGAAAGCAAAAATTGTTACTAAAACAACGATGGCATTAAAGAAACTAAGACGAACAGGATAAGCGAGGTCTGGAGTTAACATTACTAATTCAAAACTTTGCTGTAAAAAAACAATAATTAAACCTATTGTAACGCCAATAATCCCACTTACAATGGTCATTAGACTACCTTGTAGAAAAAAGATAGACTTAATAGATTTGGTTTCTGCACCTAAATGAAATAAGGTGTTAAGTGATTTCTTCTTGTCTAAAATCATCATAATAATGGCACCAATAACATTGAATAAAGCAATAATAATTACCAAAGTGAAGATGAGGTAAATAGCGAGGTTTTCGGTATTCAACATTTTGAATAAGGCATCATTCAATTCGGCTCTATTTTTTATATTGAATTTACCTTCGAAGGCAGTTTCAATTTGAGATCTGATAAGGTCTTCATTCGCATCAGGATTCAATTTTATCTCAATAGCACTGCGTTGATCATCTTTGTAACTAAGTAATTGTTTGGCGAGTTTAATATCTGAAAACACATAATTATTATTAAACTGCTCATTGATATCAAATAGGCCAACATTAGTCACATAAACCGAATTATAATACCCTTGAATAGAGGTGGCTTGACCTTTTCCAACCTTAGGAACGTAAAACGAAAGAGGCTTTATATAATCTAGAACACCAAAGGATAAATTATTAGAAATTCCCCAGCCAGAAACAACTTCAGTGCTATTAGGAGTGATCCAATTACCTTTGGTTACCATAGAGTCGATGCTAGTAACATTTGAGTAATTTTTATCGACGCCTTTTAATGTGGCAATTTGGTTTTTATTATCAGTTTTAATGAAAATACGTTCTTCTATGATTTCAGAAGATACAGCAATACCTTCAATTTTTAAGAGGGAAGCATTATCCTTTTCAGACCATTGAAATGACTTTCCTGTTGTAGGAATTAATTTTAAATCAGGATCGACAAATGTGGAAAAATTAAGACTATAATCTTTTAAGCCCGCAAATACAGACAGGACAATAAATAGTGCTGCTGAAGCAATAATCACTCCACCCGAAGCAATTAAGGTCATTATATTAATAGCATTGTTACTGCTTTTAGAAAACAGATAACGTTTTGCTATATATAAAGGGAAATTCACTTAAGATTTTTTACGCTTACCTAATAAATCAGGGTTTTCTAGAGGGTTGTCCTCACCTTTTAGGGAACGTTCAATACCATCAATATATTCTAAAGAATCATCAATAAAAAATTCTAATTGCGGCATACGTCTTAATTGGTGACGTGTACGTTGGGATAACTCGTGTCTAATAAGTGGCTTATTAGATTTAATACCTTCTAATAACGGTTTCGCTTCTTTATTAGGAAAAATACTAAGATAGACCTTAGCTACAGACAAATCTGTGGTCACATTCACTTTACTTACAGAAATGATAACGCCTCGCAAACCACCATCAGTCGCTGCTTTTTGTAATACCTCTGCTAAATCTTGTTGGAGGATACCTCCTATTTTTTTCTGTCTTTGTGTAAATTCTTCCATGATGATTATAATAACTAATCGTTTGCAAAAGTAGAGGATATTTAAGGATTATCTTATTTTTGAGTGTAGAAAATGATAAATAGCACTAATAATTTTGAGTGCTGAATAAAAGAAATACCTGCTTTTGCAGTCAGAATGATGAAAAAGATAGAACATATAGGAATTGCTGTAAAGGATATAGAAACATCGAATGCACTTTTTAAAGCCTTATTTGGTGAAGCGCATTATAAGATTGAAGATGTGGAAAGCGAAGGTGTGAAAACGTCTTTTTTTAAATGTGGACCCAATAAAATTGAATTACTCCAAGCCACCAATGAAGCGAGTCCAATTGCTAAATTCATTGAGAAAAAAGGAGAGGGCATGCACCACATAGCCTTTGCCGTTGATGATATTGAAGCGGAAATACAACGCTTAACGGCAGAAGGTTTTACCATGATTCATAAAAAACCAAAGCAAGGAGCGGATAATAAATTGATTGCTTTTTTACATCCAAAATCCACAAATGGAGTTTTAATTGAGCTGTGTCAAGATATAAAGGATTAAAACGGTTTATTTTTCTTGTAGAGTTTTAAAATATGTAGTAATATTGCACACTCTTTAGTAATAAAGAGATTGACAATTGTCAATGGTCCTATAGCTCAGTTGGTTAGAGCACCTGACTCATAATCAGGTGGTCCATGGTTCGAGTCCATGTGGGACCACTTTTTATACTTTGTAAAGCCTTGATTATCAATAAGATATTCGAGGCTTTTTTTATTGAGCTCAAGTATATGCTCAATCCTTTACTGAAACACCTGCTATTGTTGACTTCCGAGAGATTGTGTTTATTCTCGAAAATAATAATATTGTGATTTTGTGATTAAACTTTTATAAAAGTTAAGTTTTACTTTGTAGCTCTGAAGTATTGTGCCTAAAGAGCTTCTCAAAGTTTCTATTTTTAGCAATCACTCAAATTAACTACATTTGACGAGGTTATAAAATTAAGTAGCCTCACACTAGTCCCATTTTTCCAATATGAGTAGTAGATCTGACAGAACAAAAACAGCAATTACACAAATTACTACAGCATCTGCCGTAAAAGTGTTTAGTTTCATAGATAATCTGTTTGAAAACAAACTTGATAAAGAATATTTTAAACAACATTTCGGGAATTTTGACACTGGAGAACAACACTTTATTTGCAAATATTTAGATATTTATCTTAATAGTTCTGAGAAAAAGTCATTTTTAAGTAAGTGGTTAGATCAACAAGAACAGTCTTATGCAGAAGTAGGAGAAGAGGAACTATTTCATGATTATAAGGAAGAACTTAGACTTAACAGAAGTCGGCTGGTAGCAATCCTCAATTCTTATAAAATAACGGCTGAGAGACGATTTAAAATGTTGTTAATTCATAAAGTCTCTTTTGACCAATATTCTAGTTATTTTAATCAAGGTGAGATCGACTACAAAATACAACTTCACTATAAGCCATCAGATTTTAAAAAGTTTTTTATAAAAACTATGCAAGAGATTATGACAAATCAAGATGCTAATGCGTTTTTCTATAACTCGTTTGAATTTGGGACAAACCTATATTACACAAAACTACTTTATATAGAGTTAGATAATTTAAAGGATATTAAAGAACAAATTGATATCGTTAAAAAACGTTATGATAAGGACTATAAGTATGTCCTCGAAAAAAAACTTAAGGCACATAATGAGAGGATAGAAAAATTAATGAACTCAAGAAAAAATCTATCTGATAAGCAAAAAGAATTTTATTCAAAAACACAATTACAACCACCTACTCTTACTGACTTCGCAAAAATTATGTACAATGCTTTCCCACAAGTTCGTGATAAAGCAATAGGAAAAGATTTAAATACCTTCTTAAAAACCTACGGTTCTAACCTGTTGATTAGGAAATAAAACACCTCTCGTAAAATGTGTAAAAACTCGTAACTATTACGAGAAAGGCAGACGCGCCTAATTTCACAATAAATTTGCTTCATAACACAGAAAGTTATGGAGCAGGACGCACTACAATATCATCTTTACAAAGCTTTTTCGGAATTAGAAAGTCGGATAGCACAGCGTGTTGTCGATGCACTGTCTAAGCAGTCTAATGCTCTAGTTGGAATGCCAATAAAGAGTGAAAAACTTTTAAAAGATGTAGAGTTGTGCGAAGCTCTTCAAATTTCTACAGCTCATTTTTACAAAGTCAAACGCAGATATAAAGACTTCCCTGTCTATGACATTGATGGGGCTAAACGCTACAAACTTTCTGAAGTAGAACATTTCATTAAATCTTTAAAACACTAATAACATGCTACAAACACTTCCTACAGTATATCAAATTATTTCTAAGCCATGGTTTGTCATTGAACAAGGTAAAGACGCAGGTAAAGTTAAAGTCTCAACATTAAATTTTATCAGATTTCTAGGCGAACTAGGGTTTCGTTATGCTTTTATAAATGGTGTTTATCAGATAGTAAGAATAGTTGGCAGTATTGTTTATATAGTGAAGGACCATTCAGAAACTATCACTTTGGTTAGACAATGGTTAGAGGATAATTCCGAGAACAATATGATTGATGGTCTTTATATTGATCAAATTGAAAGTGCTTGGATTAATAAGACACCTCTATTGTTCAGTCCGCTTAACCTTAAGTTTTTACCTACTATTAACATTAACACTCATTTTGATACTGAGGATAGTTGTTTTCTATACTTCAAAAATACCGTTGTCAAGATCACCAAGGACGGTTTTGAGCTTATTGATTACAAAGACCTAGATGGATATGTTTTCCAAGAGCAGATTATCAAAAAACATTTTAATCCCAAAAAAGTCAAGAAACTATTTCGTAACACCAATTTTTCCAAATTCATCTACAATATATCGGATAAGAAAATACAGCGATCTAAAGCGTTTTTATCTTTAATAGGTTATCTACTTCATCGATTCAAAAAGGCGTCAAATACCAAGGCTATTATTCTGTTAGATCAGTCTATAAATGAGCTTAACGCAGCTCAAGGAGGAACAGGTAAAAGTCTTTTAATTAAGACGTTGAGTTATTTTAGGGAGTTGTGTGAACTTCCAGGAAAGGACTTCAGTAGTAACAATCAATTTTCTTTTCAAAGAGCGACACCATCAACCAATATTATTTCAATTAATGATGTCAAGGCTAATTTCAATTTTGAAAGTATGTATGGTCGCGTAACAGATAACTTTACCATAAATAGAAAGTACAAACACGAGATAGAAATTCCTTTTGAGCGTTCTCCAAAAATAGTTTTATCATCTAATTTTATGATTAAGGCACCTTCTGGGCATAGTACCGAACGTCGTAAATATGAAATAGAACTATCTGAACATTATGGATCTCATTTAACTGTATATGATGAATTTCAACAACAGTTCTTTGAAGATTGGGATGAATTTGAATGGAATGAAGTAACACTATTCATTATCTTTTGTATTCGATATTACTTAAACCACGGACTTGTTGATGCTAATCCTGTAAACCTTATTGAGCGAAGACTGATTAATGAATTAGGCGCAGACCTTTTAGACTTTTTGGATGAAAAGTTTGATCAAAAATCTAAACATCATAAAAAGGAACTGTTTAACGAGTTCAAAAATGGCGGCTATGTTGATAGACGTTATGCTCCGACACAGCGCACTTTTACTGTAAAACTAAAGAAATACTGTGAATACAAGAATTTATCTTATAAAGAGACGCCTTCAAATTCTAAGGCATTCTTTGAAATTATTACGCAAGAAGCTGAACAAACACTATTAACAATTGAAGATGTTGATACCGATTATAAAACAGTCGATACACCCAACAAAATGACTCGTCTGGTTAACAAAATGA
This sequence comes from Winogradskyella psychrotolerans, assembly GCF_018860545.1. Taxonomy (GTDB): domain Bacteria; phylum Bacteroidota; class Bacteroidia; order Flavobacteriales; family Flavobacteriaceae; genus Winogradskyella; species Winogradskyella psychrotolerans_A. The sequence goes on along the minus strand of NZ_JAHKPN010000002.1, from coordinate 158,904 downwards.
TAAAACATTTTAAAGATCATTCAGATGAGGTTTTAGCTGTTGATTTGGAAACGACAGGATTTGATTGTTTTCAGGATGATATTGTGTGTATGTCATTGACGTTTAAAAAGCGCACGGGCTATAACATTGTATTTCCAAAACATAAAGCCAAAGCATTATTGTTTATAGAACCATTACTTACGTTTTTAACGGCAGAGCATATTACTAAAGTGTTCCACAATGCCAAATTCGATCTTAAATTCTTACATCGCTATGGAATACCTGTTTTAGGACGTTTTGAAGACACCATGATACTTGACCATTTCTTAGACCCTAATCGAAAAAAACATGGTTTAAAGGAAATTTCAGAATTGCATTTAGGGTATAGACAAATCAACTTCAAGCAAATGACAGGTGGTAAATTAATTACTGAAGTACCTACTGATGAGTTAACCAAATACGCTTGTGAGGACACGGATCTTACCTATCAATTATACCATTTTATAGCTAATAAATTAAATAAATAAATGATGAACCAAGATATACTAGACTTAGAATATAAAACCCTTCATGTTGTAATGAAGATGGAACTTGATGGTGTAAAGATAGACGTTAAAAAATGTAAACAAACTCTTAAGCAGCTCAAGAAATTCAATGAAAAATTAATACGACAAATACAAGCTTTTACTGAAGATGAAATTAACCTAGAGAGTCCTCCACAATTACACAAACTATTGTTTGAGACACTTCAGTTACAGCCTAAAATTGATAAAGTTGGTAAGAACGGTTGCTATTCCACGGATAAATCACACTTGAAAAAGTTAATAAATCAGCATGAGATAGTTCCATTATTGTTGGATTATCGTAAAACCATTAGTCTAATAAACTTCTGTAAACAACTGCAGAATGTTAATCCAATAACTAAAAGGCTCCACGGTCAATTTAATCAATCAGGCACAGCAACAGGACGGTTCAGTTGTAGTAAGCCTAATTTACAGAACATACCCAATGTCAAGCTTAATGACGGAGAAATCAATGAGCTAATAATATTAGAATCAAGATTTAGAGAGATGTTCATTCCCAAGAAAGGTTGCCAGTTTATCTGTGCCGATTATTCTCAGATTGAAATTCGAGTAGTTACTGATATGAGTCAAGATGAATATCTACTAAAAGCATACACCACCAAAGATACCAATGGGAAGAATTTAGATGTACACAGATTAACTGCTTCGGAAGTGTTCAATATTAAATATTCAGAAGTAACTAATGAACAACGTTCCATTGCAAAGAGCATCAATTTTGGATTAATCTATGGTAAAACTGCTTTTGGTTTATCAGCATCACTTACAGAGATTACAGGAAAACCACATTCTGTTGAGCAAGCGCAGGAAATTATGGACGCATATTTTATACGTTTTAGTGGTGTGAAAACCTGCTTGGACAGTTTGATTACTGTTGCAGACAGTAATGGTTATTCAGAGACTATATATGGAAGACGTAGACCAATTCCGCAATTATCATCAAGTAAACTATCAGAACGTAATGCAGGTAAACGTTTGGCTATGAACTCACCAATTCAAGGAACAGCAGCTGACATTATTAAGATGGCCATGGTTGCCTGTGATGAGCAGATAAAAATCAAAAACTTAAAATCAAAATTAGTACTTCAAGTCCACGATGAATTATTATTTGAAGTACCTGATGACGAAATGGGGGTTATGGAAACCTTAGTTAAAAATACGATGGAAAACGTGGTTAGACTATCTATACCATTAGAAGTTGGTTTAGATAAAGGACATAACTGGGCTATGGCTCATTAAACGAAAACAATATGGAACTATTTAACTATCACTATGACTTTATTAAGGTTAAGCTATATAACGTTAATTCAAGTCTTATAAATTGGCATTCGCTAAAGCCTCATAAAAATTTAACCAATCATTATTTATTGGTGTCTGATGGTCAGTTTTTTGATAAGAATTTTGATTTATTTATAGATGGCGGAAAAAACATCACTATTCGTTCAAGTATACCGTATCTCATTTATGGGCATAATTTTAAGGCGTTTGACTCACTAGATTTATTAAAAGCAATGAAATCGTTATCAGACATATTAGGTATTGACTTAACAGAGGCAAAAGTGATAGAATTGGAGTTTGGGGCTTATCAAAAGATTGAAAATTCTTCAAAGGATTATATAAACTCACTTATCGGACTAAAGGATTATAAGTTAGAGAAAGCCACTCCAACAATGAAAATGTTTGGTAATACGAGAGGATTTCACTTGAAAGTATATGATCCTATTGTAAACGCCAAACGTAAGAAGACATTTTCGCTAAGTCAATATCCTAATGGGCATTTAATTAAATATGAAATCAAAGATTTAAAACCAACGCATTTAAAAGTAGAAGAGTTGTGCCTGCCTCAAACCTTTGTTTCCCTTAGTAAAACATTAAATACGTATTTGAAACAGTTGCTCATTAAGAGTGAAGACCAATATCTACCTATTGAAGCCTCAATAAATCACATTCTGTTCGCTACACTTAAAAATGTGGAGCAGGAATTAGGTATTCCTATTTACACTAAAACAACTAGTCTATTAGAAAAAATGGAATTATCACCTTCTCAAAAAAGCAAACGTAAAAAAACGCTACTTGAATTAGAAGCTACTTATAACACAAAACACTTAAAAAGATAACTGATTAATATTTAAACTAGGGACCTTTCGTCAAAATAAGCCGTATGGTTGGTCCCATAAAACTGTAAAATTATGGCAACATTAAAATTTGTACTAAACAAATCGCAACATCAAAAGAAAACTAATAGCCCATAATCTATGCTTATGCTTCGGTATACACATAAGAAAAAGGTAACATATTTTACTACTCACAAAAATATTAGAGATGAGTATTGGGATGCTAAAAACCAAAAAGTTAAAAGGTGCTATTCGGGTTCAGATCGATTCAATATTTATCTAACTACTATAAAGCAAAAGGGGGATGATATTGTTAATGGCCTATTAATTAATGGAGAAGACCCAACTACAACTTATGTAAAGTCTCTTTATAATGAAACAAAATTAGAACAACAGAAGAAAACACAGTACACGTTTTTTGAATATGCAGAACATTACGTTGAAATTAGTAAAAAAAGTAAAAGCGCAGGTACATTAAAAACATATCGTACTGTACTCAATCAATTAAGGAAATATGAGAGATATTCTGCAACACAACTTGATTGGCATAATATCGATATGGATTTCTACTATGACTTCCAAGAGTTTTATACAGGTGTTCAAGGTTTTTTAAACAATGGATTTGGAAGAGTGATTAAAAATATGAAAGTGATATTAAATGATGCTACAGACAAGGGGTATAACACTCACCTGATGTACAAAAACAAGAATTTTAAAACTGTGAGAGAGGAAGTCAATAATATCTACCTCAGTGAAGAAGAGTTACAACGTATGATAGACCTTGATTTAAGTTATAGTAAATCATTGGAACGTGTTAGAGACTTATTCATAGTTGGATGCTATACAGGATTGCGTTTTAGTGATTTCAGCGAACTCAAGAAAGAACATATTGTCGATAACACTTTTAAAGTTAAAACAATTAAAACCAACGATTGGGTAACTATTCCTCTTATGCCTTTTGTCAAGAATATTATGGAAAAATATAAAGACAATGCAAATAGCTTACCAAAATCATGTGTTAATCAAACGATGAATAAACACCTAAAGGAAATAGGTAGACGCGCTAAAATCGATAATAGTTTTTTAAAAGTGAGAACCAAAGGTAGGGAACGTATTGATCAGACATTTTCTAAATATGAACTTATAACTACCCATACTGCAAGACGTTCATTTGCAACTAATATGTTCAAACGAGGTATTCCATCACGAGTAATTATGAACATTACAGGTCACCGAACAGAAAGAGCATTTTCAACTTACATAAAGGTGTCACAGGATGAGAATGCCGAAATGATGCTGAGGTACCTAGAACAATCAGCATAGGTTGATACCTCTTAGCATTTTAAATATAAAAGTAGACGGAACAAATTCAATTTAAAAATCTTTAAAAACTAAACATAATGAGTGGAAAAAGAACCAATTTTAAAGTCATGGGACAAAAAGACTTTATTGCATACTTAGAAGATAGGGACGTTCCATTTACTAGGTTTGATACAACAACCGTATTAGGCGTTAGTGTTACCAAAATTAAACCAAAACATTTCAGACTTGGACCACGAGAGTTTGAAACAAAATCAGGAAATCAGATTGACACAAATACCAAAATGAAAGATATTGAATTAACTACTAAGTCAAAGAATCCGATATCGAAAAAACAATTGATTAGAATTATTGATGAGCGTGTTCAGAATATGGGAACTAAGGGAGTATATCATCCCAAACGTTTAAAACCGAAATGGAACTCGTTGACTGATGATAATGAAAAGCTCGAATTATTTGAAAAATATGTAACGAGCAAAGAATCATCAATTGGTTTTCTAAAACTGATTAAGGTTAATTTATGTCATAAAACATTAGAGGCAGTTATTATTGAATTTCCCACAAGTATTGAGTATTTAAAATCCAATAAGGTAAAATCAATATGTATTGATAAGTTCTCTAAATATAACCATGGAAAACAGTACTTGATTGAAAATGGTATAAAACCTAGTGGTTAAAATTTAGAGTATAAGCCTAAATACAGTAAAATTTATGGTGAAGATTCAGAAGGTATTTTAGTGTTTGACATTATAGATTCAAATACAATTGAATGTAAGACCTCCATACTTAAAGGTAACCAATTTAAAAAGTAAAAGTTTCTTTCAGTGTCTTTTTATTAAAGAGGAAGGTACTCAAAGAAACTTCTGAAGATCTTGCTTTAAGCAGTTCTTCGTACAAAAGAAATACGACATAACCTCTCTATAAAGCTAACTTGCAAGTTATTATTGCTTTTATAGGATAAAGACCACTCTAATAAAAAAGATATGCAACAGTTATCTTTTATGGGTAAAAATGGTGAAGGTTACCAAAACTTTTATCATGGATTTATATAAGGAAACGCAAAACCAAAAAGACATTGCTGACTACAATGTGTATTTACAATTAAAGGAAATACACTATACGAATGAAGCTATTGCCAAACACTTAAGTTATTCTAATGAAGACTTAGGATATCTTATAAGTAGATTTTCGTTCAGAAATAACTTAGAGTATAAGTTACAGGAAAACAAAGGAGAATATTTCTTCAAAGGAACATTCTACATTACGCAATCCGTTCAGAACTTATTGACCACAGATGAAATATTTGAGATCTATACATTTACACAGGATTTAGTTAAACAACATAAGGGTATTGATTATTTACAGTCATATTATCATATTGAACAGGATTGTAAATTATTTTTTATAGATCAATTGAATAAACAGATGATTGAAAGTAACCAGTATTCTAAACTAGACAATTACTGTACGCTAATGTTAGCGAGTGATTATTAGTTTTTATTGATAAAAATGAAAAGCGAATGACTGGCTGTTGTTAGCCGAAGGTGTTACAACAAGTTATTCGCCACTTCTTTTCTTTAATTCTTTTTTTAACTAACTATTTAATTATAAGTGCAAGATTGGTGTATTTGAAAATCACAAATGGTGTGAAATGAAATGGATAATTGGTAATAATGAAATGCAAAATTGGTGTGTTTTGTGAAAATAATGGCATGATTATCAAAAATGAAATGCAAAATTGGTGAATTAACAAAAGTTAGTGATAGTTACATCATAAAATAAAAAAAGGAAGCGTCTTTTTGGGTCGACAGCTTCCTTTTAAAAATTAGTATTAAGATGTACAACAATCTCCATTCTAAAGAGAACAAGCAACTAGTTCTAAAAATTCCTGCAACAATACTTTCAAGTAATGAATTATCGTTTAATGAGAAACTAATTCTAGGGTTAGATTATACTTATCAATCTAAAAAAGGGTATACCAAGCTTACCAATTCAAAAACAGGTCAGCTATTTAATCTTCATCCTAATATTATTTCGTACTGCAGAAAGAATCTTGTTAAAAAAGGATACTTGTTAAAAGATAAATCTAAATACACTTTAACGGATAAACATAAAGAGCATCAGGCTAAGGATAAAAGAGAAATATTCTTGCCTTTTGAGATATACAATCATAAACAATTATCAACAGGAGCGAAACTGTTGTGGGGAGAATACAACTCGCTTAGCAAAGGGAGAAGAGAGTATTTTGCAAAAAGAAGCTATACTTCAAAGAGACTAAATGCTTGTGAAGAAAGTATCACAAATTGGACAAAACAACTTCAGGAATACCAACTACTAAAGAAATACCAACATCGTATAGGGTATTGTAAGAGCCAAAAAGTAATTATTACTTGTGAGTTTAAAAACGGTAATAAGATTTTAGATATAACTCACATTCAAAATTCAAATGGGGAATGGGTATTGAAAAGATCGAAAATACTTGGATTTGAGGAATGGGAATAGCGAGGTTAATACTTTGTGGACTACTTCATATTTCTTTTAACCTGCGTTATTAAAGGGTTCTAGATTAGCAGTTAATAATGAGCTCAATTATATGCTAAAATTGTGTTAGTGAATTTTAGTTTTAACAACCCTATTGTAACTTGTTAATAGTTTTACGCACTAAATATAATCTCTATGAAAATTGTACTTTTACAAAAAATTGATAAGATTAAAAAGTATGAATGATAGACTTATTTTTTCAGGACACGAAACCTTTCCATGTAAAGGTTTATGGTTGAAAAAAGGATATGATTTTGTAAAAAGAGAAGGAAAATTCGTTGATGAAGCATGTATTGATTTAGGTGTAGGAAGAAATATGGTTAGCTCAATTAGATTCTGGTTGAAAGTTTTTTATATTATTGATATTGAAAATGAAGATGCTACTGATATTGCAAATTTTCTATTTAATGACGAAAATGGAAAGGATAAATATCTTGAAAATGAAGTTTCACTGTGGTTATTACATTACTTGCTAGTTGTTAATAATTACTCTTCTATTTATTCAATAATATTTAATCAACTTAGAAAACTAAAACCTGAATTTAATAAAGAGAACTTTCTTACTTATGTTGAAGGTATTGATTCTGGTTTAAATGAAAATACTTTAGCCAAAGACTTTTCAGTATTTACCAGAACCTACTATTCTAAAAACGAAAAGAATATTGAAGATAGTTTTTCTGGAATTTTATCAGATCTTGAGTTAGTTCAGGAAATCAAGAAAAAAGATTCAACTAAATATGTAATTCAGAATAATAAACAAGAGGATATTCCTATTGAGCTTGTGTTATTTATTATTTTAGAGAATAAGGATTATGGTAAATCTATTAGCTTTAAAAATCTTTATAGCGATTTTAATAGTGTGGGTAACATTTTTGCTTTTTCAAAAGATCAACTTGAAAAAAAGCTAATTGGAATATCTGATAAATATGAGAGTATTATATATTCTAATGACTCGGGTATTAAGGAGTTACAATTTAAAAGTAAAAAACCAAATTCATTTGATGTTTTAAGCGAATACTATGGATAACATAAAACAACTATCGTCAGTAAATATTATCAGAGATCAAGATAAATCTATTGAATATATTTCTACTGAAAACTCTAAACGCATTGCTAATTTCATATTGAATGAATTTGACAAAGGAGTTCATAGTTTTAGTATAATTGGTTCTTATGGAACTGGGAAATCTTCATTTTTATGGGCATTCAATAGAAGTATCTCTAACTCAAACAAGGATAATTTTTTTGATTTTAATACTAATAATATACGAAAGACTGAATTCATAAATATCGTTGGAGAGTATAATTCATTAATATCGTATTTTAAGACCTATTTTTCAATAGAAAACAAGTTAAAAGGGAATCAGGAAATTTTTGATTGTATTTATCAGAAGTATGAGAAAGTAAACAAGCAAAATGGCTTTTTGGTAATTTGTATTGATGAGTTAGGTAAATTTTTAGAATATGCATCAAAGCATAATCCTGAAAAGGAAATGTACTTTATTCAACAACTTGCAGAGTTTGTTAATGATTCTAATAGAAATATCATATTGTTGACTTCAGTTCATCAAGCAATAGACTCTTATTCAAATGATTTATCGGACTCACAAAAAAATGAATGGAAAAAAGTAAAAGGAAGGCTTTGCGAAATTACATTTAATGAACCTATTGAACAATTACTTTTTTTAGCATCACAACATTTTAGTTCTAAATACAAGGCTTCAAAAAAGTATATTAGTTATAATGAAAATCTTAATAAGTTTAATCAAAGTAATAATTGTTTTTCAATTTCAAGAGACTATATAAATAATATAGGAAATAACTTATATCCTCTAGATATATTTTCTGCAATTACTTTAACTTATTCCTTACAAAGATATGGTCAAAACGAAAGATCCTTATTTACATTCTTAAATACTTCTGACCATTTAGGCTTAGAGAGTTTAAAAGAAAATGAGTTATTTGATATACCTAAACTCTATGATTATTTACTTGTCAACTTATATTCAATTTTGGTTAGTAAACATAATTCAGATTATACGCAATGGGCTTTAATTAAAAATTCAATAGAAAGAGCTGAAGCAAAAGTTGAGGCTAATCAGAACTTGGCTATTAATCTTTTAAAAACAATTGGCTTATTCAATTTATTTGCAAGTAAAGGAGCGAGTATTAACGAAAAGCTATTGTTAGGATATTTATCATACAGCTACAGTACAAGTGAAATCAAAAAATCACTAAAGAGTTTAGAGAAATTTAAAATAATAAGATTCAATAATTTTAATAATTCGTTCAAACTTTTTGGGGGAACAGATATGGACATTGAGGGAGCTATTTTAAAAGCAAGTGATAGCATTGATGAGAGCCTTGATTTAGTCCATAGATTAAAAGAAGCATTTGATTTTCCTATATTAACTGCTAAAGAAACTTTATATAGAACAGGTACTCCTAGACTGTTTAAATTTAGCATCAGTGAAAACCCATCTTTTGAAATTGCAGAAAACGAAATAGACGGGTTTATTAATCTCATCTTTAATGAAAAACTTTCTGAGGAAGATGTAATTGAGCAAACAACAGGTAAAGATTTGCCAATTTTATATGGTTTATATAAGAATTCTTCAACTATAAAAAAGACACTGTTAGACATTGTTAAAACAGAAAAAGTTTTAAGTGATGTTGATGCTGATGATAAGTTTGCCAAATTAGAATTAAGGAATATTATCAAGAGTCAGAAATCTTTGTTGAATTATTACGTGTTAGATTCTTTGTACTCGAGAAATATTGAATGGTTTTTTAATGGTCAAAGACTTCAAGTTGAAAGTAAACAAAAACTGAATCAAATACTATCAGAAATCTGTACGTCTGTATATCCTAATACTCCTAAAATCAATATGGAGCTCATAAATAGGCATAAAGTTTCTGGCACTATAAATGGGTCTAGAAAATCATATTTTGATAGACTAGTAAATAATTGGAATGAAAAAGATCTTGGATATCCAGAAGATAAATTTCCTTCGGATAAAACTATTTATTGGAGCTTAATTAAAAATAATGGGATTCACAGGATTGAAGATGGAAATTATGTGTTGATTTCGCCCAATAGTGATGATGAAAACTTTATAAAAGTATGGCAAGAGTGCGAGTTGTTTTTGCAAGAGGCTAAAAAGGAACAAAGACCAATAACAGACTTAATAAACACTTTAAAGCAGAAGCCTTATAAACTGAAACAAGGTATTATTGATTTTTTAATACCGACCTTTTTATTTGTAAGAAGAGGAGATTTTGCACTTTACAATGTAGATGGCGGCTATATGCCTTATATTAATGAAACAATACTTTATTTAATAACTAGAAACCCTCATGAATACACAGTAAAATCTTTTGAGTTAGATAATTTACGTTTGAATTTATTCAATAAATATAGAGTTTATCTTAATCAGGATATGGAGGACTCTATGACTAATGAGTCTTTTATTGAAAGTGTAAGACCTTTTTTGATATTATATAAAGGACTTACCGATTATTCAACTAGAACAAAGAGACTTTCACAAGAAGCCTTGAAGTTAAGAAGCGCTATATCTCATGCCGAAGATCCTGAAAAAATATTCTTCGAACAATTTCCAACAGCGTTAGGTTATAATGTTAAAGAGCTTATTGAGAATGAACAGTTGTTTGATGAGTATATCATTAAATTTCAGAAAACCATTTTGGAAGTAAAGGATTCTTATAAGGAATTATTAAACCGATTTGAAAACTTTATAACATTAGAGGTTTTAGGAAGTAAGAACGATTTTCCTAAATATAAAACTTTATTACAGAGACGATTTGTTTCATTAAAAGAGCACCAGATTTTACCTTCACAAAAGACTTTTATGTTAAGAGTAAATTCTGATCTCGATGATAGAGACAGTTGGTTGAATTCGATCTGTTTTTCATTATTGTCAAAACCCTTAGATAGAATATCAGATAAGGATGAAGACATTTTAAAGGAAAAATTAAGTTTCATAGTTAAGGAGTTAGATAATTTATGTGAGATAAAAAATGTTAACTTTGATGAAAGTGAAGAAGAAATTTATAAGATAGACTTTACATCTCAAAATCAAGGATTGAAAAATCACTTGGTGCGTATATCGAAACAGCAAAAAGAAGAAGTTAAAAAATCAATTGTTGTAATAGAGAATAGTTTAGGTGATGATAAACAATTGAGAATAGCTGTCTTATCAGAATTATTGAAAAAGGAATTAAATGAGTAAATTAGATCATGTATTAGGTATTTCTGGAGGAAAAGATAGTGCTGCATTAGCCATATATCTAAAAGACAAATATCCTAGTTTTAACTTTAAATACTATTTCACTGATACAGGTAAGGAACTTGATGAAACTTATCAATTGATAGATAATTTAGAAAGCTACTTAGGTATTGAGGTTAATAGACTTGAAGACGAAAAAATCACTAGTACTAATGAAGATCCTTTTGATTTTCATTTCAAATCTTTTAGAGGTTACCTTCCTTCTCCACAAGCAAGATGGTGTACAGCATTAATGAAACTAAAACCTTTTGAAAAATTTGTTAGTGGTAACCCAACGGTCTCTTATGTTGGAATAAGAGGAGATGAACAACGAGAGGGTTACATATCTAGAGAAAATAATATTCAATCCATATTTCCTTTTAGAAGAAATATCTGGAGTCAAGATGTTTTAGAAAAGATTTTTAATCCTGAAAATCAAGAACAGTTATTAAGTTATTATAGCCAATTTATAAAAGGCAATAAATTAGATAAAATTGAAGCCATTTTTTCTAAGCCAATTTCGTTTAATAGAAATTATAGATTAGAGAAAGAACGCATTATTAGAGAGAAATTAGAGGTCTTGCTAGGTTTTGGAGTTGCAGAATATAATAAAAGTGTTTTTCAGTATTTAAAAACCACTGATTACCCTTTGTCTATTGAAGACGATTACCCTTTATTAGAAAATGAAGATAACTTGGTGAGAGCTGATATCTTTAGGATTCTTGAAGAAAGTGGTGTAGGTGTACCTGCATACTATAATAAAGTTAAGTATGAAGTTGATGGGCAAGTTGGTGAATATGCAAGAAGTAGATCTGGTTGTTATTTTTGTTTTTTTCAACAAAAAATAGAATGGGTTTGGTTGTATGAACAGCATCCAGAGAAATATAAAGAGGCAATGAAGTATGAAAATGAAGACGAGCATTTTACGTGGATACCAAATGAGTCTCTAACAGAGCTTATGCAACCCGAAAGAATTAAAGGAATTAAGTTAGACCATATAAGACGTACAAATAAGCTAAAATCTAAAGACTCTAAATTTTTATTAGATATATTAGATGATACTGAGAGTGATGCTTGTACGGCTTGTTTTATTTAGATTTAATTACTAGTCTGAGCTATATGAATAGGACAAACACTTTTAATTGCTCTTCCAAATTCTATAAAAAACAATATATAGTCAATTCCACTTTGGTTTGAAATCCATGTAATAGCTCCAGATGAATGAGCAACATTATTTCTCATGTCCATAAATGTATTTAGTTTTCCTTTGCATTCTTTCGCCGTTTTGGAGACATCAGCACCATCAAATAGTTGTCTCATATTAGCTTGAGAGCAGATATCTTCCCAAATATTCTTGTAATTAATTTTTGAAAATAATTCTGTAATAACGTCAGCTCTCATGTTTCTTTCCGTTATTGACATGCATTGATAATTTATGATGTCCAATTTGTTGTCATGAATATTGTGGTATAGATTTTTGATAAAAGAATCTCTTGCCCCCTCTCCATGGCTATATTTTCTAGGATTTTGAACGACTTTGGATGTGTCATTTATTAGACTCTCTTGAAACTTACTTGGCAAAGCTTTGAATGTTGTGTGTTTTTTTGCAATTTGTGTAGACGTTTCTTCCATTATTGTCTTTGCATAGTTTTCAAATCTTCCTGCAACATATAACATTAAAATCGTAGGAATTCTGGTATTACCTCTTCTGTTGAGCTTAATCTTCTCGCTTAATTCAATACTGTTTTTTAAGAATTCTTCAGTATTATCGGCGAATTCAGAATGTGATACTTGAGCAAACGTTTCTAAACTTGAAAATAAATCAATGGTATTTTTAACTTCAAGTAAGTCTTTTTCGAAATCTATAAATATTTCTTCCATTAATTACATTATTTGAGTTAAAACATCTTTGGCTTTATTAACCCGATGAATAATATTATCTATGGAATTACCTTTTGAAATTATCTTATCATATTCGTCATCGTCTTCTAATAGTTTAGAAATATTACTTTTCACTATATTTTGAGATTGGACTTCCTCCTCATCTATATATGAATATGCGACTAAAATGCTGTCATATAAATTTCGTGCTTTTTTTGAAGGATTTAATTGTGTGTTGAGAATTATTTCAACACCAAATTTATCCACTAAGCCGTTAACAGAATTTAAAAACAGCTGTCTAGAATAATCTAATGATTCTATGTCATCATCCTTGTGAATATTCATTGTTTCGTCTAATAAGAACTTCATTGATCCTTCTTGAATATTACCGTCATAAACCTCTTTAATAGCAAAAAAGCGTAATACTAATTCGCAATCCATCATGGATTTGTAAAGTGGATTATTCTTTAATTTCTTTAACCCCTTAGCATCATCATCATTTTCGGGTATTGGTATGTTCCAAAGACTTCTAAATGAATCGTTAGATGACAACTCCATTATTAAGTCGTTAAATTTACTTGCATAAGTAGCATTTCTTAATTCTTGACCATTCAACTTTATACCACCAGTATTAAGTCGATCAAATAGAATCATTCGTAAATCATATTTATCGAATTCCATTGATTCAATAAGTAAAATTGTAGCGGTTATTGTCCTTCTGAAAAACAGCCTTTTAGTAGTGTCATCTAAGTCACTAAAGCGTGACCCGTTAAAATTTTTCAAAAATTCAAGTCCTGTAAGTTTAAATTCATTATTGTGAAAAGCTTTAATGGCTTCTAATCTTTGTTTTCCATCAATAACTTCATATTCATAGTAGGCTTTTTCATATAGGAAAATAGGTGGAACAGGAATGTTCATTAGAAATGATTCAATTAATTTGGACTGTTGTTTTTTTGTCCATCTAGATCTTCTTTGGTATTCAGGGCCTAAATCAATGTTTTTATTCAATGAAGAAATTAAATTGTCTAAGTTGTAATCTTGGTTCTGTTTAATTACTCTTAAGCTTTCGATATTTATTTCACGAGTTGTATTCTCTGTAATTTGAGAATCTTGCTGATTCCAACTAGTTATTTCTTCATCAGTTATTTCTTGATTTTCCATATTTTCGTTTTTTAAATTTAATCTGCTAAACCTTGCATCATTTCTTCCATGCCACCAAAATTAAGAATAAATGTAGAGTAATAGTGATCGAACAGATCTTTTAGATATTGTCCTAAATCTACTTCTTCAAATAGATTGGTGTTTTCGTTCTTTTGGTTAATTTGATAACCTCTGTTTTTGGTAATAGTATATAGGAACAAAGTATGGAAATAGACAGCAGTATAGTACTTTCTATTGGCTACTTCAATTTGATCTTCATTTGGATTACTATATTTAGATTTGAAGTTTTTTAATACAGTACTATCCATATTAATAAAAATACTATTTAAGTTGTCTCCCTCTGCTTCTGGTACCATTACAGTTTTATAGTCCATTTCTAAGCTTGTCGCTTGTTCAACATCTTCCCAAGAGACTATATCTTCCCCTTTGTCTTCATTGTTTTTATATGCAAAAACCATTTTCGGTAGTCCTAAAGGTTCATTATCATCTTCATTTTTTGGTGTTTTTTCTTTTTTCTTTTCAGGGTCAGATATTTTTACCCAAAAGATTTCGTCAAAATCGCCATTAGGTGAGGTTAAAGACACTTTTAACTGAACAGCATTACCAACTTTAAGTTCCTCTTTTGGATTAAGGTTAACTCTTATAGTTCCTTTGTTAGGGCTACTTTTATTTACATTGAAGAGGTCGCTAACTTCTTTTGGTTCTCCAACTTGATTTCCTCCTTTGGTTTCATTTTCTTTAATTTTCAGAACAGCTATTTTGAGTTCTCCAGGTTCATCGGTACGATCAAAATAATCGTTTGCACAATCTGTACTAAAACGAATAGTTTTCTCGCCATTCAGAGGTATTTTCGCAACCTCAGTATCTCCTTTAGCTTTAGAATTTACTTTAAATTGAGATGGAAATCGTTGAGGTAAAAATGGGGTTTCAGTCTTTTTAGAGTCAGATTTTTTCCTCTCTTGTTTATTCTTTGTGTCCTTTTTCAAATCTAACTTAAAGGTGTCACCAAGCAACTTCATTAGATCTGAATTTAGAGGTAAGTTTTTAGTGAAATTCTTAAGAAGCTGATTTGTGTTAGTTGATGTATCAACATTTACAGCTTGTCTTCTAAATTTTTGTATTTCACTTAGTCTACCATCTTTTGCACTCAACTTAGAAGCTAAATAATGTCTTAATTGTTGAGTCTCTTCACCATCTTTTAATCGATCTCTAGAAGCCATGAAAAGTTCTTTTCTAAACTCATACTTCATTTCTGTACAATCAACATGAATCAAAAGATGACTCTTTAATAGATTAAGTTTTAAAGAACGAGTGATAAACTCTGAGGTATAAAAACCATGAACTTGACCATTCATTGAGAACATGACATTCATACCATTCTTAAAATATCGTCTACCAATTTCATCTTTAGTTTTCTTTAAATCAAAGTCTTTTACTTTGATATTAAAAACAAAACATGAAACTTTCATCTTGCCAAATAACTCATCTTCAAAGGTCTCAGAAAACTGATCAGATATATAATCTCCTTTTTCTTTTTGAAGTCTTCTTTTTAGTCCGAAAAGATCATTTGAAAGCACTTTATTATTTGGATATCTTTCAGTTGTATCTTTAGTTAGCATTGGAAGGGCTGGACTAAAGAGGAACTCATTAATACTTTGGTTTAAATCTTGTGCAAATCCAGAATATCCTTTTGGAAACTGATAAGAGTACATTTTAATTATTGTACCAGTTTTAAATACTCTGTTCTCTAACCCTAAATCAAGATTATCTATTTTAAATGATGGTATTTTACCGTCTATTAGCAAGTATTCATACCAAGTCTCTTTGGCTTGATCATTTTCAGTTTTAGGGTGTTCTCTAATCAATGTAAAGCCAAAATCACCTGTGTTGTCGAATCTTTTGGAAGCTATAAGCTGATACCTTTTTTTGCCACAAAAAACAATAGCACCACTTCCTCCCATATTATACTTTCCTTGTACAAAATGGACATTGTTTTTATTTCCTCTTAAAAGAGAAAGGAAAGTGTCTTCAAATTTTTCTGGGTGTTGTCCCTCACCATTATCGTATATAATTACGGACGTTGGATATTGTTTTTTCTGATTTCTCGGTCCTTTTCCATCAGCAATAATTTGTATTTCTTCTGCTTGTGATTTTCTAAATTCTCTTAAATCCCAATTATTATTTGGGTAGAATGACTCAATTGCTTCCTCCATAGTCTTCGGAGCATCTTTTGATTTAGGGTCAATTCCTAGTTCCCAACATTTTTTTGTCAGCAATGCATCAATTGAGTTTGTGGTTTTTTCTATGAGAGCAGCAATTGGACTAGACTGTTGGTTTTTTACAACACCATAATTACTTTTGTTATTTCCTAACGGCTTCCAGTTAGTATTATCGAAGATTGTACTGTTTGCTTCAATAACAGATTGTAATTCTAATTCGTCTTTTGCATTAAAGATTTGCAGGAATAGCTCTTTTTTATCAGTAGTTTCGAAAGTTTGATTGAAAAGAGTGTTTGATTCTGAGTCCTTCATATTTGTCATTATAGTCTTTAAACAAATGTAGTGAAAAGTGAAAATTTAGAGATGTAGTTAATCGGATATATATGTGATTTTGAAGAGTGTAGGTGGTTGTTTTTTTCGTTTATTGATTAATTTTGAAGTGTTTGTAGCGTAAGAATTAATATAAGAAGGTTTAGCAAAATTTTAATTGCAAAAATTTTGGTTTGACTATTTCTCAAATCTTTTAATACTTTGTGTAGAAAAATAGGGGATGAACAGTTTTTGTCAAACACTTTGGGTTTATTTAAGAAGCCTCTAAATTCTTTGACTGGAGTTTTAAACGCAAATTAAATTAAATAGAAAACAATTTTTATTGATTTTTTTATTAACTTTAAGTGCTATTATTCAACATTATACATTTAATTAATTCTAGTTTGATAAATATTTTAGATTAAAATTTGCCTAAAAAGGCTATCTATATTAATCAATTTAAATCTATCAACTATGAATTTAAAAATTCTACTCAGGTGTATCTTATGCACCATCGCTTTTAGTTTTACTGGAGAGCTCTTTTCTCAAAATTTACTAGACACGTCCACATGGACTGTTGGTTCTGGAAATGTTGCTGGATTTAATATTAGTGGTACAGCTAATAAAAACATCAGAGAATTAGGTACTAATCATAACAATGATGAAGTTGTTTTATGGAAAGCAGTGCCCGATTCAAACAATAATCTTGATGGAGGTTGGGAATCGGATTATATAACTATTAATAATTCAAATACATATAGGTTATCTGTTTGGATAAAAAAGACGAATTCAAACGATGGCTATACCTATTTTGGAACACACAGTATAACAGGTGGGACTCAAAATGTTACAGGACTTAACGGTAATTTTAGTCCCTATCCATTTTTTTGGTATGGAGATTTACCTGAACTGAATAGATGGTATTTATTAGTTGGTTTTGTTCACGATAAAAATCATTTGTCAACTATTAACGAAGGGAAAATCTATGATGGTGTTACAGGTGAAGCTGTGTTAACTATTACTGATTTTAAGTTTAACTCTAATGCAACAACTTTAATGCATAGAGCTTATTTACATTCTGATTCAAATATTTATGATAGACAATACTTTTGGAATCCAAGAATAGATAGAGTGGATGGAGGAGAAATTCCCATCAATGATTTATTAAGTATAAGTCAAAATCCTAAATTATTATTTACATACGATAATGCAGGCAATCAAAAACAACGGTTTTATTGTGCAGTCCAAGGATGCTCAATACCTGACCCTCCTGTTGGTAGAGCCGCAAATGAGACTTTAGAATCAATAGAAGAATTAATTGAGGTTGAAGATTTAAGTGATGAGATAAAAGTAACTCTTTATCCTAACCCTACAAGCGGTTTAGTGCAGATAAGCTTAAATAATCCGTCTGCAATAAGTTTTTCTCACGATGTAAATATATACAATAATGTAGGCATCTTGGTTAATACTATATCTAGTGGCTCTAAAACTGAATTAAAAATTGATTTAACAAATTTATCTTCAGGAACGTACTTGGTTCACATACATTTAAGTAATGGCACAAGTATCACTAAACAAATCATTAAAAACTAACCCTCTTATGAAAAATTTAGATATACTTTTTTTAGTTTGCCTTTTTGTTTTTACTAACAACATAAGCGCACAAGAAGATATAACCATATTTGGGGAAGATACCTTTACATATGAGAAAATTGACATTATCGATAGGGATAAAGGAACCACTGTTCCTCTCTTAAAAAGTCAAAAAAAACTAAATTCTAAAATTAAATCATCTTCAGTAGCTAAAAATTCTAATTCAGGCGTTGGGGAAACTCCAGGTAATTTATCTGTGTCTCTAACGGGTGGAGCTAATTATGAAGTACCAGTAGCCATACCTCCGGGAATTGGTGGTATTGCACCAGAGATTGCATTGTTATATAATAGTCAAAGCGGTAATGGTCTTGCTGGTTTTGGTTGGAACGTTAGTGGTATTTCGTCAATATCTAAAATACCTGCTTCTAAATATCATGATGGTCAAATTGATGTTGTAGATTTTGATCTTCTTGATAGATGGGCATTAGATGGGCAACGGTTAATTCTTAAGAGTGGTACTTATGGTGGTAGTGCTACGTTTGAAACTGAAAAGTTTTCTAACATTAAAATAACGGCTCATGGGAATTCCCCTTATGGACCAGCTTTTGGACCTGCCTATTTCCTTGTGAACTATCCCGATGGTTCTATGGCTAAATATGGTGATAGTTCAGATTCAAGATCTCATACAAATTATTCAATCACTTATTGGCAAAACCCACAGGGGGTTAGAATAAGTTATGAATATACCAAGAGCAATAATAGCCAGCACATCAGTAAGATAAAATATGGTAGTTTGAATACTAATAGTCCAACTAATGAAATAAGATTTAATTATGGTAATCGCTTAAGACGGGAGCAATCTTATGTTAATAACGTGTCTATTATTAGAAGTCATATTTTAAAAAGCATAGAATCTTATAGCGGTGGAATTCGCTACAGAAAATATCAACTTTATCATGGCTCTAACGATAGAACTACATTAGAATATGAAAGATTATCTACGGTTACCGAACATAGCGGTGATGATACGGAATTGCATTCTAGCATTGTTTTTACTTATTCTGATTCAGCCTCTTCAATAGGCCATAATGATATAACTACTAGTTTGTCAGTATCTAATATTGAGCAAAGAAATGCTCAAGCCATGTCATTGGATATGACTGGAAATGGAGAGATGGATTTTATTGTATTTCCTAATGCGAAAGATAAATTTTGGATGTTTTATGATCTTCAAAGTGGAGGTAACAATTATCCCTATCAGGTTAATACGGGGTACTTTAAATCTATTTTTCCTTCAAGATTATTAAATTCAGGAAATAAGGTAGAATCTAGTCAAGGTTTAACGGTAGTGCAGAAAGGCACTAATAATAAAATGAATTTTAAAGTATATTCAAAGGCACCTCCTTCATCTGGAGGAATACCCCCTTTAGCCTCTGACTATACTAAAATATGGAATGCACCTCTATACAATCAAGGTAATCCAATGAATATACCAATGGAGTATGTATCGGGGGATTTTAATGGTGATGGATTAACAGATGTTTTGGCTATTGGAAAACCTTACGGGGAGGACTCGGACTACAAAAAAGTATATTTTATAAATTTGAGGCGAGATATACCAACTGGTTTTGCAAGCCTTGTTGGAAATTTGAGCTTAAATTTAAGTGGTAGTTATAAATTAAAAACAGGTGATTTTAATGGTGACGGTAAGACTGATTTATATCATATTACTAATGGTAAAGTACAGATTTATTCTTTGACTAATAGTAATATTTTGACTATTCCTAAGACGATAACAGACTCTTCAATTAATACTGTAGATACAATGATGTTAGGAGATTTTAATGGTGATGGAAATACAGACTTTATGGTTCCAATAGGTAATAATAATGATGATTTTAAAGTTTTTATTTCAACTGCTACTGGATATGTAAAAGGAACCCATGATATGCCATTTACCTACAGAAGAACGAATTGGGATGGCGATGACGGCGTGAATTATGGACACAACTTAATACCTTTAGATGTTAATGGTGATGGAAAAACAGATATTGTTGAGTATAACACCGTTACTCATAATGAACCCGTTTTCCCCTGGATTCCTCCTACTGATGGAACTCAAACAGTAACAGTTTATAACAATCTTAGAATAGATGGTTCTAACATCGTAACTAAGATAAAATTTGAAAATGGTGGCACAGAAACAATTACGGGTGATTTAAAACATTACCCTATTCCAATTTATCTTACTTCAAATCAACAAAATAAAAGTTTAGATTTTGCTTCTATAAGTGATCAGTATGTAACTAATTTTTCCTTTTCTCATGATCATAGGGAAGATGTTCTATTAAACAGTATAACGAACAATGGAACACTTTATGAAATAGATTATAGTAATTTAGACCCCTCTTTATATAACAGCGAGTATGAATTTTCGGCTGCGATATATGAAAATGGATCGGATCAAATATACCCAAATATAGATTTAAAGATTGCACCAAGTACAAGAGTGGTTAGTGCCATAAGGCGATACGGATATCTATCTTCAGGTACTGTAATGTCTAAGAAAGTTTTTTTTTATAAGGGAGCTGTTTATAATTCAGAAGGTGAGGGGTTTCT
This sequence comes from Winogradskyella psychrotolerans, assembly GCF_018860545.1. Lineage (GTDB taxonomy): Bacteria > Bacteroidota > Bacteroidia > Flavobacteriales > Flavobacteriaceae > Winogradskyella > Winogradskyella psychrotolerans_A. The sequence goes on along the minus strand of NZ_JAHKPN010000002.1, from coordinate 138,301 downwards.
TGGTTTTAGTGCTATAGCAAGATCCAATTGGCATATTGACAGTGCAGATAGAATATTCCATGTTTCGAAGTATAATACAGACCTAAAAGGTGCTATGACGGAAGAATATTCCATGCCAGATTATTTTAGCTTTATAGCACCTACATCTAACTATATTAGTAAAACCACCTATCAATATTCTTCATCACTCTCTAATAGTAAAGTTTTTAGACTATGGTTGGATTCTAGTGTTAACCAAAACTATTTAGAAGGAACTTTTACTAATACAACTTATAGCCAATATGATGCCTATAATAATCCTATAAATATAACTACTACGTTTATGGGTGGTAGTAAAAATCAAGTCATCACATATTCTAATAATACAGGTTCTAATTATCATATAGGAAGGCCTATGAATACAGTCTCTAGTACAACGCTAGATGGCGATACCTTTAGTACAGAAGAAGAATTTTCTTATACAGGCTATTTATTAACACAAAGAAAAATTAAAGGAAATGGAACACCATTTAATATCGAAACCTACAATTACGACTCTTTTGGAAATATTATAAAGAAAACCACCACACCTAATGGAGAATCTTCTCGTGAGGTTGAATTTGAGTATGATTCCTCAGGTCGATTCCTTGTAAAATCTATAGATATTGAAGGTTTAGAGACTGATTATGAATATGGTGGAGCGTATGGTGACTGGAATTTAACTAAAGAAACAAACCCCTTTGGTCAGGAGACAAATTTTGAGTACGATTCTTGGGATCGATTGATAAAAGTCACTGATTATTTAGGCAAAGAATCTACGACCAATTTCACAGAAGTTAATAATGCTTATACCGTTACAAATACTGCGGAAGATGGTAGCGGAATGATTGTTGAATATGACCAATTACAAAGAGTTTCCGTAATTAAAGAAAAAGACCTTTTTGGAGACTGGGTTAGTAAAAAATATGAATACGATGTTTTTGATCGTTTAATTAAAGAGAGTGAACCTTACACAGGCAATAGTCCAACCCAATGGAGCGAAACTACTTATGACTTATATAGCAGGCCTATTTCCCAAACTTTACATACAGGGCGTATTATTAATATAAGTTACAATAACTTAACAACAACGGTCGATGATGGAGTTAAAACCATTACATCCACAAGAAACCAATTTGGGAATCTGGCATCAGTAACAGATCCAGGAGGAACAATAAACTACACCTATTATGGTAATGGAAATCTAAAAACAGCAAATAACAATGGAGTTTTGGTTTCTTCCGAGCAAGATGGTTGGGGAAGACAAACCAAGTTAATAGATCCTTCCGCAGGTACTTATGAATATAGTTACAATGGCTTTGGAGAATTAAAAATAGAAGAAACACCAAAAGGAAGAACAGATTATTTCTACACATCAACGGGTCAATTATCTCGAAAATTTATTATAGGAGATAACACAGAAATGGATATTAGGTACACCTACAATCCAACAGATAAGTTACTGTCTCATATTCAAATGACAAATTCAAATGGAAGCGACGCAGAATATTATTATAGTTATGATAATAATAAGCGATTAACAGATGTAAAAGAGAGAAATGAATATACAGATTTTTTAACGACATATACTTATGATGATTTTGGGAGAGTAGAAACCGAGCGTTATCAGGCGTTATTAATGGCTAATGGGAAGTCGAGCGACAAAAAAATCAGAAACGAATATAGTAACGGTTACCTACAAGCCATCCTGGATTTTTCATCTCAAAGACCCATTTGGGAGGTTGATGCTTTAAATGCACGTAGTCAAATTACAAGTGCCAAAATGGGTAACGGTATGCAAGTGCAAAATAGATATAATTCTTTTGGATACTTAACTGATAGTGTCGTTGAAAAAGATATATACTCGTCTCCAACAGAGTTAATGCATCTTAAAACAAATTTTAATATTGAAAGAGGCACATTAAATATCAGGTCTAATAGTATGTTCTCATGGTCAGAAGAATTTGAATATGATGGTTTAGATCGTCTAATTTCTTTCAATGATAATAACGGAAATAATAACCATCAATATGATGATTTAGGGAGAATCACTTATAACAATGATATAGGAGATTATAACTATTCTGGGACATCTTATAAAGTTGATACAATAGATCTCAATACTCAAGGAAATCAATACTATCAGCAAAATACGTTACAACAAGTAACTTACAATGCCTTTAAAAAACCAGTTAACATTAGTGAGCTTGGTAAAGAAAAGATAGATTTTCAGTACAATGCCTTTATGGGACGATCTCATATGTTTTATGGTAATGAAAGAGAAGATATCAGAGAACGCGAAAAAAACAAACACTACGATTATACTGGTCGTATGGAGATTAGTTACGATTTAAGAACAGAATCTACTGTGTTTGTAACTTATATCGGTGGTGATGCCTATAGCGCGCCTGCGATCTGGCGTTCTGAATACGGTGAGGTGGAAGATGATGGTTTATACTATTTGTTTAGAGATTATTTAGGGAGCATCATGTTAATAACAGACCAAGATGGAAAAGCCAAAGAAAAACGACACTTTGATGCATGGGGCAATATTGTAATTGTAACGGATGGGAACGATAATGAATTAAGAAAATTAACATTTTTAGACAGAGGTTATACAGGTCACGAGCATCTTAGTGGCGTGGGCTTAATACACATGAACGGTAGATTATATGACCCTAAATTAAAACGTTTTCTTTCACCCGACAATTACATACAAGATATTACCAACACCCAAAACTTTAACCGCTATGGCTATGTATTAAACAATCCTTTAATGTATATTGACCCAAGCGGAGAAACTGGAGAAAACCCTGGATTATCAGGTGGGGAACAAGCTGGTTTAGGTGCTTTGATTGCAAGTGGATTGGCAGCTATAAACTGGGAAGGATTAAGAATGAGAGATGTAAGTGATTGGACTACAAAACACATTTTTAGTCCTTTTAATGATGCTGTAGATTGGGTTGAAGGCTGGTTTAAAAAGAAAAGCACCGACAGAGAATACAGCAACTACGAAGGCTTATCTAGCGACCCTATGGCGGGTTCTTCTAATAGCATGTCTAATTCCTTTTTTAATGCAGGAGGTACTGAGAGTGGTTTGGGGATTTTTCAATCAGAAAACCCCAATGATATAGCATATGAATTATATAAAAATGCGACTAATGTTTTACCAGAAGTAAGTGGATGGAGTGGTAGTGAGCTTTACAATACAATATTTAATGGACATGGGGCAAGGTCTGTTGATATTGGGGGTGAGAGTTTTCATATCACTTCTTGGGGTACGGTAGATAAATCTAACTTTGTGCATAGTGCGGTGGTAAATGAACTTGCAACATTTTTCACGCCTGCAGGAGCACCTTTTAGATTTGCATCAACAGCTAGGGGATTAATGCACTATGCAAAACATGTTAAAAACATAAAATATGTGTGGAAAACTGGAGCTTGGAAAGCAATTAGAAATGGAGGTAGTTTGGCTAATGAGTTTAAAAGTTTTTCGGCATTTGTAAAAGGAGCTCAAAGTTTTTTTACCAGTAAAGGACCAAATTTTCTCACTTATGTAAATAGTCAGGGTACAATTTTCAAACTAAATGTTAGAACAGGTCATTTTGGAGTTGCTAATACTAATGGAGTGATACAAACATTTTACAAAATTGAAACAAAAGGAAACAAAGCTTTTAACTATTTTATAGAACAAGTAGCAAAATATTAATCATAATTATGAAAAATGAAAAAGAATTATTTAGGAAATTAGGTATAAGAGAAGGATTTGGTTCCTACTTGGACTTAATAAAATCTTGGTCAGAAATTATTGAAGAAATTGAATTAGGCTATAATCAAAACTATTTTGAACTAGATTATGATTTGATGGTAAGAGATGAAATAGAATTGTTAATAAAAGATGAACAATATGAAAAATCTAAATATTATGAGAAGCTTATTTATGAAGTTAATATTCTTGATAAACGCTTTTTAACTTTAATTGAATTTATCTCTGACAAAGATATTAATTCATCTTTTTGGAAAAGACGGTTAATATTAAAGAATGCTGGCATAGAATATATTAATAGTCATCCTTATATTATAAAATAATATTACTTACCCTCGCTAAAGCTTGTCTGCGATGAGTGATTGCAAAGTATTGGAAATTGACAAAAGTCTCAATTTTAAAGTAGATTATATAATTTAAGATTTAAAAAATTTATTATGAATACCAAAATAGCTTTTATGCTAATTATTCTTTTTAGCGCATGTAGCCCATCAGATAATAACGGTAACCCAGACCAAAGTTCTACCTTAGAGGTTTCAGTAACAGCAGATGCAACAACAGTAACCATAGATCAAATAATAATCCTTACAGCCACTGCCAACGAAACCATCAACGAAATTAGCTTCTCTAAAGATGGTGGTGTTACTTTCAGCAATGCGATTTCATCATCCTCTTTTACCGATACGGTCAACCTGTATTTAGATTTTGATACGCTTGGCTCAAAAAGTATAGTGGTTAAAGTTACTAATGATGTAAGTGATGTTGTAGATAGTACAGTAAATATAACCGTAGAAAGAGGCAACGCTATTAAATTACAAAGTGTGCAGCTCAATTCTTTTTACGATATTGGCAATACTTGGGATCTTGAATACCCAACAACAGACCCTAACCATTTGGCAGATGTGTTTTTTGTTCTTTTAAAACCTACCCTCAATGCTTTTGATGGCACTAGAAGCTCGGTTGCATTTAGTCCTCGTATTTGGTATAGGTCAGCAATAAAAGAAAACGAAAGTAGTTTGAGTTGGAATCTTCAAAATGAAGATTTATACATCAACATTGAGGAATTAACACCATATATTGCTTTTGCAGATGATGATGGCGTTGATGATTTTGGGATTCCTGCTGTTGGTGATTTAATGTTGGGTTCACCTTCTGCAAGTATGATTCCGTTAGGCGACTATTATTTGTCACAACCCAACATCATTACTCTTGAGGAACCATCTATCAATTTAGAATACGTTATTGGTGTAGATTGGTAAAAACGTTTAAGAAAATTTAAATGAGGTTAATTTATTTACTCATATTGGTTTTAATATCAAGTGTTGGTTTCTCTCAAAACGAAGCCAACATTTGGTATTTTGGTAATCATGCTGGTTTAGATTTTAATTCTGGTAGTCCTGTTGCGTTAACAGATGGTCAACTCAATACTATTGAGGGCTGTGCATCAATAGCTGATGAAAATGGAAATTTATTATTTTACACAAACGGGATAAATGTTTGGGATAAAACGCATCAAATAATGCCTAATGGCTCAGGTCTTAACGGCAATGAATCTTCTACAAATGCCGCTATTATTGTGCCTAAACCAAGTAACTCAAATATCTATTATATTTTTACCTTAGATGAAAGAGGTTACGCTAACGGTTTGCAATATTCAGAAGTAGATATGTCCTTAAATGGTGGTAATGGAGATGTAACAGCAACCAAGAACGTTTTATTAGAAACACCTGTCACAGAGAAAATAACGGCAGTAAAAGTGAGTGGAGAAGACGCCTTTTGGGTCATAGCACACCGATGGAATAGTTCAGATTTTATTTCCTATAAAGTAACAAGTGCAGGTATAAACACAACACCAATTGTAAGTTCTGTAGGTAGCTATTTAGGGGGATTTAGTACAAATGCAATAGGAGGTATAAAGGTATCGCCTGATGGCACAAAATTAGCGGTTGCCAATTTAGGGCTATGGGAAGCACAATTGTTTGATTTTAATAGTACCACAGGTGTAGTTTCTAATCCATTTACAATTTTAGAATTTGACTGGGAATCCGCACCTTATGGTATTGAGTTTTCGCCAAATAGTAATTTGCTTTATGTTTCAGTAAAAATAAAAGGTATATACCAATTTAATTTAGTTGGAAGTCAAACAGATATCTTAAATTCTGAGACAAGAGTAGGGCCGTTAAATATTTCTAATAGTAGTTTACAATTGGCAACTGACGGTAAAATTTATTTAGCGTTATTTGGAGGTGCTTATTTAGATATAATTGATAGCCCTAATACTGCAGGTGTTGGCTGTAACTATATAAGTGATGGTGTCTTTTTAAATGGTAATACCTCAGAGAATGGTTTACCACCATTTGTTCAGTCGTTTTTTAATGTAGGCATTCTAGTAAATAATGTGTGTTATGGAGAAGCGACACAGTTTAACTCAAACATTTCGCAAGCTTACGATACGTTAGTTTGGGATTTTGGTGACGGAAATACATCTACAGAAGAAAACCCAATACACACGTACGCCAGTAGTGGAGACTATGAAGTCTCATTATCTGTAACATCTGGCAGTGAAAGTTCTATTGACATTAAGGCTATTACAATTTTTGAAGCGCCAACAGTTACACCAATTGTAGATTTAAAACAATGCGATGATGATTTGGATGGGTTTGGCATTTTTAATCTCAATGAAGTTAAGTCTGAAATATCGGCAAACCATCTCAGTGAAACCATAACGTTCTATGAATCGCAATCGAATGCAGAGAACACCTATAGTCCCATTCAAAATAGTATAGATTATACGAATCAATTGGTCAGTTCAGAAACAATTTGGGCTAGAGTAGAAAATGCAAATGGATGTTATCAAATATCCCAACTAAACCTAGCAGTTTCTACCACACGAACTCCAGAGACCTTTAACAGAATAATTTATCAATGTGATGATGATACAGCTATTACTGATGGCGTTTCAGCGTTTGATTTAAGTGGGGTAAATTCAGAAATCGAGGCACTCTTTCCTGTAGGTCAACAATTGAGTATTAATTATTACCGCAATCTTGATGAAGCACAGTCCGAAACAAACCCAATTACTGATATTTCGAATTATGAAAATACAGGTTATCCAAATACGCAGCAAATATATGTAAGAATTGATAGCGCATTGAACGAGGATTGCTTGAGTATAGAACCACTAATAACACTTAAGGTTGAAACGGCACCAATAGCCAATACCGTTTCTATTCTACAACATTGTAATGACAATGGCGACAACATGTACGCATTTGACACATCTGATATTGAAACAGAATTGCTGAACGGTCAAACTAACGTTATGGTGGAATACTATGACGAATTAGGCAATGCATTATCAAGCCCTTTACCAAATCCTTTTGTATCATCTACACAAGATATCACTGCACGAGTTAGCAATTCCAATTCCCAAAACAATGAAAGTGCTTGTTATGACGAAACGACGCTACACTTTGTGGTACAAAATGCAGTGATAGCACATCCTTTATTAGACATTACTCAATGTGATGATAACAACGATGGAGTATTTGATTTCGATACCTCAAACATTGAAGCACAAGTTTTAAATGGACAAACAGGAATGTTAGTAAGTTACTTTGATGAGAGTGGGAATACATTACCTAGTCCTTTATCAAATCCTTTTACTTCTGAAACACAGGCTATAACCATAAGGGTAGAAAATGAATTAAGTGCTAATTGTTTTGATGAAACAACACTTAACTTTGTTGTTAGCGAGCAACCAGTTGCAAATAATATCGCTAGTAATTTTATTTGTATTGATGTATCAAATGATTTAGAGTATACTTTTAATTTGTTAGATTATAACACTCAAATATTAGGAGGTCAATCGAGTTTAACTTTTGAAATAATATATTTCACAAGTGAATTAGATGCGCAAAATAATAATAATTCAGTATCAAATATATATACAGTTAATTCAAATTACGAAACAATTTATGCAAGAATCCAAAATATAAATAATAACAATTGCTTTGAAATCACTTCTTTTGAGTTAGGTGTAGCTTATTTACCAATAGCTTATCAACCAGAAGCTATCATAGTTTGTGATGATGAAAGTAATGATGGTATAAAAATATTTGATTTAACCATTCAAAATGATAGTATATTAAATGGTCAATCTTCAACAGAAAACAGTATTACTTATCATCTGAACGCTCAAGATTCCGAAGAAGGAATAAATCCACTGCCAACAAATTTTGCAAATATTACTAACCCTCAAACCATTTACGCACGAATTGAAAATATAAACTCTTCCGACTGTTACTCAACAACGTCTTTTGAAGTGATAGTAAATGAGCAACCTGTGCTCTTAATGAATGATTTATGGCCAATTTGTGAAGGAGGTAACGTTCAAATTATTGCTGATGAAGGTTATGATTATTATACATGGTCAACTGGTCAGACCACAAGGGCTATTACGGTAGATGAACCAGGCCAATATACCGTCACCGTTTCTAATATTTATGATAATGAAATATGTAGTGTTGAGAAAACCATTACAGTAAGTATTTCTGATATTGCTATAATTACAGATATTGAAACAGTAGATTGGTCACAAAATAACAATACTATTTCTATTTTTGTTGAGGGTAGTGGTGATTATGAATATTCATTAGATGGAAATAATTACCAAGATACGAATATGTTTTCAGGGTTGTACATTGATGAATATACGGTATATGTAAGAGATAAAAATGGATGTGGTATTGTTAGCGAAGACGTTTTTTTAATTTATTATCCAAGATTCTTTACACCAAATGGTGATGGAGAAAACGAAACATGGCAAATTATAAATTCAGTAAAAGAATCTAATAATAAAGTTTATATCTACGATAGATATGGCAAATTAATTAAACAATTACAGCCTAATGATTTTGGTTGGGATGGAACATTAAATGGAAGTCAACTCCCAACGAGTGATTATTGGTTTGTGTTAAAGCGTCAGAATGGTAAAAGGTATACTGGCCATTTTTCTTTGAAGCGGTAAAATCTATCAATGCTCAAACCTTTGTACACAAACTATGATCTATAACGTTATTTTGAGATGATTAAATCCTAACCAGCTCTCTATTATAGTAAATAGCACTCTCAATTGCTCTAATAGTTTCAATACATGTGGGACCACAAATAAAAAAGCTTCATAGAGTTTATTCTCTTTGAAGCTTTTTTTTGTAATCTATTAAAAAGTCGTGCTTTTTATGTGTTAGAAATTATTCAATAATTGAGTGGTATTATTGAGTTTGACTATTTTTAAATTCGTTCTAGATAGCCGAAAAATTTGAATAGTCTTTTTTATTGAATTTTTTTAAGAAAGAGATACGATCCTTTTTTCTTTCTTTAATATAAATATTCAGAAGAATTAAATATTGCATCATAAATTCCTAATCATAGTTTCCACCCAGATACATTTGCGCCCAATTCTAATAGTGTTGTTTCGTTTTCTTTAGTAATGCTTTTTAGAGGTTTTGTTTTAGACCAATCTATTTTACGTTTATTCATGTTAATTAAATATGGTAGTAATTTAAGATCATTGATTGCCACTGATCCTAATTTTGTAAATAAAGGTTTTTTTGTGTCTTGATACAACGATTTGCGTATCTATAAGCATTACGTGAAAAGATCTACTTTACATTATTATAAAACGTAATGCGATGTTTCAATTTCGGTCTATTTTTGCTGATTCTATGATTTCACCCGTTAAATCAAGATTATAAACTATATCTTGAATTCGCCAGGTATCTTTTAATTTATATAAAACAAATGTAAATCTCACTGGCTGACGGTCGTACCTTACCATATAGCTAAGGAGTTTTAAATTCTTTCCTATACTTTTTTTCGTTATAATTTCAAAACCATGATAATCTCCGACAAGTAGTAATATTTCTTTTAATTCATTTTTTAAAATTTCAATTCTGTTTACCTGTTTTAACATCCAACGATTAGTGGAATAGGCATAGTCCAATGCTTCCATAGGTTCTGTTTTAAAAATATGAAAAAACTTGTGAGGTATGTCATATACAGAATTTTGTGCATTTATATTTATTAATGAAGTGAAAGTTGTTATTAAAATAAAGATAATTGTTTTATGTGTCATAATTCCTTTTTTAATAGTTAAACGGTTTGTGTTTAAAGAGTAGTAGTTCCTGACGCTAATTTTTTAGATTAACAAAGTCAGTGTTTTAATTAGCAATTACACGTTTATAGATAATGCCTTCATTTCTAAATACAATTACCATTACATTAGCCGTTTTACGTTTAAAAAACTCAGGTTGACTAGTTGTTTGCCAATCACTTGCTCTTTTTTCAACAATGGCTTTCGTCCAACTAATATCATAATTCGTCGGTTGTGTTTTTTGCATTCCTTCAGTCCATTTGTTTATGTCAGAAGATTTAACTCTAATAACAAATTTATAATCCCAAGAAGATGCTCCGGGAATAGATGTTGGCCTACTATTAGTAAAACCGTTTACATTAAACAATTCAAATTCTGCATTCTCAAAGTCACTTTTTGCTTTAATTTCATATTTTAGACACTCAATTCTTTTTTCTCTAGTATTATAGTTATCACTGTCCAACAGATTTGAGTTATGAAAATCAGAACAACTACAGAACCCAAGATATATTAGTGAGGTTATGAGTGTTAATTTCTTCATTTATAAGTGTTTTTTAGAAGGCTGATGTTTTTATAAGATTTTATGGCAAATCACTTTACCGAAAATATCACATTAATCATATAAAAATACTCACCGATAGGTCTATCGTAGTATATTGAGCTTTCAATTTCTTCACCATAACGATTATTTAAATCTTCTATTTCCTTTATATCTCCGAGCTCTTTACCCATAGCTGTTGCAATAATTGCAGCCCTTGCTTTAGCATTTGCCAAAGCTGTTTCAGATAATTTTGCAGCTTCTTCTTCGTCAATAGTAATAATAGAGGAGTAGTTTATCATTTGCATTCCTAATGATTTAGTTTTGAGGAATTTTTTCATTTTTTCCACTGATTTGGTTCGGTATTCATATATAATACCATCTTTACCATATCCCATACTTTCATATCCAAAACCATTGGAATCTTTTTTCAGGTTGCTCCAAGAAATATCATTGGCTTTAAGTGCACTTTTATACTTTTTTTTCAGAATTTCAAGAGTTGTCATTTCAGCAGGAAGGCTTGAGTAACTACTACTTAATGCTACCGTAGCTTTAAACTCTGGGGAAGAATCTATAAGAACAGAACGAGCACTTACTTTTATTGTAGTAGTCTGTTGTTGTGCAATTAGTAGTAATGGAAGCAACAGAATTGTTATTAAAAATATGGTTTTCTTCATAACGAGTTTTGTTTATTAAAAAAAAGTAGCCCTAACATTAATAAAAAATATTAAGGGCTACAGCTATTAATCAGGGATATTAAAAAGAGCTTTAATCTCTTTGTAGGACATTTTTGTATAATCTAATGTTGTAGATTTTGAATCTGTAGTTGCCGAAGTACTACTGCGATTACTACTGATAGGATTTCCACCAGGAATAATAACATACCTATACTCTTCATATACAGTGGTTCCTACAGATGTACCATCTATGGATGAGGCATTAAATCTTAATGTGCCAGGGTTCTGAACAATAACAGAATATTGATTTTGGTCATTGATTAATGGTAGTTGAAAAATGCTTGGTGTTCCCGAAAGTGGAATGTTTTTAGCAAATCCTAAAACAATACCAGTGTCTATAATGGCTTGTGTTACATTGGGCGCATCCACATAAAAACCTCCGCCTGTGGCAATTATGTTGTCATCAAATTCGGAATCAATCCAATCTGAATATATAACATTGGCAGTTCCGGTTTCGCCATCTGCACCATCAATACCATCTGTGCCATTTCTACCATCTTCGGGTGAACATCCCATAAAGAGAATAGAGATAAATAGCGCACCTAGAAGGTGTTTCGTTAAATTGGTTTTAAAATTCATTGTTTTCATAAGATTGTTTTTTAAGTTTTTACTTTAGTATGAAAAAGAGGTTGGGGCTGTAACGATTAATCAGGGATGTTAAAAAGGGATTTGATTTCTTCATAAGACATGCTAGAATAGTCCACTTGAGATGAGCCATTTGCAGGTCTGGAACTTGCGGAAGTTCCTCCAGGAATGATGACATATCTAAAATCGCCATTCAAAAAAGGTGTTCCAATGTTACTATCGTCAATTGATTGCACTCGAATAGCGATAAGTGTATCATTAAAATCAAATAACCTAAAACTCCACTGCTCTTGAGTTGTGCCAAAAAATGAAGTTGGAATTGAATATATTAAATTACTAACTCGGGCGTAAACTAGTATGACACCTGTATCGTGAATTTCTTGTGTAAGCTCTGGTGCATACATTTCCCATTGATCAAAATTGCTATTGATAGTGTCCGGAAAACCTGAAGCGATCCAATCTGAGTAAATAACATTGGCAGTTCCGGTTTCGCCATCAGCACCGTCAGCACCGTCAGCACCATCAATGCCGTCAATTCCATCTATTCCATCGTTTCCATCTTCAGGCGAGCAGCTGAAAAAAAGAAGGGATATGAACAACATACGTAAAATAGGTCTTAATAAATTTGTTTTAAATTTCATAACATTTAATTTTATATGATTAATAATCCAAACTTAGGCCCTAATTAAAAGAGTAATGTCCTGAATATTTGAGTCTTAAAGAATTAGGACAACCTTTTTATGTTATTTAGTTTTAATCCTTACTCTCCACTTCTCTCTTCATTGAAAACTATAATCTATACACATAGGTTTAATAATCAACCCATTGGTGGTCAACTAAATAGCAAACACTATGTGAAGGAATTCCGTTAAACGATAAAAATTTGAATCGAACAATTCATATTCTACACGCTTTGGGTAGAACCATTAAGTATATTATGAATGACGACACTTTAAAACCGATTGACTTTTATAAGCCATTGGTGTTAGACCTGTATGTTTTTTAAAAGCCGAATAAAAAGCGGATTTTGAGTTAAAACCGGCTTCTAAACCTACAGAAACGATGGTGTAACCCGAAAATTCTTCGGAATGAAGATTGTTCTTTACATCCTCTATACGGTATTCGTTTATAAAATCGATAAAACTTTTATTCAATAAATTGTTTATCATACTGGAAAGATAGCAAGCCGAAATTCCCAAATCTTCAGCAGTTGAAGAAAGTGTTAAATACGGATTTCTATAGATCTTTCTGAATTGCATTAGGCTTTCCAATTTTTTAAAATAGTGATTAGCGCGGGTAAAAGGCTTACGTGTTTTAGTCTGAATTTCTTTTATTTTTTGTGCACATAAAGTGGCAATTATGGTAAGCAGATGTAAGTGTTTTTCATTAAAGAAATTTGCTTCAGGATGTTCAGAATCAATAACTCCAAAAAGCGTATCGTCCATTACTATTGGGATGCAGATTTCAGAAGATCGTTCCTCGTCGTCTATAATATAGCGACTATCATATTTTGTATTTGGAATAAGTTCGGGCTTTTTAGTTTTAGCGACACTGCCTACAATGCCGTTGCCCAAAAGGATTTCTAATTGATTATAAATGACCTCTTCATAAGGGTTTTTTTGTCCGTATGCAGCTTTTTGGTGTAATACGCCTTTTTCTTTATCAAAAACATAGATAACGCAATCTACAAACCCTAATTGCTGGATGACATTTTTGGTAATGTCCCAAAGGACTTCTTCTACCGAATTTTTATGATAAAGTGATGTTGAAAAAAAACTTATGGCTTTAATTTCATCTAATGTGTTCAGTGAATTTTGCTTATTATTCATGATTTTGGGCTTTTTAATTTTAAATAATTTGTATGGTCACTTGTCACTTTAATAGAACAAACACGTTTTGGTTTGTAATAAAGAAGTGAATTTTTAAGTGATAATAGCTTAGTAGGAAAGTAGGCTTTTAGCAAAGCAGTTTATAAAGCTCTATTAACTAAAGAGCTGATAGCGGTTAGTGCTTTTGCTTATTATATGTCAATATTTTAAGTCCATCTTCAAAAGATTCGTTTTTGATTAAATTCCATTTTGTGTTATTGGTTGAGTTACCAAATAGTTTGATGCCATCTTTTAAAATTATGGGATTTAGTTTCAGTTTAAGTTGGTCAATTAGTCCATGGTTGAGTAACCAACCTGCAAATTCACCACCTCCACACAGGTAAATATCTGTTTTAGAATTTGCTTTGATGTCCTTAATTCGGTCTAAGGATCTTTTTTCAATATGAACAGAGTCAGCTAAATTTTCGATTTTCAATGTATCTGAAAAAATAAAATGTTCCATATGGGGATAGGCGGGTTGCCCTGGTTGAAGTCCGTATTGAAAACCAAACTCATAAGTCCTTCTTCCCATAATGACGGTTTTAAAATTTAATAGATCTGCTCTATATTTTTCAACACCTTTTCCTTTTAATATAAACTGACTTATATCGTCATTTTTTCCAGCAATGAATCCGTCAAGTGAACTTGCCACGTAGTAAATAATTTTTTGCATAAAATCTTTTTCTTTGTTCTATTTATCCCTGTACTTTATCAAGAATAATAAAACCTCCTCCATTTTCTGTTATGATTAATGTTTGTAAGGAAGCATCGTAGGTAACAATACCAAAAAGAATATCATCAACGAAATTAATAGTAATTGTTGATGCGTCTAATATATAATTGGTGTTGATGGTTTCAACTAACTCGCAACCATCCATACTTTCTTCAACGATTTTAATGATGGTACTTCCGTCAACCATAAAATCGATAGAGCTTTCTTTTTGACATGCTGTATAACCTGCTTGTGATTTTGACTCGAAGTACCATGTACCAGAAGAGAGTAAGTCTAAAGTTGTAGGTAATGTATTATTTGAAGAATCATCATCATTACTACAAGAGAAGGATAGTATTGAAAGGAAAACAATGGCAACTATTTCTAATGTTTTCATAATTTCTGCTTATTGATTATTTGTTTGTTCTAAAATATTGACTCTATTTAAAAGAGATTCTAACGCCTTAGCTTGATCCAAACCGATGTTTTCTTGGTTAGTTATTGTACTTTTTTGTTGGTCTAAGCTTAATTTTAAAGCATTAATTAGAGCTTGTTGTTCTTTTATAGCATTGATGAGTACAGGTACTAAATCTGAATAATACACGCCTAATCGATCTAGTTCTTTTTTGGATAATACTCCAGAGACTTTATCTTTTTCCCAGATATGTGCCTGGACGACTTCTGGGACTAATACCTGAAGGTCTTGAGCAATGAGTCCTAACTTGGTGTCTGGATTGTTCTTGTTTTTCCAATTAAAGCTTACAGGTTGCATTTTTAAGACTTCGGCTAAACCATAGTTTAAATTTGCGATGTTAGTTTTGCTTCTTCTGTCTGAAGTTTGAATCATTCCATTTGCTGCATAGACATCAAACCATCTTCGATTTGGACCTCCTAAACGGTCTCCTTCATCAACAGTGGGTACTAAACTAGAACCAAATGCCAAAACATCGTTTCCTCCGTCTTCGATGATTTCGTCGCCAATCCGTAAACGACCACCAGAGATATGTAATAGTTCTTGTGGCGTATGTGTGCCTATACCTACATTTCCGTTTTTTAAAACAGTTAGTGCATTCCGTTTATTTGCTTCTGTTCCATTACCAATTGTAAACAATGGGTTAGTATCTACCCAGTTATCAGAATCACCAAATGGAATATTATGACGTCCAAGAGCTGTTTGTGCATATGATTGCGCTATTGTATTAATTCC
Source organism: Winogradskyella psychrotolerans (assembly GCF_018860545.1). Lineage (GTDB taxonomy): Bacteria > Bacteroidota > Bacteroidia > Flavobacteriales > Flavobacteriaceae > Winogradskyella > Winogradskyella psychrotolerans_A. The sequence continues at coordinate 122,716 of NZ_JAHKPN010000002.1, read as the reverse complement.
AATAGCAGTAGAGTAATCTCCTGAAGCTATAGAAAAATAACCCATTGCTACCGAACTATCTCCAGAAGCAAGTGTTTGGTTGCCCATTGCTAAAGATGCAAAATCAGAAGCTTCAGTGAAAGAACCCAATGTTGTGGATCTTTGACCTAGAGCTCTAGTCCAAGATCCCATTGCTGTGGCATTGCTTCCAGAGGCAATAGTATTATTTCCTGCTGCTAAGCAAGCAAAATCAGAAGCTTCACTTTTATTTCCAATGGCTATTGAGGCAATTCCTGAGGCTTTAGTTTCATACCCTATAGCTGTAGAATAACTTGAAGAAGCTATAGAACTGAATCCTACAGCCAGTGAAGACATCCCAAATGCTTCTGTGTCAATTCCTAATGCAGTAGCTCCTTGTCCAGATGATTCCGTCATATATCCTAGTGCAGTAGACGCATCTCCAGATGACACAACCCCTCTACCTATGGCTAAAGCTCCTGAAGTAGTAGCAGAAGCATTTAACCCAATAGCTATGGCATTTTCCGCTGTAGCAAATGAATTTATACCCATAGCGACTGCGCCATTTTCTGAAGCTACATTTTGCAAACCAGCAGCAAATGCATAATCACCAATCACTTGGTTAATACCTCCAATAGCTGTACTATTTAAACCAGAAACTACATTATTATTTCCTAAAGCGATTGTATAATCGTTTAAGGCATAATTTTGGTTGCCAAAAGTTAAAGCGTGTTCGCCTGAGGCTGTGCCATTGTGTCCTAAACTAAAAGCGTAATTTCCTGTTGCTCCTAATCCTAGATTTTGATCATCTACAAAACTTAAGTCTATGGCGTTATAGCCTATGCTGTCATAATTACTACTGTTTCTGCCTATTAACCTCCAACCAACACCATTACCTTCGTCAATTGGTTCAAGTCCCTTAACGTTTGCTGCCTTTTTTGCATGAAAAGCATAAGGAACAACAGAGAACTGCGTCGTTCCCATATCTACAAATCCTGAACCTGTGTTTATTTTAACGTTTAAAAAATGCTCATCACTTCCCCAATTTATATCGTCAAAAATTCCGCTGATTATTGAACCCTCTCCAATGTTTACAATTATAATTCCGTTTATATCTGTAGTTGGTGTGTGGCTTTCTTCATATACACTGGTTAATGCATCACTTTCTAAAATTTTGAATTTTATCAGAATAGAACTGTTTGCAACAACGTTTCCTTGGTTATCCTTAATGAGTGCTTTATAATTAATCCCGTTCTGTGTATATCCTAGTGCTGAAAGAAAAAGGACTACAAAAAGTATATATCTTTTCATCTTTAATTTTTTTATCGTTCTACCTTAATCATAGCATTTTATTGCTTGATTACTTTTAAAATTTTTTGTGAGTCGTTTAGTTGTAATTTTAAAACATAGATGCCATTTGAAAAAGAAGCCATGTTAATAGCAATATTTTCTGTATTGGCATACGCTTTTGAATACAATAATTTGCCTTCAACATTGAAGAGTTGTACTATAGATTGGTTGATTGTTTTTTCTAATTTAATGTTTAATTGGGTAGAAGTAGGATTAGGAAAAGCAATGAGTTGGCTTTTAGGACTAACAGTGTCAATATTTAGAATATTAGTATTTGAAAATAGACGTACGTGTCCAGAATTATTGCCATTATCATCATTAAGATAAGCTCCAATGGCTACAATAGAACCATTTGCATTAAGACTAACTGATACACCAGATCGATCTTGAATGGCCTCTCCATTAATGTCTTCTCCTATTTGTTGCCAATTACCAGATGCGTTTCTATAAATTTTAGTATGACCAGCATCTGTTGCAAATTCACTATTATGTCGCGCTCCAACAGCAAGAATATTTCCATTGGCGTTAAGACTTACCGATATACCAAACTCATCACCTACAGCTTCACCATCAATATCATTACCTATTTGCACCCATGTATTGGTTATATTTTCAAAAACACGAACCTGACCAATTCCGTTGTGATCCTGTGCACCAACTGCGAGAATATTACCTTGGTTGTTTAAGCTTACAGCTCCTCCAAATTTATCGTTCAATGTTGTACCGTCAATATCTTCTCCTATTTGTACCCAATTGTTAGCATCATAATTATAAACTCTTACGTGGCCAGCACCTTGTATGGTATTGGTGTTATTTGGAGCACCTATAGAAACAATACTTCCATCTTCGTTAAAGCTTACGGCAAACCCAGAATTGTCTTCAGGGTTTTCACCAATAATATCATTGCCTAATTGTACCCAGTTATCATTTTGATTTTCATAAATACGTACTTGCCCATGATTACTACCTTCACCTTCTACTACATGGTTATCTGGTGCCCCAATAGCAAGTCGATTTCCATCCTTGCTAAGACTAATAGCATACCCAGAATGATCACCCCATGCATCTCCAATAATACTTGCGCCCAGTGGAACCCAATTTGTACCTTGAAACTGAAAAACACGAACTTCTCCAGATTCAAATCCATTGGCATTACTGTCTGGCGCACCAACAGCTATGATATTACCATCTCCACTTATATTCACAGAAAAACCGAATTTATCGCTTATCTCAACGCCATTAATAGCTGTTCCTTTTAGTTGCCATGTATTTGCAATGTTTTCATAGACTCTAACTTGTCCTGAAGCAGAACCATTATCTGCATTAAAAGGCGCTCCAATTACAATCGTATTTCCATCTGCACTTAAACATGTAGCGTAACCCGATTGTTCGTTTGCAGATTCACCATCAATATCGTCCCCGATTTGCGTCCATTGGGCTAATAAAAGTAATGGACAGCATGTTAAAATTAAAAATACAAATGTTGATTTATTCGCTATTATTTTTAGGGTTGAAAGCTGTTTTCTGAATTCTCGAGACAAGCCACGGGTTTTGTTTAAATAGTTCATTATCTTTTAATTTGAGGATTTAGATTCAATAATTTCGATACGAGATAACAAGGCTTCATAATCCGTTTTTGAAGCTTTTATTTCCGCACCTTGAGTTTCAATTATTTTGTTCTGCTCTTGAATGGCTTTGATTAAAACAGGTACTAAATCGGAATAATAAACCCCTAAGCGGTCTAACTCTTTTTTAGTTAATACTCCAGATGCTTCATCTTTTTCCCAGATATGAGAATGGATCACTTCAGGGATTAAAATTTGGAGGTCTTGTGCAATAAGTCCTAATTTAGTGTCTGGATTGTTCTTGTTTTTCCAATTAAAGCTTACAGGTTGCATTTTTAGAACTTCTTCTAATCCATATTTTAATTCAATGATGTTAGTTTTACTGCGTCTATCTGAGGTTTGGATAGTTCCATTTGCTGCATAAACATCTAACCACTTTCTGTTTGGGCCCCCAAGACGATCTGTTTCATCTTCTGTAGGAACTAAACTAGAACTAAACGCTAAAATATCACTTCCTCCATCTTCAATAATCTCTGATCCAATGCGTAAACGGCCACCAGAAATATGAAATAGTTCTTGAGGGGTATCTGTACCAACACCTGTATTTCCGTTTTTTAATACTACCATAGCGTTAGATGGTGCACCACTTTCGCCATTTCCAATTACAAATAAGCGATCATTGTTATTCCATCCGTTAACGCTATTGGGAGTATAAGATGTATTATACCTCCCAATTACTGTTTCTAAATATGAATAGGCTGTTGTTCCATTTCCCATAGCAGTAGAGTTTAAACCTGTTGCAGATGTGTAGCTTCCAGTGGCTAAGGAAAAACTCCCAGAAGCTATGGTGTTATTTCCCATTGCAGTAGAAGAACCTCCTGAAGCTTCGGTTGCATTTCCCATTGCAGTAGATCTAATTCCTGAGGCTTCGGTATCAATCCCCATAGCTGTAGAATATGATCCTGAGGCTTCGGTTGCATTTCCCATTGCCGTGCCATTATCATGTGCTATTGTATTTTTGCCTAGCGCTACGGAAAAATCTCCTACTGCTGTTGTTTGACTTCCCATGGCGACAGTATAATCCCCTATTGCTGTGGTCTGCCCCCCCATTGCTATGGAAAAATTTCCAGTTGCTTCAGTAAAATTTCCTGATGCCAAGGAAGAAATACCAGATGCTGTTGTGTTACTTCCCATTGCTGTAGAAGAGGATTCTGACGCTGTGGTGTTCCGTCCTAGAGCTGTGGAATACGTTCCTGATGCTTCTGTTAAACTTCCTAATGCAATGGAATATGCTCCGGTTGCACCTCGTACAGATGAAGGTGTAAAATTATAACTTAAATCAACGGCGTATAACCCTATGTCACCATAATGATTTGGATTGCTACCAACCAATCTCCATCCTAAGCCATTTCCTTCATCAAGAGTTTCTAGACCTTCCATATTTAATGCTTGTATTGCATAAGGCACAGCATTAAAATCTGAGTTTCCAAAGTCTATAAAACCATCTCCTAAATCAATTTGTACATTGAGTTCTGCATTACCACTTTTCCAATCAATAGTATTGAAATCTCCACTGATTACTGTGCCAGATCCAATGACTGCAATAGCAATTCCGTTATCGTCGGTAGTAATTTGTTGTGACTCGCTGTAAATAGTTGTGTTTTCTAATTCAATGTTAAACACCATATCAATACTTTGATTGTTTACAACGTTATTATTAGCATCTATTATAAGTGCTTTGTAATTAATGCCGTTTTGAGCTACGGAAATAATTGAAAATAAAAGGGCTATCGGAAAAAGTTTTGTTTTCATTTTATTTGTTTTTAATTGATGTATTTGCCTCTAAAGTTTCAACACGTTCTAACAGATTCGTGTAGTCTGCGTGTTGATTGAGAATAATTTTTTGCTGTTCTTGTATCGCTTTTATAAGTATAGGAATCAATTCTGTATAGTTTATTCCTAAGGTTTTTAACTCATTATTCTGAGTAATGACAATTTCGTTTATAATTGGTTGAACATCTTGAGCGATAAGTCCCAAAGACTTTTTGTTTTGTGTATTGTTTTTCCAGAAGTATGCTTTTGGTTGTAATTGTAAAATTTCATTTAAACCATAAGGTAAATCGGTAATGTCCCGTTTTAAGCGTCTGTCTGAGGCATGGACTGTAGAACCATTTTGACTAATAGTTCCTGCTTCAGTAATGGAAAAAACAATATTTCCGTCACTGTTATGAACCATAAAATTACCTGCTCCATTATCATCATGGTCCAATTGTATAACAACAGCATCATTACTTCTTAAATAAATGTCGCTTCCTGAATAAAAAGGGTCTGATGCAATAATACCGTCATCTTCACTATTTGTACTAGAGTTACCTCCTAAAATAATATCTGGATTATTACTGTTTGAACTTTGTGTATATAACCCAGTTGTACCACCAATAAAGGATGCACCTCTATCTAAAGATGATGCAAAAACTCCGTCGTTAAGAGCATTTGAAATATAAACACCATAATTTTGAGGATCAGCAATATAGATGCCTGTAAAGCCTGCATCTGTAATATTGATTGAATTTGATAGAGAATTGGAGATGTTTATAGCGTTGTTTGCACCTGTAATACGCAAACCATTACTTTGACTGTTAATAATATGCTCACCAGTTTTTAAAACAGTCAATGCATTTCTTCGATTTAAATCTGAAGTGCCATTTCCGATTTCAAATAAGGGACTATTATCAACCCAGGTATTTGGGTCACCACCACCAACATTAAAGCTTCCAATGGCTGTAGACGCATAAGATTCAGCCGCAGTTCCATAACCTATTGTTGTAGAATAACTTCCCATTTCACCATTGTTTATTGGCGAAAAATTAGAATAACTCAAATCAATAGCATTAAAGCCTAAAGTACTGTGCATAGTTGGATCACGACCAATTAATCTCCAGCCAATTCCATTACCTTCGTCAATAGATTCTAAACCAGATACATTTGTTGCTTTTTTAGCATGATAAGCATAAGGCACAGCAGAAAATTGAGTGCTTCCCATATCTATAAACTCTGTTCCTAGATCTATTTTTACATTTAAAAAATGCTCATTTTCACCCCAATTAATTGTATTGAAATTTCCATTTAAAACGGTGCCTTCACCAATATTTAAAACTATTATACCATTATAATCTGTAGTCGTTGTATGGCTTTCTTCGTAAAGACTAGTTTGTAAGTCGCTTTCTAAAATTTTGAATTTAACTTGAATGACATTATCTGCAATTATGTTGCCTGAGTTATCCTTTATAAGTGCTTTATAATTAATGCCATTTTGAGCAAATAATACTATTGGCATAATTAATGCTAAAAATGTGTGTAATGTTTTCATAGCATTTTATTTTTTAAATTCTATAAAAGAGACAATTTTATTCTCATTTATAATATTTAATTGGTATCTACCTTTTTTAAGATGATCTATAGCAATGTAAAGTTGAGATGGTAATGCGCTTTCTTTATCCTCCCGTGTTTTAAATTTTGTCATTTGTTAGCAATTAAAGATCTTGCATTTACAAAGCTATCTGAGATGTATTAAAAAAAATATTACATATGTTTCAAGATGTAACAGATATGTTACATCATTGGAAAAGCCTTTAAAACTGAGGGGTATTTCTATTGAAGTTGTTATTGAAGTGCGGTAGTACCAAATGTATATAATGAATCTTAACGGAAACTAATAAGCAATGCGTAAATAGATGGAAGGACCTTAAGACTTATGCTTTTCAATATATTGAGAAGGTGTTTCACTATAAATTTTTTTGAAACACTTAATGAAGTAACTTACAGAATTAAAGCCAACCATGTAAGCGGCTTCAGAAACACTGATGTCTTGGTTTTTTAAAATATTTCTAGCTAAAAGGATACGTTGTGATCGCATAAATTCGGAAGTGGTCATGCCAACTATGGCTTTCAATTTTCTATGTAATTGCGTTCTGCTCATATGCATGTATTTACCAAAGGCATCTGTAGTGAACTCTGGATCTACTAAATGTGTGTCTAAGACATTTTTTAAGCGCTGCATGAATTCTGCTTCAACAGATGTAACTTCGAGTGTTTTTGTAAGAATAGGTTGTTCATTAAAACGTTGTTTTAGTTTTGCTCTGGTTTCAATGAGTTTGGAGACTCGGATCTTTAATGTTTCAGTATTAAAAGGTTTTGTTACATAGGCGTCTGCACCTGTTTCAAAACCTTCTTGTTTTTGGTTTTGAGTGACTTTTGCTGTTAACAGAATAATAGGAATATGACTTGTTAGTTGGTCGTTTTTGAGTTTATTACATAATTCAATACCATTCAGTTCTGGCATCATTATATCACTAATGACTAAATCTGGCAATTGCTTTCTTATGAGTTCTAGTCCATTATGGGAGTTGGTTGTTTTTATAACATTGTAATTCTCTTTAAAAATAGAAGTTACAAAGTTTAGAATATCTATTTCGTCATCAATAATAACAATAGTAGCTTGGTTTTTTTTAATCTCTGTGCTGATTTCTGATTCTATAATTATTTTAGGATGCTCTATAATTTCAAATTTCTCAAAGGCATCTTTTGTGATAGGTAATGTGACACTAAATTGTATGTTATCATTATCTAAGGTATTTGCTAAAATAGTGCCTTTTGATAATGTGACTAATTCCTTAACCAATGCTAAGCCAACACCAATGCCTTCTGAAGCTTCGTTATTTTGATAAAATCGTTGAAATATATGCCCTAGTTTTTCGGCTCTAATTTGATTGTTTTTATTAATAATAGAAAGTTGAAGTTGTTCATTTTGTTGCTGAGCGGTAAAATAGATTATGGATTCTTGAGGCGAATATTTTATAGCATTAGAGAGTAGGTTAGAGCCTATTTTTTCAATAATATCTCTGTCGAACCAACAGTTGTCTAATTGGGTAATGGTAGATTGAATGTCTATACTTTTATCATGCGCTTTAAATTGAAATGCCGATATGAGCTGCTTAAGTATAATTGCTAAGTTGCCTTGTTCTATGTTTAGCTTTATTTGTCCTGCATCGATTAAAGATAAATCTGTAAGTTGATTTACCAAATTGAGAAGTCTATCGGCATTTTGCTTTATTAAGTTGAGGTCTTCCTTAACTTCTGATTTTAAATTACCTTTAGATAATTGATTTTCTACGGGACCAGAAATTAAAGTCAATGGTGTTCTGAGTTCGTGAGATATATTGGTAAATAGATTTGATTTTATAAGGTCTAATTCCTTGATGGCCTTTAATTTGTTAGATGCCAATTTTTGTTTGTAGCGTAATTGAAAAAATGAAAAAAGTGCTACCGCCAAACCTATAAAAAGTAACGTATAAGCCAAAATAGATTTGTACCAAGGGGGGCTTATTTTTAAAGTTAATGTGGTAATTGGTGCGTTGTCGTTTGCCTGATATGCTGCTTTTACCAAAAGATTATATTCACCATAATTTAGGTTGTTGAAGAAAATGGTGTTTCCTTCTGCTTTGGTCCAAAAATTTGTGGCTTTTCTTAGCTTATAATAATAAGCTATTTTTTCTGGAAACCTATAATCTGCAATTTCTAAATTTATTTTAAAATTATTCTGATGATGATGAAGCTTAATGGGCTTTTTTAAATTCACTACATCTTGAAAAGTTGTAGCGTTTTTTCCTTGTATCGTTATTTTTGAAATACTGGGAGCTTTAGTAATATTGGGATAGGTAAACTTAGAAGTATTTATAACTTGAACCCCTTCATCTGTGCCAAAGTAAAGTTCGTCCTTATAGATTGCACTAGAGGTATATAAACATGCATTAGAAATCAAACCATCTTCTTCTTTTAGATTAAAAAGTGTTTTGTTTTCGTTGTTATATACATAAATACCATTATTTATTGTGCTAATCCACCAGAGATTATTTTCGTCGGTTTCAATAGCCATTACCTTTTTATCAAAAATAGCACCATTGATTTCAAGAGGGTAGAAAAGATCCTTTTCCTTGTCATAAAAATTCAAGCCAAAATCTGACCCAATCGAAAGCATTCCATTTTGACTTTTATGAATATCTATGACAACATCAGAATTTAATGAATTTAAATCGTTTTTAATATGCACATATTTTTTGAAGTTAATATATTTTCTGTTTTTATCGATCTTCGATATGTTTGGTATTTTATATACGCCTTCTCCAACCGTTATCACCCATAGATTGTCTTGCTCGTCAATTATTAACTCCATTATCTTAATCTCTTTGACTTCGTCTAGTTGGTAGGTGTTTATAATGTTACCTTTTTTATCTAACACGTAAATTCCTTGCCATGTACTAACCCATAAAAAACCGTTTAAATCTTCAACAATTCCAAAAACTTTTAAGGTTTCGCTTTTATCTTGATTTAGTTCTATCTTATTGATATTAAAGTCTTTATCAATGAAAAAAAGATTTCCGGTCAGATCCCCTAGCCAGAATCCGTTTTCTGTTTTACATATTGAAGTAATCCTTGTTCTTTTTAAGAATTGTTTGTAATTAGAATGGTTAGTTTTTGAAACTTTAAAAAAGCCTTGGTCTCCAACAATGTATATATCAGTTGCATCTACAAAAATCCGTCTGGCATGTGTACTGAAGTGACCTGTAAAGACTTTCTTTAGAGCACTTTCCTTAAACAAACCTTTGTGTGTACCTACCCATAATAGATTTTGTTTATCTATTAAGAGTTTGCTGATGCCTATTTCTTTAAATTTATCTAAATTATAATTGTAAGGTTGAAATTTTTTGGTTTTTGTATTGAAGAAATAATTTCCGCTAGATCCAATTATAATGCATTTATGGTCTTTTACATTAGATATAAAAAGGGCAGCATCGTCATTGGGTAAATCTATTTTCTCAGGATCATTAATAAAATCATAATGGTACAATTTACCGTCGGATTTATATATTATTTTATTGTTGCCTATGCTTTCTATTTCATCTATAACAGTGTTATGAAGTATTGGTTCAAACCGTTCGGCCTTGTTACTATATTTAAATAAAGTATGGTTTGATGAAATGAGTTCCGTACCATTCTCAATTTCTAAAATTTTTATAGAAGTAAAGGATTCTTTTATTTTTACAAAATCTGGGCTCGATTTAGATTTTCGGTATAACCCATCATCAGTTGCTACCCAAATTGTAGATGAAGAACTAATGAATACTCTATAGACGACTAGTGGATTAAGACCTGTATTGTTGGCATTGATTTGAACTTTTTCAAACACGCCTTTTTTTTCATCAAATTTCACCAAGCCAGCACCATAAGTGCCAATCCAAAAGATATCGTCTTGGTCTTGTTTTATATCTCTAACCCAACCACCAGGAAGGCTGCTTTTTTCTAACGGATTGTATCTGTAAGTTTTAAAATTCTTACCATTATATTTATATAAACCATCTTGTGTTGCGACCCATATAAAGCCATTTTTGTCTTGTGTGATATTAGAAATCCATTGATCTTCAAGAATTAATTTTATGTCATTAAATTTTAACGGGTTTGATTGCGTGTTTTCTTGAGCAAATAAATGTGCTAAATTTAAAAGGAAAGAAAACACTAAGGCTCTTTTGAACATGATTTGGATATACATTTCAATATAATTAAAACAAATACAGATTATGAAGTGTTTAATTTAATATTGCTTTTGTAGTAAAGTTATAGAATGCTTTTAATTAATTGTTATAAATTTATGTAATTTACTCAATAACAACTCGTTTGGTTATGGATTTTGCATTCTCATAAAGCCTTAGCAGATAAACGCCTGCTTTTAATGATGAAACTTCAATGGGATCATCAATAGTTGTAGATTGAAATATGCTTCTTCCCAAAACATCATAAAGCTCTACTTTAGTAAGAGGTCTGTCTGTAGCAATATTGATAAATTGATTTGTAGGATTAGGGTATATAGATATATTCAAATGTGAGATTTGATGGTCATTAGTGCTTAAAGTGGAATTAAACTCTGGGTTAATAAAGCCTTCTGAAACCGAAATTGTAGGTGTGCTTGTTTCTTGAACAACGACTTCACCAATAGTGTATAATATTTGAATATCATTTACAACAGTAGAAGCTCCTCCTGAATCAATACTGAATTTTTTTATGGATTGTGACGCTATAGGTAATGCTAATAAAAGCATTAAAATTGTAAAAGACCTTGTCATATTGAAACATTTTATTAATTAGTTTCAAAATTCTATTTTTTAGTCGTGAAAGTGTCTAACATATGTTTCAAATTGTATGACATATGTAACATATTGTTGGTAAATATTTAATTATATATTTTTGGCTCTTAAACAAACATCTTTATTATAAAGCGCTCTCATTGTCCTTAAGTAAGGAGCTAATCCATTAAGGTTATCTTCCTCTTTTTTAATTTAGAATTTTCTATTACGGATAACCGCAATAGATAAAGATGTTTTTTTTGTATTATTAAAATAATTAATTATTTCTGAATTTTGTTTAAATTAAACAAAGTCGATCCTTTCAGTTTTATGGCATTCCGTAATTCCGATAATAATATAATATAGAAGGATAAAGAATAGGTACATTTGGATATTTAATATGTAATTGTAATACTGTGCGACATATAATTGTTGCATAACGTTTTAAAAACAAAGGTTATGAGTAAAAACGCAGAGGTTAAATGTCCTAACTGTAAAGAAGTTTTTAAAGTAGACGATTCTGTATATACAGATATTGTAAAGCAAGTGCGTGATCAGCAGTTTCAAGACGAATTAAACAATCGTTTAGAAATCGCTCACCGAGAAAAACAATCGGCATTACAACTAAAAGAAGCGGAACTAAAAAATGCATTTCAAGAGTTATTGGCACAGAAACAAAGTGAAATAGATGTTTTAAAGGCAAAAAGTAAATCAGAATTAATCCAAGAAGTATCGAAGAAAGATAATGCGATTAAAGATTTAGAGTCTAAATTACAGCAGGCTGAAACAGCAAAACAGCTTGCTTTACAAACTGCAGTTAGCCGCATTGAAAAAGAAAGAGATCAAGTTATTAATGATTTAAAAGCGAAAGAAACAGAGAAAGCACTTTCAGAAAAGTCTTTAAAAGAACAATTCAATAATAAGCTTGTGCATAAAGATGAAGCGTTAAAACTAAAAGAAGAAGAAATAGAACGTCTCAAAGATTATAAGCAAAAACTTTCTACCAAAATGGTTGGTGAGTCATTAGAACAACATTGTGAAACCGAATTCAATAAATTAAGAGCCACAGCATTTCAAAATGCTTATTTTGAAAAAGATAATGACGCTTCTCAAGGTACCAAAGGCGATTATATATATAAAGAAAAGGATGTAAACGGAATCGAGATCATTTCAATCATGTTTGAAATGAAAAATGAAAACGACCAAACGGCTACCAAAAAAAGAAATGAAGACTTCTTTGCAAAATTAGACAAAGATCGCAATGCTAAAGGTTGTGAATACGCAGTGCTCGTATCATTATTAGAAGCCGATAATGATTTTTATAACACAGGAATTGTAGATGTCTCGTACAAATACCCAAAAATGTATGTCATTCGTCCGCAGTTTTTTATTCCGATAATAACCTTGCTTCGTAATGCTGGAATGAAATCTTTACAATATAAGGCAGAGTTAACTATGATGCGGAATCAAAATGTGGACATTACCAATTTTGAAGAAAAAATAAATGATTTTAAAAAAGGTTTTGCTAGAAACTATGATTTGGCAAGTCGTCAGTTTGGAGATGCTATAAAGGAGATAGACAAAACGATGACTCACCTTCAAAAAACAAAAGATGCCTTACTATCTTCAGTAAATAATCTTCGATTAGCAAATAATAAAGCAGAAGATTTAACCATAAAAAAGCTCACACGCGGTAACCCTACAATGAAGCAAAAATTTGAAGATTTATAGGAATAACCTGTTCGCTCAAATGACATATTATAATCCAAACAAGCTAGGCAACCACAAGCTTAATCCTGAAAAATAAGTAATCAATAGTAAGGAAATGATCATGGCGGCAAAAAGCGATAAAAGTGGCTTAACCACTTTCTCTATAGTTGTATTTGCTACACCAACTCCTACAAATAATACCGACCCTACAGGTGGCGTACAAAGGCCAATGCATAAATTTAGAATCATAACGATACCAAAATGTACAGGGTCCATGCCAAGCTTTTCTACGATAGGTAAAAATATTGGAGTAAAAATGAGTACTGCTGGTGTCATATCCATAAATATACCAACAACCAATAATATCAAATTAATTATTAGTAATATCACTATAGGATTATTGCTTGCTCCTAATAAAGCTGTACTAATATCATTTGGAATATTCTCGTAAGACATTACCCAAGACATGCTCGTAGATGCCCCAATTAAAAGCATTACAATCGTTGTAGTGCCGCAAGCTTCTAACGATATTTCTGGTAAATCGTTAAGGGTGATTTCCTTATACCAAAAGCCTAAGATTAACGTATAAAGCACAGCAATAGCAGATGCTTCTGTGGCTGTAAAAATACCGGCTACAATACCTCCAATCACAACGACAAGTAACATTAAACTAGGAAAAGCTCTAAAAAATGTACGTCCAACGTCTTTTAATGAACTTTTCTTACCTACATTATACCCTTTCTTTTTCGCCCAAAAAGAAGCAACAATCATAAGAAATAATTCTGTTAAAACCCCAGGGATATAGTCTTCCTTTTTCATTTCGACTCCTCTCAAAAATACATAAATAGCCCACTAATCCTAGGGTAAACAGACGTTGTCCTATCATAAAAGACAAATAAAACAAGTAAATAATCAGATTGTATAAAAATTTGATATTCTATATAAAAAGTGCAATGAAAGTGGATTTAGTAATGCGTGAAAATATGAGTAAATGATATAAATAACTCTTATGAAAAGTTGAGCGTAATTGTTTGAGTCTGTCTTAGATTTTTGATTTTAAGGTTCTTAATTGGGAGGTTGAGTTTGTGTGTATTGAATTATTTGTGCCTCAATATTAAGGATATAAATTAGAGTGAACCTGTTTTTCTTACTCTGCCAAAAAAAAGAGTATTTAGAAGTGCTTATGTCTGCGACAAACGTTTAACTAACTCCTCGTTTTCTTTTAGTGCTGTTAATGTGGAAGTATATCCTAAATTAAAAATAGCCTCCATATTACTCATGCCAAAAGTACTGTAATTCACTAGTTCTTGAGGGCTTATTACCATGTCACAATCAGGAAACTTGTTTGAAGACTCGGCAGCAACTTTAATTTTATAAGCGCGTTCTATGACGGAATAAGAATGTCTTAAATCTTTCATGTTTACTGTCTTTAAAGGGTTGACGCAAACACCAATAATTTTATCACACTTATTTTTTAAGGGTTCAACAGGAAAATTATTTAAAGTGCCTCCATCAACGTAAAATTTCCCATTAATTTCAGTAGGTGTAAAAACACCAGGGAAAGAGGCAGAAGCAATAATAGGCTTAATTAATTGTCCTTTGCTAAAGATTTTTGAGGTACCATCAATGATATTCGCTGCAGGAATGAATAAAGGCTTTTTTAAATCTTCAAAGCTATCTTTCGGTAAGAAGGTTTTAAGATCATCATAAAAGTTTTCAGAATTTAGGAAGCCAGGTTTTTTTCTAGCAAACCTTTTGGTATGAAAAAGGGGGATAGTTTTAAAAAAAATCAAAATTTCTGACCAAGGAACACCAGCGGCATATAATGCACCGACAATAGCACCAGCACTTGTGCCTGCAATATGTGTGGGAAATATATTGTGTTCCTCTAATGCTTTAATAACACCTATATGCGCTGCACCTCTTGCGCCTCCACCAGAAAGTACTAATCCTATATTCATGTCATAAAGGTACAAAGTTGCACTTAAATACGGAACAATTTTTTATAGTACTGTAATGCAATATGCTGAAATTACACTTTGGTATTTATAAATCAAACAGAGTAGGCAAAAACATCGATATTTCAGGAATATCAGTGATAAGTAGCAGCACAGCGATCATAATTAAAAAAACGGCAGCAACGTTTTTATAACTTTTGAAACGGAAATTTTGGACACTTCACTAGCCGCAAAAAGGATGGTGCCTACAGGTGGTGTACACAAACCAATACAAAGATTGAGGACTAAAACAATTCCAAAGTGAACCGGGTCCATGCCTAAAGCGACAACTGCAGGTAGAAAATAGGTGTGAAAATCAAAACAGCAGGTGTCATATCGCTAAAGGTGCCTATGATTAATAGGACTAAATTGATGACTAAAAAGATGACAATTTTATTGCTGAATTGCACAATTAAAAATCCACTAATGAGTTCTAGAATTCCTTCAAAAGACAAAAGACAAAAGACAAAAGAAAAAACCATAACCTAACCATTGAAGCACCAATTAATAATATTATAACTATAGTATTATAGGACGATTTTGCTAATTTAGATGTCGTTGATCCTGATGCTGTATTCACATATTTAATGGAAAAAGATGACTTTTTTATGGCCCTAAATGATGTTATAGTAGAAGATGCTAGAGATATGAAAGTGCAGGTAGATACAACGATTAACGAAGTAGATCAATTAGATGTTTTGTTAATTTCAGAAGGTTTTAAAGAAACATTACTGCTCATTAAAGATGAAACCCTACTCAACGGGATTAAAGGTAAAGATAATACCTTTATAAGAATAAATGTATCAGGTTATTTTGAAAAGAATAATAGTCTAGTTAAAAAATTAAACATTTACTTAATAGCCTGATATATTTATATTATTTCATAGTTTTACTATCACATCTAATATAAAATTAATGATTCGAGTTTTTAGTGGTCTTTTTTTTCTAGCATCTCTATTTTCAGGTCATGTTGGGTACAGCCAAAACATGCCTCAGAAAAAACTAGATAGTATCCAGGAAGTTCTGTATGCTTTGGATAAAAAAGATACGACTCAAATTGTAAAATTAGGATTATATATTATTAAGCATACTGCATCAGACAAGCAACGGTATGCTATTTTTCAAAAAGTTTCAGAGTCTTATTTTCGTACAAATGAGGTTGATAAATCTATAGCTTATTTATTTAAAGCTAAAGATGTCGCAGAAAAAATAGAAGATCCCGAATTAATGGCACAGGCCTATGGCTCAATTGCAAATCAGTATTCTTTCATGAATTTAAATGATAATGCAAGAGCATATTTAGATCGTGCAATAGAGCAAATAGAAAAAATTCCAAATGGAGAAAAGAAATACCGACTCAAAGGTTTGAGTGCTCTAGAGTTAGGAAAACACGACTTTAATAGTGCTCATTATAAAGCCGCAAATGGTAACTATTTACAGGCTTTACGTGAGTTTAAGAAAATTGAAAACTTGTCTGAAATCGACCGCTATCATTATAGACGTGCAGTTTACAATATTGGGAATTCATATTATTACCTAAACGAGGCAGACTCTTCAGAAGCTTATTTACATCAAGCATTAGGCATAAAAGATGAATATAGTCCTGAATTAAAATATTATATTTATTCAACATTATCTGAAGTATATGCTTTTAGAAAAAATCATCAACGTGCTATAGACACTCTACAAGTGGTTTTACAGAGTCCGAATTTTAATATTCCAAATTTAGAATCTGAAATCTATCTCAATCTATCTAAAAATTATAAGTCGCTAGGTGATAACAACGAGTATATAAATTATAACGAGGCTTATTTAGAATTAAATGAACGTTTAAAGAGTGAAGACTTAAAGGCAATTAATAAAGCTTTTACAGAAGAACATAAAGGATTGGTAAATTCTATTACCAAATCTAAGGAAAAAAATCAATGGCTTATTTATGGTATTATTGGTTTAGTTTTCGTCGGTTTTTGTGGTGTAATCTATTTCGTTAAGAAGAAAAAAGAAGATCAAAAAAAATATCAAACGGTGGTATCGCGATTAGAAAATCAGATTTTAATTTCCACCCAAAAAGATAGTGACGTAGATACGGATTCAAAAACTATAAATGCTATTTCTACAGCAACAGAAGCAGACCTATTAGAGAAGTTAAAGAAATTTGAAAGTTCAGAAAAATTTCGAAACCCTAAGATTACACTTTCTACAATGGCTGTACAATTAAAAACAAACCCAACTTACCTTTCTACTGTAATTAAAATGCATAAAGATCAGAATTTTAATACTTACATAAACGAGCTACGTATTAATTATATATGTAGAAAAATTCACAGTTACCCAAAATATCTCGATTATAAGATTAGCTATCTCGCAGAAGAATCTGGATTTATTTCTCATAGTACGTTTTCTACGATCTTTAAAAATGTCACAGGAATTTCTCCTTCTGTCTTTTTACGAGAAGAAGTCAAACAACAAGGAAAAAAGACTTAATATTTCATAAATCACTGGTAGTAAAATTGTTAATACGGTATTTTGTCTTGCTAAATACGATATTTCAAAAGAGTAATGCCTTATTTTCTTTTAGGTTTTAGCTACTTTAGTACAAATTCTAAAACCAAAATAATATGAAAAAACTATTACTTTTAACTTTATTACTATGTGTGTCACATGCTATCTTTTATGCCCAAGAATGTTCTTATGGTACTTATTCTGAAGGCAGTGCAAATGGTGAAAATATTTCCACCGGAGGACTATATGAATATATGGGAGCTGTAGATTTTGATGTGCCTTTTGGAGAGACATTTACAACCGACGAAATCACGGTTAATTTATTAAAAGGTGATGCAGATCTAAATTATGTTAATGTTTTTTTGGTGACTGAATCAGAAGGCCTTCCAGGAGATATTATAGTGGGTTATACAAATTTAATTCCAAGTGAACAAGATTTGGAATATACTACAGAAATTGAAGGCTTAGATGTCTATAAAATAACGTTAAACCTAGAGGCAGAAGTTACTTTAGAAACGGGTAAATATTTTATAGCTTTAGCGGCTTCAGCGGGCGACGAGAATGGAGCTTGGTGGGAAATTGCAAGCGAAAATCAGACCTATGGTCTTTTCGATTATAATAAATTTGATGATGAACCCTGGGGAGGAACAGGGTATTATAATAAAGTATTCCAAATTATAGGTACATGTGAAGATTCTGGAGACGAACCAGCAGAACTAGGTGAGGTTTGTTCACAAGGTAATAGCTCAGTTACTCCTGAAAATGGACAGTCTTTTTTTGCTAATAATGGTCAAGTAATTTCAATTGCAGATGACTTTATAGTAGCGGAAAATACAACATTTAATTTAACACGTTTTACTATGGATGCGCTGCTTACAGGTGGTGGTATGCATAATGCAACCATTAATATTCGAACAACAGATGGTAATGCGCCTGGAGAGATATTACATTCGTTTATTAATAAGGGGCCAGACTATGAAGAATATCAAGGGTATTGGTCGATTTCAGGTTATCCTTTTGAATTGGTATCTGTAAGAATTAGCTTTACCTTTCAAGACGCCATAGCATTAACGGAAGGCAGCTATTTTATTGAAGTTATTCCAACACCTAATACTACGGATCTATTAACTTGGGAGTTGACCTCTAGCGGTGGCATTGGAGGTTCTAGTTATACGTCTATAGACGGAGGTTTTTCTTGGGATATGAATAGTGGGTCTAATCAAATATTTACGGTTGATGGATTTTGCGAAGATACGCTTAGTGTAGATGAGGTTTCTTCATTTTCAACCTTTAATTATTTCCCAAACCCTGTATCAGATATTTTAAATGTGTCGGCACAATCTAAATTTAGCAACTTAGAACTTTATAATGTTATGGGACAGAAAATAGACACATACGATGCTAATACATCAGTTATAAACACAAGAGGTCTCGCATCAGGTATTTATATGTTAAAAGTTCAGTTTGAAAATGGTCGGTCTGAAACTTTTGAAATCATAAAGAAATAGACAAATTTTCGTTCTGTTAAAAGGTTTTAAAGCGCTGTACTTACAATTGTACAGCGTTTTTTATATAAACATTTCTTAACCTAGAGGTCACTACCAATTGATATAGCTCTAATACATTTGTTGACTTATAAATTTATGTAAATGATGAAATCAATATCACTTTTAAGATTTTTTTTAGGTATGAGTAGTGTCTTTACATTAGGTCTGTTTCTTTCTTTCAATTTCAAAAATAAAGAGGATTTACAAGACACTTTTATCAAGAATGAACTCCTTAAAACCTATAAGGTTTTTTCTGAGATGGATGCCATTGCAGAAATGTATCAAGGAGGAGAAGTTACCTATGAAGATTTAAAGCGGTCTGTTTCTAAGTCAAGATTACAATATAAAAGAATAGAGTTCTATTTAGCATATCATTACCCAGAATATGTTAAAAACCATATTAACGGAGCTCCTTTAATGCGTTTAGAGTTTGAAAATACAGCATCAATTTTAGAGCCCGAAGGTTTACAAGTGTTAGATGAATTAGTGTATTCGGAAGAAATATTAGATAATAGTCATACGATTTATGGACTTACCACACGATTAAAGAGTAAATATTTGACCTTGTATGATCGTCTTTATGATTATCCAATACAAAAGGAAAATGCCATAGATGTTATGCGTTTACAGCTGGTAAGAATTTATACGCTTGGGCTTACAGGTTTTGATACACCTGGGTCTTTAAATGCTATGGAAGAAGCAAAAATGTCTTTAAAGTCCATGCAGTCCTTTTTTAAAAGTTTGTATGGTGTTCAGCAATCGGAAGAAAACTATAACGTATGTGACACACTTTTTAGTTCCTCCATTACATTTCTAAATGACAATACTAATTTTGAAAATTTTGATAGATTACAATTTTTGAAGCAGTATTTAGATCCCTTGTATAAGGAGCTAAAATATTTTCAAGCAAAAGTTTTAGATAAAAATTTAGAACACATAAGCGGATGGAATAGAGAAAGCTTATCAATTTTCGATGCTAATTTTTTAAATCCTTACAGTTATACCGAACTAACCAAAAGTGAAGATAGTAAAGCACTAAAAAATCTTGGTGAAAAGTTGTTCTACGACGCGCGTATTAGTAGTGAAAATAATATGAGTTGCGCCAGTTGTCATCAGCCAGAAAAAGGATTCGCAGATGGGCTACCGAAATCAATGAGCAATATTAAAGGTAAAACGGTGTTAAGAAATGCGCCAACACTGCTAAATGCGGTATATGCAGATCGTTATTTTTATGATTTAAGAGCGTTTTCTTTAGAACAACAAGTAGAGCATGTTATTTTTAATCCTTCAGAATTTAATACAGCATATAGTTCAATTTTAGAAAAATTGAAAACTAAAGACCACGGATACCAAAAAGAGTTTGAAACTATCTTTGGAAAAAAAGGCATTACGCGTCAAAATCTTTCTAAAGCGTTAGCCTCGTACGTATTGTCATTAAGTTCTTTTAATAGTGAATTTGATAGATATGTTAGAGGTGAAATAGAAGACATATCAGAAGAAGTTAAGCAAGGGTTTAATTTGTTTATGGGAAAAGCCAATTGTGGTACGTGCCATTTTGCACCAACATTCTCTGGACTTGTTCCTCCTTTTTATAATGAAAATGAAAGTGAAATTCTAGGTGTTTTAAAAGAAGAAAATGAGCCAGTCAAAGGTGTCGATGCGGATAGAGGTCGGATTGTAAACGGCATTTATAAAGAAGAAGCCTGGATTTACGAAAAATCATTTAAAACAACGACCGTAAGAAATACATTGTACACAGCACCTTTTTTTCATAATGGTGCTTATAGTTCTTTAGAAGAGGTTGTAGAATTTTATAATCTAGGCGGTGGTGCTGGTTTGGGGTTAGAGGTTGTCAATCAAACCTTACCGTCTGACCCTTTGCTGTTAACAGAGCAGGAAAAGGAAAATTTAGTATTGTTTATGAAGGCATTGAGTGATAATCCAGCACTAAAACAATAACATGAATTTTAGCTTAAAAATGTTACGAAAACCATTGTATTTTGTGGTGTTATTAGCAGGTGTTGGTTTTGGACTGTTTGGATTTATTAATCAAGACAATAGCACCTATATCTCCAATGATTATAATGACTACTATAAAATATTTATAGATTCAGAATTAAAAAAATTAGAGCAACAAATAGATATTCTTAATACAATGGCTATAGGCTTAGACTCGTCTAAGAAATCTATAAAAAAAGTTCAAGACCAATGTCTAAATACCAGAAAAGCCTTTAAACGAATAGAAGGAGTTTTAACGTATTATTACCCAGAGCACATTAATGTTTATATTAATGGGGCACCCTTAGATCATGTATCTTCATTATCAACGAGTCAAGATTTTGAAAAAGGAAATTACTATTTAGGGTCTATAGAAAATTATAAAAATTCTGTACCCTTAGACATGTTAGAAGCAGGTCATTATAGTGGTGAGACATATAACATATTAGCACCTACAGGTTTACAACGCATAGACGAATTACTTTTTTCAGAAGAAGCATTTCGTTCTAAAGACGAATTATTAAAACTTACAACACAACTTAAAGTTACTTTCAAAATAGTACACCAATCAATGGCATTGAGGAAATACTATTTTAATTTCGAAATTATAGAATCGTCTCGATTAGATCTAGTTCGAGTATTAAGTAGAGGCATAACAGGTTTTGATACGCCTGGTTCTTTAAACGCTATTGAGGAAGCTTCTGCATCTTTATATGGTATAGAAGAAATTTTACAACCCTTAATTAATGTTAGTGAGAAGTATAGGTTGTCTTTAAGAAAATTATTTAAAGATGGACAACGGTTTCTTAAAAGACATCATAATTTTGAGACTTTTGATAGGTTGGTTTTCATAAAATCGTATTTAAATCCACTTTATAAAGAACTACTATTACTTCAACAAGAATTAGAGATACCTACGTCAGCAGAAAAATTTAACGAAACGCCATCATGGAATGCGCTAAGCGAAAATATATTTTCTGATGATTTTTTAAACCCTTATTATTATAGTCTTTTAAAAAAAGATGAGGATAGTCCGGAACTAAGACAGTTAGGAGAAAAACTTTTTTTTGATAAAACTTTAAGTAACAATAATACAATAAGCTGTGCAACTTGTCATGACCCAAAACTTGCGTATTCAGATGGGGAAAGAACGTCGAAAGCAGGTATTGTTGGAAAAAGATTAGATAGAAACTCTCCAACATTAATAAATTCAGTTTTTTCAGATCGGTATTTTTACGATTTAAGAGCTTTCGATTTAGAAGATCAAGCCGAACATGTTATTGATAATCACTTGGAGTTTAATACTAGTATTATAGCTATTGTAAAAAAACTGAATGCAGATAAAATTTATCAAAATAAATTTAAAGAGATTTATAATTCAGACTCCATAAATAGGTATCAATTTTCATCTGCTTTAGCATCATACGTTATATCCTTAAGTTCTTTCAATAGTGATTTTGATAAATACCTTCGTGGTGAAAGTTTTAACCTCAACGCCAATGTCAAAAGAGGTTTTAACTTGTTTATGGGCAAAGCTAATTGCGCTACTTGTCATTTTGCACCAACTTTTAGTGGTTTGATTCCTCCATTATTTCAAGAAAATGAAAGTGAAGTTTTAGGAGTATTACAAAGTCCTGGTTCATATGTTGTCGATACGGATTCTGGGCGTATAAAAAATGGGTTAAGTAAAGATCACCATCAAATTTTTAATAAATCGTTTAAAACAACGACAGTTCGTAATGTGGCCTTAACAGCTCCATATTTTCATAACGGCGCTTATACGACTTTAGAAGACGTTTTAGATTTTTATAATTTAGGGGGAGCACAGGGTATTGGCCTAGCTTACGAAGTGCCAAATCAAACTTTAGCTCCAGACCCTTTAGGTTTAACTGAAGACGAAATGGAAGATATCATAGCATTTATGAAGTCATTAAATGATGTTCCCAAATACTTTTCTAATTAAATCGTGTAATGTAAAACTACTGTAAACAAAAACAGACTTGATCTTAACCTTGGCTTTACGTGTTTTATAGTAAAAAATAAAACATAAGATATTGTTTTTTAGTTGCTTGTAGTGCTAGTTAGCTTTCTTTTTTAACTACTAAATATGTTTACATCATATATCTAAAAATTACTTATTAAACAACCGTTAAGTAATCAGTCAAACTTAACAATCACATTATTTTCTCTTAAGATTCAATCGGTTTACTCCATCTACTTTTGGGTATATATTTTTTAAAACACAAAAAAAATTAACACAACCAAAATGAAAAAAAGTTTACTATTTATTTTACTGTTTTTTTCTCTTTGTATGAGTTTTGGGCTTAAAGCTCAAACAGTCATACCGGGAGATTCTTTGGTGTTTGGCCCAATGTTTAGTCCTGTTTATGAAAACAAGGTTAGAGTATGGGTACTTACTAAAGATAACACAGGGTCAGGAGATGCACTTTCCTTATCCATGACGGGTTCTCAAGCTCAAGCAACAGAGTTGAGCGGCTCAGTTTTTAATTCTGACGACAGAATAGGATATTTCCTAAGGTCTTATGAATTTGATAATTTAACGGAAGGTGAAACGTACACTGCTAGTTTGCAAATTAACGGTAGTGCATCTGACAGAACCTCATCAATCACTAACGACCAAAATGTTATAGACAATTTTGAGTTTCTAGCAGGCGGATGCGGAAGAATTTATGATACGTCTCGCTGTGTAGACATTCCAGAATCATTAACACATATTAATGGTAATCCAGAGATGTTTAACCATATGGCTGCAGAAGATGCTGATCTTATGGTTTGGTTAGGTGATGCCACCTACCTTTTAGGATTGCAGCATGCAAATGGAGAGTGTCCAGACGCCATAGATGACTGGGCTAATAAAGATATGGCATTTGATCGTTACATGTTTTACAGACAGTTTCATGATCAATTAACTATGGCAATGCCACAATTATCTATTACAGATAACCATGATACCGGACCGAATGAGTTCGATAAAACAATGGCTACATTACCAGAAATGCGTGATATATTTAAGGACTGGTGGCCAAATCCTGAATATTTAGATACGGTAGAAGGAGAGGGTTTGTATTCTTCTTATGTATATAAGGATGTAGAATTTTTCTTAACAGATAACAGAAGTTATAGAGATGGCACTGCAGATCATTTTGGTGATGAGCAATTAGAGTGGTTAAAACAAGGACTGCTTAACTCAACAGCCACGTTTAAAGTTATTATAAATGGTACACCAACCTTTAGAGAAGTTGGAGGTAGAAACTTTAGTGTCAGTAATCAAGCTGATGAATTTCTAGAATTTATTCAAACCAATAATATTAATGGGATTGTCTCTTATTGTGCAGATATACACGATCAACGTTTTATGGTACGTGAAGGAGATACAAAATATCCTATGTACGATATTATGTCGGGTAATATCAATTCTGATATTGGAGGTAATGGTGAAGAAGGGAATTATAATGTAAATTATAGTGCTTCAAATGATATTCTTACAGGTGTGAAGCATGGATATGTGCGCACAAATGTGTATGGAGAAGAAGGCGATAGAAGAATAAAATTCGAATATGTTGGTTTTGATGGTGCTACTTTCTTTGAAGAAGTGGTTCATCAAGATATGTTAACGAGTCAAAATTCTGATGCACATAATTTATCTTTAGATTTTACAAATGCTGTTGTAGATAATTCAGAGTATAATCATGCACTAGAAGCGGCTAATTATAGTTTTGGAGACGATAAATATGCCAATGCAAACAGTGCTTTGGTGTTTTCTGAAAACACAGCACTTTCTGTACCAGCTTCAACAGCTTTAAATTTTTATGATAAAGCGTATAGCTTAAGTTTTTGGGTTAATCCAAGCAATTTAGCATCTAATGGAGCAACTATAGTTTCTGACGCTAATGCGACTTCAGGAGTTTCTTTCGGAATTTCTAATAACGGAAACTTAAATTATAAAGATCACGCTACAGGGGTTACACATGAGAGTAACTATAGTGTTTTAGAAAATAGCTGGTCGTACATCACTTGGAAATACGATAATGTAAGAAAAAAATTAACCTTATATTATAATGGGTTCTTAATTCAAACATGGAATAATGTATTGTCTCCTACAGCATCTTCTTCAGATTTTCTAATAGGAAATAATATTGAAGGCAAACAATTTTTAGGTAGCATTGATGATTTAGAGTTATATGCCAGACTAATTTCGGATAATGACATATTAGAAAATGCAGATGTAGAATCTAATCGTGGTGAGATGTTAACTTTATCAGGCGCACAGCAAACAGGAATTCCATCTGATATTTCTAATGCATTATTCGCAGATAATTTTACTGTTCAATTTTGGGCAAAATTAAATACAGATCCTGCAAGTAATGCGTCTATATTTTCTACTCATGGTAGAGTTGATAACAATTCTACAGGACTTTCTCTTGAATTTTCTGCTGATAATAAATTAAATGTCGTTGTAGGAACTAATGGTTCTGGTTGGAATAAGATAGACAACCAAGGTGATACTTGGACTGTTGGAGAATGGAATCATATTACTATATCTGCAGAAATAGGAGGAAACATTAAATACTACCTCAATGGTGTTTTTGTAACCGAAATGGCATATAACGGTTATCACCCTAATACGTTTGGTTTAGGATTTGGATATAGTCCTAATTACGGAAGTAATATCCAAGGTGATATAGATGATATCCGTATTTGGAGCAAAGTTTTAACATCTGATGAGATTGAGCAGTCTTTACATTATCCGTTAGTAGGTGATGAGACGGACTTAGAGTTGTATTACAATTTTACACCTGCAACCGAAGCCGCTACGACTATTACTAGTGCTGGAGCTGTAAATTATGAAATGAATATTACTTCTGCGGCATTAACATCTGGCACGGCTCCTTTAGGAAATATTCCAGCAATATATCGAGATTTTGTTTCAGGTAAATGGAGTAAGAATAATGGTAGTCTTAATAATGGTTTAAGTTTTGCTGACGACATTACCTTATTTACAAGTAATATTATAGTAGGTAAACAAGACGACATAGCTATTTCAGAAGTTCCAAATATGTCTGAGGTTCAATATTTACAAGGCGGATGGAAAATAGATCCTTTAAACACCCCATTTGCAACTTTTAAATTTAATTTAGAAGAAACTGTGGGAACAACATCTGCCAGTGCCATTTCAGCAGCTGCTGGGCATTATTATTTATTGAAGCAAAATGAAGGCGAAACCGAATTTACTATGGTAGATGAAGGTACGTTTGATGGTACTAGCATTAGTTTTTATAATGTTAATATTGAAGAATCAGTTTATTACTTAGCTTGGGAAGAAGGCGAATTTGTTCCAGGAAGAGGAGGTGCTTTAGCCTTGGTAGATGATCACGATGTGAAAATTCATTATACCTCACCTGAAATTATTTTAGGAGGTGCACATACCATGGAGCTTTGGTTAAACTTACCTGCTGATCCTAGTGAAAAACCTATTCTTTCTAACCATGGAAGAATTGAAGGGAATACTACAGGGTTTACTTTAGAGTTGGAGGATAACAATAGCTTAAGTGCGGTGTATGGAAATGGTTCTGGTTGGACGAAAGTTACTTCTGCAACAGTGCTTCAGATTGGCGAATGGAATCATATTGCTGTAAGTACCACACCTGGAGGTGAAGTGCAGCTTTATATTAACGGTCAATTAGAAGGAAGTACAGCATTTACAACTTATGCACCAAATAGTACTTGGGATTTTGCCCTTGGTCGAAGCTTAGGATACGGAAAGCAAGTACTTTTGTTAGCCGATGAATTTCGTATGTGGTCAGAAGCGCGTTCACAAGAAGAGATTATTTCGGGTATGCATAGTGTATTAGATATAACGGATGAAAATCTACAGTTTTATTACACTTTTGATCAAGATGATAATGGAGTATTAGAGAACAATGGTATAAATGTAAGTGAAGTTAATTATACTAATGCATCTATTATAGCCGCTACGAGTCCTGTTGCAGAATCTATTGTAGATTTTGAAGATGTTATAGCTGCAAGTTGGAGTTATACGAGTGAGACTACAAGTGGTATGTTTGTAGATGGAACCATTAGTAGCTTCATAGAAAACATCGTTTTTGGTAGAGATAGTAATAATACAATATTAGACTTACCAAATGCTATAGAGGAAGATACACATTATATAGCTGGTGGGTGGAATGTTAATGCTATGAATATCACCACCACTGATATCGCAATTGATTTGTCTGCCGTTTTTGAAAATGTAGAAATGATTACGGCGACGGTTGGAGAATACATCTTAATTAAAGGAGATCCTCAAGTAGCCTATGAAGTTGTAGCTTCTACTGATACAACAACTGATAATGTCGTAACTTTTAATGATGTTGAGATAGGTAATGGTGTTTATTACATAGCTTATCAAGTTGATACCGCAGCGGCAATTCTTGCTCAAGGTGGCGCCTTTAATCTTGAAGGTGGTCATCAAGCTCAAATACCTACAGCTGATATAGAAGCTGTTTTAGCAGGCGATTTTACAATTGAACTGTGGACTAAATTAACGGAGGATCCAGGTAGCAACGTGCCACTATTATCTAACCATGGAAGAATTGATGATAACACAACTGGTTTTTCATTAGAACTGCCTACTAATAATTCTGTTAATGCTGTGTTTGGTACTAATGGTTCTGGCTGGAATAAAGCAGAGTCGGGAGATGCATTAACTATTGGCGAGTGGAACCATATAGCAGTTACAGTGTCACTTCTAGATAGTGAATTAAAACTTTATGTAAATGGCAAATTAAAAGCAACTAATGCTTTTGATGCTTATGCACCTAATAGCACTTGGGATTTTGCCTTAGGCAGAACTATTAATTACAATGGCGAATCAAATTCTATTATGGATGAATTAAGAATTTGGAGCAAAGCTAAAACTCAAGACGAGATTGTAGCAGAGATGCATCAAACACTTCTTGATTCAGATGTAGACTTAGCATTTAACTATACGTTTAATCAAGACGATAGTGGATACCTTGTAAATTCAGGTAATACAGTATTAGAAGTTGCATATACAGATGCAGATATTGTTCCTGCTACAAGTCCGGTACGTGTTGCTGAAGCACCGTTTACTAATCAAATTGTAGGAAGTTGGAGTTATAAAAATGATGATTCTAACGGAATGTATTATGCTGAGGCTATCACTGATTTCAATAGTAATATTGTGTTTTCTAAGGAAACGGGTAATGACGTATTACCAACCGCAGAGGCTTCAGAGACTAATATTTTATATCTAAATAGTCGATGGAAAATAGACCCTTTATTTATGGCTTCAGGATCTGTTAAGGTCGATGTATCCAAAGTATTTGAGAACTTAAATCAGGTAGAGCTTATTGCAAATGAATATTATTTATTATCTGGAGATCCTTCAGCCACTGTAGAGATAGTAGCAACAGGAATTAAGGAAAATAATATCGTTATTTTTAATGAGTTAGCATTTGATGAAGGACAACCATTATATTTAGCTTGGAAAAATATTAATGAATATCCTACAGGAAGCTTTCCTATTGTATCTGGAGGGTTATGGAAATACAATGACTTAGGGCAAGATATAGGAACAACTTGGACTGCATCAATGTTTGATGATAGTTCTTGGTTATTTGGAAACGCTATTCTAGGTTATGGCGATGGTGTAGAAAGTACTACGTTAGATTATGGTACAGATGCTTCCGCAAAACACCCAACTTATTATTTCCGTCATATTTTTAATGTAGAAGATGTGGATGCTATTGGTAACCTTGTTTTCAATATGATGTATGATGATGGTGTTATTGTTTATGTTAACGGAACCGAGGCTTTTCGATTAAATATGCCTGAAGGTGATGTTACATATGATATGTATGCTTCAGGAGAAATAAGTGGAGATGCAGAAAGTGCTTGGACAACAATGCAAACAGCTAATTTACTTCAAAATGGAGAAAATGTTATAGCGGTAGAGGTACACCAAAATAACGGCACAAGTTCAGATGTTCGTTTTGATATGGAAGTAGATTATGAGTTACCACCACTTGAAGTAACTAATTATCCTGTACACAAAGATGAACAATGGTATGTTTTAGATGAAGGTACCGATTTAGGAACAGATTGGTTAGCTTTAGACTATAATGTGATTCCTTGGAACAGAGGTTTTGCGCCTTTTGGCTATGGAGATCCTGTAAATACAGAAGTAGCTTACGGTCCTGATGCCAGTAATAAATACATCACCACCTATTACATAAAAGATATTGAAGTGTCTTTAAGTGAATTAAGTGATATGTTAGAATTAGGACTACGTAGAGATGACGGTGCTATTATTTATATTAATGGTGTAGAGGTATTACGTAGCAATATGCCTACAGGAACTGTAGATTATTTAACTACTGCAAGTAGTGCTATTGATGGTATTAGTGAAAATATCTACTATACGTCTACGGTTGCAAAAGAGATGTTTGTAGAAGGGGTTAACCGCATTGCGGTAGAAATTCATCAAGCAAATGCTTCAAGTTCAGATACACGTTTCGATTTATATATTCAGAATACACAAGATTTAGCGATAGATTGTGACGAGGAACACATCAGTTGTTTAACGTCTATAACACCAACTTCACAAACAAGTAACTTAATTTTATCCCCTGAGCATAATTTTCAGGTCGTTATGAAAGAAGGTGACCCGTATTCACTAGGAGGTGGTAATATGCCAGGTACTAATGACTTTACAGCTTATGTAGCTATTGAAGGGAGTAGTGAAGAAGGGTATTTATCTGTAAATCATGAAAACACACCTGGTGGAGTATCTATCTTAGATATTAATCTAAATACAACTACCCAACTTTGGGAAGTTGATGAAAGTCAGTCAGTAGATTTTTATGGTACAGATTTAGTAACTACAACACGTAACTGTTCTGGTGGTATCACACCTTGGGGAACCGTAGTTACAGCGGAAGAAAGTACAAATTCTGGTGATGTCAATGGCGATGGCTATGAAGATGTAGGTTGGTTAGTCGAAATTGATCCTGTAACAGCTTCTGTTTTAGATTATGATAACGATGGCCAAAAAGATAAGTTATGGGCAATGGGTAGAATGAATCATGAAAATGTTGTTATTACCGATGATGGAACTACAGCTTATTACGGAGAAGATGGCGGTACACATTGTGTTTATAAATACGTAATGGATACACCCGGTGATCTTACAGAAGGAACAGTATATGTTTTAAATATGGATATTGCCTTATCTGGCAACGACCCTAGTTCTTCAACAGGAACTTGGATTGAAGTTCCAAATGACACACAGTCCGATAGAAACAACTTAAGCACTATTGCTGGTAATCTTGGAGGTACAGCTTTTAATGGTGTTGAAGATGTTGAAATTAATCCAATAACCGGTAAAATTTATTTTGCTGCTAAAGGTTTAAGTCGTGTGTACAGATTTACCGACAATGGAGTGACCTTAAGTGATTTTGAAACCTTTGTAGGTGGAATGAATTATGATGTAACTTCAGAGAATGGGACACAGTCAGAAGCTTGGGCAGACGGTAATGATAACTTAACTTTTGATGACAAAGGCAACCTTTGGGTACTTCAAGATGGAGGTAAAAATTACATATGGGTTGTGCGTCCAGATCATACGCAAAGTAATCCAAATGTAGAGTTGTTCGCTTCTATGCCTTCTGGGGCTGAACCTACCGGTTTAACATTTACACCAGATTATAAATATGGTTTCTTTTCAGTGCAACATCCAAGTGGAAGTAATACATCGCAAGTAGATGCCAGCGGAAATGAGATCACATTTAATGCCTCTGCAACTATTGTATTTGCTT
Source organism: Winogradskyella psychrotolerans (assembly GCF_018860545.1). Taxonomy (GTDB): domain Bacteria; phylum Bacteroidota; class Bacteroidia; order Flavobacteriales; family Flavobacteriaceae; genus Winogradskyella; species Winogradskyella psychrotolerans_A. Next base: position 92,013 of record NZ_JAHKPN010000002.1, on the reverse strand, counting down.
TAAATGATAATATTGGTGAAGAAGAGCCATTGAGTATTATTGATCAAAAGCTTATTAAAAATATAAGTTTATATCCTAATCCTACAGAAGGCAACGTAACATTACAATTCCCAGCTTCTTTAGTAGATAAAAGGGTAAGTGTAGAAGTTACTGATGTATTAGGTAGAACTTTAATTAACTATAATAATTTAAGTGTTGATGACAATCACCAGATATTGCTAAACTTAGGAACGTTAAAGGCAGATAATCAAGTCCTTTTGTTAACGGTTATTGCAAATGATGTGAAGCAACAATTTAAAGTGTTGTTGAAGTAAATTACAATTATATATATTAATAATTATAGAAGCAGACAATTTTGTCTGCTTCTATTTATATACACTAACTTATGATACGTTATACCGTTTTAGTTGCTATTTTTAGTTGGTTTGGTGTGGTCCAATCCCAAAATGCAAATCCTAAAGTTACTAGAGTGTTTAATGCCATAGAACTGGCTAATAAAGAAGCCAATAATGTAGAGCAATTAAGTTTAAGAGATCAGCATTTATTTAACATGCCCAAAGAAATAGGAGACTTTAAATCGCTCATATTTTTAAATATGATGGGTAATAGTTTAGAATCTTGGAATTATGATATCTTTAAATTAAAGCATTTGGAAGTCTTAATTGTAAAGCAAAATGAATTGAAATTTCTTCCAGAAGATATTTCTGAGTTTAAAAAATTAGTTCGTTTCAATATCGCTGCTAACAAGATTACAGCAGTCCCAAAAACAATTGGCGAATTAACTAAATTGAGATTTTTACATATGTCGTTTAATGATATAACATCGTTACCAAAAAACATAAGCGCTTGTGAAAGTTTAGAAGTGTTAGAGGTAGATCATAATCAATTGCGGTTTTTACCGAAAGAACTTTCTAATTTAAAAAAATTAAATGCCCTCAATTTAGGTTATAATCAGTTTTATGAATTTGATTCGGATTGGTTATTGATAAACAATTTAAAGACTCTTAATTTAGAGCACAATAGTCTTAAGGCACTTCCTGCTGAAATCTCTAAATTATCCAATTTAGAAACGCTTATCATCAATGATAATAAATTAAAAGAACTTCCTACAAGTTTGGTTTCGCTTTCTAAATTAGAATTATTAATATTATCAAATAATGCATTGACAGCGTTACCAAATGATTTATCAAAATTAAAACATTTGAAGACCTTAATTTTAAAAGGTAATCATTTTCCAAGTGAGGAAATTGAAAGAATAAAAAATGAATTACCTAACTGTAATGTTTTTTGGTAATGCTTTTTTTATTTTTTACAAACCAAACAGAGTAGGCAAAAACATTGATATTTCTGGGATATAAGTGATAAGTAGCAGTACAGCAATCATAATTAATAAAAACGGCAGTAACGGTTTTATAACTTTTGAAACGGAAATCTTGGCCACTCCACTACCCACAAAAAGTATGGTGCCTACAGGTGGTGTACATAAGCCGATACAAAGGTTGAGTACTAAAACAATTCCAAAGTGAACCGGATCCATGCCTAAAGCGACAACTACTGGTAGAAAAATAGGGGTAAAAATTAAAACAGCAGGTGTCATATCCATAAAGGTGCCTATGATTAATAGAACTAAATTGATGACTAAGAAGATGACAATTTTATTGCTGAATTGTTCGAGTAAAAAACCACTAATCAATTCTGGGATACCTTCAAAAGAAAACAGCCAAGACATCGCCATAGACGTACAAATTAAAAACATAATAACAGCCGTAGTCTTAGCGCTTGTTAATAATATGGCAGGAAAATCTTTGAAGTTAACATCACCATAAATTAAGGCCAATACACCAGCATATAAAACCGCAATAGCAGAAGCTTCAGTAGCCGTAAATACACCTGAAACAATACCGCCAACCACAACGACTAATAGTAAAAGACTGAAAAAAGCTTTCCTGAAATAGGTCCAAATTAAAGCTAATGGCACACGTTCCCCTTTAGCAAATTTTCGAGTTATAGCGACAAAGGCTATGTAAGCCATCAAAGCTACACCAAGCAAAATACCAGGTAAATAACCCGCGATAAATAAGGCCGCTACAGAAGCGGTACCACCACTTGCTAAAGCGTAAACAATTAAGATATTACTGGGCGGAATCAACAAGCCTGTTGTTGATGAGGTAATATTTACTGCAGCACAAAATGCTCTTGGGTAACCTTCCTTTTCCATAGGGTCCGTCATGATACTTCCTATGGCCGAGGTTGCGGCTATGGCTGACCCTGAAACAGCACCAAATAACATAGACGATAAAACGTTCACATAAGCCAAACCACCAGGTAAACTGGCCACTAAAGACTTCGCAAAATTAATAAGCCGATTGGCAATACCACCTTGTTTCATTATTTCGCCAGCGAGCACAAAAAACGGAATGGCTAAGAGCGCAAAACTATCGATTCCGGTGGTCATACGCTGCGCGATGGTGGTTAGGCCAGGCATTTTATCAATGTTGAGTAGTAAACTCAATGTAGTAGAAATTCCTATACTATAAGCCACAGGAACTTTTAGCATTAACAACACAAAAAAGCTAACAAATAAAACGAGGATACTGATGACTTCTATACTCATAGTTAATCGGTTATGTCGTTAGTGTTGATTTTTATAAAATGATAAATTGAAAAACACATCATAAGCAGTCCACTAGCAGGTAAAATGGCATAAATATAGCCCAGAGGAATACGTAAGGTTCCTGATAACTGCTCTAAATGCAGCGTGGTGTAAACCAAATTAATTCCGCCGATAACCATAATACAAAGCGCGAATAAAAACACACAGATTTCAATAAACATCAGTGCTTTTTTCTGAGATTTAACACCCATTTTCTGATAGAGAAAATCCATAGATAAGTGTTCGCGTTTGGCACTGAGATAAGCGGCACCTAATATTGATAACCAAATCAGAGAAAAACGGGCTAACTCTTCTGTAAAGGTGAATGAGGTATTTAAAATATAGCGTGAAAAGACTTGTAGTAGCACATCTATAACTAATAATCCGAAAATAGAAATCAATACCATTTCCATGAATTTGCATACTTTAGTGAAAAGAATATCTGCCGTTTTCATACCTATTGCTTTTGAATGTTATTGACGATGGAACGCATTTCAGGATGGTCTTTCATAAAGTTTTCTAAGACCAATTTAGAGCGTTCTTGAAACAAAGATTTTTCAGGAATAATAACTTCTACACCAGCGGCTTTTGCAACGGCCATAGATTCTTCAACCGATGCATTCCAAAATACTTTTTGAGCTTGAGCGGATACGTCAGCAGCCTCTTGAACCCATTGTTTTTCTTGTTGGGATAATTTGTCCCAAAACTTAGTACCAATAAGTAATACATCAGGAATGGAAGCGTGTTCGTCAATTGTGTAATACTTACTAACCTCATAATGATTAGAGGACACAAAGGATGGGGCATTATTCTCGGCGCCATCAACCACACCTTGCTGCATGGCGGTATAGAGTTCACCAAAAGCTAAAGGTGTTGCCGAACCTCCCATGCTATTAATCATATTAATGGCCATTTGGTTGTTCATCACCCGTATTTTCAATCCTTTTAAATCTTCGGGTGTTCTTATGGCTTTTTTAGTCGTGTAAAAATTTCGGCTTCCAGCATCGTAATAACATAAACCACGTAACCAAAATTGACTTCCTTTTTCTAAAATCGATTTTCCTACGTCGCCTTCTAAAATATCAAATTGATGTTGCTTGTTTTCAAATAAATAAGGAATACCAAACACGTGATACTCGGGTACAAAATTAGATAAGGTGGCGGCACTTACTTTGGTAATAGCCACACTTCCTATTTGTAATAATTCGAGGACTTCTCGTTCTGAACCCAGTTGACCATCAGGAAAGATTTTGACATCTAATTTACCATCAGATTTTAATCGTAAGGCTTTCTGAAATTCTAAAATACCTTTGTGAACCGAATGCGTTTGTGGCATATTGTGCGCCAAATAGAGCGTCTTAGTGGCTTTTTCTTCTTTGCAACTTTGTAGCGAGACGATGAATATTAAGACAAAAAACAAATGGTTTTTCATGGTATTAATTTTCAAAATTGAAATAATTCACAGCGTTGTTATAACAAATATCTTGAATCATTTTACCAAGAAATTCTATATCATTAGGGACAAGTCCGTTTTTAAGATCCTCAGCGATTAAATTGCATAAGATGCGTCTAAAATATTCGTGTCTTGGGAAAGATAAAAAACTACGACTATCTGTTAGCATACCCACAAACCGACTTAACAAGCCCATGTTTGAAAGTGTGTTTAACTGTTTTTCCATGCCGTCTTTTTGGTCTAAAAACCACCAACCAGAACCCCATTGCATTTTCCCAGGAATGCCTGCTTCGCTATAATTTCCCATCATGGTGGCAAAGACTTCGTTTTGAGAGGGATTTAAATTGTAGGTTATGGTTTTTGATAATGAGTTTTCAGCATCTAATTGATTAAATAATTTAGACATGGCTTGTGCCTGACTAAAATCGCCAATAGAATCGACGCCAGCATCCAAACCGACTTGCGCCAATAATCTACTATTATTGTTTCGTAAAGCTCCTAAATGAAATTGTTGCACCCAACCTTTGGTGTGATACATTTTACATAATTCAAATAAGATACAAGAGGCAAATATATTTGCTTCGTCTTTAGTGATTTCTGTTTGAGATAAACGCTTTTGAAAGATAGCATCTGCTACGTCCTTAGTAAAATCGAAAGCATAAATTTGCTCTAATCCATAATCTGAAAGTCGGCAACCTAAGGCATCGAAAAAGTCCACTCTATTTTGAATGGCTTCAAGTAATTCTGACAAGTTGGTAATAGAAAATTTAACGCGAGAGGCTAATTTTTCAATATAAGGGACAAAACCTTCAGCTTCAATTAAGATTAAATTATCGGGTCTAAAGGTTGGTAAAACTTTAGTGAAAAATCCTTTTTTAGCAATGGTTTTATGATGTTCTAAAGTATCTGTTGGGTCATCTGTAGTACAAATCACTTCAACCTTCATTTGTTCTAAAAGTTGTGCTGGTGTTTTGTGTTCTAAGCTGGCATTTGCTTTCTCATAAATAGTTTTTGCCGTTGAGGGTTGCAAAAGCTCGTCGATATTAAAATAGCGTTTGAGTTCTAAATGTGTCCAGTGAAATAAAGGATTTCTTAGGGTATAAGGCACGGTTTCGGCCCATTTTACAAACTTCTCTTTTGGGCTTGTTTCATTGCCTGTTATAAAGGCTTCTTCAATACCATTGGCGCGCATTGCTCTCCATTTGTAATGGTCGCCATACAACCAAGCTTCGGTGATATTTTTGATGGGTTGGTCTTCAGCAATGTGCTGTGGCGACAAATGATTGTGGTAATCAATTATTGGTAATTCTTTGGCATATTGATGATACAGTGTTTCTGCAACATCCGATTGCAATAAGAAATTAGCGCCTATAAAAGGTAATTTACTAGTCATTCTGAAAAGTTTTCTATGTTATAATGAACGTCTAATACCGAGTTCTAAACCTCGTAACTCAGCCAAACCTCGTAAACGTCCAATACCTGAATAGCCTGGATTAGTTTTCTTTTTTAAATCATCTAACATTTTATGACCATGATCAGGTCTAAAAGGCATTCTAGTGTCCTTACGACCGGTTTCAATACGCTTCTGTTGTTCTTTAATTAAGGCTTTCATCACGGCGTACATATCGACGTCACCATCTAAATGGTCGGCTTCATGAAAATTCCCTTCTGCATCACGTTTTGTAGCCCGTAAATGAATAAAGTGAATACGCTCACCTAAGCGTTCTACCATACCTGCTAAATCATTATCCGCTCTAACACCAAAAGAACCTGTGCAGAAGGTTAGTCCGTTATTATGAGAAGGTACAGCCTCGTATAAATCAACAATATCTTGTTCTGTTGAAACCACTCTTGGTAAGCCTAAAATTGGAAACGGTGGATCATCCGGGTGAATACACATTAACACTCCAGCTTGTTCTGCAGCCGGAATAATTTCTGATAGAAATGAAAATAAATTCGCTTTTAATTCTTTTGGACCAATGTTATTATAAGTTGCTAAGATGGCATTAAATTCTTCTAAAGTATAACCTTCTTCAGCACCAGGTAAACCGGCAATTATATTCCGGATCAAGGTTTTTTGTTCATCAGCAGAAGCCTGCTTCAAAAAGTCAGTAGCATGTTGTTTTAGAGCATCCGAATAGTCATGTTCCGCACCAGGTCTTTTTAATAGATACAATTCAAAAGCAGCAAAAGCAGCAGCTTCAAAACGTAATGCGGTTGATCCATCTGAAACTTCATAGTCTAAATTGGTTCGAGTCCAATCTAAAACGGGCATAAAATTGTAGCAAACCGTATCGATACCACAAGTTCCTAAATTTAGTAAGGTTTGTTTGTAATTATCAATATATAACCGATAATCGCCCGTCTTGGTTTTGATATTTTCATGAATAGGCACAGACTCTACAACTGACCATGTAAGTCCATGACTTTCTATAGTCAATTTTCTTTTGTTGATGTCTTCAACGGTCCAAACCTCTCCATTTGGAATATGATGTAATGCAGAAACTATTCCTGTAGCTCCTGCTTGTTTTATATCTGCTAAAGAAACAGGGTCATTTGGTCCGTACCAACGCCATGTTTGTTCTAAATTTTGTTTCATCTTTTATATTTTTAAACGCCACTATAGGCTGAAAATCCACCATCAATTGGTACTACAACTCCTGTTACAAATTTTGAACCTTCACCACATAGCCATAATGTTGTGCCTATTAAATCTTCAGGTTCACCGTAACGACTCATTGGTGTTTGGTCAATGATTTGTTGGCCTCGTTGTGTTAAACTTCCATCTTCATTAGTTAATAATGTTCTATTTTGGTCTGTTAAGAAAAACCCTGGTGCTAAAGCATTAACACGGATACCGACTTTAGAAAAGTGCACCGCTAACCATTGTGTAAAGTTAGATACAGCGGCTTTCGCACCACTATAAGCAGGTATTTTTGTTAATGGTGTAAACGCATTCATAGAAGAAATATTTAAAACAGAACAGTCTTCTCTACCAACCATATCTGTAGCAAAAACTTGTGTAGGAATTAAAGTTCCTAAGAAGTTGAGGTTGAATGTAAACTCAATGCCTTTTGGGTCTAAATCGAAAAACGTTTTAAAACCCTCAGTGGTATTAATTAAGTCTTCCGTTTCTAAAAAGGGGTTAGAAGTAGTGCCTAAAGGATGATTTCCACCAGCGCCGTTCACCAAGATATCTACTTTACCAAAAGTCTTATTTACAATTTTCTTAGCAGCTATTAGTGAATCTTTTTCTAAAACATTAGCCGTAACTCCAATAGCTTTTCCACCAGAAGCATTAATTTCATCTGCGACTTTATCTGCTGCTTCTTTTCTTAAATCTAAAACAGCAATGCTGTTTCCTTGATTTGCAAGAGCTACGGCTAAAGTGCTACATAAAACGCCTCCTGCTCCTGTTAATACGATTACTTTATTCATTATTGAGTCTCTTAATTGTTTCTAGTTAGTGTTTTTCGTGTGCGTACACACAAATATAATAATACAATTTTGTGTGCGCACACAAAATTGTATTTAATTTACTAAATTGCCATTATTTAAGAGCAACATGTTTAATAGATAAGTTTGCATCTTATAGATTGAGATATTATAAAAACATGATAACAATTAAGGATATAGCGAAAGAAGCCAATGTTTCAGAAGGCACTGTAGATCGCGTAATACATAACAGAAGTGGAGTTTCTAAAAAGACAGAAGCCAAGGTTAAGAAGGTTCTTGAACGTCATAATTTTAAAGTAAATCCTGTGGCAAGTGCGCTTGCTATGAAAAAGAAACATCAAATTTCAGTGTTAATTCCTGAACATAATGATTCTGATTTATTTTGGAAATCGCCCTATTTAGGCGTGTTAAAAGCAGCTGAGGATGTTAAGAATTTTGGCGTTCAGGTGAATAGTTTCACATTTAATCAATCTGACGCGAAATCTTATTTAAGCGCATTTAAAGATCTATTAGACACAGAGCCTACAGCTGTGATTATGGTGCCTAATTTTTCTGATGAAACTAAGCAAATTATCAATCAATTAGAAGTGCTTAATATTCCATATCTTTTTCTAAATATTGATATTGAGGGCTTTAGTAATATGGCATATGTAGGTCAAGATTCTTATACAGCGGGCTATATTGCCGGGAAATTAATGCATTTTAATAATGTGCAACCGTGTGAATTTTTGATTATTCAATCGAGTCAAAATAGTACTAAAAACAATGCGATATCTAATAGAGTTAAAGGCTTTCAGGATTATTTTTTGAAAAATGAGATTAATTCAACACCGCAGACATTAAAAATTGAGGATATCCATAATGTGCTTGAGGCAAAGGAAATCATTAATTCATATTTACAAACACGTCCTGAAGTTAAAGGTGTTTTTGTGCCTTCGAGTAGAATTTATAAAGTAGTCGATTGTATTGAAAACAATCGGTTAAAGCATTTAGAACTTATAGGGTTTGATAATACACCCCAAAATACAGCATGTTTACTGAATGATTCAGTTTCATTTTTAATCTCTCAAAAACCGTTTGATCAAGGTTATAAATCGGTAAGGTTGTTAACTGATTTTCTAATTCAAAATAAAGTTCCAGAACATAAAATTTACCTTCCAATAGATATTCTCATAAAGGAAAATGTGGAATACAATGGACGCGATGAGTTTGTGTCTGAATATAATAATACTGTTAAGGAGGGTTAATTTTTGATTGAGATGGTGTTGATTTTGTAACAATTAAGAAGATTAACCGACAAATCCTATAAATAGAAGCCCTTGAATCTAACAGCAAATCCCATATCACCAGAAGACAAAGAAGCCTTAGTGCACGCAAAATCTAGCATGCAAAATTTAGGTTGGGCCATTCGTAATGTCAATAAAATTGGTAATACGGTTGAAACAGGAATTAGCTACGTGCCAGAAAAAGTATTAGTTAAAGTCCAAAAGATTACAGAATCTGTATTATTAAAAATTATTAAAGCTAATTTATTAACCATTCAAAAGAATAAAACTTTTAAAAAGCCTTCAAAAAACACTTATAAAAGTATTGTCACTGGTACAGGAGCTTTAAGTGGTTTTTTTGGATCGTCTACGGGTTTTGGAACTGCTATTTTTGCATCTGAAGTTACGATTACCACTAAGTTTTTAATGCGTACCATTATGGATATTGCACGAAGCGAAGGTGAAGACATCTATGCTTTAGAAGGGCAGATGGCATGTCTGCAAGTTTTTGCGCTTGGAGGAGATTCATTAGATGATGATGGCATGGAAGCTAGTTATTACACCACACGTTTGGCATTAAATTCTGCTTTAAATAATGTCTCAACAGCAGGCATAAAAATGAGTTTAGAGAGTTTAGTAAAAGGAGCAAGTGCACTGGGATCTAATGCGGTTGGAAACTTTTTATCTAAAATTGCGACGAGATTAAGCCTTTTAATTAGTGAGAAATTTTTAGCACAAGCTGTTCCTGTGGTTGGCGCTATTGGAGGTGGTGGATTAAATTATGTTTTTGTAGATCACTTTCAGAAGATGGCTACAGCTCATTTTACCATAAAACGTTTAGAGCGAAAATATGGTGAGGCAGAGGTTAAAATGGCTTATGAGACTATAAGCACGAGTACTAAAGAACACTAGTAGTTTTGTATTAAACTTTTCATGCTTATTATAAAAAAACCAACCACAAATGTCTTCATGGTTGGTTCTGCTATCAATCAAAGTTTAAAATTAAACCTTGCAATTAATTACAATTGTTGCTTTTAAATTCTAAATCGTTATTTGTACTGATTTCAAAACTTACTTCTGTATTATTTATGTTTTCAATTTCATCTAATCTCCACGTATTATTGATATCATCAAAATCTGGAATATTAAAGGTGACGTTGATGTTGTTTCCTGTTCCAGTAGCGGTCCATGTACCATTTGCTGTATTTTCATCCCAAGATACGGTTATCGTATTGTCAGTAAAAAAATTAAAGAAGTAACCTACATAATTGCTTTCTAAATCTATATTGCTAAGTTCTAAATCTTCAATATACCAATCAGAACATGTAATTAAAACAGCTTCTAATTGTTCTGTTGTGCAATTATTACAATCGTCGTTGTGGTTGTCATCGTCGCTTGAGCAAGATAGTAAGCTAAAAACAAGTATAGCACTTAATAAAGTTTTAGGTGTAAATAGGGTTTTCATAGATTGTAATTTCATAATGTATAATTTTAAGATTTGTGTATTATTTAATTTTAAGGATTAGTTGCAATTATTGTTTTTAAATTCTAACTCGTCATCATCACCAATTTCAAAACTTACTTCAGTTTCATTGTCATCATCGTCGTTATCGATTTCATCTAAATACCATGTATCATTAATATCATCAAATCCTGAGATATTAAAGGTTACAGTGATGTTGTTTCCTGTTCCGCTAGTTGTCCAAGTGCCGTTTGCAGTGTTACCACTCCAAGTTACGGTTACTGTATTATCAGTGAAGAAATCAAATAAGTAGCCATTATAGTTGTCTTCTAAGTCATTATCATTGCGTTCTAATTCGTCTATGTACCAACCAGAACAAGCGGTTAAAATAGACTCTAATTGACTTGGTGTACAGTTAGTACAATCATCATCGTCATGGTCGTAATCGTCATCTTCATCACAATCATCTCCATAAGTATCAATAGCATTATCAAGATCATCAAAGTTGTTAATTGCGATTTCGGTACCATCTGCAATGACAATACTTATTGGGAATTCGAATCCAATTAAATCATCCTCGTCAATATCATCTATAAATTCATACAAATCGTAATCGTTAGTAAATGTTAATGTTGCCACAACTTCGTTACTGGTATTAAATAGTGAAGCTGTAATAGGATAAACAAAATCTAAGCATTCAATATCATCGTCAATTTCATTTTCATCGTTACAGTCGTCAGCATAATCTTCTAACTGATCTAAATTGTTGATTTGAATTTCAGTATAATCGGCAAGAATGATTGTAATTGGAAAAGCAATCTCAACATCATCGTCATCGTCATCAAATTCATCAAGAATATCTTCAAGATCGTCATAATCATTAACATTAGTAATGGTTAATTCTACTCCATTAATGGTTACTGAAAGTGGAAGTTGAATGGTAAAACAATTAGCATTGTAAACGATATTATCGATAGAACCGTCATTCATGGTGACCAGCTGAATCTGGCTTGCTAATGCTGAATTAGGTTGTAAAGTAGATTCTGTAGGTGGATCTATATTGACATCGTCTTCGGTTCTACAAGACGTCATTGTTAGAAATAAACCTATTAAGGCAAAAAGTAAAGGTTTGATAGTTTTCATTGTTAATTTGTTTTTATAATTATGGTTAAGCTTTTATTTATTAAGGCTCTTAAATTATCGCCTTTATACTTAGAACAACTTAGTAATTAAATGTCCCGAGAAATTTTTAATTTTTTATTTATTTAATTGTATTTCGAGTTGTTTTAGATTTTGAATCGTAGTTTTTAGTTTCAATTGATTGATTCATATTTTGCGAGGTTTTAAATTGGGCTTATAGTTTTAAAACAACTGTATATTAAAATCTCCCAAATTTTTTAAACCAAAATCTAAAATCTAAATTTGATATTTTAATAACACTAACTTTTTTATGATCTTTTAAAAAAGTATACTTTTGGATATTCAAATTTCAAAATCATTTTTAATTGCCTAAGTCGCTCCACAAAGATATCTGTGATAAATTGCGCTTTTCTAAACTCTACGAAAAGTATGCGCAGCGTATGAGTAACATTTTATATTATAAGTATGGGGATTTGTTAAATCCTTCAGATAAAGTGCAAGATGCCTTTATTAAATTATGGGAAAATTGCGCAAAAGTAGCGCCTGAAGCTGCAAAATCTTATTTGTATACAGTTGCAAACAATATGATGCTAAATGAAGTGAAGCACCAAAATATTGTGTTTAAACATCAAAAAGTAAAGCCTAAGGAATATACTAATGAAACTCCAGAATTTATGTTGCGTAAAAAGGAATTTCTAAAACGCTATGAAGTGGCATTGTCAACTTTAAAAGAAGAAGAACGTGTTGCTTTTCTATTAAGTAAAGTCGATGGAAAAACCCATAAAGAAATAGGTGAATTATTAAATATTACTAAAAAAGTTGCTGAACATCGAATTTATGCCGCTTTAAATAAGTTGAAAGGTCAATTAGAAGAACTGAATTGAAAATAATTTTGGGATAATTGAAAGTTGAGTTGTTTTATAAGTATAACATCGAGTTATGGATAAAGAAAATTTACTAAAAAAATGGTTGGACAATGACTTGTCTGAAGCAGAAGCGGAAGCTTTTAAGGCTTTAGATGATGCCAAGTTGTATGAGGAAATAGTAGAAGAGGCTCAACGATTTAGTGGTCATCATCAGGCTAAAGTTCCTGATTTTGAAATTTTAGATCAACGATTACAAGACAAGAAAGCAGTACCTTTCAATTGGATGCGAGTGGCTTCAAGTTTTGCAGCGATTTTTATAATAGGTTTAACGCTCTTTTTGTTTTGGAATAAAGATGATACCAACACAATTTCAACCAATTTAGCACAGAAAGAAACGATTACACTTCCCGATAACTCTAGAGTAGAACTTAATGAATTATCCCAACTTGACTACAATTCTTCAAATTGGGAACACGAAAGAACACTAAATTTAAAAGGAGAAGCTTTTTTTGATGTTGAAAAAGGAATGCAATTTGACGTCAATACTGCATTTGGAAAAGTGACTGTTTTAGGAACCGAGTTTAATGTATTTACAAAAGACAGTATTTTTAAGGTTACTTGTTATGAGGGTTTAGTGCAGGTAAGTTATAACGATGAAATCATTAAATTACCTGCAGGTTCAGAGTTTGTTTTAGAGTCAGGTGTCGCTAAAAAATCAGACATTGTTGTAGCTGAACCTTATTGGTTAAAGAAGATGAGTGTGTTTAAAGATGCTCCAATAAAAGCGGTTTTTATAGAGCTTGAAAATCAATATAATATTAGCGTTACAGATTCTATAAATACTAATGAGTTGAGGTTTACTGGTGCGTTTGAACACAACAATCTTAATAGTGCTTTAAAATCTATTACACAGCCATTTGGTTTGACCTATACTATTGTAAATAACAAAAAGGTCACGATAAATAATGTTAAAAATTAATTGGATTACTTTTTTGGTAAGTTTTCTGTGCTGCCTGTCTTTAAGCGCACAAACTAATGACGAAAAAGTTTCAATAAAACAGGTGCTTAATGAGATTTCTAAAGCGCATAGTACGACCTTTAATTATAAAAGTGACCTTCTCAAAGATATTTATGTATTTCCTATTACAGATGGTGCAAGTCTTAATGCTAAAATCAAAAACTTAGAACAACAAACTAATTTTGTTTTTACTAGAATTAGTGATGTGGTTATTACCATATCTAAAGCTCTAAAAGTTTGTGGATATTTACGAGATAGTTTAGGAAATCCACTTTATGGTGCAACCATAAATGCAAAAAGTAATTATACGGTTACCAATGATGATGGCTATTTTGAAATAGAAATATCTTCCTTAGAAGAATTGATTACAATTAGATTTATCGGTTTTAAAACCATAGAGCGTCAAGCCAAAAATCTTAACCTTAATAGTTGTGAAACTATAACTCTATTAGAAGAAGTAGAAATGTTCAGCTCCGTATTTCTCAACGGTTATATTATAAAAGGTATAGATAAACAGCAAGATGGAAGTATTTCAATTGACTATGGTAAATTTACGATGCTGCCAGGACTTATTGAATCAGATGTCTTGCATACGGTTCAGGCATTACCAAGTGTGCTAAGTGTGGATGAGACGGTTTCTAATATTAATATAAGAGGAGGTTCTAACGATCAAAACTTATTACTTTGGGATGGGATTAAAATGTATCAATCCAGTCATTTTTTTGGGCTAATTTCTAGTTTCAATCCGCAAATGACACAAACAGCAAGGGTGATTAATAACGGAACTGATGCTTCCTATACTGATGGTGTTTCCGGAACTATAGATATGCGTTCTAATAAAAATATTGACTCTAGTTTTGAAGGTTCCTTTGGTCTTAACCTTCTTAATGCCGATTTATTTTTTAATGTACCTATTGGTGAAAAATCCTCAGTACAAATTGCAGGACGGAAATCTATTGATGACTTAGTACGCACACCAACCTATGAAACCTATTTTAAACGTGTTACACAAGACACGGAAATAGAAGAAAATACAACTAGTGTTTCTAACTCAAATCAATCTTTTGATTTTTATGATACCTCGTTACGATGGCTTTATAACCCAACGAATAAGGATTTTATACGATTAAATTTTCTTCTCGTACACAATGATTTAACGTTTGATGAATCTGCACTTTTTAATGGTATACAAGAAACACGAGAAAGTAGTATTTCTCAAAAGAGTATTTCTGCAGGTTTAAATTATAAACGACAATGGAACGATAACTTAAGCACAGTTCTTAATGTTTATAATACAGATTATAAATTACAAGCCGTCAATGCTAATATTATGGCAGAACAGCGCTTTTTGCAAGAAAACATAGTGTCTGAAACGTCTGTAAAATTAGAAGGGTTTTATACCCAAAGCCAATGGCAACTTAATTTAGGCTATAATTTTATTGAATCTGAAATTACAAATCTCAACGACATTGATGTGCCACGATTTGTTAGGCGTGACTCTGAAGTTTTAAGAGAACAAGCTGTATTTACACAGGCTAAGTATGAAAATAAAAACAAAGATCTTATTGTGAAATTAGGGGCCAGAGTTAATTATCTCGAAAAGTTTGATGAATTGATTGTAGAACCTCGTTTAAATATTAGAAAAGCTCTAGGAAATCATTTTGAATTAGAAGCTTTAGCCGAATTTAAGCACCAAAACACCTCACAAATTATCAATTTTCAAAATGATTTCTTAGGGGTAGAAAAACGGCGATGGCAACTTACGGATAATGATAGTATACCTATTATTAAAAGTAGGCAAGCGTCAATAGGACTGCTTTATAAAAATAAAGGTTGGTTGTTAGATGTTAAAGGGTATTATCAAAATGTAGATGGTGTTACTACACAAAGTCAGGGGTTTACAACTAAATATGAATTTGAAAAAGAAAAAGGCGGCTATGATGTTATTGGTGCTGAAGTTTTAGTCCGAAAAAATTTCATAAATCTAAATACATGGTTAAGTTACGCTTATATGGATAACGATTACACTTTTGAAACTCTAGAAGACATAGAGTTTCCTAGTAATTTTGATATCACCCACGCTTTTACATTTGGTGCTACATATAGTAATGATACGTGGAATATATCTGCAGGGCTTAACTATAGAGTGGGCAAACCAACATCGATACCGCTATTAGGTAATGAAGTTGTAGATGATGCTGTAAATTTTGATAGCGCTAACAACGAAAGACTAAAAGAATACATTAGAATAGATGCTTCAGCACTTTATAAATTTAGAATAAATAAAGCGTTACGAACAGAAGTGGGTATTTCAGCATGGAATGTCGCTGATATCAAAAATCCAATAAATAATTATTATAGAATTGATGCTGAAAATGATCCGATAAAGTTTTCTAAATATTCTTTAGGGATTACTACTAATGCTGTTTTGCGAATTTATTTTTAGAAACCATTGGTAGTTAAACGCTTATTTTGTGATTTGAGCGTATTCAGTGTGTCGTTTATATAATTTAAATATTATATTTGCATTAAATCATTATGAAAAATGTAGGTAACTTCCCTAATATAGCCTTAATTTATGCATTTTGTCGATAAAATTTGCCGTTTAAAGATGTTTTTAATTAATTTAATTTTGTCAACTCGTTTTTTTTAATACTTTTACACCATAATTAATAGAATGCATCAGAAAAATATGCTTGTCTCAATCTTAGTTTTTTTTGTAGGTTTCGCTTCTATGGCTCAGGACACTACAGGATCTGTTCCGCCGCCGCCAGCACCTCCATCACCACCTGGTCTTCCTATTGATACTGGAATAGTTGTTTTATTTACACTTGCGTTATGCTATGGTGTTTATATATCTTATAAATTATCTGTTAAAAAGGCTTAATATCTTAAGTCATTAAGACGCTTCACATATTTTCCTATAACATCAAATTCTAAATTAATCGTATCGCCAACGTTTAATGTTTTAAATGTGGTATGATTAAATGTATAGGGTATAATCGCTACTGAGAAACGATTCAATTGAGAATTGACAACCGTTAAACTCACTCCGTTCACTGTAATTGACCCTTTTTCTATTGTTATATTGTTAAGATGCTTATCATATTCAAAAGTAAATACCCAACTACCATCTTCGTCTTTAATATCTACACATGTTGCTGTTTGATCTACATGACCTTGAACAATGTGGCCATCTAAGCGGTCACTGAGTTTCATAGCACGTTCAATATTTACCAAATCACCTTCTTTAAGTACACCCAAATTCGTTTTGTCAAGCGTTTCTTGGATAGCTGTAACCGTATAAGAATCTCCTTCAATACCAACAACCGTTAAGCAAACTCCGTTATGAGCAACACTCTGATCAATTTTTAATTCATTGGTTATAGCGGTATGTACTGTAATATGGAGGTTTCCACCTTCTCTATTTAAGTTTTTAATTGTTCCGAGATCTTCTATAATACCTGTAAACATAATTTGTACTTTATTTAGTTAAATTTGCAATTACAAAGTTAAAGACAAAAAATGAAAAAAGACGAAAAGATAATTGTTGGTATTTCTATTGGAGACCTTAATGGTATTGGTGCAGAAATAGTCATCAAGACGTATGAAGATCCAAGATCTTTAGAACTAAATACGCCTGTGATTTTTGCTTCAGCTAAAACCATGCAGTTTTTTAAGACTCAATTTAATAGTAAAATTAATTTTTTCAGTATCGATTCACCTGAAAAAGTGGTGCATGGTAAGGTTAATGTCGTTAATGTTTGGAACGAACCTGTGAAAATTGAATTTGGTAAAGAAAATAAAAAAATAGGTGAATACGCTATTCGGTCTCTTGAAGCTGCGACTAATGCTTTAAAGGAAGGAACTATTGATGTGTTAGTAACAGCACCTATAAATAAGCATAACATTCAGTCCGAAAAATTTAATTTTCCAGGTCACACGGATTATTTAGCTAAAGCCTTAAATGGAAAAAGCTTAATGTTTATGGTGTCTGACGACTTGCGCGTGGGACTTTTAACAGATCACGTGCCGCTTAAAGATGCTAGTAATGCGATTACAGTAGA
Organism: Winogradskyella psychrotolerans; assembly: GCF_018860545.1. Lineage (GTDB taxonomy): Bacteria > Bacteroidota > Bacteroidia > Flavobacteriales > Flavobacteriaceae > Winogradskyella > Winogradskyella psychrotolerans_A. The sequence continues at coordinate 74,633 of NZ_JAHKPN010000002.1, read as the reverse complement.
GCTTATTAAAGAGAAAATAGCAACAGTGACCAAATCCTTAAAACAAGACTTTGGAATTAGAAAACCAAAAATTGCTGTTTTAGCTATTAATCCACATGCAGGTGATAACGGAGTGATCGGTAATGAGGATGACACGATTTTAAAACCCACCTTAGAAAAAATAAAATCTGATGGTACTTTAGTTTACGGACCATATTCCGCAGACAGTTTTTTTGGTTCTAAAACGTATAAAAATTTTGATGCCATAATTGCTTCTTATCACGATCAAGGTTTAATACCTTTTAAAACAATCGCTTTTGGTAATGGAGTTAATTATACCGCAGGCTTAGATAAAGTGAGAACTTCCCCAGATCATGGTACAGCCTATGAGATTGCAGGAAAAGGTATAGCTGATGAAAGTTCAATGAAGCAAGCTATTGTAACAGCAATCGAAATTTTTAGACACAGAAAGGAGTATAATTACTACAGCAAAAACCCTTTAAAAAAGGGATCTCGATAGTTATAAACAAAATTTGTTGATATCTAGGCGTTAAATAAGGAAAAAGTTATATATTTGCACGCTCAAATTGAATGTGATAATGAAGGCATTAAAATCTTATACTATCCCTTTTGTAGGTTTAAAGGTAGGAATGCATCATTTTGATTTTCAAATTGATAATACGTTCTTTCAGCATTTTGAATATGATGAATTTAATGCAGTTGATGTTAAAATTGACCTAGAATTCGAAAAAAAATCAACGCTTATGGAGTTGTGTTTTTCGGCCGAAGGTACCGTTAATGTGAATTGTGATATTACAAATGAGCCTTATAGTCAGGCAATTAACGACGATTTTAAATTGGTTGTTAAGTTTGGTAATGCGTATAATGATGATAATGAAGCTATTTTAATTTTACCGCATGGCGAATATGAAATTAATGTAGCGCAATACATATACGAACTGATAATTTTAGCAGTTCCTATTAAAAGAGTTCATCCAGGTATTGAAGATGGTACATTGCAATCAGACATACTTTCAAAATTAGAAGAATTGAGTCCAAATGTGGACGATAAAGAAAAATCATCAGAGGATATTGATCCTCGTTGGAATAATTTAAAAAAACTATTAACGGATAAATAACATTTAAAATGGCACATCCAAAGCGTAAAATATCGAAAACAAGAAGAGATAAAAGAAGAACACATTATAAAGCTTCTGTACCTCAAATATCAACTTGCCCAACAACTGGTGAGCCACACTTATACCATAGAGCTCATTGGTTCGAAGGTAAATTATATTACAGAGGTCAAGTGCTTATTGACAACTCTGTTGAAGAAGAAAATGTAGCATAAATACTATGCATGCATATAAGAAAACGCTCCTATGTGAGCGTTTTTTTTGTTATTATTTTTTGAATAGAGCAAAAACCACTTACTTTGCGTTACTATTTGCCAAAAAACGAGGAATATTGAATAAAACACTACGGTTTTTATCAATTTTTCATACTTTTAATTAATATAAAAGCTAATAATGAGTAAAATCACAGCGGCAATTACAGCTGTCGGAGGCTATGTTCCTGAATATGTTTTAACGAACAAGATTCTTGAAACCATGGTTGAAACAAACGATGAGTGGATTACGTCAAGAACAGGTATTAAAGAGCGTCGAATTCTTAAAGAGGACGGAAAAGGGACCTCGTTCTTAGCCATAAAAGCGGCTGAAGACCTCATTCAAAAAACAGGATTAGACCCTAAAGAAATAGATTTGGTTATTGTTTGTACGGCTTCACCAGATATGAAAGCTGCTTCAACAGCTGCCTATACAGCAACAGAAATTGGAGCTGTAAATGCATTTTCATACGATTTGGAGGCGGCATGTTCTAGTTTTCTTTTTGGGATGTCAACTGCAACAGCCTATATTGAAGCGGGTCGCTACAAAAAAATTCTTCTAATCGGAGCGGATAAAAACTCATCATTTATTAATTACAAAGACAGAGCAACCTGTATTATCTTTGGTGATGGTGCTGGTGCCGTACTTTTTGAACCTAATGAAGAAGGTTTAGGTCTACAAGATGAGTTACTGAGAAGTAATGGAGAAGGAAGAGACTTTTTACAAGCGACTTACGGAGGGTCTTCATACCCCATAAATGAAAATACGTTTAAAGAAGGCAAACACTATGTTTTTCAAGATGGAAAAACAGTCTTTAAAAATGCCGTATTTAATATGGCAGATGTTGCAGAGAAGATTATGAAAAGAAATAATCTTACCAACGATGAGATTTCGTGGTTAGCAGCACACCAAGCGAATAAACGTATTATCGATGCTACGGCTAATAGAATAGAATTGGAAGAAGATAAAGTAATGATGAATATTCAGAGGTATGGTAATACAACTTCTGCAACATTACCATTATTATTATTTGATTATGAATCACAACTTAAAAAAGGTGATAAAATTATATTTGCTGCCTTTGGTGGCGGATTTACTTGGGGCTCAATTTATCTTAAGTGGGCTTATAACTCCTAATTAAAAACTAACTAATCAAAATATCTTAAATTATGGATATAAAAGAAATTCAAAACTTAATTAAATTTGTTGCCAAATCTGGTGCGAGTGAAGTTAAGTTAGAAATGGATGATATTAAAATCACCATTAGAACGGGTTCAGAAAATGAGACTACAATTGTACAACAGGTGCCAATGCATGCTGCACCAGTAATGCAACAGCAAATACCAGCACAACAAGCTGCCGCTCCTGCGCAAGAAGCTGCAGCACCGACAGCTGCTTCAGAAGATTCAAAATATATAACTATAAAATCACCAATAATTGGTACATTTTATCGCAAACCATCTCCAGATAAACCTGTTTTTGTTGAGGTTGGTACTGATATTAAAGAAGGAGATGTACTTTGTGTTATTGAAGCAATGAAGTTATTCAACGAGATTGAATCAGAAATTTCTGGTAAAATTGTAAAAGTACTTGTTGACGATGCATCACCTGTAGAATTCGATCAGCCATTATTCTTGGTAGATCCATCATAACCCGATTTAAAATTCCAAAGTATAATTTCTCATATGTAGAAATTTGGAATTTGAAATTTTAAATACCTAAAAGTTATGTTTAAAAAAATACTAATTGCCAATAGAGGTGAAATAGCGCTTAGAGTTATTAGAACCTGTAAAGAAATGGGTATACGAACGGTAGCTGTATATTCAACGGCAGATGCTGAAAGTCTTCATGTAAAATTTGCTGACGAAGCGGTTTGCATTGGACCAGCTCCAAGTAGTGAATCTTACCTCAAAATATCAAATATAATTGCAGCTGCAGAAATTACAAATGCAGATGGAATTCATCCAGGATATGGTTTTTTATCTGAAAATGCGAAGTTTTCTAAAATCTGTGAAGAGCATGGTATAAAATTCATAGGTGCATCTGAAGAGATGATTAATCGAATGGGTGATAAAGCCAATGCGAAAGCGACAATGAAAGCTGCTGGTGTACCTTGTGTTCCAGGTAGTGACGGAGTCATTGAAACTTTTGAAGATTGTAAAAAAGTAGCTAAAGAAACAGGATACCCTGTAATGCTTAAAGCTTCAGCTGGTGGTGGAGGAAAAGGTATGCGTGCTGTATGGAAACCAGAAGATCTTCAAAATGCTTGGGAATCTGCACGTTCAGAATCTAAAGCCGCATTTGGAAATGATGATATGTATATGGAAAAGCTCATTGAAGAGCCACGCCATATTGAAATACAAATTGTTGGTGATTCGCGAGGAAAAGCATGTCATTTATCTGAACGCGATTGCTCAATTCAAAGACGTCACCAAAAGTTAACAGAAGAGGTGCCTTCTCCATTTATGACCGATAAATTAAGGACTAAAATGGGTAAAGCAGCCGTTAAAGCGGCGGAGTTCATTAAATATGAAGGTGCAGGTACTGTAGAGTTTTTAGTCGATAAGCATCGTAACTTCTACTTTATGGAAATGAATACGCGTATTCAGGTTGAGCATCCAATTACAGAACAAGTTATTGATTTTGATTTGATTCGTGAGCAAATATTAGTGGCAGCGGGAGTTCCAATTTCTGGTAAAAACTATACACCAAATTTACATTCTATTGAATGTCGAATTAATGCGGAAGATCCGTTCAATGATTTTAGACCGTCACCAGGTAGAATCACAACGCTACATGCCCCAGGCGGACATGGAGTTCGTTTAGATACGCATGTTTATGCAGGGTATAGTATTCCGCCAAATTACGATTCTATGATTGCGAAGCTGATTACAACAGCTCAAACACGAGAAGAAGCGATTAATAAAATGAAGCGTGCATTAGATGAATTTGTAATCGAAGGTATTAAAACTACCATTCCGTTTCATAGGCAGCTAATGGATCATCCAGATTACCTAGCAGGTAATTACACTACTAAGTTTATGGAAGACTTTAAGTTACAAAAAGAGATTGAAGAATAAATCAAAAACCCAAACTAAAAAGTTTGGGTTTTTTGTTTCAAGTAGAATATTAAAGTATATAGTGTTTTTATGGGGTAACGGGCTTTTAAATATAAATAGCTTAACTTTATAAGCTATAAAAAAAATAAATTATGCTTAAGAATTACGTTTTAAAAATCAGCACAGTTATCATTGTGTTTTTTTCAATGTCCAGTCAAGGTCAAAATTCGAATGAGTTATGGACGAGTATTAATGCTCAGAAAGCTCAACAATTCGAACAAGTTGTAAGAAAAATTGAACTTAAATCCGAAAAGTTTTTCCAACTAAATATTGAACAATTAAAAGTAGAACTTCAAAATATTGGAGATAGAAAAAATCCAGGAAATACTATTATTTCTATTCCTGATTCAGAAGGTAAATTAAAACAGTTTCAAATATTTGAAGCTTCAATAATGGCATCAGAACTCCAAGCACAGTTTCCAGATATGAAATCGTATGCTGGTCAGGGTGTCGATAATCCTACTGAGATAATAAGATTTAGTATGACGTCTAAAGGGTTTCATGCAATGATTTTAGGAACATCTGACGGTACTCAATTTATTGATCCATTCTCTAAGGTGGGAGATATCTACACGGTTTATTCTAAAAGAGATTTATCCGATAGAAATTTTGAATTTGAATGTGGTGTTATAGATGATCCGCTTCTAGATACGACGAGCTTTGAAGCTCCTTCATCAAAAAATGCAAATGATGGAACGTTAAGAAATTATCGTATTGCAGTTGCATGTACAGGAGAATATACACAATTTCACGGGGGAACAGTTGCTGATGCGATGGCTGCGATAGTAGTTACCTTAACTCGAGTAAATAGTGTTTATGAGCGCGATTTAGCAATTACTTTAACCTTAGTTGCAGATAATGCGAATATTATATATACAGATGGAGACGATGATCCATTTTCTAATGATAATGAGTCTATTTTGATTGGTCAAAGTCAGAGTATAATTAATTTTGAAATAGGATCTGCGAACTATGATATAGGTCATACCTTCAGTACCGGAGCAGGAGGGTTAGCTAGTCTTGGAGTGACTTGTAATACTAACTTTAAAGCAAGAGGAGTAACAGGTGTAACACAACCAGTAGGTGATGCATTTGATATCGATTATGTAGCACATGAGTTGGGGCATCAATTTGGAGCTCCACATACTTTTAATGGAACCGTAGGTAATTGTTCAGGAGGAAATAGATCTGCTTCCAATGCCTACGAGCCAGGAAGTGGTACAACTATTATGGCGTATGCTGGTATTTGTGGTTCTGATAATATACAGGTAGGTAGTGATGCTTATTTTCATCAGAATAGTATTAATAACATATGGAGTCATGTCACAAGTACAGGTGCTTGTCCAATAAATAGAACATCTACAGGTAATACTGAGCCAGTTGCAAATGCTGGTGCCAATTATACGATACCTCAAGGTACACCATATAAATTAAATGGAAATGGATCTACCGATGATGATGGAATGGAAACATTAACCTACACATGGGAACAATATGATTTAGGAACAGCAGGTTTGCCCACTGAAACAGCTTTTTCAGGACCTTTAGTAAGGTCTTTTGAAGGCACTGAAAACCCAATTAGATATGTGCCAAGACTTTCAGACGTTTTAAACAACGGCGGGATATCTACTACCTGGGAAAAATTAGCAAGCGTTAATAGAGACATTAATTTCGTGTTAACCGTAAGAGATAATGATGCTCGTGGTGGACAAACAGATTCAGACCAAATGACCATTACTAACGTTACAGCAGCAGGTCCGTTTACAGTGACATCGCAAAGTGGCAGTGAAATCGTTTGGACGCCAGGTGAAACAGAAACTATAACATGGAATGTTGCAGGGACAACAGGTAACGGAGTGAATGCCACAAATGTTAATATTCTTCTTTCTACAGATGAAGGCGTAACCTATGATACTGTTTTAGCCTCTAATGTACCAAATGATGGTTCTCACTCCATTGTGGTGCCTGATGTGAGTGCAGCAAAATGCAGAATTATGGTCGAAGGTGCTGGAAATATCTTTTTTAATCTTAACACTTCTTTTTTTGCTATTGGTAGTTATGCTTATGAAACGGTTAATGTATGTGAAAGCTACATCTTTGATTTTGGAGGTCTTACAGTGCCAGAAAGTACTGGGAGTTACACAGGTTATGGCTTAAATATACCGGTGTCCTTAACTATGACAGATGCAAATATATCTGTAGATATTACGCACCCAAATAGTGGTGATTTATTATATGGATTTAGACACCCAGAATATTCGGGCTCATTTCTTATAAGATTAGCTTCTCAAGAGTGTTCAGGAAGTGCCAATCCAAATTTAGTTTTTGACGATGAAGGTGGTGCAATTAATTGTTCAACCTTAAGTAATGGTGATAGTGTTGTGCCAGAAGACGCTTTGTCTGCAGTAGATGGTACCGACTCCGAAGGAGATTGGCTATTTTATATTTTTGATAGCACAGAAAATAATACGACTAGTGCCATTAACTCGGTGACCATAGAAGTATGTGAGAATTCGGTTGAAGCTGTATTGTCGGTTCAAGATAATGAATTTGAGCAGTTAAGCATTTATCCTAATCCAAATAATGGAGAGTTCAATATTCAATTTAATCCAAAATCTGGAGAGGATATTTCTATTGCTGTCTACGATATAAGAGGTAGATCTATTTATACTAAAGACTATAATAATGTGAGTAGGTTTGAAGAAACCGTACAACTTAATAACGCGCAGTCTGGTGTCTATTTATTAACGATTACAGATGGAACGCAAAAAGTGACTAGGAAAATTATAGTAGAATAAGAATATATTTTATTACTTTAAAAGCTCCTAAACTGGGAGCTTTTTTTGTGCTATGAATTTATCGTATTGGGAAATAAAAAGTTGGTTGACTAGCATCGATTTCACAATTGTTGGAAGCGGTATTGTAGGGCTTAATTGTGCCTTACAATTAAAATATCGCTATCCAAATTCTAAGATTTTAATCCTCGAAAAAGGCATACTCCCACAAGGGGCTAGCACTAAAAATGCCGGCTTTGCGTGCTTTGGGAGTTTAAGCGAAATCATAGACGATTTAAAACACCACTCTGAAATAGAGGTTTTAGAATTAATAAAAAAACGAATAGACGGACTTCAACTGCTGCGAAAAACTTTAGGAGATAACGCTATAGATTATCAAAATTTAGGAGGTTATGAGTTATTCCTAGATTCGGATGAGTCCCTGTATAAGTCATGTGTTGAAAAACTTGAAGATATCAATCAATTTTTATATCCATTATTTAATACCGAGGTGTTTGCATTCAAAGAAAATAACTTTGGTTTCAAAAATATAAAATCGAAATACTGTTTTAACCCCTTTGAAGGTCAGATTGATACCGGTAAAATGATGGACAGCTTATTAAACAAAGTACAATCGTTAGGAATAAAAATAATAAACCATTGTATAGTGGAGTCCTTTTCAGAACATGTAGATACAGTAAAATTAAAAACGAATCACTTTACATTTACAACAAAAAAACTGTTTATAGCTACAAACGGATTTGCGAAACAGTTAGATATCGCAACAGTTCAACCAGCGAGAGCTCAAGTTTTAATTACGAAACCTATTGAAAACTTACCTATTAAAGGCACGTTTCATTTAGAAGAAGGGTATTATTATTTTAGAAATATTGATAATAGAATTTTGTTGGGTGGAGGACGGAATCTTGATTTTAAAACTGAGGAAACTACCGAATTTGGAGAAACAGAATTAATTCAAAATAAACTAGAAGACCTTTTAAAAACTACCATTCTGCCAGACACTACCTTTGAAATCGATCATCGATGGTCCGGAATTATGGGAGTCGGTAAACAGAAAAAACCAATCGTAAAACAAGTTTCCAATAACGTGTTTTGTGGAGTGCGATTGGGCGGAATGGGAGTTGCCATTGGCAGTAGTATTGGCAAATCATTAGCAGATTTAATAGATTAATTTATGAAACGCATTTTTAGACTTTTTGTTAAACTTTTTCTATGGTTTATTGTGCTTTCGGTCGGTATGGTGGTGGTGTTTAAATATGTTCCAGTTCCTTTTACACCGTTAATGATTTTACGTTATGTTGATAGTGATAAGGACACCAAAGTTTGGGAACACGATTGGGTACCCATTGAAGAAATTTCAAAAAACATACAATTAGCGGTTATTTGCAGTGAGGATCAGAAATTCATGGCGCACAATGGTTTTGACATTGAAGCTATTGAAAAAGCCTATGAGCACAATAAAGAAGGTAAACGAATTAGAGGAGGAAGCACTATAAGCCAACAAACGGCTAAAAATGTATTTTTATGGCCAGATCGCAGTTGGTTGCGAAAAAGTTTAGAGGTGTATTTTACATTTCTAATCGAAGCTATTTGGAGTAAAGAACGTATTCTTGAAGTCTATTTAAATAGTATTGAAATGGGAAACGGTATTTATGGAGTTGAAGCAGCATCACAACATTGGTTTAATAAGTCTGGAGCTAATTTAACAGCATATGAAGCGGCTGCTATTGTGGCCATTTTACCCAATCCAAGAACGTATCGTGCTAATCCAGCATCTGCTTATATTCAAAAGCGAAAAGCATGGATTGTAAAACAGATGCGGTTCTACGGGAAATTGGATCTAAATCCTCAAAAATGATGATAAAAGAAGAACTATATAATGCGTGTTTAAAGTTTATTGATAACCGTTTGTTGACCGTTAAAAGTACAATATCAGACATTCAAAATTCTTTACAATCAGAAACTAAAAGTAGTGCTGGAGATAAGCATGAAACAGGACGAGCAATGCTGCAATTAGAACGGGAAAAAGCAGGACATCAATTGTCTGAAATTGAAAAACAAAAGCAACTCTTGCAAAAAGTAAATACGGAGTCAAACCATAGTAAAGTTGCTTTAGGAAGTGTTGTAATAACAACGCAAGCTAATTATTTCATCGCTATAAGTGCTGGAGAATATACAATTGCTAATTCATCGTATTTTGCTATTTCTGCAGCCACACCAATAGCACAATTATTACTGTCAAAAAAGATAGGAGATAAGGTTGTATTTAGGGAAAATAAATTTGTGATAACCGAGGTTTTTTAGCGCACTTGGAAGATTAGAGTAATTGCAAAATAAAAAAATCCGAGTCTCGTGAGAGGCTCAGATTTTTCAATGTATAAAAATAAAACTTTTACTTATTTCGCTTCAGCATAACGACGCTCAACTTCATTCCAGTTAATCACATTAAAAAATGCCTCAATATAATCTGGTCTTCTGTTTTGGTAGTTTAAGTAGTAGGCGTGTTCCCAAACATCTAATCCTAATATTGGAGTCCCTTCACAAGTTACACCTGGCATTAATGGATTGTCTTGGTTTGGTGTAGAACACACTTCAACTTTTCCTCCTTCATGTACACACAACCAAGCCCAACCAGAACCAAATTGTGTAGCAGCAGCTTTAGAAAAAGCATCTTTAAACGCTTCAAAAGATCCAAATTCTGCTTCAATAGCATCTTTCAAATCTCCAGATAAACGCCCTTTTCCTTCAGGATTCATAACGTCCCAAAATAACGAGTGATTGTAAAAACCACCACCATTATTTCTTACCGCTTTATTATCCATGTCTAGGTTAATAAGAATGTTCTCAATCGTTTTTCCTTCTAAGTCAGACCCTTCAATAGCTGCATTTAATTTATTTGTGTAGCCTTGGTGATGTTTAGTGTGGTGAATTTCCATTGTACGAGCGTCAATGTTTGGTTCTAAAGCATCATAAGCATATTTTAATTTCGGTAATTCGAAAGCCATAATATTTTCGTTTTTAATTGGTTTATAATTTGTCTCAACTCAAATTTACAATTTTGTCTGTGATTTTCTCTTAATAAACTATTAAGATTCCCTATTTTGGTATAAAAATTATCTCTTGCAAAATTCAGCTTTCAAAATATACAATGCTTCTGCAGGTAGTGGCAAAACATTTACCCTAGCCAAAGCCTATTTAAAAATACTTATTCAGTCTAAAAGTTTAGATCAATTCAAATCTATTTTGGCCATCACGTTTACCAATAAAGCCGTTGGTGAAATGAAGGATCGTATTATAGATATGCTTAAATCTTTTTCTTCGGAAAAAAGCTTGACAGAGCCACATCCTATGTTTGTAGCCATATGTGACGAATTAGGAATTGAACCCGAAGTACTTCACACAAAATCAAAACGCATCTTAAAACATATTATTCATAATTATGGTGCTTTTGATATTTCTACCATTGATGGGTTTACACATCGTGTGATTAGAACTTTTGCTCACGATTTAAAATTACCTATAAATTTTGAAGTCGAACTCGATCAAGAACGCCTCCTCAATGAAGCGGTAGATAGTTTAATTGCAAAAGCAGGAAGTGATAAAACCTTAACCAAAGTCCTTGTTGATTTTGCGATAGAAAAAGCAGACGATGATAAAAGTTGGGATATCAGTTATGATTTTAATAAGATTTCGAAATTATTAGTTAATGAGAATGACCTATTTGCCATTCAATCGTTAAAAGAGAAAACGCTTGAAGATTTTAAGGTTCTCAAGCAGCAACTATCTAAAGACATCCTTCAGCTTGAACATACAATTATAGAGACTGGAAAGACAGCTTTAACATTAATTGAAGAATCTGGTTTAGAATTTAATGATTTTAATCGCAGTTCGCTACCTAAACATTTTGAGAAATTAAGTAATGGTCAATTTTCCGTTGGTTTTGATGCGGCTTGGCAAAACGATTTAATTGAAGACGGAACGATATATCCAAAACGTGTTACCGATATTGTGGCTTCAACTATAGAAAGTATTCAGCCGCAATTAGCGGCATATTTTACGGATTCGAAATCGACTATTTTCGATATAAAACTTAAAAAGGGATTCTATAGAAACATCACTCCATTGTCTGTTTTAAACGCCATTAAAAATGAGTTAGATGCTTTAAAAGCGGATCAGAATAAAATGTTGATTTCAGAGTTCAACACTATAATAAGTAAAGAAATTAAAAACCAACCAACACCTTTTATTTACGAACGGTTGGGTGAAAAATTTAAACATTATTTTATTGATGAGTTTCAGGATACCTCAAAAATGCAATGGGAAAATCTGGTGCCATTATTAGAAAATGCAGTGTCTGAAGCTAGCGGTTCTGCGATGTTGGTTGGTGATGCTAAACAAGCCATTTACAGGTGGCGAGGAGGTGAAGCAGAACAATTTATAAAACTATATAATAAAATTGAAAATCCATTTCAGCTTGAAGCAGAGGTGTTAGCATTAGATACCAATTACCGAAGCTCTAAGGCAGTTATTGAATTTAATAATTCCTTTTTTGAGTTTCTAAGTAAAACCGCCTTTAGCGAAACGGCTTATGCGGATCTTTATGAAAAGGCGACCCAAAAAATGCATAATAGTTCTGAGGGTTATGTAAATCTGAATTTTTTAGATATTCAGAAAGAGGATGATAGTCAAGAGTTATATGCGAACCAAGTATTAAAAACGATACAGGAATGTCAAGAGAATGGGTTTCCTTTAGATGATATTTGTGTTTTAGTAAGAAAACGAAAAGAAGGTGTTGCCATAGCCAATTATTTGAATGAACACGGCATTAAAATTACGTCTTCGGAAACTTTACTTTTAAAGAATTCTGATAAAGTTAATTTTATAAATTCGTTTTTAAGACTGCTTGTTCAGCCTAATAATGATAGTCTAAAAGTTGAGGTGCTTTCGTATTTGGCAGAACAACATCATATTGAAGATAAACATCAGTTTTTTGTTACCTACCTGAGAAATAATCTTGATGATATGTTTTCTGAATTAGAGCAATTGGATATATATATTAGTAAGAATCAATGTCTTCAAATGCCGCTATACGAATTGGTGGAACATGTAGTGCGACTCTTTAATCTTAATGAATCATCGGATGCTTACCTTCAGTTTTATTTAGATGTGGTTTTAGAGTTCACGCAAAAGCAAAATGCAGATGTTGCCGCGTTTGTCAATTATTTTGAAAAGAAAGAAGATAATTTAAGTGTGGTGACGCCAGAAAATATGAATGCTGTTCAGATTATGACCATTCATAAGTCGAAAGGTTTAGAATTTCCAGTGGTGATATTTCCTTATGCAGATCTTAATATTTATAGAGAGTTAGAACCAAAAGTGTGGTTTCCTGTTGAAGCTGAAAAGCACAGTACTTTTAACACCTTACTACTTAATTATAATAAGGACGTTGAGCATTTTGGAGATACAGGAACGCTTATTTATAACACGCACCAATCGCAATTAGAATTAGATAATATTAATTTACTTTATGTGGTTTTAACACGAGCGGTTGAGCAGTTGTATATTATTTCAAAAAAAGATGTGAGTTCTAAAGGTGTGGTGAATGAGAATACCTATGCTGGTATGTTTATAAAGTACTTGCAGCACCAAAATAAGTGGACAGACAGCCAACTTAATTATAGTTTTGGAAATTTGAAACCAAACGAAAATAGTTCAGAAAAGGAAATTACTACACGTCCATTAAAATTAATTTCTGTCCCCAAAGAAGCTCATAATTTAAACGTAGTAACGAAATCTGGATTGCTGTGGGATACGCAACAAGAAGCCGCTATTGAACGCGGAAATTTAGTCCATTTGCTGTTGTCTAAAATTAAAACGAGTGACGATCTTGATTTTGCGTTTAATGAGTTGTTGATATCAGGAGAGGTAACTAAAGCTAATGAGGATGCTCTCAAAGTATTAGTTCGAGATGTTTTGGATCATCCAAAGTTAAAGATGTATTATACTAGTGATTTCAAGATTTATAATGAACGTGATATTATCACAAGTTCTGGTCAACTGTTAAGACCAGACCGGCTGAATATAAATTCAAAAAACGAAGCGATTATTATTGATTATAAAACAGGTGAAGCTAAAGAATCTCATGCGAATCAACTTAATGCTTATGAGGCTGTTTTAAATCAGATGAATTTAAACGTGACGCATAAATTACTAGTTTATATAAATGACATAATTCAAGTTCTTGAAGTCTAATTTTTCATAGTATCTTTGTTTCATATTCAAAACCAAACACAATGTACGGAGATATAAAAAATCATTTACAACAAGAAATAGAAGCGATAAAAGACGCTGGACTTTTTAAAGAAGAACGCATTATAACATCACCTCAAGGGGCAGAAATAACCCTTAATACGGGTCAGAAAGTTTTAAACTTCTGTGCTAATAATTATTTGGGGTTATCCTCGCATCCCGATGTTATTCAAGCAGCAAAAGACACAATGGATACACATGGTTTTGGGATGTCTTCGGTCCGTTTTATATGCGGTACGCAGGATATTCATAAAGAACTAGAACAAAAAATTGCTGATTTCTACGGAACGGAAGATACCATCCTATATGCAGCTGCTTTTGATGCGAATGGAGGTGTTTTTGAACCGCTATTAACCAAAGAAGATGCGATCATTTCAGATTCTCTAAATCACGCTTCAATAATCGATGGAGTACGTCTATGTAAAGCGGCAAGATATCGTTACCAAAATAATGACATGGCAGATTTGGAAACACAATTAATTGAAGCCAATGCCAATGGAGCGCGTTATAAAATCATAGTAACTGATGGTGTGTTTTCTATGGATGGTTTAGTTGCCCCTTTAGATGAAATCTGTGATTTGGCAGATAAATATGATGCTATGGTGATGATTGATGAATGTCATGCCACAGGATTTATAGGGGAAACAGGTATTGGAACCCTTGAAGAAAAAGGTGTTCTTGGAAGAATAGATATCATTACCGGAACTTTAGGAAAGGCCTTAGGTGGTGCCATGGGAGGTTACACTACGGCTAAAAAAGAGATTGTTGAATTGTTGCGTCAACGTTCCAGACCTTATTTGTTCTCTAACTCTTTAGCACCTGCAATCGTTGGGGCCTCAATAAAAGTGTTTGATATGCTCAAAAATGACACAAGCTTAAGAGATAAAGTAGATTGGAACACTAAATACTTCAAAAAAGGTATGAAGGAAGCCGGGTTTGATATTGTGGATGGCGACTCTGCTATTGTACCTGTGATGTTGTATGATGCCAAACTATCTCAAACCATGGCGAATAAGCTCTTAGAAGAAGGGATTTATGTGATAGGATTTTTCTTCCCTGTGGTGCCTAAAGATAAAGCCCGAATTAGAGTGCAACTCTCTGCTGCTCACGATCAAAGCCAACTTGATAAAGCCATAGCTGCCTTTATCAAAGTTGGGAAAGAACTAAATGTTATCTGAAACCGTTATAAATTTAACTCAATCGCTCTATTTTAGGGCAATTTCCCAATATTTTTATATATTTGTCTTTGTTAATAAAATTTAACATCTTATTTTTGCCACAATTAACACTTAAAATTAAAATTAATTAGAATATGAAAAATCTTAGCAGATTATTTTTTGTCGCAGTGCTTATCGCAAGTTTTAGCACATCTAATGCACAAGACAAGAACAATCCATGGGCCCTTGGTTTTGGAGCCAACGCAGTTGACTTTTACCCAGTAGGAGAAGACACACCTCAAGGAGAGTATTTTGACGAATACTTCAATGTATCAGATCATTGGAATATCCTTCCTTCAGTTTCAACACTTTCTGTATCTAGATACCTTAGTGACGGTTTTATATTTACTGCAAAAGGTTCTCTTAACAGAATAGATAAATTTGGTTCTAATTTTGATCCTATGACAGGTGAAGAATCAACTAACAAAGTTGATGATTTAACGTATTACGGTTTAGATGGTAGAGTTTCTTATAGCTTTATGGACATCATTAACTCTAAAACATTTGACCCTTATTTAGGTGTTGGTGGTGGTTATACTTGGGTTGATGACATCGGAGCTGGAACTGTAAACGGAACTTTAGGTTTTAAAGTTTGGTTCACTGAAAAGTTAGGATTAGATATTCAATCTACTTATAAGCATTCTTTCGAAGATTACTTGCCAACACACTTTCAACATTCAATAGGTGTTACTTTCAAGTTTGGTGGTACTGATACTGACGGAGATGGTATATACGATCAAGATGATGCTTGTCCTGAAGAAGCTGGTTTAGAGATCTTCAATGGTTGTCCAGATTCTGATAACGATGGTATCCAAGATTCAAAAGATGATTGTCCTAATACGGCTGGTTTAGCTGAATTTAACGGTTGTCCTGATTCTGATGGTGACGGTGTAATGGATAAAGATGATAACTGTCCTGATGTTGCGGGTTTAAAAACTTTAGCTGGTTGTCCAGATGCTGATGGTGATGGTGTTGCTGATTCAAGCGATAACTGTCCTAACGAAGCAGGTCCTGCTGCAAACAGTGGATGTCCTTGGCCAGATACTGATGGTGATGGTATATTAGACAAAGATGATAAATGTCCTAACGAAGTTGGTACTGCGGCAAACAATGGTTGTCCTGAAGTTAAGCCAACAGCTCCTGTTATGGAAACTTTAAACGAATATGCTAGATCAATCTTATTTAACTCAGGTAAGGCAACTTTCCAGAAACAAACTGATCAAGTATTACAATCTATGGTGTCAATCTTTAAAGAATACCCACAGGCTAACTTCTCTTTAGAAGGTCATACTGATTCTGATGGATCTAAATCAATGAACCAAGCATTATCTGAAAGACGTGCAAATGCAGTTAGAGATTATTTAATCGCTAATGGAATTAGTGCAGACAGATTAACAGCTGCTGGTTTCGGTGAGTCAAATCCTATCGCTAGTAACAGTACAAGAGCTGGTAAAAAAGAAAACAGACGTGTAGAGGTGAAGTTGAAAAACTAATCACATCTAAAATATATTAAAAAAACGCTCCGATATTCGGGGCGTTTTTTATTTTTATAGAATGATAAGTTTTATAAAATCGGTTCTCGTAGATCTTCAAAACAAAGGCTTAAAACTAGAAGATTTACATTTTATTCTCCCAAGTAAACGTGCTGGTGTTTTTCTTAAGCACCACCTTTCTACATTAATAGACCAACCTATATTTGCACCTCAGATACTCAGTAGTGAGGAATTTGTTGAAGAATTATCAGGCCTTCAAAATTTACCCAATACAGATTTATTATTTAGGCTTTACGAAACGTATAAAGCGTTAACTAATGAAGACGAACAGGAACCCTTTGAATCATTTTCTAAGTGGGCTCAAATCTTATTGCAAGACTTTAATGAGATTGATCGCTATCTCATACCGCAAGAGCATATATTTGATTACTTAAGTGCCATAAAAGAGCTTCATCATTGGTCGTTAGATCCCAATCAAACAGAACTTATTAAAAATCATTTAAAGTTCTGGAAACAGCTTAAAAATTATTATTCATCGTTTACAGAGCGCTTAATTCAATCTAAGCAAGGTTACCAAGGTTTGATTTATAGAGAGGCTGTAGATAACTTAGAGTCTTATATAGATAACTGTAACGGTAAGACGCATATTTTCTTAGGATTTAATGCCTTAAATACAGCTGAATCCCAAATCATTCAGGGCTTATTAAAAAATAATTTAGCCCACATCTATTGGGATATTGATAAAGCATTTATTGATGATAATGTACATGATTCTGGCTGGTTTACAAGGCAGCATAGAAAACAATGGAATTACTTTCAAACCCATCCGTTTAATTGGGTGACAACTCATTACGGTGAACCAAAAAATATTCAGGCTATAGGAATCCCTAAATTAGTCGGACAAGCTAAGTACATTGGTCAACTCTTAGAGGAATTAACAGAAAAGGAGACGAACTTATCTAGTATAGCCGTTGTTTTAGGTGAAGAGCATTTATTACTTCCAGTTTTAAATTCAATTCCTAATCATATCACTAAGCTGAATGTCACTATGGGATTGCCATTACAGTTTGTGCCCTTAGCGTCGTTTTTTGAACAGCTATTTAATATTCATAAAAATAATCCTGAAAAATTCTACTATAAAGATGTCATTGGTCTGTTATCTCATCCTTCTGTTTTTCCTTTGTTTGATACAGAAGAAACTAATAATATCTCGAGTGATGTCGTAGCGTACATACAAAAACATAATCTAGTTTATATCACTGAAAATGAACTTCAAGACCTTGCTCCTTCTCATAAATCGCTTGTTGCATTATTGTTTGCGTCTTGGAAAGATCATACAGAAGTAGCGTTGAAACATTGTGCTGAATTGATTTTAAAAATGAAAATGAATTATGATAGCAACAAACAAGAGCATAGTTTAGAGTTAGAATATTTATTTCGTTTTAATACCTTATTTAATCAATTATCAGAATTAAATAGCACCTACAAATACCTTCGCTCCATTGTAGCCTTACAGTCCATTTACAAAGAATTATTGAGTTCTGAAACTTTAGATTTTAAAGGTGAACCACTAGAAGGTCTTCAAATCATGGGTATGCTAGAATCACGTGTTTTAGATTTTGAAACCGTTATTATTAGTTCTGTAAATGAAGGTATTCTGCCATCAGGAAAGACGAACAATTCTTTTATACCTTTCGATGTTAAAATTGAAAACAATCTCCCGACGTTTAAAGATAAAGATGCGGTTTATACCTATCACTTTTATAGGCTTTTACAACGCGCCAAAAACGTATACATTTTATACAACACCGAAATAGATGCTTTAAAAGGAGGAGAAAAAAGTCGGTTTTTAACGCAATTAGAAGTGGAAGGTATTCATAATATAAGAACAACTGTTGTATCTCCCAATGTTCCAATTATAGAACAAAAGCTAACCGAAATAATTAAAACACCTTCGGTTATTGAACAAATAAAAGTTATGTCTGGCAAAGGGTATTCGCCATCGTCCTTAACCAATTACATTAGAAACCCGATAGATTTTTATTATGAAAAAATATTAGGGATCAAAGCGTTTGAAGAGGTTGAGGAAAATATTGCAGCCAATACCTTAGGTTCCGTTATTCATAATTCCTTAGAGGATTTTTATAAACCTTTGGAAGGTGTTTTTTTAACTGTTGAACATCTTAAAGATTTTAAAAACCGTACGAAGGCAATGGTAACTAAACATTTTGAAGACCTCTATAATAAAGGAGGTTTTTCGAGTGGAAAAAATCTCATCATTTTTGAAATTGCCCAGCGTTATATTTCAAATTTCTTAAATTTAGAAATAGAAAGCCTTAATCAGGGTCATGAAATAAAAATTTTATCAATAGAATCAGATGAAAGAATAGATATTGCCATAGACGGATTAGATTTTCCGATTAAACTAAAAGGTAAAGTAGATAGAGTTGATATGTTTGATGGTGTGGTGCGCGTTATAGATTATAAGTCTGGCAAAGTCGAACAGAATAAGGTTGAAATAGTCGATTGGGAAGATATCACTACCGACTACATTAAGTACAGTAAGCCTTTTCAGATTTTATGTTACGCGTATATGATGCGACAAAATAACCGCATACAATTGCCGATAGAAGCCGGAATTATTTCATTTAAAAATCTAAATGAAGGCTTTTTAAAATTTGGTAAAAAACCATCATCACATTCCAGAACAAAAGATCAATTGATCACCAATGAAACTTTAGATAATTTTGAAATAGAACTCAAAAAATTGATTACAGAAATCTGTAATCCAAAGCTTAATTTTATTGAAAAAGAACTCGACTAATGATAATTGATAAAAACATAATTTTAGAAAGAGACGGTAAAAAGCCCATCTTAATTGATGTGTTTTATGATGAATTGAAAACCAATCAGCCCATCGTTATATTTTGTCATGGCTATAAGGGCTACAAAGATTGGGGTGCTTGGAACTTAATGGCAGAACATATTGCAGCAGCTGGATTTTGTGTCATTAAATTCAACTTTTCGCATAACGGTGGCACTATGGAAAACCCGATTGATTTTCCAGATTTGGAGGCTTTTGGACATAATAATTATACCAAAGAATTGGATGATTTAGAAGACGTTATTACTTGGGCTCAAAATCGTTTTGAATCAAATTCAAATATAAACAGCAACAAGATATGTTTAATTGGTCACAGTCGAGGTGGTGGCATAACTATTCTTAAAGCTTCTGAAGACCCACGGATTACAAAACTTATTACTTTAGCAAGTGTAAGTGATTTTGGAAATCGATTCGGTACAGAAAATGAAATTAAACAGTGGAAAGAAGATGGTGTTAAGTATGTTGTAAATGGCAGAACGAAACAACAAATGCCACATTACTATCAGTTTTACGAAGATTTTAAAGCCAATGAAAATCGGCTTCATATTGCATCGGCAGAAAAACGGTTAACCATTCCACATTTAATTATACATGGTTCTAAAGATACTTCTGTGAAGATTAGTGAGGCCGAAGCTTTACATACATGGAATCCTAACAGTGAATTTAAGATAGTTGACGATGCAGATCATGTTTTTAATACTAAACATCCTTGGCATAAAAATGAGCTTTCAAATGAACTGTATGAGGTTTGTGATTTGATAGTATCATTTTTAAAATAAAGCTTTTTAAGCGACGTTTAGATTATGTGTATTAATACACGCATTCATTTTTTCAAAAAGTAACTCTTTCTTCACAGGTTTAGTCATATAATCGTTCATGCCTAATCGTAAAACACGCTGCTTTGTTGCATCTGTAGCATCTGCAGTAACGGCAATTATAGGGATGTTATTATTTAACTCGCCTAAGTCGCCACTTCTTATGATCGCAGTTGCTTCGTAACCATTCATAATAGGCATTTGTAAATCCATTAACACAAGGTTGTAAGCTTTAGTTTTAAGTGCTACAATCGCTTGTTTTCCATTTTCTGCAATTGTAATGCTAGCATTGGGATAGTTACTCAACAACTTTTGCATTACTAATTGATTAAGCTTATTATCTTCAACTACAAGGATTTCTACAGGTGAATCTGTGGTGTTAATCACATTAGATTTCTTGTCAGATAAAGCACTTACGACTTTTTTAAGCGGAATTTCAATAAAGACATCAGTACCTTTATTAGCAATACTTTCAACTTGTAATTTCCCATTAAATAAAGTAATTAAATGTTTTGAAATAGTAAGACCAAGACCGATTCCTCCAAATTGGCGTTTGTTATTTAAACGCATTTGATTAAAACTATCGAAAATATGTGCTTTACTTTCTTGGTCCATGCCAACACCCGAGTCCGAAATTTGAAAATAAAATCGTGAAATATCGTTAGGCTGTGTTAAGCACTTTAACTTTAAATGTACATAACCTTCATTTGTGAATTTCACAGCATTCGCTAATACATTATTTATTATTTGAGTAAAACGTTCTGGATCACCACTCACTTTTGTTGGTATTTCAGAATCCATTTGAAAACTATAATTTAATTCTTTTTTATTTGCTTCAAACTTCCAATTATTACTAATCTCTTTTAAAATTAACTTTGGATTAAATTCTTCTTTATTTAGGTGAAGTTGATTTTTCTCTATTCTTTCAAAATCTAAAATATCATTTACATTACTCAGTAAACTCAATGAAGCATTTTTAATAATTTGAAATTTATCTTTATTCTCATTAATATTATTATTGTCTGAAAGTGCAGATTCTGCCATTCCCATAATGGCATTTATAGGAGTTCTCAATTCATGACTAATATTAGACATAAAATATGTTTTAAGCTCACTAATTTCTTCGGACTTTTTTAGTGCTAATGCTTGCGCTTTTTCATTATCTTTTCTTAATTTTTTTATAAGTTTTGTCATTGATAATGATAATAGAACTACTTCTATTCCTGAACCAAACTTAGAACTATTTAATGTATAGAAATTGCTTGGTAAAAGGCCTAAATTATTCATTACAAATCCAAGTAACCCTGCAACTAAAAACATTACCCCTAGACTGAAATAGATATCTACAGAAATACGTTTATACCACATTGTAAACACTGTAGTTAAAATAAGTATTAAACTAAATAAGCCGTTTAGGTTACAAATTGGATAAGCGAGTTCTAAAGCCTTTGGGCTAATAAAAATCATTACAAATGAAACTGTTAAACTGATATAAATAGCATTGTATGCTTTTTTATAATGTGGTAAGTTGAAGTTTGTTTTTAAAAAATGTTCGCAATATTTAAGTAAAAAGAAATTAGATGAAATTGCTGTAATTAGTACCATTCTACTATTAAAGAATCCACCATTTGGAAATACGTATTGGTAAATAAAACCGTCTAAAGCGGCTTGCATTAAGGCAATAGAAAACACATAAATACCATAGTATAAGAAGGTTTTGTTTTTTAAGCTATTATAAAAAATGAGGTAAATAAAACCTGCTAAAAGCAGAACACCATAAAAAAGACCTAAGAATAATTGCTGCTTGTAGTTTGAAATAAAAAATGAGGACTCATTATATAACGTAAGTGGGAGGTTTATAGCTTCTCCATCACTAGATATTTCCATAAAATATAATTGTTCACTATGCGCTTGAAGCGTTAATTTAAAAACAATTTGTCTATGTTCAACATTACGCGCAGCAAACGCGTTTTGATCTCCATTTTGATATTTTATTATATTTGTATTTATCTCATACAAATTGATAATATCAGTAACTGGCCTACCTGTTTCAAAATAATAGGTTTTATCTGTATTCGAACTGTTTTTTAATGCAAATCGAACCCAATAATTATCTGAAGTAAAACCAAAATCATGGTTAGCAGATTCTAAATTTTTATAGGTTAATAGATCATTAGCTAAAATATCCTCTATTGTGTAGATCGTTTTATCTACATCGACATATTCAGAATATTGAAATAATTGACCAGTTGAACTTTCAGGGTCGAAAGCTGGTTTTTGAGCATACGAGTTACATGCTAATAAGTAGGTTATCAGTAGTAGAATTTGTTTCATGTAGGGGCATTAGACTTCTGCAAACATACAAAAAAAATGAGACATTTACATTTTAACGATAAAAAACGATTTTAAACGATATTTTAATCCGGTTTTCAACCAAGACTAACATTAGCCTTTTAATCATCTTCCATGAGGATATAGTTTATTTAATATCTCCATTATATGTATTTTCTTGCTCAACACTATTACGACCAATAGGCGTATAAAAAGTTAAGATTTGCTTTGGAATAGCTGATTTTTAGAAAATTCTAATATTGAATATAAAAAAAGGTTTCAAAGTTAAAAACTCTGAAACCTCACATTTTAATGGTGGAGAAGATCGGGCTCGAACCGACGACCTCTTGACTGCCAGTCAAGCACTCTAGCCAACTGAGCTACATCCCCAAATTATCTTATTTTTGATAATCAAAAATAAGCATTATAATGATTCGTTTAGCAAAAGAAAAGGATATAAAAATAATTTTAGAAATTACAAAAGCTTGTGCTGAATCTATGATTTCTAATGGTGTTTTTCAATGGAACGACGATTATCCAAATATATCTGCTTTTCAAAATGATATAAAGCGTAACGAGCTTTATGTTTTAGCGTTAGATAAGGTTATTATAGGTTGCATTGTGATTTCTACACTAATGGATTCAGAATATAAAACGGTTAAATGGTTTACAGGAAATGAAAATAACCTTTATATACACCGGTTGGCCATTCACCCAGAATTACAAGGCAAAGGTTATGCGCAGCAACTCATGAGCTATGCAGAACGCTATGCTATAGACAATAACTATAGTTCTATTCGCTTAGATACCTTTTCACAGAACAAAAGAAACCAAAAGTTTTACGAACTTCGCGGTTATAAACGATTAGGAGATATTTACTTTCCAAAGCAAAGTGAGTTTCCTTTTTATTGTTACGAATTGGTATTGTGAGTGCATCTATAACATTAAAACAGATTAATAAATTGGCGATTCCCGCTTTAATTTCGGGAGTGTCCGAACCTATTTTATCCTTAACGGATGCCGCTATCATTGGCAATATGGAACAGAACGCTACAACGTCTTTAGCTGCCGTAGGAATTGTAACCACATTTTTATCGATGTTAATTTGGGTGTTAGGTCAAACCCGAAGTGCTATTTCGTCTATTATTTCACAGTACTTAGGTGCTGGAAATGTGGAAGCCGTTAAAAATTTACCTGCTCAAGCTATTTTTGTAATTACCACACTTAGCCTCATGATTATAGCTGTAACTTATCCATTGGCTTCACAAATTTTTAAACTTTATAATGCTTCGGATGCTATCTTAAATTTTAGTGTCGATTATTATCAAATACGCGTTTTTGGCTTTCCGTTTACATTATTTACTATAGCTGTTTTTGGAACCTTTAGAGGACTTCAAAACACGTACTATCCCATGCTGATTGCTATTTCTGGAGCATTGGCGAATATTGTTCTAGACTTTGTTTTTGTTTATGGTATTGAAAGTGTTATACCTGCCATGCACATTAAAGGTGCTGCTTATGCTAGTGTTTTTGCACAACTTATTATGGCGTTACTATCAGCTTATTATCTACTTAAAAAAACAGATATTCCGTTGCTAGTAAAACTACCTTTTAATCCAGAAATGAAACGCTTTACACTCATGATTCTTAATTTGTTTATAAGAACCATCGCCTTAAATATCGCCTTGTATTTCGGAACTAGTTTTGCTACAAAATATGGTGAAAATTATATTGCTGCGTATACTATTGCGATTAATCTATGGTTTTTGGGTGCTTTTCTTATTGATGGTTATGCTAGTGCTGGCAATATTTTATCGGGAAAATTACTGGGAGCGAAAGATTATAAAAGCCTCTTAGAACTCAGCCGTAAATTGATAAAATATGGCATTTTGGTCGGACTTTTTATTGGAGTAATTGGTGCTGTTTTTTACTATCCTATTGGAAACCTTTTTAGCAATGACCAAGCGGTGTTATCTGAATTTTACCACGTATTTTGGATTGTTCTAGCGATGCAACCCTTATGTGCCTTAGCTTTTATTTTTGATGGTGTTTTTAAAGGTTTAGGAGAAATGAAATACCTTAGAAATGTACTATTGTTTTCAACGCTAGTCGTTTTTATTCCTATCATAATAGTGACAGACCATTTAGATTATAAGCTATATGGTATTTTTATCGCCTTTACATTTTGGATGATTGCTCGTGGTTTACCATTAATTATAAAATTTAGAAAAACATTTAATTCGCTAGCACAAAACGCTTAAATTTGATTCGTAATTTATTTTCTATAATGAGCTTATTAATAACAGTATTACAAAACGTTGATATAGACGAAAAAATTAAGAATGCTCCTGACAGCAGTTATAGCATCGGAGTCTTTATTGGCACACTCTTACCTTTTGTGGTGCTAGTTCTTATCGCTTTTGCAATTTATAGATATAACAAAAACAGATATAAAGACGAATAGTATGGATATTCTTGGCTTTTTAGGCGGAAACGGCTTATTCCTTATTTTAGGATTAGTACTAATAATTATTTTTTTCTACAACAAATATAAAAGACGTTAATATTATAGGTTTATCTCGTTTTCAACCAACCTGTAATACTCAGTCTTTGTGTGTTTACGGGCTTCACTTCATGCTCTAACTCTTGGCTTTCAAAAATAACGACTTTGCCAGGAAATGGATAAATAACCTTGTCTTCACCGTCTAAATAAAGGACCAACTCACCTCCATTTTCAGGTTGCCAGTCTTCACTATTTAAATAACAGACAAACGATAATTTACGTCTATCATCATTTTGGAACGTATCTAAATGTCGTTTGTAAAAGGTGTCCTTAGGATAAATAGCATAATGAAATTCTTTCAAGTTAATGCCAAGGAAACAGGTACGGTTGAGATAGTCTTTTAAATCATTGATTTTATTGAAGAATAATTGTTCAGCAGAATTGATAATGTTTTCATCTATCCAAAGAATAATATCACCACGTACCGTTTTTTTAACGTGCTCATTGGTTTTATTACCAATAGCCGATTTCTTAAACGTATCTTCTTCATACTTTAAAAGCAAGGAATGTCGTAAAGCAATGACCTCATCTTCTGAAAAAAAATCATCAACAATACTATATTTTTGAGATGAAATGTCTGAAATAATACGCTCATAGAGCGGATTTTCAACAAACGGAATAGCTTCAAAAAGGCTACTCACCTTGACTTCTGGAAAAATTTGACATCAACATGTTTCTAAAAAAAATTAAAAAAAGTGCGTAAATGTAATCTAAAAAGCTATTCCTTTTACAAAGAACTCATCATCACTTTTTCTTTATCCTAAAAAATGAGTTAAATTTGCTCATATTTCATCTATTTTCTTACACGTAGCGGTGCTATGTCTTTCAAAAATAGCGTCATCTGAACAAGTTTCTTTTTCGGTTAAAAACAAAAAGTCAAGATGAGTTCAATTATAATATCTTTGCAGTATAATTTAAAATCGCATGAGTAAAATTCGCATTACAAAACAGTTTTCTTTTGAAACAGGTCACGCACTTTATGGCTATGATGGCAAGTGTAAAAATGTACATGGCCATAGTTATAATTTACATGTCACTGTAATTGGAACACCCATTTCAGATGCTTCTAACGTAAAATATGGCATGGTTATCGATTTTGGCGACTTAAAGAAAATTGTGAAGGAAGAAATTGTTGATGTTTTTGACCATGCGACGGTGTTTAACAAAAATACACCTCATGTAGAATTGGCAAAAGAGTTACAAGCTAGAGATCATAATGTCTTATTAGTCGATTATCAGCCAACAAGTGAAATGATGGTGATTGATTTTGCTGAAAAAATTAAACAACGTTTGCCTAATAACATAAAATTACATTCTTTAAAGCTTTCTGAAACAGCGTCTTCATTCGCTGAATGGTTTGCTAGTGATAATGACTAAATCGAACGACATACACATCGCAGAAGGAAAAAAAATCTATTTCGCTTCAGATAATCATTTGGGAGCTCCAACTAATGAAGCCTCTCGACCTCGAGAAAAAAAATTCGTCGCTTGGTTAGATGACATCAAGCATGATGCTGCTGCCATTTTTCTCATGGGAGATTTATTTGATTTTTGGTTCGAATATAAAACGGTGGTGCCAAAAGGATTTACAAGAACTTTAGGGAAACTCGCTGAAATTAGTGATTCTGGAATTCCGATTCATTATTTTGTGGGTAACCATGACTTATGGATGAATGGGTATTTTGAAGAAGAACTAGGTATTCCTGTGTATCATAAACCACAAGAATTTACATTTAATAAGACCTCAGTTTTTATTGGTCATGGTGATGGTTTAGGGCCTGGAGATAAAGGCTACAAACGCATGAAAAAAGTGTTTACCAATCCTTTCTTTCAGTGGTTATTTAAATGGATGCATCCCGATATTGGCGTTAAAATCGGTCAATACATGTCGGTAAAAAACAAAATGATTTCTGGAGATGATGATGCTAAATTCTTAGGTGAAGATAATGAATGGTTAGTGGCGTATTGTAAACGTAAACTTAAAGAGAAACACAGCGATTTCTTTGTGTTTGGTCATAGACACTTACCTCTAGAAATTCAACTAAATGAAACCTCTAAGTATATCAACTTAGGCGATTGGATTCAGTATTATACCTACGGAGTTTTTGACGGTGAAAATTTTGAATTGAAGACATATTAAGCTACTTCCACTATTCTTTTTCATGCTCCTCAATATCTTTAGTGAGATCTAATTCTCGTAACGATACATTTTTAAAACTCATTGTTGCTACCGTAATAAGAGTCACAGTACCTCCGAGTATAACGGCTAATGGTGCGCCAAATAGTTTCGCGGCGACTCCACTTTCAAGCGCACCAAGCTCATTAGAAGACCCAACAAACATGGAATTAACAGCTCCGACACGTCCTCTCATGTCATCAGGCGTTTTAAGTTGAAGAATGGTTTGGCGAATCACCATCGATACACCATCGCAAACTCCAGATAAAAATAGCGCAACAAGACTCAACCATAACACTTTAGAAGCCCCAAAAATTATCATACATACTCCAAAACCAAATACTGAAATCAGTAGTTTTTTCCCTGTGTTTCTTGTGATTGGTAAATAGGTTGTTGCCACCATCGTAATAATACTTCCCGAAGAAAGGGCAGCATTTAAATATCCAAAACCTTTTGGCCCTGCGTCTAATACATCTTTTGCAAATACAGCAAATATGGCCACAGCACCACCAAATAAAACAGCAATCATATCTAAGGTGAGTGCTCCTAAAACAACTTTATCACTAAACACAAAATTGAGTCCAACCTTTAGACTGTCTATCACCGATTCATTTGTTTTTTTATTTAGAACAGGTTTCTTTTTTATACCAAAGACTACTATTAAAGACAGCATCACTAATGAAAATATAATACCAAGCGTATGATGCACACCAATCCATGCGATTAAAAATCCGCCACAAAGTGCTCCAAATACATTAGCGCCTTTCCAAGTACTACTACTCCAAGTGGCTGCATTGGGATATATTCTTTTTGGTACAATTAAGGCTATAAGCGAGAAAATAGTGGGCCCAAAGAAGGCTCTTAAAACACCACCAAAAAACACTAAACTATAGATGCCATATAGAATATAGTTGACTGTCCAAGAGTTTTCAATGGCCTCTGAAGTGAGCCAAAACAATCCAAAACTTATTAATGAGAATAAGGCAATGCAAAGCGTAAACAAGTTTCGCTTTTCTTTTTTGTCAACAATATGGCCTGCAAAAGGTGCTAATAAAAATGCTGGTAAAAATTCACACAGCCCAATGATGCCAAGGCTCAATTTATCATTAGTTAACGAATAAACCTGCCATTCGATAACAATAAACTGCATAGACCAACCAAAAACCAAGGCAAATCTAACTAGTAAAAAAATGTTGAATTCTTTAATTCTTAATGCTGCGTATGGATCGTTTTTTGCCACTTTAATTTAAAATTATGAGACTAGCAGGTCTGCAATTGATTCAATACAAATGTATAATAAGCAAAGATCTTATTTTACTTTTGTATTAACTTAAAAGCAACACGTCTATTTAATTGTCGTCCTTCCTCTGTGTCATTAGTTGAAATCGGTTGTGTACTTCCAAAGCCAAAGGATGTAATTCGAGTTAGTTCCAAACCCTTTTCAATTAAATAATCTGCCACCGCTTTGGCTCGCTGTTCTGATAATTCTTGATTTCTAGTTTCTAAACCGATGCTATCTGTGTGACCATAAATTTCAACGTTTAACATAGGGTTAAGTTCTAGATGTTTATAAAGTTGATTAAGTTCTTCTTTTGAAATAGCTAATAATTGGGCTTTATCAAAGTCAAATAAGACATTTATGAAGGTGTACGTCTCATTAGTTTTAATAATGGGTGCTTTAACCGTTTTGAATGTATCTTTTTTGACGTTCACTTCGCCTTTTTCTGAAGGTTCAATTGAAATGTCATCGATATAGTAATAAGAAAACAAAAAAGGACTATTAGATAATACATCTTCTTTTTTTGTTTTAGCATTTCTATAAAAATTACCAATAGAAAAGTAATTCTCATAACCTTCGGCTGTAAATTCGAAAGTATATGCCATCCAAGACTCTTTATTAGACAAATAAATATTATCAGGATTTGAATACATTTTAAACTTTCCTTCAGTCGCTTTAGATGGTTTAATAGCCTTATCACAAGCATTAGAATGATGACAAGGTTTTAATTTTTCTTCCGTAATTAAAACTTGAATATCCTTTAAAGCATAAGACGATTTATCTGCTAAACTCAAATAAAAAGTCATTGTGTATGTCTTTCCTTTTATTAATGTTTTAGAAAGTTCTCCTTGAACATATTCTCTGTAGTTTTTGTCTGTAAACAAATACATTCCAGCATAAGTTGTTCCTGCTTTAGCTTCTTGAAACCCATTATAGTTTCTACCTCCCATAGTCGCTTCGCAGGTGTCAAAAAAATCTGTTGATCCATAATTTGGTATAGACCAATTTGTAATATGAATTTTAAAACCTCCTAAAATTGAAATGCAATGTTTTGTTCTGTGATCCTCAAAACTGGGGTTGAGTACTAAGTTTTGACCTATGGAAATAAAGCCACAAAAAAGTAAGAGCAATACGATTGGTTGTTTCATACAAACGCAACGGAGAAATAATCAATTATATTTTATACCTACAAGGTTTTTGAAACCTTGTAGGATTCATTATGCTTTAATATCCTTCAGCTTTAACTGTAAACTCACATTGCCATTCCAATGGTTTTCGTCAATAGCGTAGGCAGCACTAAACGGTCTTTTACCTTTTATGATATCAATTTTATCGCCTAAACCGAAACCAATACAAACAATTTTATCGTTAAAAGATTGTGTTGCCGTAAGTCTAATATGCTTATCATCTTCACCGACGCATTTGCCCCAGCCTGTATCTTTAAGGTTTTGAGACATAAAAGTAGGTGACATATTGCCTGGGCCAAATGGTGCAAATTGTTTAAGAATTCGCATTAATTTATCATTGATTTCTCCCAACTCTATATCCAAATCAATTTTGAGTTCGCGAGTTAATAATTTTGGATCGATGGTTTCTTTAACGACACTTTCAAATTTGGCTTTAAAAGCCTCGTAATTTTTTGGATCTAAAGTTAATCCAGCTGCATATTTGTGACCCCCAAATTGTTCAATGTGTTCGCTACAGGCTTCTAATGCATTATAAACATCAAATCCCGAAACTGAACGTGCCGAAGCCGCTAGCTTATCTCCACTTTTAGTAAATACTAATGTTGGTCTGTAGTACGTTTCAATTAAACGTGATGCTACAATACCAATCACTCCTTTGTGCCATGATTCATCATAAACAACTGTGGTAAATCCCTGTTGCTCGTTATTCTCTTCAAGTTGAACTAAGGCTTCTTCCGTGATACGTTTATCAGTTTCACGACGGTCTGTATTAAAATTGTCGATTTCTACGGCATATTTTGCAGCTAGGTTAAAATCCGTTTCCGTTAAAAGCGTTACCGCATGGTTACCGTGTTTCATACGGCCTGCGGCATTAATTCGTGGAGCAATGATGAACACAACATCCGTAATGGTAAGTATATCTTTTTTTACTTCAGCAATGATGGCCTTCATTCCAGGTCTTGGATTGGTATTTATCACCTGTAAACCCATATAAGCCAAGGCTCTATTTTCATCTACAATTGGAACAATATCCGCTCCGATGGCAGTCGCTACTAAATCGAGATATTCCGTTAAATCCTCAACGGTTTGCCCTTGTCTCGAAGCCAAAGCGGTAATCAATTTAAAGCCTACTCCACAGCCACACAATTCTTTAAAAGGATACTCACAATCGTCGCGTTTAGGATCTAAAACGGCTACTGCATCTGGAATTTCAGCTCCAGGTCTGTGGTGATCACAGATTATAAAATCAATACCTTTTTCTTTGGCATAAGCGACTTTATCTATGGCTTTTACACCACAATCGAGCGCTATAATTAGTGAAAACTCATTATCGTCTGCAAAGTCTATACCTTTAAAAGAGACACCATAACCTTCGTCATATCGATCTGGAATGTAAGTGGCAACAGTATCTGTTCTTGTTTTTAAATAGGAAGACATTAAAGCGACGGACGTTGTACCATCAACATCATAATCCCCATAAACCATTATATTTTCACCAGCATCGATTGCCTTTTCAATACGTTCAACAGCTTTATTCATGTCCTTCATTAAGAATGGATCGTGAAGCTCACTAAAACTTGGCCTGAAAAATGTTTTAGCAGCATCAAACGTGTCAATACCACGTTGCAACAATAATGTCGCCACAATATCATCGACTTGAAGTGCTTCTTTCATTAATGCCACTTGAGTGGCTTCGGGTTTTGGTTTAAGTGTCCAACGCATAATTAATGTCTTCTCGAGCGCAGTCGAGAGGTTATTTTAATTTGAATTTTGAGGTCTCGACTGCGCTCGACCTGACGTAATTAATTCTTATTTATTATGATAATGAATATGAGTTTCAACGGTTGCAAATTGTCTAAACATTTCCATCACTCCACAGTATTTATCAACCGATAAGTTGACGGCACGTTCACATTTTTTTTCGTTTAAATCTGAACCATAAAAATGATAATCGACTACAACCGTATGATAAATTTTTGGATGTTCTTCAGTCAATTCACCTGAAACTTCAATTTTAAAATCATCGATTTCAACTTTCATTTTATCTAAAGTCAAAATGACATCTAAACCTGAGCAACCTGCTAAAGAGGATAGCATCATGGCTTTAGGTGCCATACCTGAACCAGTACCTCCAAATTCTTCGGAAGCATCCATCATTATAGATGACCATCTTGGGTTATCAGATTCAAAAGTCATGTTGCCTCTCCAATGTGTTGTTATTTTATCTGCCATTTTTTCTGTTTAATAATTAGAACTATTATCTTGTTCATTCAAAAATACTACTAAAAAAATAATTATGGCATTAGTAACTCCTTTGTCTGCGGAACACGATTTAGAAACAAAAGAACTCGCAGAATTTTTTAATGAAACCCTTGGGTTTTGTCCAAACTCAGTACTAACCATGCAACGCAGACCTGCAATATCTAAAGCCTTTATTAATTTAAACAAAGCCGTTATGGCCAATGAAGGCAGAGTAACCTCAGCCTTAAAACGTATGATTGCTTGGGTGAGTAGTAACGCAACAGGTTGCAGATATTGCCAAGCACATGCGATTAGAGCAGCCGAACGTTATGGAGCAGAACAAGAACAGCTAGATCATATTTGGGACTATAGAACGCATTCAGCATTCTCAGAAGCAGAACGTGCTGCTTTAGATTTTAGTTTGGCAGCGTCGCAAGTACCAAATGCGGTTGATGCCGATATCAAAAAACGATTATACAAATACTGGGATGAGGGTGAAATTGTAGAAATGTTAGGTGTGATTTCGTTGTTTGGTTATTTGAACCGTTGGAATGATTCTATGGGAACAAATATAGAGGAAGGTGCCGTTGAAAGTGGGAATCAATATTTAGGGAAACATGGCTTTTCTGTTGGAAAGCATGATGGGTCGCTGTATTAATTTAAATACATTTAATTATGAAATTACGTAAGCTTACTTTTCTATTTTTAATACATGCTTTTTGTATATTAAGTTGTAAATCTTCTGAAAAGGATAAGAATGATGATTCTTTTACTTTTATTGGAAGAGATGCCTATACTATTAATGTTTATAATGGATTAGAATATTATAAACTAAATGAAACTCGAAAATTTATGGATGGCTATTACGTTGTTGGTGATAAGATGTCTAAATGGGAAGAATTTGAGTTTAAAGAGGGCTTATTAAATGGAGATTATATTGTGTTTCATCCTAATGGAGAAATGTTTTCGCATACGCAATATTCAAATGGTAAAAAGCATGGAGATGAGCTCATGTATTTTCCAGATGGAGTTTTAAATAGTAAAAAAACATATCAAAATAATATTTTGGTTGGCAGTACATATTCTTATTTTGAAAATGGTAAAGTGCAGTCCGAATCGATAATTGAAGATGGTGAATCTATAGAAACTCAAAATTTTGATTTATTAGGAAATATAGTGTCTCAGCGATTTATAAAAGACAGTAGAACAATAACGCAAAAAATTGTTGAAGGCAAAATTTATTCCGAAATGGTATCCTCTAATTACGACAATTATGAAACTGCAAAATTTTATAATGAAGATGGTACAATTCACTTATACTTGCAAATGATAGAAGAAAATGACACCATGTTTATACTTGAATTAAATGAAGATGGAAAAGAAATAAAACGTGTTGATGCAAAGGCTAATCCGCAAGAAGCAATGACTTATTTTAATTTGTTTAATTGAGAATATTAAACCAAAAATTATTTTTTCAACATTATAAAAGTATTGATTTCACCTTTTTCTGCAACTCAGGTACTACTAATTCTTCAAACCAAGGATTTTTACTCCTCCAAAACCGATTTGTTGGTGACGGATGCGGAATTGGAAAATAAGTTGGTAAATAAGACTTATAGTCTCCCACAGTTTCTGTCAACGTTCGTTTAGCGTTTTCTTTTAAATAATACTTTTGGGCGTAAGCTCCTATTAAAATAATCAATTCCACATTTGGCATCTTTTCTAATAATTGCTTGTGCCATTGGGGTGCACATTCTGGTCTTGGTGGTAAATCTCCTGTTTTTCCTTTTCCTGGATAACAAAATCCCATGGGAATAATGGCGAAGTTTTCTGTATTGTAAAATTGTTCTGTTGTGACATTAAGCCATTCTCTTAAGCGTTTTCCACTTTGGTCGTCCCAAGAAACCCCAGATTGATGCACTTTTGTTCCTGGTGCTTGCCCAATAATTATGATTTTAGAATTTAAATGAGCTGTAGCTACAGGTCTCGGCCCTAATGGTAAATGTGCTTTGCAGAGGGTGCATTGGCTTATGTTATGAAGTAAGTCTTCCATAAATTAGTCCTCATCTTTCAGCATAGATTTTAAATCGTTAGTGTAAGATGGATAGGTAAATATCTGTTTTTTAAAATCGTTTAAAGTTAAGCCTTCATTTATTGCCATCGCAAAAATATTGATAGTTTCATTGGCTTGTGAGCTCAACAAATGCGCTCCAACAATTTTATTGGTACGTTCGTTAACTAATATTTTGTAAGCATAGGCTTCTGCATGTTCCTTTTTAGCGTTATACCAATCTGAAGCATCACCTTTAAAAACTTTAATATTTTTATAACGACTTTGGGCTTCTTCTTCAGAATACCCAACACTAGCTATTTGTGGCTTCGTAAAAACAACCGATGGCACTAGCGGATTTTTGAATTCCTTTTTATTTCCGTTTATAATATTATGGCCTGCAATATAACCTTGCAAACCAGATAGTGGTGTTAGTGGTAACGATTTACTAGAGACATCTCCACAAGCATAAATATTGTCATTACTAGTACTTTGCATAAAATCATTCACTAAAATACCTGATTCATCAACTTTAATATTAGCATGTTCTAAATCCAACTTTTCAATTGCTGGCACACGACCTGCGGTATTGAAAATTTTTCTAGCTTTTATGGTTTTAGTCTTTCCATTTTTTTCATAGGTCAACTTTAAGTTTTTCTTCAATTTTTTTACTTCGACAGGATTGGTATTAAACATGAAATTCACTCCATTCTTTTCTAAAACTTCGACTAGCTTTTCAACTAAAAACGAATCGAATTGAGATAGAGCATTGTTTCCTACCTCAATCATGGTCACGTCACAACCCATTGTAGAAAGCATGTAGCAAAATTCCATGCCAACATAACCAGAGCCTATAAATATGGCTGATTTGGGGATTTTTTTCAAATTCAGAATATCATCACTCGTTTTCAATAGGTCTGAACCTTCAAACTCTAATTGTCGCGGCACATGACCTGTAGCAATTACAAATTTATCTGCAGAAATGGTTTTACCTTCAACCATAGCTTCATTGTTACTAATGAATTTTGGAGATTGATGATACAAATCTATACCCAATTCTTTTAAATCACTTTCTGTAGATGTCGGAACGGGTTTGGTGAAAGATGTTTTAAATTTCTTAACAGCTTTCCATTTAATTTTAGGTCGTTTTTTAATTCCTAATCCTTTTAGCTGCGTTGTGTTTTGCATGACATCTGCAAATTGCATCAGTACTTTCTTGGGATCACAACCTCTTGTTGCACAAGTGCCTCCATATTCGCGTTTATCAGAAATCGCTACGGTTAATCCTGCTTCTATACAGGCTTTAGCTGCGGTTTGACCTGCAATGCCACTGCCAATAACAAAGACATCATAATGTTTAGTTTCCATATTTCTAGATTGAAACATGAAATTATGAAAATTAAAGGCTGATGATTAATCCGGCTACTGTAAAAGTTAACCCAAATACGAAACGGAATTTTAGCTTTTTTCTAAAGGAAAGGTTTCAAAGCGTAGGCCTTCAAAGCCTGTTTTTATAAAATTTCGGATGTTTTGATGCCCTGTTCCTTCTGGATTTAAGAGGACATCTTCAAAATAATAGCTGCCAAAACAAGCTAAAGTTTCTTCTATTGTTAATTTCTGATCCACAGCAAAGGAGAGCAGCTTACAAGAGCCTAAGTTTTGGTCTTCAGCATTTTTTAAGCTTCCATTTGTAAATGCGGTTGGTTTAAATAAATAATTGCTATCTATAACAGCCATGGTTTCAGAAAAATTTATCTGCTTTGGACTGGATTTTAGCTTGGTTAAAAAATTATCTACAGTCATTATTCTATTTATGTTTTCCTTCTACCACAATGACAATTTCTCCTTTAGGTGGCTTGTTAGTATAGTGTTCTAAAACGTCCTTTGCAGTGCCTCGAATCGTTTCTTCATAGAGTTTGGTGATTTCTCTAGAAACAGAGACCAATCTATCCTCTCCAAAATATTCACAGAAATGACCGAGCGTTTTTATAAGCTTATGTGGACTTTCGTAAAAAATAATGGTTCTAGTTTCTTCAGCTAAAAGCAATAATCGGGTTTGTCGTCCTTTTTTAACAGGTAGAAAGCCTTCAAATACAAACTTGTCGTTGGGTAAGCCACTATTTACTAGAGCGGGTACAAACGCTGTGGCTCCTGGTAAACAATCGACTTCAATCCCATGTTCTACACAGGCTCTTACCAATAAAAATCCAGGATCTGAAATGGCTGGAGTACCAGCATCACTAATGACAGCGATAGTCATTCCTGCTTTTAGTTTTTCAATTAAATGATTCACCGTTTTATGCTCGTTGTGCATATGGTGGCTTTGCATTTGTGTGGTGATCTCAAAATGCTTCAAAAGTTTTCCTGAAGTTCTGGTGTCTTCAGCCAATATTAAATCCACTTCTTTTAAAACGTCGATAGCTCTAAACGTGATGTCTTTTAAATTTCCAATAGGAGTAGGGACAAGGTATAACTTCATGTTAAAATAAACTTAATATCAAATTTACAATCTTTTCTATATCTTAACGCAACCATTTGTAAGAATCTACATCTTATATAAAAACCAACCTGTGCTAAAACCACTTTATTTTATAGTAGTTCTATTGTTTAATGTCTGTTTCTCTTATAGTCAAACAACGGATTTATCTATAGCTATAGAAGCTCAAAACTTAAGTGGCACTGCTGTTTCTCAAGTTAATATTTATGAGGATTTTCAATATGTGATTACGGTTTTAAATTCGGGAAACTCAGTTGATAATGCAACTGTTTCTATAAATTTTAATTTAAACCTAAATATCCTTTCTTATAATTCACAAAACAATAATGCAGGAGCTTCTGATATTTCTAATTTTAATGTAATTGATAATGTGCTAACGGCTTCAATTGCATCGATGCCTAACAACTCAAGTGTGGAATTGTTGGTGTTGGTTACTACACCCACAAATTTAGGAGGTATCACTGCTAACGGAACTGTAAGTCCACCAACAAACACAGAAGATACAAATACGAGTAATAATCAATCTATAATTTCTATTGATGTTTTGAATATTGATGTTGATTTTTCAGTTACTCATGTACAGATTAATCCTGCAGAAGGTACTGCAATTAGTGCTTGGGGAGATTCGGTAACCTACCAATTTACTATTAGTAATAATAGTGTTTTTAATTTTCCTATTTCAAGATTTACGGGCTATTTAGGTCTCAGTTCGCTTCCACTTAATGGGCAACCTTTTGCAGAATTAATCTCACTTGAATGTATTGGTTCAACAAACGGAACATTATGCCCAGATTTAACAGGGTTTTTAGGTAATTCTGGTAACGTACAGTCTGAAAGTCTATTATTTACTTTTGCTGAGCCAATGGAAATAACAGCTGGAGGTAGCGTTTCTTTTGAAATGGTTTACCGATATACCAATTTATCATGTTCGCCAAACCCAATGCCTATATCTGTTGATAGTTATGTCAATATTCAGTTTAATAATATTGATAATAATTCTGTAGATTCAAACAGCGTTACTACAGATTTACTTTTGGCAGAGATTTGCTCAGAAACTGACTTATGTATTGAAACAGTGCAAATCAATCCAGATGTTTCTGAAACTTTAGATTACGGGCAAGATATTACTTTTTTAACTACAGTTTGTAATAGTGGGCCAGTAGCAACACCTATGCGCTTCTTTTTTCAGAACTTATCTCCTTTAAACTGGAGTATTAGTTGGTTTAATTGTATAGAAACGACTGGGCCAGTTAATTGTAGTGATTTTACATTAAGTATCGGCAGTCAATTATGGTCGAGTAATGATTTTTTTTTACAACCAAATACCACTATAACGGTTGAAACGGTTTTGAGTTATCTAGAGCCTGATTGTTATAATAGTAATAACGAAATTTTAGCTGAAGTAAGAAGCGCTACTAATATTTTAGATAGCCAATTAGTAGATTCTAATTTTGAAGATAACTATTTCTCTAACTCTTTGTTTTTTCCTTCAGTAGAACCTTGTGGCACAGAGGTTCCTACGGATTTTTTACAAGTTTCAAAAACACAAATAAGTCCTGAGTTGCCTTTTGGAAGTTCTCAACAAAACACTGCGGCATGGGGTTTAGTAACATACGATATTACAGTCTCAAATGTTAGTGATGAAGATGCGATAATTGTGCTGCAAGATTATATGCCTAATCTTACTGATGATGATCCTGCATTATTTGCAACACTAACGAATATAGAATGTATCGCAGCAACAGGAACGGCATCTTGCTTTGCAATAGAAAATGCAAATATAGGAGTCACTTTAGACGGTATTTCTGAAGAAGGAGGATTTGATGTTTTTTGGCAAATTACGGCTGAGGAAAATTGGGAATTACCAGCAAACAGTTCTGTAACTTTTAATGTATCCATTGATTGGTTACCAACTTGTTCTGAAGATCCAATAATTGGAACTAATATGGTAAGCGTAGATTTTGCAAATGAATTAACCGATGAGTATTTTGCAAATAATTCTGCTTCTGTAAACACTCATTTTGCTCCATGTTTAGATTTAATTGTGCAAACTTATCCAGAGTTTACACAGGTAAATACCAACCAAGCGTTTAATTGGATTATTGATATTAGTAATAGTGCCACGAGTTCTAATGCTACAGATGTGCTATTTGAAAATACACTTAATGCTGCGTTTAATATAGTTGGCACTCCTAGTTGTAGTGTTGTTTCAGGAACAGCATCCTGTATTTCAGATTTTGATATCACGGGGAATTTTGTATCAGGACTCATTCCAAATATGGAGCCAGGTTCCACAGTGAGAATTAGTATTCCTGTATCTGCTCCAAGTTTTGGAGGTGCTTTTAATAATATTGCTGAAGCCTTTCCGGATGCTACAAATAACCAAGAGTTGACGCCAGAATCTAACATTTCTATTAATAGCGTGCAAGTTATAGCTCCTGTTTTGCAAAAGTCATTTGTGCCAGAAACTATTTTTGAAGGAGGTGAAAGCGAATTAATATTTACCGTTTTTAATATCGCTTCAAATCCGTCTCAAACTGAGATTTCCTTTACAGATAATCTACCAAATGGCATTTATCTTACGGGTGTTCCAAGTTGGATTGAAGCTAATGGAAGTACCACAACATTTATAGGAGCAGCAGGAGATACTTTTGTTGGAATTGAAAATTTGGTGTTTCCAGAAGGTGTTGTAAGTTGTACGTTTTCTGTGAGAATTAGTGCAGATGTTTCGGGAAGTTATCTTAATAATTTTCAGAATTTCACTAACAATAATAATGTAGATACCTCTCAAACAAGCGCCACATTAAATGTGATTGTGGATACATCTAACGTAGATATTGAAATTATTAAAACCGTAGAGCCATTGGAAGCGGTTTATGGTGAGCATGTAGATTTTACGATTACAGCTACTAACTTAGGAACAACAACTGCAACGCTTATAGAAGTGATTGATATCTTACCACAAGGTTACGATTTTGTTTCAGTAACTACGAGCTCAGGTATTTTTGATGAGACTACATTTATTTGGAGCATTTCAAGTTTAAATCCAGATAGCTCGGAGTCTTTAATATTAACATCAAGCGTCATTTCTTCAACCGATTTAACCAATTTAGCCATATTACATAGCGTTAACGAACCTGATAGAGATTTGACTAATAATGAAGATAATGCTACTGTAGAAATTTCAAATTGTTTAATTATTCCTGAAGGTATTTCACCTAATAATGATGATAAAAATGATACACTTGTTATTCCGTGTATTGAAGATTATTTAGGGAATACGCTCAAAATATACAACCGTTATGGCACACAAATTTATGAGGCAAAGAACTATCGCAACACTTGGGATGGAACAGCTAATATGGGACTTTTAAAAAGCTCAAACCTGTTACCCGTTGGTACTTATTTTTATGTCTTGGAAGTTAATGGTATTGCAAAACCTTTTGTGGGCTATGTGTATTTGAATTATTAATTAAACCGACCTTCAACAAGTTCTATAAAACGCTCTTCGTATTCTTCTTTTCCATCCCAATTGTTGTAGTCTGGTTTTACGTATTCTAAAATTAATTTTCGAGCTTCCCCTAAAGAATGTGTCGTGTTAATTTGAGATATTACACGATCGTAATCTTCGTTTTTACCTTCAAACAAATGTTTAATAAAAGCTAATTTATCATTAAGACCAATCTTTAATCGCTGGCCTTTTAATTTGTCGTTTAAAGATTTATTGGTATGCTCTACCTCACGTTTTTTGGCGTCTTCAATTGGTTCAAATTCAGGAATTTCATCAAAACCAGAAGTAATAGTTTCAAACTCAATAGGAGCAGGATTTTCAGGTTCTGATGGTAACGCTTTTTCTAGTATAGTATCAGCCTCACGTGTTTCATCGGGCATATGAGCTACTATATCTTTAATTTTCTCCATTAAAGGCTCGGTGATATCATCCTCTTCGGTATCATCTAAATTGATATAGGTTTTGTCTTCAACCTCAATCGTATCGCTAAATTTATTATTAAATGCGGTGTCTAGCATATCAAAAAATGAAGAGTCATTTCCAATAGTAGGCAGATGACCTTCAAAATTATCTTGAGCAAATTTTAAAACAGTCAGTTTTTCATAGAGTAAGGCAACTTCTTCGTGCAGCTTATTGACATCCTCTCTACCCGTTAGTTTTAGAATCCTATGTGCAATGCTAACTAATTCTGATTCTAATTTCTTTTTCATAGTTCTAATATTTTATATTGAAGAATTTTAAAGTTCTCCAAGTATTGAAAATCAATTCATAACTCTAATAAAAAAAGGAATATAATTTCTTTATTCGCTTTTCGTAAGTTTTACTTTTGATTTTTAATAAATTTGCGTGACCTTTATAAAAACGGAGTTGGACTCCGATTCAGTGCTAAAATTACAAAATGTTTCTCGAAAATACAGTAAATCAGAAAGAACAATTTGGGTGGATTGAAGTCATCTGCGGATCTATGTTCTCAGGTAAGACCGAAGAATTAATCCGACGACTAAAACGTGCTCAATTTGCAAAGCAAAAAGTGGAAATTTTTAAGCCTGCTGTAGACGTACGTTATGATGAAGACATGGTGGTTTCTCATGATGCTAATGAAATTCGTTCCACTCCAGTGCCTGCTGCTGCTAATATTCCGATTTTAGCAGATGGTTGTGATGTGGTTGGGATTGATGAAGCTCAGTTTTTTGATGATGAAATTGTACGTATCTGTAACGATTTAGCAAACAAAGGGATACGTGTTATTGTCGCCGGATTGGATATGGATTTTAAAGGCAACCCTTTTGGACCTATGCCAAATCTTATGGCTACGGCAGAATACGTAACTAAAGTGCATGCTGTTTGCACAAAAACCGGAAATTTAGCACAATACAGCTACAGAAAAGCATTGAGTGATGATTTAGTTTTATTGGGGGAAGTTGACGAATACGAACCCTTAAGTAGAGCGGCTTTTTATAAAAGTATGCAACGCGATAAAGTAAGACAGATGAAAGTGAATGATGCTGAGGAAATTGAATCTAAAGATCCCAAACGGAATGTCTAAAGCGTTAGAAACGACGCTTGAAATTGATTTAAGAGCGCTCACACATAACCTTAATTATTTAAAGTCGAAACTTCAACCACAAACAAAATTTTTAGCTGTGGTTAAAGCCTTTGCTTATGGTAGTGATGCTGTTGAAATTGCCAAACACCTAGAAACATTACGCGTTGATTATTTTGCTGTAGCCTATACGCAAGAAGGTATTTCGTTGAGAGATGCAGGTATTAAAACGCCAATACTAGTTTTACATCCGCAAGCGATAAATGCAGAAACTTTAATTGACCGATGCTTAGAACCCAATATCTATAGTGCTAAACTATTAAATGACTTTATTACTACCGCAGAAAAGCAAGGTCAAAAAAATTATCCCATACACCTTAAATTTAATACAGGCTTAAACCGCTTAGGTTTTAGTCACAGTGATGTGGATACTGTAGTTAAGAGACTGCAGTCAACATCAGCAGTGTATGTTAAATC
Organism: Winogradskyella psychrotolerans; assembly: GCF_018860545.1. Lineage (GTDB taxonomy): Bacteria > Bacteroidota > Bacteroidia > Flavobacteriales > Flavobacteriaceae > Winogradskyella > Winogradskyella psychrotolerans_A. The sequence continues at coordinate 32,779 of NZ_JAHKPN010000002.1, read as the reverse complement.
TATTTTTTCTCATTTAGCAGCAAGTGAAGATCTTAGTGAAAAGGATTTTACTGAACAACAAATAGAAACTTTCAAATCTATAGCTGAAACGTTTAAAACAAAATCAGGAATAGCGCCATGGTTACATCTATGTAATACTTCTGGAATTCTTAATTATCCTGAAGCGCATTTTAATATGGTGCGAAGTGGCATTGGTCTATATGGGTTTGGAAATTCAGAATTAGAAGATAAAAACTTTAAACCTATAGCAAGTTTAAAATCTGTAATTTCTCAAATACATGAGATTGAAAACGGGGAATCTGTTGGGTATAACAGAGCTTACACCTCTAATCGTAATGAAAGGGTAGCAACAATACCTATTGGCCACGCAGATGGTTTAAGTCGTATTTATGGGAATAAAAAAGGTTTTGTTTTTATTAATGATGAGAAAGCCTTCATTATTGGTAACGTTTGTATGGATATGATTATGGTAGATGTAACAGACATTAATTGTAAGGAAGGAGATGAGGTTGTTATCTTTGATAAGATATATACAGCTAATGAAATTGCGGAATCGGCAGGTACAATTTCTTATGAAATATTAACCGCATTATCTAAGCGGATTAGGCGTGTATTTCTGCCATAACAATGTTTTTCAATTATTTTGTGACTTTTTTAGTAACTTAGTGTCTTATTAATAACCTAACTAAAAAGAGACTAGATTATGTTAAAAGAATTCAAAGAATTTGCAATGAAGGGTAACCTTATAGACATTGCAGTTGGTTTTGTAATGGGTGCTGCTTTCAAAGAAGTAGTGACTGCATTTACTGGAGGTATTGTATCTCCGTTAATTGGTATGATTTTCGATTCAGACTTTAAAGCGTTGAGATACCAATTAAAAGAGGGAACTCTAAATGATGCTGGTGAAACAGTAGGAGCAGTTTTCTTAGAATACGGTACATTCTTAACTAACGTTATTGACTTTATCATTGTAGCATTTGTAATGTTCCTTGTTGTAAAAGGAGTTAATAACATGAAAAAGAAAGAAGAGCCTGCACCAGCTGCGCCTGCAGGACCATCTGAAGTTGATTTATTAATTGAAATCAGAGATTCATTAAAAAAATAAAAAGATTTAGCGTCATCGCTACACTATTATTTTTAACTAAACCCAGGCTATTATAGTCTGGGTTTCTTTTTTTAATTACAAATTCAATAATTAAAACGCGTAATTTTTATTACATTTTTATGATGAAATTGAGCGGTTTACTTAAAGAAATATTATAATTTTGAAAGTTCTAAATATAGGATTTATGAAAGTAGCAATTGTAGGTGCAACAGGCATGGTTGGTAACGTAATGCTTAAAGTATTAGAGGAACGTAATTTTCCTTTGGACGAATTATTATTAGTAGCTTCAGAACGATCTGTAGGTAATAAATTAAAATTCAAAGGAGAAAATATAGAGGTCATTAGTATTCCTTCTGCTATTGAAAAACGTCCGGATATTGCTTTATTTTCTGCAGGTGGTAACACCTCTTTAGAATGGGCACCAAAATTTGCTGAAGTAGGAACAACGGTTATTGATAATTCTTCGGCTTGGAGAATGGATCTTTCTAAAAAATTAGTAGTTCCAGAAATCAATGCTAATGAGCTAGAAAATACAGACAAAATTATCGCTAATCCAAATTGTTCTACCATTCAAATGGTGATGGCATTAGCACCACTTCATAAAAAATATAAAATTAAACGTATTGTTGTGTCTACGTATCAATCTGTATCTGGTACGGGTGTGAAAGCCGTTGAACAAATGGAAAATGAGATTGCAGGTATTAAAGGAGACATGGCATATCCTTATCCTATTCATAAAAATGCGATTCCACATTGCGATGTTTTTGAAGATAATGGATATACCAAAGAAGAAATGAAGTTGGTTAATGAAACTCAAAAAATATTAGGTGACGCTACCATTGCTGTTACAGCAACTGCTGTTAGGATCCCAACAGCTGGTGGCCACAGTGAGGCAATTAATGTGGAATTTGACAATGATTTTGATCTTAGTGAAGTAAGACAATTACTCAGTGAAACAGATGGTGTTACGCTACAAGACAATTTAGATGTGAATATGTATCCTATGCCTATGTACGCTCACGGTAAAGATGATGTTTTTGTGGGTAGATTAAGACGTGATGGTTCTCAGCCAAATACCCTGAATATGTGGGTTGTTAGTGATAACCTTAGAAAAGGTGCTGCGACTAATACGGTTCAAATCGCCGAGTATCTTATTAAAAATGCTTTAGTATAATATTTTAAGCACATATTTATATTTTTTCAGAATAGCTGTATATTTAAGTATTTCAATCAATTTATTTAAAAGTTGATTGAAATACTGGCTATACGTTGCACCCAAAATTAAAGTAAGTTTTTAGTAGTTTAACATTTTCAAATCACTAAAACCTTATATTTGGAATACGATTGTTTTATTCCAAAAGCTTAATTATGAAAAAATTACTCTTTCTAGCCTTGATGCTCTCAATGGTGATGTCTTGTAAAAACGAAACTGAAACTGTGAAAACGACGACTATAGATTATCCGGAATCCAATAAAATAGATACTATAGACACTTATTTTGGTGAGTCTGTTGCTGATCCTTACCGTTGGTTAGAAGATGATAGAAGTGACGAAACAGAGTCATGGGTTAAAGCTCAAAATGAAATTACATTTGGGTATTTAGACCAAATTCCATACCGAGAAGAATTAAAAGAACGCCTGACTGAACTTTGGAATTACGAAAAAATTAGTGCTCCATATGTAGAAGGTGACTATACCTATTTCTCTAAAAATGATGGTTTACAAAATCAATCTGTAATTTACAGGTACAAAACAGGTGAAGATCCTAAAATCGCTGAGGTATTTTTAAATCCGAATACATTTAAGGAAGATGGTACGATATCTCTAGGAGGTATGAGCTTTTCTAAAAACGGAAAAACTTTAGCCTATGCTATTTCTGAAGGAGGAAGCGACTGGAGAAAAATTTTGGTCATGAATGTGGAAACCAATGAAATTGTTGAAGATACATTGGTCGATATCAAATTTAGCGGTATGTCTTGGTATAAAAACGAAGGGTTTTATTACTCAAGTTATGATAAGCCAGAAGGAAGTGAATTATCTGCAAAAACAGATCAGCACAAAGTATATTATCACAAATTAGGCACAAAACAATCCGAAGATCAATTAATCTTTGGTGGTACACCAGAAGAAAAACACAGATATATTGGAGCCGAAGTTACTGAAGATGATAATTTCTTAATTATAACAGCAAGTGTATCAACGTCTGGTAATAAGTTGTTCATTAAAGATTTATCCAAACCAAATGGTAAACTTATAACGATTTTAGATCATACCGATAGTGATTCATACATTATTGAAAACGTTGGGTTTAAGCTTTACATTATGACGAATTTGGGCGCGCCTAATCAAAAAATTGTAACTGTAGATGCTTCAAATCCAACTCCAGAACATTGGGTAGATTTTATTCCTGAAACAGAAAATGTTCTAAGTCCATCAACTGGTGGAGGTTATTTTTTCGCCAATTATATGGTTAATGCCGTTTCAAAAGTATTGCAGTACGATTATAACGGAAAATTAGTACGAGAAGTTGAATTACCAGGTATTGGTACGGCTTCAGGTTTTGGTGCAAAGAAAGATGAAAAAGAATTGTATTATTCGTATACAAACTATGTAACTCCTGGAAGTATTTATAAATACGATATAGAGCGTGGAACTTCAGATTTGTACAGAAAACCTTCTATCGATTTCAATCCAGAAGATTACGAAAGTAAGCAAGTGTTTTATAATTCTAAAGACGGTACAAAAGTACCAATGATTATTACGTACAAGAAAGGTTTAAAACTGAACGGTAAAAATCCAACAATTCTTTATGGTTATGGGGGATTTAATATCAGCTTAACACCAAGTTTTAGTATTGCAAATACGGTTTGGTTAGAACAAGGAGGTGTCTATGCTGTACCTAACCTTAGAGGAGGTGGTGAATATGGAAAAGCATGGCACGATGCAGGAACCCAGCTTAAAAAACAGAACGTATTTGACGATTTTATTGCAGCAGCTGAGTATCTTATTTCCGAAAACTATACATCATCAGATTACTTAGCCATTAGCGGTCGGTCTAATGGAGGTTTATTAGTTGGTGCTACAATGACGCAACGCCCAGACTTAATGAAAGTAGCCTTGCCAGGAGTTGGTGTTTTAGATATGTTACGTTACCATACGTTTACAGCTGGAGCGGGTTGGGCTTACGATTATGGAACTGCAGAAGATAGTAAAGCAATGTTTGAGTACCTTAAAGGCTATTCTCCTGTGCACAATGTTAAAAAAGGTGTAGCGTACCCAGCAACGTTGGTAACTACAGGAGATCATGATGACCGCGTAGTGCCTGCCCATAGTTTTAAATTTGCTGCCGAATTACAAAGTAAACAAACGGGTAATAACCCAACATTAATTAGAATTGAAACCGATGCTGGCCATGGTGCTGGAACACCTGTTAGTAAAACTATTGAGCAGTATGCAGATACTTATGGTTTTACACTTTATAATATGGGGTTTAAAGTTTTACCGTCAAAAGTCAAAGAAAAAGTAAAAGAGTAATATAGGAGTAATTTAAACGAATTGCTCTTAGTTTTTCGCTTAGCCTGCATTAGATACAATAGACTAAAAAGTATTAATTTTCTTTTTTCAGACGACAACTGATTTTTTTTTGCTAACTTTTGTAGGACTTTTAATCATTTAACTGTCTTATTGATAGGGTATCATTATTGCGTATGAAAAAAAATTACTTTCTATTTTTTATTTCAGTTTTGTTTCTGTGTTCTTGCGGCAGTGATGATGGCTTATCTCCATTAATCATTGAAACTAACCCGGATAATTTGACTATTGTCCAAAATACAGAAATTGAAATTTTTATATTTCTTAATGATTTTAATATTCCTGTAACCGGAGAATTGTCATTGAGTCAGCCCGTTAAGGGAAGTGTTATAATAATAGATGCTAATAATACACCCAACAACCCAAGTGACGACCATATAAAATATACGGCTAATCCAAATGAAGTTGGCGCAGATAATTTTGAATATACTATCTGCAGCACTTCGGGAGATTGTAAAACAGAACAAATTTCTGTGACTATCACCTCAAGCTCTAGTGTGCTTTACGACTTAGAGAATATGCCATTTTCATCATTGTCAGACTATCAATTTTTTGAAGGGGAATTACAAAACTTAGAGCCTACTAATGGTGTAATTCCATATGATTTAAATTCCACTTTATTTAGCGATTATGCTAAGAAGAAACGTTTCATCTGGATGCCCAACAATAGTAAAGCAACATTTATAAATGAAAATGAACTTTTAGATTTTCCTGTGGGAACCATTTTAATAAAGAACTTTTACTACGATAATGTCCTTCCGGATAATGTAACACAAATCTTAGAAACACGATTAATAATTAGAAAGCAGGACGGTTGGGTTTTTGCAAATTATGCCTGGAATAGCGAACAATCAGAAGCTTTATTGGATATGAATGGGAGTTATGTGGATATACAATGGCAACAAGATGGAGAGACTAAATCTGTAGAATATAGAATTCCATCAGAAGCTGAATGCCACACCTGTCATAAAGTGTCCGAAATAGCCAATCCAATTGGTCCTAAACCTCGAAACTTAAATTTAAGTTATGATTATAACGATGGAACAGCTAATCAATTAGAGAAGTTAGTAAGTTTTGGGTATTTAGAAAACACGCTACCGGCCACAATTTCAACACTTCCAGATTATAGTGACAGCAGTACTTCTTTAGATTTAAGAGTAAGAGCCTACTTAGAGATTAATTGTGCGCATTGCCACTCAGAAAATACACATTGTTCATATAGACCCATGCGATTAGACTTTTTGTCTACCGAAGATATCACTAACATAGGTGTTTGTGTTGAGGCAGATACTAATGTTGGCTTTGGGCTAGACCATATTGTAGCGCCAGGTGACGCAAGAAATTCTGTAATGCATTTTAGAATAAGTTCTATAGAACCTTCTACACGGATGCCTTTATTAGCACGTACAATTGTACATGCCGAGGGAGTTCAACTTATTGAAGAATGGATAAACTCATTAACTATAAATTGTAATTAAAAAAAAATGATATGAAAAAACTATTACGCTTTACATTACTTTTAATTTTGTTTTCTGCTTATAGCAGTGCGCAACAGTTAAATCAAGGAGCCAATTGGCCAAATAGCCAATGGTCGCTTTCAGGAAGCTATGATGCTGCCTATTTATTTGAAGACCCAACAGTGACAAGCGCTTCATTTTCGTTTGATGATAATCTTGCTGGTGGATCTTCCGATAATACTATTGCAGTAGAGTCTCCAATTATTGATTTGAGTCCGGCTTATAATGTTGGAGAAACGGAAGTAACGGTGGTATTTCCCTATATTTTTAATATATGGCAAAATGATCAATCTTTATACCTTCAATATTGGGATGCAAGCACTAGTGAATGGGTAAATTGGGGAAGTGAACTAGAAGATAATTCTTTAGTTACTGTTAATTTTTGTGATGGAACTCCTACAAACTTTACAAGTGAAAGCTTAAATATCGCATCATTTACGACATCGCAATTAACAGGATTTAAATATCGTATATTCTTTAATGATCACAATTCTTATGGTTGGGGTTTTTGTATCAATTCTCCTTTAATTAGCTCTTCTATTCCGCCAGAGTGTCCCAATGTGTCATCGGTAACAGTAAGTAGTATCAATGCCTCAGGTGCTATCGTTAATTGGGTAGCAGGTGGGTCAGAAACGTCTTGGGAAGTTGCTATAATGTTAGCTTCTGAAGGTATTCCAGCTTCTGGGAATACGACAGGAACAAATAGCTATAGCTTTGATAGTCTTTCTCCATTAACCAATTATATGGTGTATATAAGAGCAATTTGTAATACTGGTGGGTATAGCAATTGGATAAGTGAAAGTTTTACAACGGGAATTGATACCTCTAGTTATCCAGCAGCATTTACTGCAAATCCGATAACTACAACAGGTTCTTATGACATTGCTCTTGTAGATTTAAATGGTGATTTTTTAGATGATGTTGTTTCTGTTAGTGGTGATAATCTAAATGTGCATTATCAATTGGTATCAGGTGGTTTTAATATGGTTAATATAGCAACGCCAGATGTAGAGAATACTCCAGATTGGAGTTTGGCTGCAGGAGATTTTGATCGCAATGGCTATAACGACCTTGTTTACGGAGGTTATGGTGGCGTTACATTTATGAAAGCCAACGGTACAGGTACGGATTATACGGAAATATCTGGCTCAGAATATGTGTTCTCTCAACGGTCTAATTTTGTAGATATAAATAATGATGGTCACTTAGATGCTTTTGTTTGTCATGATGTACAAGCAAATGTGTATTATATTAATGATGGTAGTAATGATTTAACCTTTTATCAAGGTCAAAGTACAGCATTACCAAATGGTCTTGGTTTGGTACCTGGTGGTGGTAATTATGGAACTGTCTGGATAGATTTTGATAATGATAGAGACATGGATTTATTTATAGCGAAATGTAGAGGTGGTTCTTCAATTAGTATTAATGAGTTATGGAGAAACGATGGTAATGGTGTCTTTGTTAATATTGCAGATAGTAATGGTTGGCACAATACCAATTATCCAGGTGTAGGTCATAATAATTCTTCAAATTTGGGTGATTTAGTGCAAACTTGGTCTTCTGCTTGGGCAGATTTTGATAACGATGGAGATATGGATGTTTATGTTGGTGCTAGTAGTACTGTTGACGGAGATTCTAAATTGATGCGTAATAATGGAGATGGCACTTTTACTGATGTCACAGCGGGTTCTGGAGTTTTAGATGCGCAATTAGGACGAGAAAATGCTCCTGCAGATTTTGATAATGATGGTTATGTAGATATTTTAACTAATGGTGATATTTTATTCAATAATGGGGATTTTACATTTACTAATTTTTCTGATGACAATCCTGGTGATGATTATATTCCGTCTAGTGGTGCTATTGGGGATACTAATAATGATGGTTTCTTAGATGTTTTCAGTAATGGTAATATTTATCTAAATAATACAAATAGTAATAATTGGATTAAAATTAATACGGTAGGTACAACTAGTAATATAAATGGTATTGGTGCTAGAGTAGAAATACAAACAGATAATGGTATCCAAATAAGAGATGTTAGAAGTGGAGAAGGTTTTGAGTTTATGAGTACATTAAATACGCATTTTGGTATTGGTACTTTAACAAGTATAAACAGCATCACTATTTATTGGCCATCTGGTACCGTAGATTTTATTGAAAATCCTGAAATAAATACATCGCATACAATTTTTGAAGGTTCAACATTGAGTATCATAGATGAAACGTTAGTAGATGTAACGATTTATCCCAACCCAGTTGAAGCAGAACTTACCATAAAAACGTCTGCAGACATTATTAATAAAATAGCAACGGTTTTTGATGTGAATGGAAAACGTATGCTTAACCAAAAACTTACATCGAGCACTATTGATGTTTCAAGTTTAGCAAGTGGAGTTTACTTTTTAAGATTAGAATCCGAAGGAAAAATTATAAAGCGAAAGTTTATAAAGAAATAATTTATAGACTGTAAATAGTTCAAAACCGTCCTGATATTAATCGGGACGGTTTTTTTATGACAGTTCTTTAACGATGTAGTATTTTTGCAACATGCTTCAAGTAAAACATGTCACTTTTGGGTATTCTAAAACTAAGGTTTTAAAAGCGATTGACTTTAAAGTTAAAGCCGGAGAGCATCTTGCTATTATAGGAGAAAGTGGTTCGGGAAAAAGTACACTTCTCAAACTTATTTATGGCGAATACGATTTAAAGGAAGGTCACATTTTTTGGAAGGATGAAGAAATTCTTGGCCCAAAATACAATTTGGTTGTGGGTTATGATTTTATGAAATACGTGACCCAAGAATTTGATTTAATGCCCGTAACTTCAGTGGAAGAAAATATAGGGAAGCACTTATCGCGTTTTTATCCTGAAGAAAAGCAAAGGCGAACAGACGAACTCATTAAGGTTGTAGAATTGGAAGCCTTTGCGAAAACCAAAGTTAAATTTTTAAGTGGTGGCCAAAAGCAAAGGGTAGCGATCGCAAGAGCATTAGCAAAAGAGCCTGAAATCTTATTGTTGGACGAACCCTTTAGCCATATTGATAATTTCCAAAAACAAGGTTTGCGACGTAATGTTTTTAATTACTTAAAATCAAAAAATATAGCTTGTATCGTTGCTACTCACGACAGAAATGATGTGCTTGGCTTTGCAGACCAAATGATTGTGCTTAATGAAGCAGAAATCATAGCTAAAGACACTCCTCAAAACTTATATAAAAATCCTAGACGTCCATTAATAGCCTCGTTTTTTGGTGAATTTAATGTCATTGAACCTTATGGGATTGTATATGCTAATCAGATTCAAATTGTAGAAAAATCGGATTTAAAAGCGACGGTAATAACGTCTTATTTTAATGGTAATTCTTGGTTGATTGAAGCAGATTATAAATCTAAATCAATATTTATTGACCATGATTTTGAATTAAAAAAAGACGCGGAAATTCAATTTTCAATTTCCTCATAGTTTCTCACTGAAGTTTTTAACTTTTTAAGCATTCTGTTCCGTAATTTTAGAGGCTTCAAAACTTCAATAGTATCTCCAAACCCTAAAATAAGACGTTCCAATTCAAAATTAATCTGTACAAAAATATTGAAAATCACACCGTCCTCTGCTTCTTCAATGATACGTTGCGATGGGTGAAAGGGCTTTGTAATGACATAAGGAGCGTTTTTTTTATCTATTCTAAACTGAATGCGTTCTGCTCTAGAATTTGAAACTGTAACACCGATAACGTCTTTGTAATATTCGTCTCCATTAATTTTAAAATCTTCATAATTTTCACTTTCAAGCGTTACAATTTCTGTCATTCTGTCTAATGCCAAAGTGATAAATTTTTCATTCTGACTTGCCAATAAAAACCATCGATTATTAAATTCTTTAAGTAATTGTGGGTTTACTATCATTACACTTGCTTTTCGAGCTTTAAAAGATTGGTAAGTCACTTCAATCACCTTTTTTGCCTGAATGGCAGCATATAAAACATCAATAAATTCTAGACCTTTCAACTGTTCATTTTTGTCTAAATGGATTATAGCACGTTTATCTTTCTGTGATGAATTTACAGAATCTTCTAAACGTTGTAAGACTCCATCCATTTCTTTAAATAGCGAAAAATCTTTAAACTGTCTAAGTAGCTGAATCGCCTCATTCATCACCTTAACATCCTTGTCAGTCACAGGTATATTAACTATGCTATAGTTGGCATCCTCATATTTATAATACTTACGATCATAAACCACAATAGGCGCATTGTAACCCAATTTATCGCTTCGCATCATCTGTAAATCTAATTGAACAGTACGCTTACTGACGTCAACATCTTTGCCTTCATAGTCGTAAAGTGCATCTGAAACCGCTTCAATTAAATCGTTAAGTGTCCATTGTCTAAACTGATTTTGAAGACATTTGTCAATGGTTTTATATCTAATTAATGCGTTTTTGTTTACGGCCATAAGACTTCTTTTGTGGGAATAAGACCTAGCAGGTCTAAAACATTAAATTTAAAAGAAAATAATCACTACGCAAAAAGATTGCGTAATTCTATCTGAAATTTGCTTCAAATAATAAAAAATGGAAGTTTTAAAACTAAAAATATTTGATGTATTGGTTAACAATATTACAATAGAAGAATTTGAAAATTGGTTATATAATTCAAAATTATTAGAAGAAAAATTAAAAGAGGATTCTTTAATATTTGAAATCGTTAATATTAATTATAGACTAGATAATTCAATGAAAATGTTAAAAAACATTGCTTACAACATTTTTGATGAAGACGATTTTCTAGTCATGAAAATTGAAGAAAATTGTAAAAAGATAGTAAATACTGATGACCCGAAAAGTATAGAGAAATATGTCCTTAACATTGTTCAAGATTACAATTTTGATTCTGAGTCTAATGTATACTGGGAATTTTATAATTTACATTACTCCTTAGATGGATATGACTATATGAATTACTCAAAAGGTTCAATAGATAAGTTAAATACTAAAACAATAGAATATGCAAAAAGTGTGCTAAATATTTTAAATAAGTGTAAAAATATTGAAGAAAAGAAACAAGTTCGAATAATGAAAATAGACTCTGAAAAAGTCATATATTATAGTAGTCCTATTGTCGCTAAAACTAAAAATATATCCTTGAAAAACAGACTGTTTTCTTTTTTTAGAAAATGAGTTTAGTGAATAAATGTTATCCCAAGTTTGCAACTTATCTATTAATTCTTGCATATTTGCACCAATAAATACAGAAAAAAGTAACCTATGACAATACATTATTTACAAAATCGGATGCTGAAAAGCTATTTCTGCAGTGTAGAGAAATAGGTAAAACTAGAAATATTCAAGTTAAAAAAGCATCCTCATAAAAAAGGATGCTTTTTTTATTAATTTTTTTAAAGTTGATACTCATGTATGCCTAAAGCGCAAATAACTGCACTTCAGTTTGTTAATTAATCTGCCATTTGCGGACAGGCATTCTACACTCTCAAATCAACCGTAAATAACTAATTATTAATAGATTAACCTCAAATTTAATTTGGAAGTTCAAATTATTACCCTTTATATTTGCATCGCATTTCAACCAAAACAAACGTTGAATCAATAATTAGAAACTATGAGTTTATTTATAACATATCAAAACGATCCAAAAGGAATACTGCCTTTTGTGATGCTTCGTGATTATCGTTAGATAAACCTTTCAAAACTATAAATGAGAAATCCGAAGCCAGTTAAACACTGTTTCGGATTTTTTGTTTTCCATTCTTAGCAAGCCTGCTAAACACATTTCCATAAACAGTTATTACAAAATTATTATTCTGTCACTTCGAGAGCAATCGAGAAGTCGCACATTAAAACAAATTTTAAATGAAACACACGCAATTTACATAGACACGGATTCCTAATTGGGAGTAATTAATTGGAATCATTAAAACAGACAAAACAATTGAAAACATGTCTAATGAAACCAAAACATATAAAAGAACAACGGTTAAAAGAAATCCGTCGTTTACAAAAAAGACAAAGGGAAATTTGGAAGCTTCAACGTGAGTTAGGTGATATAGAAATTGAAAAGCCTATACGTCATGGTTGGTATAAAGAAATTGTTATAACGCATAGAATTGAACGCTTTAAAAATAAGACTGCGATTCTAGAACTTTATAATAAAATCGAAAGGTATTATTGGGGAAGAACAAAAGAGGAGGCTGAAAACAAATGGGTGAATCAAACCTCAAAATATCTGATATATAAAGGGCTTCCAACTATAAGCAAAAAGCAATTTAATAAACTAAGTTTTAATGCACAATGCATGTGTACAGCATTTCAGTTTAGAAACGAAAGCAAAAAACTTAAAGTTAGATTTTATATCCGCATTCCAAAAGGAGCGTATCGAATTAAAAATTCTAGAGCTTATATAACGCATAGAAAGCGTATTGACCCAGCGTTAATTAGTGAGGAGGATTTGATTAGGTCTCAATTTATTAAAAAAGGATATCACAATATTTATGAAGGCATGGATCCTTGGAAAGACGATTGGAATTTAACCACTTACAAACAAGACAAATTAAAAACAAAACGACATCTAAAAGCATTAAAAAAATATGCGCTTAAGGATGTTATTAAAGAAAACATATCATGGGAAAACCATTAATAAATACTAAAATAATACAAATAACCTCTGGTAGAGGACCAGCAGAATGCTGTTGGATTGTGGCTCAAATTCTAAAACAATTTTTAGAAGCTGTAAAAGTCAATGGTATTGATTACAAAATATTACAACGCGAAACAGGAATTGAAAACCTGACGTTACAGTCTGTGACTGTTCAACTCAAAGGAACTAATTTAAGTCGGTTTTTGAGTCAATGGACAGGCACAATTCAGTGGATTGGCACTTCAACATTTAGACCACAGCACAAACGTAAAAATTGGTTTGTTGGTTTGTATGAAATACGGAAAAGTGAACAATTTGAAATTCTCGAAAAAGATATTACCTATCAAGCCACTAAAAGTTCTGGACCAGGCGGACAACATGTTAACAAAGTGAGTTCTGCTATAAGAGCAACGCATTTACCTACAAAAACACAAGTATTGGTAATGGATAGTCGCTCGCAACATCAAAACAGAAAAATAGCAAAAGTACGCTTACAAGAAAAAGTAGCCGAAGTACAATTAGAGGCCTTACAATCAGGTATAAAAAACCAATGTAAAAACCACTTAACATTAGAAAGGGGTAATCCTATAAAAGTTTTTAAAGGCACCGATTTTAAGAAAAATACAATTGTAAAAAACTTTAAAAAACAACGATACGCACTAAAAAATGAATTGCGTAATCAATTAAATAATTAAACAATGGATACGAATTTGCTAAACAACTACGTGCTTAAAGCCATAGATGCTTATCCATACGAACTAGAAGAAACTGTAGAAAATCTAAACTACGCCTTATCCTACGAAGCAGACAACGCTTATGCGTTGTATTTAATGGGACGCTTACATGCTGAACAGTTTGGCGATTATGAAAAAGCCAAACACTATTATGCAGAGGCTTTGGCTAACAAACTAGATTTTCACAAAGTGTATTCAAAATACATTCTGGTTTTAATGTGGAATGAAGACTACGAAGAAGCTCAAAAACTTATTGATTTTTCTCTAACCGTTAAAGGGTTAAACAAAGGGGAAGTTTACTTGTTTCAAGGGCAACTTTTTGAAATTCTTCAAAAATACAAGAAGGCATTAAAGACTTTAAAGCTCGCAAAAAAGCACGTTTACAATAACAGTTTTATCAGTTTCATCGATTCTGAAATTAAAAGGATCAAAAACAAAATGAAACCAGAAAAGACTAAAAAAACCAAGAGCCAAAAGAAAAAAAAGAAGAGAAAATAAAAACGGCCAATTATAGAAATTGAAAGGCCGATGATTTAAGGCATGAGAGAATAAAATTTCAAGTCCTAAGTCAATTCACTGAATTGAACATCAAAATTCAGAAATAATGAGCGAAGAGATGAAGGTGCGATGCTCAGCATCAAGCACGAAATCTCGAAAGCGAAAGGTGCTTTAGCAATTTCCTATATTTTGATTGTGATTTTTTGGTTCGTTTACTCGTAGATTTTCATTTTTATGGAACTCGTGATGTGCTTCGCAGTTTGTATCAAGACAAAATGAACGTGAAGAAATTTTTTAATAATAATTTATCTACGCAAAAACATTGCGCAATAGCATCAAATATTTGCAGTGTAATTAATAAGAAGTCTATTTGGAATCAGACTTTTTGAAGTAGCGCTCTGCTAGAAAAAGGAATCTAGCAGAGCTTAATAAAAGTTCTTTAACATAAAAACTGGGAAGATAACGATTGGCTGTTTACTCGCTTTGAGTGCGAGAGGATGCAGGTTCGAAATGTATTGCATTCACGAATACCAAATCATAAAAATTTAAAAGCATGAGTAATCCTGCTTCTCAGACTTAGATTCCTGCTTTCGCAGGAAATAATATCAAGCAAGTCTTGTTACGTGTTTCGGTATAGCACTATTGTATAAATCCTTACCAATTGGTATGAGGTTTTTATATGCAACTTGACTTGATACCAACGGGTTATTTGGTAAAAAATAACCACCACATCTATGTACACAGGTTCGAATCCTGTCTTCTCTAGCGGGAAGTAGCTAAGTTCGGTTAAGCAATAGATTCAATGTGTAGGTTCGAATCCTACCAAACCGATATTCGGTTTGTGGCGAAACTGGTAGACGCGCTGTATTTCGGTTACAGTTTTGAAATGGACTTTAAATCCATATCTCAGAGATGGTTAACTCACAAAACTAACCACCAAGTGCGTCACACTTTAAATGGCAAAAACAAAGTGAACTAAAACTCGCAAAAGCAATTTATTGTTTATGCAGTCTAGAAAACACCTTGAAATACTGATGCATTAAAAGATGCTTTAGGTTTTCTTTTAAAGATTCATTTTTCAATTAATGAAGCAACAAAACGCTTGTTTCAAAATTGATAAATCATCTAAAGAACAAAGCTTAGAAACGCTTTAAATCAATTGTATTTCCGTAGTAAGAAATATGGTTTTCTTTCGCTCTGTTAGTGAAACGCATTTTTGAAAAGTCTTAATGACGCATTCAAATATGGCAGTTAAACTAATCCCGCTGAAAAGCGGGATCTTTTTGAATAGTCATTCTCAAAAAAGAGAATTCTATTATAAATGTTTAATCGTTCTGAATTAAAAATTAGAAACTTCAGAACAAAAAAATTAGAAATCATGTATAGAGTAAGAATTCATGCAGGTACAGTAGGTTTAGTGTTTAAAAACGGTAATTACGCTCGCGTTATTACAGAAGGAAAACATTGGTTGAATTTTAGAGAAAATTTCGTAAAATACGATTTATCTCAAGCTTTCAGTGCACCAAAAGCATTAGAAATCTTGCTTAAAGATGAGGTGTTAGCAAAGATGTTACACGTTGTAGATGTAAAGGATAATGAAATCGTTTTGCTTTACGAAAACAACAACTTTAAATGCGTATTAAAAGCGGGTCGTTACACTTTTTGGAACGGTTTAATAGATTACAAATTCGTCACTGTAGATTTAAGTAAAATTGATATCACAGAAGACGTCAGCAAAGCTTTGTTTAGCAATATGCAATTACGTCAATACATTAGAACGTTTGAGGTAGCGGCATTCGAAAAAGCAATTATGATTGTAGATGACGTGTTTGTTAAAATCCTAGAACATGGTACTTACTATTTCTGGAAAAACGAACAAAGCATTAAAATTTTAAAAGCAGATATGCGTCAGTTGCAATTAGAAGTTGCTGGACAAGAATTATTGACTAAAGACAAAGCGACTGTTCGTATTAATTTCTATGCACAATACAAAGTGACTAATGTAGAAACGGCGTTAATGCATAGCAAAGATTACGAAAAGCAATTGTACATCACGTTGCAATTAGCATTACGAGCCTTTGTTGGTGCTTACACTTTAGACGAATTGTTAGAGCAAAAGGAAACGATTGCCACAGCAGTTTTACATGATGTAAAAACACAAGCTGAGAAATTAGGTGTAAACGTATTGCATGCAGGTATGCGAGATGTTATTTTACCAGGCGATATGAAAGAGATTATGAACCAAGTTTTAATAGCTCACAAAAAAGCGCAAGCCAATGTGGTCACAAGACGAGAAGAAACAGCTTCTACTAGAAGCTTGTTAAATACCGCGAAATTAATGGAAGACAACAATATGTTGTTTAAATTAAAAGAGATGGAATATGTTGAGAAAATTGCCGATAAAATTGGAGAAATCACAGTTGCTGGAAACGGAAACGTTATTGAACAATTAAAGGATATTTTCTCTGTGAATAAGTAAATTATTTAATCCTACAAGGTTTCAAAAACCTTGTAGGTATTAATAAGAGGTGAAAAATCATACCTACAAGGTCAAAAAAAAGACCTTGCAGGATAAATAAAATTCACTACGCAAAAACATTACGCAATACACTATAATATTTGTAATGTAATTAAGAAATTAGAAAACATGAAAACAAAAGTAACAGGTCACGATTTAAAAGCCTTAGGTTTTAGACAAGGCAAATGGATGAAAGACGCCTTAACTCATATCAACAAGAATGAATTAAAAGACGAAGCCTTAAACACGTACTTAGCGCAATTTAAATCACCAGATCCAATAGCGTTACACAACACACCAATTGACTTTTCTATCAATATTAAAGCAGAAAACGAAGAAGAAAAAGACAATGTAGATAAGGTGATTAACTCAATGCAAACCTTAATGAAAACACCAACGTTAGTTGATGGAGCCATTATGCCAGACGCATGTCCTGCTGGTCCAGATGGAACAATCCCAGTTGGAGGTGTTGCGGTTGCAAAAAACGCCATCCATCCTGGCATGCATAGTGCAGATATTTGTTGTTCGGTGATGTTAACTGATTTTGGTAAAGCAGACCCTAAAGACATCTTAGATGTGGCTCATGCCAATACCCATTTTGGTCCTGGTGGACGTGATAGAGATTCGCAATTCAGATTTCCGAAGAAATTATTGGACGCTTTTGAGTCAAACTATTTTTTGAATGATGGTAACATGATTTCAATTGCAAGGTCACATTTAGGAACACAAGGTGATGGTAACCATTTCTTGTTTGTTGGTAAATCTAAAAAAACAGGAAACACCATGTTGGTCACACATCACGGATCTAGAGGTCCTGGAGCACGTTTATATACTAAAGGTATGAAAATCGCTGAACGTTTTAGACAAGAATTATCGCCAGATACCAAGAAACAAAATGCATGGATTCCGTTTAAAACCGAAGAAGGACAAGCGTACTGGAATGCTTTGCAGATTATAAGAGATTGGACAAAAACCAATCATGAAGTATTGCATAATTCAGTAGCTGAAGCTTTAGAAATAGTGATTGAAAACCGTTACTGGAACGAGCATAACTTTGTATTTAAGGATGGTGATTTATTTTACCACGCTAAAGGTGCAACACCATTAGATGCTAAGTTTATGCCAGACATTACAGGACCAAGATTGATTCCGTTAAATATGTCCGAACCTGTTTTGATTGTTGATGGGAATACCACAAACACCAATTTAGGGTTTGCACCACATGGCGCAGGTAGAAACATAAGTAGAACCCAACATAGAAAAAGCAAAACAGGTTCTACGATGCAAATCTTTAAAGAAGAAACACGTGGTTTAGATATTCGGTTTTTTTCAAAGGAAATTGATATTACTGAGTTGCCATCGGCTTATAAAGACGCCAAAGCTGTAAGGCAGCAAATGGATGAATTTGGTTTAGGAATAGTCATAGACGAAGTAATGCCTTATGGTTGTATTATGGCTGGAGATTGGCAGAAAAATGCACCTTGGAAGGTTCGAAGAGAGAAGAAAAAACGAAATAGAAAATAACTTTTAGAAAAGAAAAGCAGGCTAACTTCGGTTAGTCTGTTTTTTTTGTTTTTATAAAGTGTAATAGAAAAGAAGCTAATTACTTAATAACGGAAAATGAAAAAGGATGAACAGTCGTTCATCCTTTTTGCCCCAAATCTACCATAAACTTAACCTACTTATGTTATGGTGAGTCAAATATAAGAGGACAATATTGTAAGTAATGCATTTTTTGGATAAACGACCTATATATTAGTCTAAGCGTGGAAACTGTAATGCTTATGTGGTTGTAGGAGTAAAAAAATGAGTTTTAAGTTAAATAACAAGACTTAAAGTAATACTTTAACAATAATGCATAAAAAAAGGTGAACGAAGTTCACCTTTTTTTGCCCCAAATCTACCATGAACTTAACCTACTTATGTTATGGTGAGACCAATGTATATTTAATTTGTTAAAACCAATTAATAATCGGACGAAATACATATTAATCCGACAAAATACTTATTTAATCGGATTAAAAGAACTTTAAACGGCTGTTTTAATACGCACGTCTATTGTTGCCTTCATAAAAATTAATAAAAGCTCTATTTACAACTCTATTTCCTCCAGGTGTAGGGTAATCTCCTGTAAAATACCAATCTCCTAAGTTTTTAGGACAGGCTTTGTGCAGGTTTTCAACAGGTTGAAAAATAATTTTAACTTCAGCTTTGATATCTTCACCTCCTAATAATTCTGAAATTTTATCGGAAATTTGTTCATCTGTGAAATTAGCATAGATTTCCTTTACATAATTGACCACATTTTTATCCTTAATATTAACTTGCTTAATACATTTATGATATACCTCTTCAACAATATGATATTGATTATTATCTTTTAATAATGCTAAAGCAGCTTTAAACGCAATTAAAGTTTCAAGATTTGCCATATCTATACCATAGCAATCGATATAGCGTATTTGAGGGGCAGAAGAAACCACAATAATTTTCTTGGGGTTTAATCTATCCATCATTTTAATAATACTCTTTTTAAGCGTTGTACCTCTTACAATACTATCATCAATGATAACTAAGTTGTCTGTTGGTTTTATAACGCCATAAGTCACATCGTAAACGTGAGCTACTAAATCATCTCTACTGCTGTCTTCAGTAATAAACGTTCTTAATTTTACATCCTTAATGGCTATTTTTTCTATTCTTGGACGCTCCGATAAAATTTCCGTTACCGTTTCTGCAGATAGTTTTCCTCCGCCATTTAAAATAGATTCCGTTTTCTTTTCGTTAAGATGATCCTCTACGGTTTCAATCATGCCGTAAAACGACGTTTCTGCTGTATTTGGAATATAAGAAAACACACTATTTTTAGTGTCATTGTTAATGGCTTCTAAAACTTTAGGCATTAATAAACGGCCTAGCATTTTGCGCTCTTGGTAAATTTCGGCATCACTTCCACGTGAGAAATAGACGCGCTCGAAAGAACATGCTTTTCGTTCTAAGGGTTCTAATATTTTTTTAATTTTAGTTTCACCAGATTTTTTGGTGATAATAGCATGTCCGGGTTCTAGCTCTTTTACGTCTTCAAAAGGGACATTAAAAACGGTTTGAATTACTGGGCGCTCAGATGCTACTACAACAATTTCATCATCCTTATAATAGTAAGTTGGTCGTATACCTGAAGGGTCTCTTAATACAAAAGAATCTCCGTGTCCTAATAAGCCAGCCATAGCATAACCACCATCCCAATTTTTAGCGGCACGCTTTAATATTTTACTCACTTTTAAACGTTCTGCAATCAATGGAGAACATTCATTTTTATTGTAACCTTCTTTCTTTAAATCTTTATAAATTTTAGAAACGGCATCATCTAAGAAATGGCCTATTTTTTCCATTACAGTAATGGTGTCGGCTTTTTCTTTTGGATGCTGACCAATTTCAATAAGATTGTCAAAAAGTTCGTTAACATTTGTCATGTTAAAGTTACCAGCAACAATAAGGTTACGGTGCATCCAATTGTTTTGTCTTAAAAACGGATGAACACTTTCTACACTATTTTTTCCGTAAGTACCATAACGAACATGGCCTAATAAGACTTCGCCAATGTATGGGATTTTACTTTTTTGTAACTCTACATTGTTTTGATACTCAGGATTTCTGGTGAGCTCATCATTAATGCGTTCATTAATTTGAGCAAAAATATCTTGTATCGGTTGTTGTGCTATAGATCGCACACGACTTATATACCGTTCTCCTGGTTTAACGTCTAATTTAATACTTGCAAAACCAGCTCCGTCTTGTCCACGGTTGTGCTGTTTTTCCATCATTAGATACATTTTGTTAACACCGTAAAAAGCACTACCGTACTTTTCTTTATAGTATTCTAATGGTTTTAAAAGTCTAATAAGTGCAATTCCACACTCGTGTTTTAAAGCATCACTCATGATTAATTTTTCCCTTTTTATTTTATAATGATGAAATAAAAAACGCGCTCAATTTTGAGCGCGTTAGTTTATGTTAATTCGATATCAAATTGGGTTAGACTCTTAAATTGGTCTAAGCGTTTGTAAATTTCTTTATCTGTTAGGTTTTGCATGCGCTCTGTTCCAAATTTCTCCACACAAAACGAGGCTAATGTTGAGCCGTAGATAACGGCTGTTTTCATGTTTTCAAAAGAAAAGTCGCCTGTTTTTGCCAAATACCCAGCAAATCCACCAGCAAAGGTGTCACCTGCACCAGTTGGATCAAATACTTCTTCTAATGGAAGCGCAGGAGCATAGAACACATTTCCATTGTGAAACAATAACGCTCCGTGTTCACCCTTTTTAATGACTACATATTTTGGACCCATTTCGTGAATCTTTCTTGCGGCAACCACCAAAGAGTATTCACCAGATAATTGTCTGGCTTCTTCGTCGTTAATAGTAATAACATCTACGTTTTTAATTACAGAAAGTAAATCGTCTAAGGCAATGTCCATCCAAAAATTCATGGTGTCTAAAATGGCTAACTTTGGTTTTTTAGTCATTTGGTTTAATACACCTTGTTGTACTGCTGGGTGTAAGTTCCCTAACATAACAACATCTGCATCTTTATAGTTTTCTGGTACAATTGGATTAAAATGTTCTAATACATTTAGCTCAGTTACTAACGTATCACGAGAGTTCATATCGTTATGATATTTTCCACTCCAAAAGAACGTTTTACCATCTTTTACGATTTCAACCCCTTCAATATCTACATTTCTATTTTTTAGAAGCTCTAAATATTCTTGCGGAAAATCTCCACCAACAACAGAAACAGCTGCTGAATCCACATTAAAATTTGAGGCTGATAAACCTATATATGTTGCTGCTCCACCAAGAATTTTATCGGTTTTACCAAAAGGTGTTTCAATAGCGTCAAAGGCTACAGTGCCAACAATTACTAATTTACTCATAAAAGTAGTTTGAATTAAGGTGCAAATTTACGTAAAATATATTCCTTGTGAAACATGAAATTTTACAATACTAATTAGGTCGTTAATTCTTGTTGAGGTAAGTGGATTAAGTGTAATATTGGTATTATAAAGTTAAGTATTTGATATAAAGAAGCCACAATTTAATAATTGTGGCTTCTTTATATTTTAATAGCAAAAATAGAGGCTATTTATTATGGCTTAATGCGGTTCTTTATAATTTAACCATACCAATATGACATTGGGTACCAGTTAAAGAAGATGAGCCATTATCTACATTGTTTACATAATATTTAATTTCAACATTATCACCAGCGTTGAAAAGATATTGAAATGTACCAGTAACACCAAAATGATCGCTGCTATTAAGCGCAGCAACACCTCTAGACAGATAGGCAACACGCACATTATCTACAAATACAGCAAGAATATATTTTGTGCTTCCCGATCTCAAATTAGAGGTAGACCAGCTTGCATTGATCAAGTAGCTTCCTGCTTTAAGAATTTCTATTTCACCATCACCAACTACGTTAAAATAGTCTGTATTATTTGCTTGGATTTCTGCAGATCCTACTGGTAAATTATAAAAATTTCCGTTAGTTGAACTCATAGTTCCGGCTGAACCCGTGTACATAGTTAAAGAAGGTGCTGTTTCTTCTTCAGCAGTTAAGCGTTTCCAAATGCTGCCTGTATAAACTTCTAAACTCTCTGTAGTGGTATTGTAAATAGTAAGACCATCTGCTGGGGATGATATAAGATCACGTTCTCCAGTTGTAAGTCTAGGTAATAATAAGCCTTTGTCTGTGCTTTCTAGATCTAAAATACTAGATGAATCTGGGTTTTCTGTTCCTATACCTACTTGGGCAAAACTTGCAGTGGTGCATATTAATAATACACCTAATAAATTTAAAATGGACTTCATAGTTTATTTTAATTAACTTTAATATAAAGACAAATTAACATTAAAATTTATTAAATATCTAATTTAAATATTCTGAATAGGCAATTTTAGATAATGCTTTAAGAGAATACGTTATCTATAATATACGATAATGCATTTATTGTGAGGTATTTGGGTCTTGTGGCTTATGTTTTATTGTTGGAGTGTATTTAATTTGTTAATTTTTTAATAATAACTTTACTGAGTCTTATAACATAACTATAAATTAATCTGATTCCGATTAGTTTATGAATTTTATGTTTATTTTCTTGAAAATTAAAAATTATTAGTGTTTATTGCGTGTTACCTTATTAAATACTGATAAAAATGAAATATCGTTTTCTTGTTTTACTATTAATTATTTGTTTAAATATTGATGCTCAGGACCTATCTAATACTATGACTGTAACTGCTGGGACTGCTATGATAATAAAATCTGGCACCTCATTAGATGCTGGTGAATTTAATCTTAAATCGACTTCAGATCGCTTTGCGACCGTTTTGGATGAAACTGGAGGTATTTCTTCAGCAACTGTTGTTAATTATGATAGGTATGTTAATATTGTTAGTGATGGTTCTAACACCGGAAATGATTTAATAGCATTACCAGTTAAAACTGCAGTTGCTACTTTCGGAGACTTTTTAAACTACAGTGCGGATTATAATGTAACTACTAATTCACAGTCAATTCCAACGAATGGCACTTTGTATGCGTTTGGTCCTTATAATAATGTCAATCAATCTTATACTAACTATGCTTCAGCTACTTCAGGTAATGGAGATGTGTTAGAGCGTGCTGTTGGTTATAGAGCTGCCACTAACTTAGGGGGAACTTTAAGATTCACAGGTACAATTTCTCAGAGTACAGAAACGGTTAGTATTACAACAGCTGGAGGAAACAAATGGAACTCTGTCGGTAACCCATATCCTACTTATTTAGACTCACAAGTGTTTTTAACAGAGAACGGAGCTAATTTAGATCCTTCTGCTACTGCAATTTACGCTTATAATAATGGATTGGAATCTGGTGAAGGAGTTATTGGAAACTTTACAATCATAAATAATCTTGTCAATACGACAAAGAAAATAGCACCAGGTCAAGGGTTTTTAGTTGCAGATTCTGGAGCTACTGATAATGAGATTAGCTTTACAACGGCGATGCGTGTGTTTAGTGGTTCAGATGATTTTATACCAGGAAGAGACGAAAATACAAATCAGATGTTAAGGTTAAAAGCGGAACACGCTAATGGAAACTTTGCTACAGAGATATACTTTAATGGAAATTCTACTCAAGGTTTAGATTCTGGTTATGATGCCAAACTTTACGGAGAGGCTTATCTTAATTTTTCATTGTATTCGCATTTGGTTGAAGATAATGTTGGAACAAGCATGGCGATTCAAAGTTTAGGAACTATAGATGTCAATGATGTGGTTATTCCTTTAGGTCTTAAGGCATCACAAGGACAGCAGGTAACCTTTAGTATAGAGGATACTTCCCTATCAAATGATGTTGAAGTGTATCTTGAAGATAATCTTGTAAATACATTTACCTTATTAAATGAAAGTAATTATACCTTTGTTGCAAATACAGAGTTATCTGGAACCGGACGATTTTATTTAAGATTTGGTAATACAACCTTGTCTCAAATTGATAATGAACTTAATAGCCTAAATTTATATACTGCTAATCAGAGGATTTTTGTAGAAGGCCAGTTATTGGAAACAACACAGGTTGATGTTTATGATACTTTAGGACGTTTGGTTATGGGGTCTCGTTTAGAAACAGGTTCTACAACAAATGAAATTGACGCAACACAATTAAGTGCAGGTATTTATATTGTTAAATTAACAAATGAAAAACAAAAGCTTTCTAAAAAAGTAATTCTTAAGTAATAGTAAGAAACGTTTAAATTTTAATGGGCTAAGTATTAAATCTGTATTTAATACTTAGCCCATTTTCTCTTTGTGTTTATTTTAAATTGTAATCCTATAACCTCCCTATCGTAATGAGAGGGGTTTTAGTACGTTTCATGGGATATATGGTGCGTCGTTATTTTCGCCCAAAATCAGCTGGAATTTCTCCCCAAGCCTTAGTCTCCCATTTTACTATAGTGGTAGAATAGTCATTGGTCTTTAGCCATTCAACAGCGCGATCAACCAAATCATAAACAGGTTTGTTTTTGGCATTCCGTTCCAATTTTGAATTGCATGTCTTTTTACGGACCCAACTCATGGCTGTTCTAGAATCGGTGTACATAATGCGATTACTCTTATGTTGTTTTAGAAACGCTAAACCATGTACTAAAGCTAAAAATTCACCAATATTATTAGTGCCTTGTTCAAAAGGGCCTTGATGAAAAAGTTGTTTTTTTGTTTTGGTATCCACACCTCTGTATTCCATGATACCTGGGTTTCCACTTGAAGCGGCATCGACCGCAATGGAATTATAATTGGGTTGCCCAATTTTTTTGAGTTCTGCATCGGAAAGTCCGCTTGAAAACGATTTGTTTTTTCCAATGTAGTCAAAGTAATTCCCTTTTAAAGCTTTTTCGGCTTCGTCACGTGTGGGAAATGATTTGTATTGTGCGCCTTGGAAATCTTTTATTTGAGCTTTACAGGCATTCCAAGTGTTGTAAACGCCTTTCTTATGGCCTTTCCAAACGGTGTAATATTTCTTTTTCTTTTTACTCATGTTTAGTTCCTGTGAATACGGGAATCTTATTTTAATAACTCGTTAACGACCTCTGGAAAATGCTGCATCTCTAACAAATGAATCTTTTTAGCAACATCTTCGGCAGAATCCGTAGATAAAACGGAGCACTTTGCCTGAAAAATGATGGCTCCTTCGTCATAATTTTCATTGACATAATGAATGGTAATACCAGTTTCAGTTTCTTTATTTTCAACTACAGCTTGGTGCACATTCATGCCGTACATTCCTTTTCCTCCATACTTTGGTAACAGTGCAGGATGAATATTAATGACTTTATTATTAAACGATTTTAATATGAATTCAGGAAATTTCCAAAGAAAACCTGCTAATATAATAAGGTCTGGTTGCGATGCTTTTAAGATGTTTAAGACATCATCTGCTTTTGAGAATGCAACTCGGTTGAATGATAAGGCGCTGACATTTAGTTTTTTACAGCGATCTAAAACTTTGGCATGAGGATTGTTAGTGAGTACTTGAATAACAGACGCCTTATCGCTGTTGTGAAAAAACTTGATTAAATTTTCAGCATTAGAGCCACTTCCGGACGCAAAAATTACAATTCGTTTCATCAATTCGTTTATATTTTAAATTGTTGTTTGATGGAATGCACTAATTTAAAATCACAGAATGCACTGCAACCTTTGTTTAAGCTCATTTCATTTACAGATATAGGTCTTCAATTATTCGAACAAAAAAAAGAATAATAATTAACAATTAGAGCAATTTCAAAATACTTTATCTTTATTTTTACTAAAATTACAAACACATTTTAACGGTAAAGATGATTATTCAAATAAAGTTTTTTATTTTTGCCATCTAATTAAAACTTAAAATTAAAAAATTATGTCAGACATTGCATCACGAGTAAAAGCGATTATCGTAGATAAATTAGGTGTTGATGAAAACGAAGTTGTAACTGAAGCAAGCTTCACAAACGATTTAGGAGCGGATTCATTAGATACTGTAGAATTAATCATGGAATTCGAAAAGGAATTCGATATTCAAATACCAGACGATCAAGCTGAGAACATAGCAACAGTTGGTCAAGCAGTTTCTTATATAGAAGCAGCAAAATAATAACTCAATTTTTATGGAATTAAAGCGAGTCGTAGTAACAGGTTTAGGTGCAATTACACCAATAGGAAATACCAAAGATGAATATTGGGAAGCTCTTATTAGTGGTAAAAGTGGTGCCGCTCCAGTAACACATTTTGATCCTGAAAAGTTCAAGACCAAGTTCGCTTGTGAAATAAAAAACTTTGAAGTTACTGACTTTATTGATAGGAAATTAGCAAAGCGAATGGATAAGTTTTCGCAGTATGCAATGGTCGCTTCAGATGAAGCAATTGTAGACTCAAAACTAGATTTAGACGCTGTAAACAAATTGAGAGTAGGAGTCATTTGGGGTGCCGGTATTGGTGGTTTAGAGACATTTCAAGATGAAGTGTTAAACTTTGCTGCTGGTGATGGAACACCTCGATTTAACCCCTTCTTTATTCCAAAAATGATTGCTGATATAGCCCCGGGAAACATATCTATAAAATATGGTTTTATGGGTCCTAATTATACCACGGTATCTGCTTGTGCGTCTTCTGCAAATTCAATGATCGATGCTCTAAACACGATTCGTTTAGGGACTTGTGACGTGATTATTACAGGAGGTAGTGAGGCTGCAGTTACTATAGCTGGTATGGGAGGATTTAATGCTATGCATGCTATGAGTACTCGTAACGATGATCCTCAGACAGCTTCTAGACCATTTGATGCTAACCGAGACGGTTTTGTATTAGGTGAAGGAGCAGGAGCGATTGTTTTAGAAGAATACGAACATGCGAAAGCAAGGGGAGCTAAAATCTACGCAGAAGTATTAGGTGGAGGTTTGTCTTCAGATGCTTATCATATGACAGCGCCACATCCTGATGGTATTGGTGTTGTTGCGGTAATGAAAAATTGTTTAGAAAATGCTGGTTTAAATCCTGAAGATGTAGATCATATTAATACACATGGAACATCAACACCATTGGGTGATGTTGCCGAGTTAAAAGCTATATCAGAAGTATTTGGCAGCCACGCTAAAAACATAAATATTAATTCTACAAAATCTATGACAGGACACTTGTTGGGTGCTGCCGGAGCTATTGAAGCTATTGCTTCTATTTTAGCAATGGAGAATGGTATTGTACCGCCAACAATCAACCATGAAACGGTTGACGAAAACATAGACCCAGAGTTAAATTTAACGCTCAATAAAGCTCAGAAACGAGATATTAAAGTCGCAATGAGTAATACATTTGGATTTGGCGGACACAACGCTTGTGTATTATTTAAAAAAATAGATTAAATCCCGAATGAGCTTCATTCGTAACATATTAAATTCCCGTTCTCAACAAGACGGGAATTTTTTTTTAAAAATTAAAGAGATTATTGGGTTTAAACCCAAGTCTAATTCACTCTATATCACGGCGTTTACTCATCGTTCTATGAATTTAAAGGACGATAAAGGCAATGCTATAAATTACGAACGCTTAGAATTTGTTGGCGATGCCATCCTTGGTTCCGTTATTGCAGGTTATTTATATGAAAAAGTACCGCATGGAGATGAAGGCTATCTTACCAAGATGCGATCTAAAGTAGTCAGTAGAGAACATCTTAATAAATTAGGTGAAGAATTAAGGCTTATAGATTTTGTTGAAAGTAGAATTCCGACCTCTAATTTTGGAAATAATATTCACGGTAATCTTTTTGAAGCCTTGGTTGGTGCTATTTATTTAGATAAGGGTTATAGTTATTGTGAGAAATTCATTTACAAGCGCGTTATAAATCCACATGTAGATATTGAATCTTTAGAAGGTAAAGTTATTAGTTATAAAAGTTTATTGATAGAGTGGTGCCAAAAAGAAAAGAATACTTTTGATTACGAAGTATACGAAGACACAGGTAAAGATGAGTTAAAGCACTTTTCTGTAAAACTTACTATTAATAACAAGGTGGTTTCTAAAGCTAGAGCAACATCAAAGAAAAAAGCGGAAGAGAAAGCGTCTAAACGTGCCTTTTTTGCTTTACAAAATCAAATTACTAAGGTTCAGTAAAATTAATTCTTAACAAAATTAAATCAATTTAACTATAACGTTTTCGTAGATTTAAAAATCTAATCTTAGCATATTCTTAATAAACTTAAGCGATTAATATACTATATTTACCGCTCAAAGTTATAATTGTATGGCTTTACATAAACTTCAAGTAGATGATTTCTACGATGATTCCTATAAACTAATAGCGATTCATTGTAGGTTAGAAGATTATCGATTGGCCTATTTGCTCAACAAGCATTTAGAGCTTAAGTTAGAACGTAAGCAGAAAGATATAGACTTTAAATATTTAGAATCCTCATACAGTATTTATGAATGGGACAATGAAACGGAATATGTGTTATGGAATTTAATTTCTAACGTGTGTCAAAAAGAAGAGGAAAGTTTAAGTAGTACAGGAACATTATTTAGTGATTCTGAAAAAGTGCTTAAAACATTCCACTTAATTTCCGAATATAAAAAAGTAGATTATTTCATTAAAATTTCAGACGAAATACAGAATGTAGATGAAAAGCTGATCTTAAATAAGATACAAGCTATTCCCAAAGTTATAACAAGTTATACGGTAGATCCGTTAAAAATAAAGTCGAAAGACCATTTAATATTTTAAATTGATGTCAATAAACAAAAAAACAAAAATAGTAGCAACTTTAGGCCCAGCAACTAGTACAAAAGAAGTATTAAAAGCGATGCTAGATGAAGGCTGTAACGTATTTAGAATTAATTTTTCTCATGCTGATTATACAGACGTTGAAGAACGTATTAAAATGATTAGAGAGCTGAATGAAGAGTTTGGTTATAACGCTTCAATTTTGGGGGATCTGCAAGGTCCTAAATTACGTGTCGGAACCATGCAAGGTGAAGTGTTTGTAAATCCAGGTGATGAAATTATATTTGCAACTGGTGAACGTTTCGAAGGAACTAAAGAAAGGGTGTATATGACCTATGAGAAGTTTCCACAAGATGCACAACCTGGTGAACGCATATTGTTAGATGATGGAAAATTAATTTTTGAAGTCGTATCAACAGATAAAGTTTCTGAAGTAAAAGCCCGGGTTATACAAGGAGGTCCTTTAAAATCTAAAAAAGGAGTTAACCTTCCAAATACGAACATCTCACAACCTGCTTTAACCGAAAAGGATATTGAAGATGCTATTTTCGCAGTTGGGCAAAAGGTAGATTGGATAGCATTATCATTTGTGCGTCATGCAGAAGATTTAATGCAATTAGAGCGTTTAATCAGTGAGCATAGTGAGCATAAAATTCCAATTATAGCTAAAATTGAAAAGCCAGAAGCAGTTGAGAATATCGATAAAATCGTAGCCTATTGTGATGGTTTAATGGTGGCTCGTGGTGATTTAGGCGTAGAAATTCCTGCAGAAGAAGTACCATTAATTCAAAAGCAATTAGTACTTAGAGCTAAACGCGCTAGAATTCCTGTAATTATTGCTACCCAAATGATGGAGACTATGATTACAAGTTTAACTCCAACACGTGCGGAGGTGAACGATGTAGCGAATTCCGTTATGGATGGTGCCGATGCAGTAATGTTATCTGGTGAAACTTCTGTTGGTCAATATCCTGTACAGGTTATTCGTCAAATGTCTAATATTATTCGTAGTGTAGAAGATTCGCCACTTATAGAAGTGCCGCAATCACCACCTCATATTCGCACTAAGCGATATATTACAAAGGCTATTTGTTATCACGCAGCTAATATGGCGAACGAGATTAATGCAAGAGCGATTTCAACTTTAACCAATAGTGGTTATACAGCATTTCAGATTTCGGCATGGAGACCATCAGCTCATATTTTAGTCTTTACGTCAAACAAACGTATATTAACACAATTGAGCCTTCTTTGGGGAGTTACAGCATTTTATTATGACAAGTTTGTAAGTACAGACGAAACGATTGAAGATGTAAATGCCATGGCTTGTAAAAAAGGGTATTTAGAAGTAGGAGATATGCTAATTAGTTTAGCCGCAATGCCAATTCAAGATAAAGGTATGGTGAATACCTTAAGAGTATCTGAAATTGAAAGCTGTAGTTTCTAAACAATAGCTATAATAAAGATAAAGTAAATGCAGTATTGTTTTAAATGATAGTGCATTTTTTAGTTTGTAAAGGTTTAATCTGAAGTCTATGGATTTTAAAGATAATTCGCAGATTATCAGAAGATTAAAAGCCAAATTTTAACTGAATACTTACGGATTTCTTTTCCAGATTTGTCGGCTGGGTTGTTTTAGAAGATTCCGTATTTAAATTAGACATAGAAATACCCAAAAGCCGAACAGAATTTTTCATAGAGTTTTGATAAAGTAAATCCTTTGCAATTTCTAAAATTACGGTTTTTTCTCTGACAAAATAGGGTAAGGTTTTACTGCGTGTCTGTAAGGTAAAATCGCTATATTTTATTTTTAAAGTGATGGTTTTTCCGGCGACTTTACTTTTAGATAGTCGTTTAGAGACTTCTGCCGCTATATGCTCTAATTTTTCCAACATAAAAATTTCAGAGGAAAGGTTTTCATTAAAAGTACGTTCTGCTGCTAAAGACTTTCTAATACGATTAGGTTTGACTTCGCTTGTATGTATGCCTCTTACGACGTCGTAATAATAGCGACCAGATTTCCCGAAGTGTTCGGTTAAATACTGTTGTGATTTCAGTTTTAAATCCTTGC
Source organism: Winogradskyella psychrotolerans (assembly GCF_018860545.1). GTDB lineage: Bacteria > Bacteroidota > Bacteroidia > Flavobacteriales > Flavobacteriaceae > Winogradskyella > Winogradskyella psychrotolerans_A. The sequence goes on along the minus strand of NZ_JAHKPN010000002.1, from coordinate 1,784 downwards.
CCGTAAAAATACCTTTTTGGTACATTTTTTCAGTAGTGACTTTTCCTACACCATAAAACTTTCGAATATCTAAATCTTCTAAAAATTGAAGGACATCTTCAGGATTTACAGTTTTTTGTCCGTTTGGTTTATTATAATCGCTTGCTACTTTGGCGATGAACTTATTAATTGAGATGCCTGCGGAAGCCGTTAAGCCAACTTCGTTAAAAATACGTTGTCTTATCGCTTCTGCGATTAAAGATGCACTAGGAAATCCTATTTTGTTTTCTGTGACGTCTAAATAGGCTTCATCTAGGGATAATGGTTCTACTAAATCGGTATATTCAAGAAAGATCTTTCGGATGCGTTTAGAAATTTCAGTATAACGTTCAAAATCGGTTTTTACAAAAATAAGCTCAGGACATAATTTTATAGCTAATCGTCCAGACATGGCACTTTTGACTCCAAATTTACGAGCTTCATAACTTGCAGCACTGACAACACCTCGTGTTCCTCCACCACCAACAGCAATAGGTTTGCCTTTAAGTTCTGGATAATCCATCTGTGCTACAGAGGCATAAAATGCATCCATATCTACATGAATTATCTTTCTTATTGGAAAATCGTTAGGCATACTGTAAATTTATGAATTCCTACGACGTCAGTTATCTCTAATTAAAGAATAATAACAAATAAAATTGATGTGTATACGCAGGATTCAATTATGGTAGAAATAGAACGAAAATTTTTAGTGAATTCTGATGCTTTTAAAATAGAAGCCTTTAACAAATACAGTATAAAACAAGGCTTTTTAAATAGTGACAAAGAACGAACTGTTCGTGTACGCTTAAAAAAAGAAACGGGTTATATAACAGTTAAAGGTAAATCTTCAGCAAATGGGTTATCGCGTTTTGAATGGGAAAAGGCAATTACAGTAGCCGAAGCAGAATCTCTTTTAAATTTATGCGAGAATGGGTTTATTGATAAGATGCGCTATGAGGTTAAATCTGGAATTCACACGTTTGAAATAGATGAATTTTATGGTGATAATGAAGGTTTGATTATTGCTGAGATTGAGCTAAACTCGGAATCTGAAAATTTTGAAAAACCACATTGGCTGGGCAAAGAGGTGACAGGTGATGTTAGATATTATAATTCGCAATTAAGTAAAGTGCCATTTAAAACATGGTAAAAGAAAAGCCTATTCGTTTTAAAGAATAGGCTTTACAAAATATTATGTTTTAGAAGTTATTCAGCTGTTGGGCTAACAATAATAAACTCTGAGCGTCTATTTTCTGCATGTTGTGCTTTAGTACAACCGCCTGAACAATCTACTTTAGGTTCCGTTTCACCTTTACCTTCTCCAGTAATACGAGCTTCATCAATACCTTTAGAAATGACATACTGAACGGTCGTTTTAGCTCTACGATCAGAAAGTGCGTTGTTATAAGTATCGGTTCCTCTATTATCTGTATGTGAGGTTGCTTTAATAACCATTTCAGGATATTTGTTCATTATCTGAACTAATTTATCTAATTCAAACGCCGCTTGTGCTGTAATGTTTGACTCATCAAATTCGAAGAAAATTGGTTCTAAATTAATCGCTTCATCTACAATTAACTTCTCAATAGGATCTAATGAAATCTGAACATTGTTTTCTTCGTCGTTAGAACCTTTTACTTCTACTTTTTTACTGTCAAAACCATCCATTACAACTTCAAGTTCTGAATCTTCTTCACATTCTACAATGAATTCAGCAACACCCTCTTCATTAGTTGTTTTTGATACTAGCTTATTACCTTCAG
>NZ_JAHKPN010000055.1 GCF_018860545.1 Winogradskyella psychrotolerans | reverse complement strand
GAATATTCCTGCGGAATATTCACGGATTCGTTAAAGTTTGCTAACTTAGTTGCTAAACCACGCAACTAACCATCTACAAACACGTTAGCTACAATTTGAACGACAAACTTTTGATATTAGATTTAGATGGAGTTTTATTAACAAATCCATCGTGGAAAGCCGACCGAATTCACTCGGATGGGTATTCTGAATTTAATGAATCTTGTGTTGAAAATCTAAACCGACTTCTTACTCTTGCGGAATTTGACATTTGGTTGAGCTCAACTCGTAGAACTGTCAAAACTCTGACTGAATTCAATCTCATTTTCAAAAATCGTGGAATAAAAAAAGCAATTGTTGGGTTTTTACCTAAATACTCTCATTGTAGAAACCGAAAAGAGGAAATCTTAAATTTTATAACGGAATTTAAAACATCTGACTTTCTGATTATCGATGATGACAAATCACTAAACGGATTGGAAAGTGAAATAAAGAAAAAACTAATTCTGACTGTATTAACAAAAGGATTTGATTCAGAGAAATTAAAAGAAGCGATTAATAAAATAAACAACTGCAACTAAATTATGAACGATAATTTTACAGAAAAAATAGATTCAAAAAACATACACTATTTTGGAATTGGAGCTTTCTTCATATTAACATTATTTGAACTATGCGGATTTTTTGGCGAAATACTAAAAGATACTTTAATTGTATTTAACCAAAACCCAAAAACAACCTATATATTATCAGTTTTAATTTCACTTGTAACTTTTACAATAATGCTAATATTATTGCTAAAAAAGATAAAATCAAGCTCTAAAAATGATTCTCGAAAATTATTAATAACTTCAATTGTCGCTTTAATTATTACTTGGGTTTTGACTGCTGGTTATGACCAGTTTATTTCTGATTATTTGTCAACTGAGTACTTGGAAAAGTATAAAACTTATAGGGACTTTTGGAGTGATAAATATCTTTTATTAGGATTTTTAGCGTTAGTACCAACTCTTTATTATGTTGTACTTGGAATTTTAGTTTTGAAAAGAAAATAAAAACTGTAGCTAACACCGTGTATAATTAATTGCTTGTTTCTAGCCTACTTACGAATATTCCTGCGGAATATTCACGGATTCGTTAAAGTTTGCTAACTTAGTTGCTAAACCACGCAACTAACCATCCACAAACACGTTAGCCACAAGCTGAAAAAAATGACAACCGAGAAACAAATAGCATTAGGAAAAAAGACAGCTCAGATTTCATTCATTATCGGAACTGCAATTTTTGGAATATATTTTTTGACATCTAATTGGCAATTACTTTTTGTCGGTTACGGATTTATAATTATTGCAGGAATTTTTAATATCATAATACTGATTTTAACGCTGACTAAAGCAAGTAAAGACTCTGAAAATCGGCAAAAATTACTAAAAACGAGCGGATTAATGCTTTTGAATATTCCAGTTTTATTTATTTACGTTTGGTTCGCAATGTTGTTGATTGGAAATATGCGAATTACATTTACGAATACAACTGAAAACAAACTGACTGAAATAAATATTATTGGATGCGAAACTGAACATATTGTGAAACTCGAACCGAAAGAAAGTAAAACAGTTTGGGTAGAAATTACTGGGGATTGTTCTATAAATATAGATTACAACGAAAACGGAGAAATAAAAAACGAAATTGTTGCTGGATATGTAACTCGTGGAATGGGACAAAAAATGAACCATAAAATTGGGGGCGAAAATCATTTGGAATTTTAGAACGGAAAAAAGCCAGATAACTAACACCGTATATAATTTATTGCTAGTTCTAGCCTACTTGCGAAAATCCTCACAGATTTCCGATTAGGTTTGTATTTGGTAAATTAGGGGCTTAAACACGCCACTAATCATATACAATCACGTTCTGTGAAAGCTCAACCAAACATTACGCTGAGAAAATAAATGGATAAAACTTATTACGCTGAAAAAGGATTATTTGTTGGAATTACTTCTATTATCTGTGCATTTTACTTTTTTGCACCAACTTTTTTTACCCTTAAAAGTTCTCTAATTAAACAAACCGGAAAAATTGAACATTTAAGTATTCATTATACTGAGGTAGAAAGTTCACGAGGTTCAAAAAGTATTAAATCTGAACTAAAATTCACGCTGAACTCAACTCATAGTTTTTATGTTCTAATGAAAAATATAGGATACAGTAGATATAACGAAAGATTTGAAGAGTTAGAAAAACAATTAAATAAATCGGAAATAGCAACTGTATGGATAAAAGAAAGTCAAAAAGAAGAATACAAGCCAACCGTTTTTCAAATAGCCGATAAAAGTGGAAATGTACTTTATGACTTAAATGAATCGAAATCGCATTCAAAATTCGGGTTTCTAATTTCTATTTCACTAGGAATTTTCGGAATTGGATTATATTTAAGACATAAATACTGGAAAAGGCTATAAAAATCACCGAATAAAAAATAATGACCATTTTGTGCGTAATGAAGGTAATTAGGTATTTGCTTCGCCTGTTCTCTTCACTCGGGTCTATCTGTGATTTATTTGATAACTTTAGTGCTTAAAGGCGCAACTAAATCATACACAAAACTGTTGTGAGCAATTAAAAAGACAATCTGTGAGAAACATTTTCAATTTGATTTTACTACTAATTTTCTTCGTTTCTTGTGGACAAAAAAGAAATGAAGCTACCGATAATGAACTCGGAAATTCTGATTTAAAAAATCAGGATAATTTATTTGAATTTAAAATACCTGATACAATTTCTCTAGGAAAACATATTGGAAGAATAGCTAAATATAAACGGAATAAAAAAGCGAATTTTGACTATTTATTATCGGTAATTGTGAGTAATGAGTATAAAGATTCTAAAATCAAAACTGATACCTTCAGTAATGGAACTTTTAATCCATTTTTTGGAATAAACGGATTTAAAACTGGAACACAGGACATAAAATTAATCGTTGAGGAGCAAATTTTGGAACCTTATAAAATGGATATAGATTCGTTTTTAAATATAAATAAAATATATCACGAGTACGAAGTCCGAATTACTGTAGTTGAAAGAGATTATATTTCTGACATTGAGAAAAATTTACTCGCTGAATTGAAAAATGAAAAACAATAACTGCACACTACACCATGTCTAAATAATTGCTTTGTTCTTTCCCTACCGTTGAATATTTCCTAAATTACGTGCTTAAACCACACAACCAACCATACACAATCACCTTACCACACATTTGAACCACCCTACTAATGGAAAGACTTAAAGACAAAAAAATACCATTTACAATTATACTAGTCTCTATTCTCATGTTAATTTTCGGCATAATCACAAAGGATTATTATGGAGAAAGAGTTTATCTTATAAGAAGAAGATTAGAAGAAGCACCTTTAAGGCTTTTAGATGTACAGATTTTTGGAATTTCATTTGATTACAGGAATTTTCTTTTATTTTTCATTGTTACTCTAGGCATTGGAATTTATTTATTTGTGTATAAAAATGACAAATCTCTTAAAAATGGAATAAAGAAACCTGCTGTTTATGCATCGCTAAAGAACAAATATTCAAAATTTGAAAACAAAAGTCTTCCCAATAAAGAATTGGACGCTAAAATTGATTTAGGAAATGAGAGCAGAACTTTGTCTATAGTTGGAACCGTTTCGCTTTTTGCTTTATGCTTTACTTTTTTTATGGCATATAAAACAAGTTTTTCACTTTGGTTTTTTGTAATACTATCATATTATCATCACATATCGCTAAAGCCAAAAACAAGGAAAGAAATACTAGTAAAATCAATTGGTTATCCCTTAATTTTTCTTTTCCTTTTTATGATAATCGATAGTGGAGATTTATACGACTTGAGCAGAAATTTGTCTGGTTTATCAAAACATGTCATTCCTTTTTTAATTGGCGTTTTAATTATGTTCTTTACGCTACGAAAAAGATTTGAAAAAGAGCCTGCATTCAATATTAAGAGTCCATTGTTATGGGTTTCTACAATTTGCTTATTGGTAAGTATCGTCAGATTTGGAATTTATAAATCAATGGAAACATTTTAATTCGGAAATAAAAATCTGTATTAACACCGTATCTAATTTATTACTAGTCGCCTATTTAAGAACATCTTATAGGACTTTACTTCGCCAGTTCGCTTCACTCGGGTCTATCTGTGATTTATTTGATAACTTTAGTGCTTAAAGGCGCAACTAAATCATAAACAAAACCGTTGTAAACAATTTAAACAAAATCCTGAATAAATGAAAAAAAGTATCTTAATCCTGATTTTAATTATTTTAATTTCTTGTAGTTCAGACAATAGTTCTGATAATAACACAAATAATTCACCAAGTAATTTTGATATTTCTGTATCCGAAATCACAAGAATTTCTGCGACTATAACTTGGACAGAATCAATTGACCCTGAAAATGAAGTTGTTAAATACGATGTTTATTTGGATGAAAATTTAACTATTGAGAATACTTTAGTACAAAATTATAACTTTATAAATCTTGAAATAAACACATTGTATAATGGGAAAGTAATTGCAAAAGATGAATTTGGGAACACACTCGAAAAACAATTTTCATTCACTACCGAGACTATTTCTTGTATTCCAGATGAATTACAAAACGAAGTAATTGCATTTTATCCTTTTAATAACGGAAGTTTAAACGATATAGTTAACTTTAATATATTAACCAATAACACATCTGCAAATTCTACATCAGATAGAAACTCTAACGAAAATTGTGCATTCGAATTTAATACTTCTACAAATGATTTTTTGACAACTACTGATACAGACTTCTTAAATGACTTATCTGAATTTTCAATTTCGCTTTGGTTTAATCCTCGTTTATATTGGAATTGGAATTATAATGTATTAGTAAGTAGAGACGAAGGTTTTAGTTGTCCAGACACCTATGGTCAATGGTCTCTAGGTTTATATGATTTAAACAGACCTACATTTGGACATCTAAATTCCGTATGGGACCAATCATGGGATTCTGATAATGACTACAATAATTGGCATCATTTAGTTGCAACATACAATGAAATAAATAATTCTTTAAGTCTTTATAGAAACGGTATTCTTGAAGGAACTATAACGGATATTACTAGTGGTTGTTCAGATACACCTACTTCTGAAGATATTGGCGATTTAATAATTGGTAAAAATTTTGATGGAAAACTTGATGACATTGCTATATTTAATGTTGAATTGAACCAAGCACAAGTTACAGAATTATTTGAAATAGAACCTTGCTGCGAATAAAAAACTGGCTAAACAAAGTACTGTGACAAAACACAAGAAAAAACGCATTCATTTTTCACTAATGTATCTTGTAGCGCTATTTTATGATGAGATAAACGCAACCCTTACCATATTTTTACATCTTAAATAAAACATCTATTTTATGAAAAAACTATTGTTACTCATTATGAGCATATTGTTTTTCAATGTGGCTATGACCCAAAATAATGCGATAAAAATCACCAACTTAAATACCAATAAAGAAAAAGTCATTAAGGAAAATAAAAGAATAAAATTAAAAACTTCAGATGGACGGAAGATTAAAGGTCGTTTTAAAATAGAAAATACAAGCACCATTAGCATTGATGACGTACAACTAAATTTAATTGACATAGAAGAATTAAAACGCAATCCTCTTTTAACAGCTATACTCACCACCGGATTTTTTATATACGTTGGCACTATTACGGCTGGAGTTGCTGTTTTAGTTGGAATATTAGTAGATTCCACCGCGTTTTGGTTGGTTTTGCCGGCAGCTGGTCTCATATATGCAGGAATTACATCACCAAATATTAATAAAAATCATAAAATTAATAAAGGTTGGAAATTTGAAATCATTTAATATCAAACTAAAACAGTTACAAATAAGCAGAGCGCTATAAACTACGTATAAAAACTTTCTCCTTTTTTTCCTATTGTTATTTCAAAACAGGAACACTTTAGTGACCATACGGTCATAATAAAACGAAGGCATAAAAAAGACGAAAACTGGTTAGTCTTCGTCTTCAGTTTTAATAAATTCTGATTGGTACTTTTCTAAAAACTTCCGCTGGCGATCCATCATTTGTTGTCTTAATTGATCTATTTTCATAACATCGTTACCAAAATTACTATCAAAAAAATCATCATTAAAAAAATGGTTACTGAACAATGAATCTTGTAAAAAAATAGCGTCGAATCCTTGGTTTTCAAATCCCGAAAAATTGGTAAAAAATCGTGATTTAAAAGATTGCATCACGCTATCCTTATCGGACTCTGAGAGATCATTATACATATCATGGGAAGACCAAGAATAAATACTATCATATCTAATTAAATTCCCTTGTTCATCAAACTCTTTATTAACCGTCCAATTTCCTTCGGGTTCTTTAAGTGTTTTGACTTTGCTATCATCGTTTTCTGCTGTTTTGGCCTTACTATCTTGTCCACTACAGTTTGTACACAATAAGCCAACCATAATTAATAAAATATACTTTTTCATCACTTTATATTTTAAGTTAATCTCAATTTTGGATTTGTTCTAAAGGTTTGAAACAACCCTCCACTTTCCATAACTTTAATCAATTTCCTTTGGTGAAACACTTCTAATAAGCGTTCCCCATTTTTATACCAAACACATTCCAAATAATTATCATGATCTACCACACCAAATATGGAATCTTTTTTAGGAACATATTTGATAACTTGCATTTTTGGAGCGGTAAGTTTACCTCTAACTTTCACCCAGTCTCCAGGTTTAAATTTTCTTGGCATAACATTATAATTTTAAAGAATTAATCCAATCATTGAGAGGATGCTGAACTTAATCAACACCCTCCTCAATTGTATACTCTAAAATTTAGTGAAACACTTACGAAATCTTAATACTTCTGGCTGGCTTTTGTATAGCCTCTTCTTTTTTAGGTAAATGGATACCTAAAATACCATTATCATAATTGGCTTTAATCTTTTCCTCGTTTACACTTTCTGGTAAATTGAAGGTTCTTTTAAAAGAGGAATAACCAAACTCTCTACGGGTGTAGTTTTCTTCCTTAATTTCATTCTCCTCTTTCGTTTCTGTAGAAATAGATAATACTTGATTATCAAGATCAATATGAAAATCTGATTTCTTTAAACCTGGAACCGCCATTTCAACCTCAAAAGCATCAGCCGTTTCTTTAATATTTACTTTTGGTAAAGTCATACCCATATTAAAATTTGAAGTAAATACAGATGGTAGATCTCTATTAAAAATATCATCTAACCAACTTGATAATGTTGTGTGGTTTTGATTTGAATTGCTGTTCGCTAAACTTCCATTTTTAGGAACACTAACTAAATTGTTCATAATTAAAAGATTTAAATTAAACATTATTTCAAATTTGAAATCGTTTTCGACTTCACTACTCTATTAGCAAATTAAATGCCAAAATTAGACGTATACAGTTGCACTGTAATATTTTCACATATGCTATAAAACGCTACTATAATTCTGAAAAAATGACAGCATTTAGCCCATTAAAAATGACATATTTTCACTTGAATTAGAATTTACAAAAAGATGCGAACTTCATTGCAGATAAATTAAAAGGTGCTCAATTATAAACGCAATACTCACGGCATAGAAAAGACGATATAACCAATACAATACAGAGTCTTATTCGTTTAACAAGGCATCAACAAACGATTCAAATTCAGTTTTAAACTCTTCATATTTATCGCCAGTAGCAGGACCATTAAAACCTGTGTGAATTTTTCGTACTTTTCCTGTCTTATCGATAAATATAGAAGTTGGATACGACAGCACATGGTTTAACATCGGTAACTTTTCTTGAGCCTTAACTTTGTCAGAACTTCCATATTGCGCCAAAAGAATAGGATACTCTATGCCAATACGAGATTGTAAACGATTTATATTACTATAAGCGTCTGCTTTGGTTTTAACATATTCAAACGCCAACGCCACAAATTCAACTCGTTTAGAGTTATTGTTCTTATAAAACTCTGAGAAATATTTAGTTTCATCTAAACAATTAGGGCACCATGTGCCCATTATTTGCACAATGACAACTTTACCTTTAAATCGATCGTCTTTTAGAGACACTAATTCGTCCGACGTATTAGGAAATGTAAATTCAATACTATCATAGCCGTCTTTTAAAAACGTAAGATCGTTAGCTTCTGGCAATTCAAAAGATTCATTTCTCTTAGCTACAAACGGTTCTTTCCAATGGTTCCCAGAATAGAACGTACCAACCATAGTAGAGTCCGTCACTTGAGCAGTAAATAAAAACGCATGTGCTCCATCAAACGTGGATAGCTTCATTTCGTTTCCGTCCATAACACCTTCTAAATAGCGATAATCTCCAGTTGTGGTTCTAAAAGTTCCGGTAACTCTATCTCCCTCTTGTTCAAAAATACCTTTCGCTATATATTCCTCACCAGCAATATCTTTACTAAAAACGGTTTCCCAAATTCCAGAAACATCTTTTGTGGATTTCGATTGCACTTCAAATCTATTAGTTAAATGCCCTTCTGCCTTAAAAGGCACTACTCTATCCAAACTTTCTTTCACGTAATAACCTTGCAGAGTTTCTTCGTTACTAATTTTAGCTACTAAATAACCTTCAAAAACTGGAGCCTTTATATAAACGGAATCATTTTTATACTCAATTTCATCAACTTCAATGACTTCTTCGGCATTGTAAATATGTAAACTATGAGAAGATTTGACTTCAAAAATAAATGGAAGCACCTCATTATCTTGCATTGTTAACCAAGCTCTATAAGTGCCCACTTCCAAATTTTTAGTCTTAATTTCATTACGACAAGAGAAAATCAATACAGTTAAAAGGCAAGTAATTATAAGGCGCATAAAAAGTTTATTTTAATAAAGTTCGAAATAACAACAAATACCTTACATAAAAAAGATAAAATCAAGTTTCGCAACCTAAGTTGAATTACTATCTTTGTGCCCTGATTAAATTGAAAAAATGAAGATTTCATACAACTGGCTTAAACAGTTTATAAAGACCGATTGGAACGCTGAAAAAACAGGCGAATTACTAACTGATCTAGGTTTAGAAATAGAAGGCATAGATACATACGAGTCTGTAAAAGGTGGCTTAAAAGGCATTGTTGTTGGCGAAGTATTAACTTGTGTACAACACCCAAATGCAGATCGTTTAAAAGTAACCACTGTCAATATAGGTGAAGAAACTCCATTACAAATTGTATGTGGTGCACCAAATGTGGCTGCCGGACAAAAAGTACCTGTGGCCACTATAGGCACAACCTTATATACTGCAGAAGGTGAAGCCTGGACCATCAAGAAAGGTAAGATTAGAGGCGAAGAAAGTCATGGTATGATTTGTGCCGAAGACGAATTAGGTCTTGGAGAATCTCACGATGGTATTATGGTTTTAGATGCCGATTTAAAAGTAGGTACGCTAGCTGCAGATCTTTTTAAGGTTGAAAATGACGAGGTATTTGAAATAGGCCTAACTCCAAACCGAGCAGATGCCATGAGTCATTATGGTGTTGCTCGCGATTTAAAAGCAGGTTTATTACAAAAGGAAATTTCCTTAGAGTTAATTACCCCTTCGGTAAGTTCTTATCACGTTGATGCTAGAGCTTACAAAGTAGATGTGGACGTACAAGATTATGAAAAAGCTCCACGGTATTGTGGTGTTACGATTTCAGGAATTAAAGTTGAAGCCTCTCCAGCTTGGTTACAAAACCGTTTAAAATCAATTGGCTTAGCTCCTATTAATAATATCGTAGACATCACTAATTATGTGTTACACGAATTAGGACAACCCTTACATGCATTTGATGGTGATAGAATCACAGGAAATAAAATTGAAGTTAAAACCTGTGAAGCTGGTACAAAATTCACCACTTTAGATGGTGTTGAGCGTGAATTACACGAGGATGACTTAATGATTTGCAACGCTAATAAACCAATGTGTATCGCTGGGGTTTTTGGCGGTATTGATTCTGGAGTTTCAGAACATACCTCACGTATCTTTTTAGAAAGTGCGTATTTTAATCCGGTAAGTGTTCGTAAAACGGCAAAACGTCATGGTTTAAATACGGATGCTTCGTTTAGATTTGAGCGTGGTATTGATCCAAACCTTACAGAGTATGCTTTAAAACGTGCCGCTTTATTAATTCTTGAAATTGCTGGCGGAGAAATTACAAGTGATATTGTGGATACGTACCCAAAGAAAATTAAAGACTTTGAAGTACGATTAAGTTTTGACAATGCAAAAAAATTAATTGGTGAAACCATTCCTGAAGAAACCATAAAAAGCATCTTAACCTCTTTAGAAATTAAGGTTAATAATGTGACTGAAGCCGGTTTAGGATTAACGGTTCCGGCGTATAGAAATGACGTACAGCGAGAAGCTGATATTATTGAAGAAATTCTAAGAGTCTATGGCTATAATAATATAGCAACGACAACGAAATTAAATGCGTCTATTTCAAATTCATCGCGTTTTGAAGATTATAAACTTCAGAATATTATTGGAAATCAATTAGCGTCTCAAGGCTTTTTTGAAATCATGGCTAATTCCTTAACCACACCAAAGTACGTGGAGTTAAGTGATGATTTAAATGCTGATCACAATGTAAAAATGATCAATCCGCTCAGTAGTGATTTAGAAGTAATGCGTCAGTCGTTATTATTCTCTGGATTGGAAGCTGTAGCTCATAATATTAATAGAAAGCGCAATGATTTAAAATTGTTTGAATACGGTAAAACCTATCATCAATTTAATGAGTCTCGTGAAGAATTTAAGCACTTATCACTTTTTGTAACAGGAAATAAAACAGAAGAACGTTGGAATGCTGCGGCAAACCCAAGTGATTTCTTTTATTTAAAAGGAACCATTGAAGTAGTTTTAGAGCGCTTAGGATTAACCCGTTTTAAATCAGCACCAAGTACATCTGATGTCATTAGTGAAGGCATGAGTTTTTCTGTTGGAAAGAAAAAGATAGTTGACTTTGGATTGGTTAAAAAATCAGTATTAAAGCACTTTGGAATTTCTCAAAATGTATTATTCGCTGATTTTAATTGGGATAATGTTATAGAAATGGCAAAATACAATAAAATTAAGTTTAGCGCTATTTCTAAATACCCATCCATCCGTCGTGATTTTGCTTTGTTATTAGATAACAAAGTTACGTTTGAAGATATTGACACGATCGCAAAACAAACGGAAAGACATTTACTTAAAAACGTGAGTTTGTTCGATGTTTATGAAGGTAAAAACTTACCTGCTGGTAAAAAGAGTTATGCCGTGAGTTTTACTTTTCAAGACGAAAACAAAACGCTTAACGATAAGCAAATTGATAAAATTATGTCTAAGCTACAAGCCAATTTTGAAAACAAGCTTGCTGCTGAGTTGCGTTAACCACACGCCAATATTACATACAAAGCCCTTAAACTATTTTAGATTAAGGGCTTTTGCATTTTTAAAAACGCATATACTATTTAAAATATTTAGTCTTTCTTTAAGATAAGTACGCCTAAAAGTTGGTATTTTTAACAAACTAAAAAAAAATAAAAGTCATGGCAAATATAACTTTAGGTGGAAATCCTATTGAAACTACGGGAACCTTACCGTCTGTTGGTAGTAAAGCTCCAAATTTTAATCTTACAGCAACAGATTTATCTACAAAATCTATCGAGGATTATGCAGGCAGTCGAATCGTCTTAAACATTTTTCCAAGTGTAGATACTGGGACTTGTGCTCAATCGGTTAGAACATTCAACGAAAAAGCAAGTACATTAGACAACACAAAAGTGTTATGCATATCTAAGGACTTACCTTTTGCTTTAGCTCGTTTTTGTGGAGCTGAAGGTTTAGATAACGTTGAAAGTCTTTCAGATTTTAAAACTGGTGATTTCGGAAAGGATTACGGTTTAACGTTTAAAACAGGCCCTTTAGAAACTTTATTATCAAGATGTATTGTTGTTCTTGATACTGATGGTACAGTTTTATATACCGAACAAGTTGCAGAGATTAAAGACGAACCAAATTATGAAAACGCTTTAGCTAGTTTAGCATAAATTCTGCATGCAAAAAAAAGAATCGTTTTTAATTAATAGATTAAAAAGTGTCGGCTTTGCTTTTAAAGGCATGCTGATTCTAATTAAAACAGAAGCTAGTATTAAAGTCCAATTGTGTATTGCGTTGGTCATAACATGTACTGGCTTCTATTTTGATATTTCCAAAATGGAATGGATAGCTCAGGTCACTATGATTGGTTTGGTGATGTGTGCAGAAGGTATCAATACTGCTGTTGAAGCTATTGCCGATTTCATTCATCCAGATTATAATAAAAAAATAGGACTCATAAAAGATGTTGCTGCTGGTGCCGTTTTTATTGCGTCTATTGCTGCAGTTATTATTGCATGCATCATTTACTTTCCTAAGTTCTAATTCACATCCAAAGCGTAGCTTAAAAATCATTAAAATACTGAAGCCTTGACATTCGTCAATACATTAATTGTTTTCAATTATATATCACGTTTACATACCAAAATCCACATAATAAACGTTTCATATTTGTATTTTTGTAGCGTCCAAAATCAAATAGTATATAGCATCAAATGAACCTCTCTATTGCCATATTTTCTTTATTTACTAGTTTTCTAAGTTTCAATTGGAGCACGACTAAAATCTATCCTGTCAACATAGTAAAAACTGAAGCAGACTCTATTAAACCTGTTGAGAAGTTAAGTATCACCAAGGCATTTGTATTGGGCAAGTTTGATTATAAAACAGATACTACATTCATAAAAGTGAGTGCTCAACATTCGGCAAAACCCATATATTTGAATAAAGACGTGTATTCGGCTTTTTTAGAAATGTATAACGCAGCTTTAAAAGACGACGTACAATTAGTAATCTTATCTGGCACGCGAAATTTCGAAGAACAAAAAGCGATTTGGGAGCGTAAATGGCATAGGTATTCTATTCTAAAACCGATAGAACGTGCTCAGAAAATTTTAGAATATAGTTCTATGCCAAGTTCATCACGTCATCATTGGGGAACAGATTTAGACCTAAATAGTTTAAGTAATTCGTATTTTAGCAGTGAAAAGGGAAAAGCTATTTATGATTGGTTAATTTTAAATGCTCATAAGTTCGGATTTTATCAAGTGTATACGACCAAAGAAAATGGTAGAACTGGCTATAATCTCGAAAAATGGCATTGGTCCTATTTACCATTAGCACATCAGTATTTGGAATTTTATAATTCCAATATTAGTATTGACGATATAAATGATTTTGAAGGTTTTGAAATTGCGAAAGAATTACATATTATAGAAGACTATGTCAATGGCATTTCTCAACAGGCAAAAAATTACAATTAAACAATAGACTTCTGAAACATTCAGAAAGTAAGTATGGCAAAAAAAGCAACAAAAAAGAAAACCCCAACTAGAGCAACATCTAAGGCTAAAACAAAAACGGCATTTAAAAAGCCTTCGTTAAAGTTATCGAATCAGCAAAAACTGATTTTAGGTAGTTTTCTTATTATTTTAGGAGTCCTTCTATTTATTTCGTTCTTATCTTTTGTATTTACAGGAAGAGAAGACCAAAGTGTACTTCAAAATTTCCCAGAACGCTCTACGGAGTATAAAAACTGGGCAAGTCAGCTGGGCGCATGGGTGAGTGAATTTTTTATTACCAAAGGATTTGGTTTACCATCTTTTATTTTTGCTGGTCTATTTTTTCTTTCAGGTGTTTACGTGACTTTGAATTTAAAAAAATCAAAACTTAGAAAACATTGGATTTGGGGAACACTTATCGTCGTGTGGTTGTCCATTCTTTTTGGATTTTTTACACATAAATACGACTTTTTAGGGGGTACTATCGGTTTTGAAATGAATCAATTTATTCAAGATTATATCGGTAAAATAGGAACTATACTTCTTTTAGTATTTGGACTTATCACCTATTTAGCGATTAGATTTAAAGTTACAGGCGAAAGCATAGTGAATAGTTTTAAGCGCGCAAAAAGTTCAATTAAAGACGATTTACAATCCGACAAAAAAACGACTGAACCAACGCCCATTTTTGATAATAGTTTAACGGAAGAAGCTGAAGCCATAAAATCTACTTTTGAAATCCCGCTAGAAGATAAGAAACCTACCATAAACAAGCATTCTAAGCCAGATGCTAAGGTTGAAGGGCTAACAATGGAAGTGACTGAAAAACCAAAAGAAGAAACCATTGAAGCTACAGTTGAAGAAACTGTAGAAGGCCCTGAATTGAAAATGGAGGTTGAAAAGGTTGAAGAAGAAAAATCTGAATCCGATAATTTAGCCGATAAATTGGTGGAAGATTTTGGGCAATTTGACCCGACTCTCGAATTAGGAAAATATCAGTTTCCTGGCCTAGACCTCCTGAAAAAATACGATAACGAAGGGATTTCTATAGACCAAGAAGAGCTAGAGGAAAATAAAAATAGAATTGTAGATACTCTAAACAATTATAAAATTGGAATTGCGAGTATAAAAGCAACGATAGGTCCAACCGTTACCCTTTATGAGATTGTACCCGAAGCCGGTATTCGTATTTCAAAAATTAAAAATCTAGAAGACGATATCGCCTTATCACTTTCAGCTTTAGGTATTCGTATTATTGCACCTATTCCGGGAAAAGGAACGATTGGTATTGAGGTTCCGAATAAAAATTCAACTATTGTATCGATGCGTTCTGTAATTGCTTCACAGAAATTTCAAAAATCTGAAATGCATTTACCAATTGCCTTCGGTAAAACAATTAGTAACGAAACCTTTGTCGTTGATTTGGCTAAAATGCCACACTTACTTATGGCTGGTGCAACCGGACAAGGAAAATCCGTTGGTTTAAATGCGGTATTGACATCCTTATTATATAAAAAGCATCCTGCTGAAGTAAAGTTTGTACTTGTCGATCCTAAAAAAGTAGAATTAACACTTTTCAATAAAATAGAACGTCACTATTTAGCAAAGCTTCCTGATAGTGAAGATGCCATTATTACAGATAATACTAAGGTTATAAACACCTTAAACTCACTCTGCATTGAAATGGATAACCGATACGAAATGCTTAAAAATGCATTTTGTAGAAATATTGCAGAATACAACGCTAAGTTTAAGGCTAGAAAGTTAAATCCAAATGATGGTCATGCCTTTTTACCATACATTGTTTTGGTTGTAGATGAGTTTGCCGATTTAATTATGACGGCTGGTAAAGAAGTAGAAACACCTATTGCCAGACTAGCGCAACTAGCGCGTGCTATTGGTATACATTTAATTGTGGCTACACAGCGACCTTCTGTAAATGTGATAACAGGGATTATTAAAGCGAATTTCCCTGCGCGTATTGCATTTAGAGTAACGAGTAAAATAGATTCGCGTACTATTTTGGATGGTTCTGGTGCGGATCAATTAATTGGTCGTGGAGATATGCTCTACACGCAAGGTAATGAACTGATCCGAATTCAATGTGCTTTCGTAGACACACCAGAAGTTGAGAAAATCACTGAATTTATAGGCTCGCAAAAGGCATATCCGGATGCCCATTTACTGCCGGAATATGTTGGTGAAGAAGGTGGCACAAATCTTGATGTTGACATATCAGATAGAGATAAATTGTTTAGAGAAGCCGCAGAACTTATTGTAACCGCACAACAAGGTTCCGCATCTTTATTGCAACGGAAATTAAAATTAGGATATAACAGAGCTGGCCGTATCATTGACCAACTCGAGGCTGCAGGAATTGTCGGTAATTTTGAAGGCAGTAAAGCGCGCCAAGTTTTAGTACCTGATTTAGTATCTCTAGACCAGTTGTTAGATAACGAACAACAATAAAATTATAGTAGTTACCAAAAAAAATCATTTTACAATATTTAAAAAAAGAAATAAAAACGAATGAAAAATTTAATTATTATCGCATGTCTCGCTATAGGTTTCAATGCTTTTGCTCAAAACGATACACAAGCTGAAACATTACTTAACGAAGTGAGCACAAAAATTAAAAGTTATAAAAATATCAGTTTAGACTTTAAATACGAGCTGAATAATACGAGTGAAAATATAAAGCAAGAAACTCGTGGTGATGTGGTGATTGAAGCAGACAAATACAAGCTTAATATCTTAGGCATTACACGAATCTTCAACGGAAAAACCTTATACACTATTAGTCCAGAAGATGAAGAAGTAACTATTTCTACAGATAATACGGAAGACGAAAGTACTATTACACCTAGTAAAATGTTATCGTTTTACGAAGATGGTTATAGTTTTAAAATGGACATCGTTCAAACGATTAAAGGACGAAAAATTCAATATGTAAAACTGAGTCCAATAGATACAAATTCTGAAATAAAACACGTTTTATTAGGTATTGACGCCACAACGAAGCACATCTACAATTTAATTGAAGTTGGTAAAAACGGAACTAAAACAACATTAACTGTTAATTCTTTTAAAACCGACCAACCTATATCAAAAACCTTATTTACATTTGACAAAAGTAAATACAGCGATTATTTCATCAATAATATTGATTAATTCGATTTAAATATATATCATCGCGAAACGATCGTTTTTTAATTGATTATAGGCTAAATTTTAACAGTGTGAAAATATTAGATAGGTACATACTTATCACTTTCTTAAGGACGTTTTTTAGCGTCTTTATTATATTCATGTTCATCTTTATTTTACAAGGGGTTTGGCTGTATATCTCCGAACTTGCAGGTAAAGATTTAGATGTCATGGTGACGGCTAAATTTATTTTGTACTACATGCCAAAATTAATTCCTTTGGTAGTGCCACTAACCGTTTTACTATCCTCCATAATGGTTTTTGGAAATTTTGCTGAAAACTATGAGTTTGCGGCCATGAAATCTACAGGGATTTCATTGCAACGTGCCATGCGTAGTTTAAGTGTATTTATTGTTGCGCTAGGTATTGGTTGCTTCTTTTTTGCCAATAACGTGATTCCTTGGGGTGAATATAACTTCTACAATTTAAGACGAAACATCGCCAAAATGAAACCTGCTCTTGCTATTGCAGAAGGACAGTTTAATGACATTGGGAATATTAATATAAAGGTCGCTAAGAAAAGTGGTGATCGTGGTCAGTTTCTCGAAGATGTGGTTATTCATAAAAAGAACACCACTCGAAGAGGAAATTATACCGTTATTGTTTCTGAAAAAGGGGAACTTATAAGTAGTCCAGATTCTAATATTCTCCAACTCGAACTACAAAATGGAAATTATTACGAAGAAGTTATTAGTAATAATCTTAAAAAGAATGAAGCCAAACCACATGTACGTAGTTATTTTGACACCTACATCACTAATGTAGATTTAGAAATATTAAATAGTGAGGACTTAGAAGAAAAAAGTCACTCGGATAGATATAACATGCTCAATGTAAGTCAACTTAATAAATATATTGACACCTTAGAACAAAACCAAAAAAACGATTATAGAGCCTTAGCCACCACGTTGTATAATCGAAGTACATATGCCTCTCTTAATGTTAATATTGATACTTCAAAGACAAGAAAAAATATACCAAAGGATTCTATCCTAATAGCTCAAAATCTCTTAGATTTTTACAATACGGCTCAAAAAATCCAGATTCTAAATTTGGCGATAAACTCTTCGAATAGTACAAGGCAAATCTTGGATTCTAATAAAAAGAATTTAGAAATTAAAAAAGTACATTTAAACAAACACATTATTGTCTTACAAGATAAATTTGTATTAGCATTTGCGTGTGTTATTTTGTTTTTTGTTGGAGCTCCTCTTGGTGCACTAATTCGTAAAGGAGGATTAGGTTTACCAATGGTTGTGGCCATTGTACTGTTTTTAACCTATCATTTCTTCGGGATTTTTGCAAAAAATAGTGCCGAAAAAGACAGTTTTAATCCAATCATTGGATCTTGGCTTTCTACAGCGGTGATGTTACCTTTAAGTATTTACCTAACAACTCGTGCAACAAACGATAAAGGTGTATTTCAGTTCGATAATATTATAGTGCCTTTAAAACGCTTATTCAATTCAAAACAACGACTTCAACTTTCAGAGAGTGATACTAAAGTCTATAATGTCTATTCAAAAAACACCATTCCTGAATTGATTGCAATCATCAAAAACCAAGATGAATTTGATTTAGATAAAAAACCTAAAGAGATTGCACTGCATAATGTACTAGATCGTAATATTTCACTTGAAAATTTAAAATCTGAAGGTTTAGAAATACCTGATACTCTCATAAAAGCTCGAGTTTTATTAACAGATTATAAGGATTATTCTAAAACGAGTTTAATCAGTTATTGTATTGGAGCCATACTATTAGTATTACATTTCGTATTTAAAAACAATAAGTTGCCCGAATTAGCAGAGACGACCTTTAGCTTAAGTATTATCGCATTTATCTTTTTTGTTATTTATGTCATTGTGAATGCTTTTGTGTATTCAAAATTCTATAAAACAATCGATCAAGATAACAAGCGTATCAATCCTTTAATTTTAATATTAACGCTACCAATTTATCCTTTAAAATACGTCATTGTAAGAAGTAGAATTTCTCAAGACTTCTACCTAAGCTGTCTTAAAAATATAAAATAACTGTATCTTTGTTTCGTCTAAAATTAGCACCATGATAACTAAAACCATGAATACTCAAACTAGCTTAAATACTATTGAAGAAGCCATCGAAGACATCAAACAAGGCAAAGTTATTATTGTTGTAGATGATGAAAATAGAGAGAATGAAGGGGATTTTTTAGCTGCTGCCGAAAAGGTAACGCCAGAAATGATCAACTTTATGGCAACGCACGGTAGAGGATTAATTTGTGCTCCACTCACAGAACATCGTTGTGAAGATTTAGATCTTAATATGATGGTGCGTAACAATACGGATCCGATGGAAACGGCATTCACGATTTCTGTTGATTTAAGAGGAAATGGAGTAAGTACAGGTATTTCTGCTAGCGATAGAGCAAAAACGGTAAAAGCTTTAGTCAATAAAGACACCAAGTCTTTTGAGTTAGCAAGACCAGGACATATCTTTCCTTTAGTTGCCAAAGAAGGTGGTGTGCTAAGACGTACAGGTCATACTGAAGCCGCGATCGATTTTGCACGTTTAGCTGGTTTTGAACCTGCAGGCGTGATTGTAGAAATCATGAATGAAGATGGCACTATGGCACGCTTACCTCAATTATTAAAAGTGGCTCAAAAGTTTGACTTAAAAATTGTGTCTATTGAGGATTTAGTGGCTTACCGTATGGAACACGATTCTTTAATAGAAAAGAAAGAAGACTTTACCATGGAAACGCGTTTTGGTCAATTTAGACTTAGAGCGTATCAACAAACAACAAACGATCAAGTTCATATCGCATTAACAAAAGGCACATGGAAATCTGACGAACCTATAGTTACACGTGTAAATAACACGTTGGTAAATAGTGATATTTTGGGTGCATTAACCAATAATGCAGATCAGAAGTTAGATGATATGTTCCATGTGATTAATAACGAAGGGAAAGGCGCTATTATCTTTATTAATCAGCAACCAGAGTCTATGAACTTATTAACACGTCTTTCGATGTTAAAAGAGAGTCAAGTGGAAGGTGAATTAATAAAAGCGCCTAGCTTAGGTATGGATACTAAAGATTTTGGGATTGGTGCTCAAATTTTACACGACCTTAAAATTAGTAAGCTTAAACTATTATCAAACAGTCTCCAAACTAAACGTGTTGGAATGATTGGATATGGTTTGGAGATTGTTGAATATGTAGGATATTAATTTATTTTACAACTATTTTTCGTGTTTCTACTTGATTACCAATCTGTATTTTAAATAAATAGATTCCAGCTTCTAAGTTTGAAACATTAACCTCAGCAACATCTTTTAATTCTTGTACTTGTTTTCCCAAGATGTCATAAACTTCAATACGATCTATTGGGTGATTAGAGACAATATTAACTTTATTTGACGCAGGATTTGGATGAATGGATAGTTCTGTGATTTCATTGGTTTCTACATTAAGTACATTCCCAATATATTCATCAATGGCTCCAGCAAAAGAAATAACATAGAATGATGATAATGCGTTTATTCCTAACATCCCTTCACCAGATGAGTCTGGATCTACTCCATTTTCAAATAATCGTGCTTCAGAATTACCATCTGAGGGTGTAAACGTCATCCAAAGAACTGGTACGTTAGCCTGAAAAACTCCGACATAATTAGCTCCACCTGTGGAGTTAAACACATAAAAATCTTCTTCAGTAGCCGCTCCCGGACTTCTAATAACTCCAGCGGGATTATAATTAGAAACACTCTCACTTGTATGCGCTAGAGACCTTGTACCGGTAGCACCATCCGTCGGAAAAACAATAGTTACAGAAGACGTACCTGCGACTGTTGGCGGCTCTTCTGCTGTTGTATCTCTTGTGACATATAATTCATATTGAGAATTGTCCGAATTCCATTCTAAATCAAACGTCACATTCTGTGCGAATAGTGATGTTGTGCAAACTAAAATTGCTAAAAGTGTAATTGTTTTTTTCATAATATTTTATTTTTAATAGTTTAATAATTCTAAGGTTTGTTCTGATCGTTGCATATCTAAATCAAGCTGTGTTGCCGTTCTTAATAATGAAGCAGAAGGCAATTGCTCTTCAAAAAAGTTGTATTGTGAACTAAAACTTGCATTTAAAGGGTACAAAATTATTGATAGCAGTATCTGATTATTTTCATTCGCGAAGGATACATTACCATCAAGAAATACATCAGACTGAAAATACCCATCCACAAAATCATAACTTGAGCTAAAGCTATTATTTGAAGGAAACAAAACGATATCCACCAAAACACGATTAATATCACCTGAGAAGTTTATCAATCCATCACCATTAACATCTCCTGCCCAAAGTGCCATATCGCCAGATGACAATGTTGATTGTGCGAGTGTACCATAAGTTGTGGTACTTACATCCGTAAAATCTACAACAGCTGGTGTTGCTGTACGTGCAATAGTTATAGGTGTATTGGTCATAACACCTAAGTGGTTTTTATGATTTACTACGATATAATAATCATCTGACGCGATATTCAGATTTATGTTAGAGACTCCATCTGTTGCAACAACATCACCATCACGTTGCAACAAAGCGGACTGTGATAAAATAACCAATGTATTATCTGTTTTGTCTCGTAATTCTAACCAAACCCAGTCTACAATAGCATTTTCCCCTGTAACATTAAATACTGAGGCATTACAAGTCACAGCATCCGTATATGGACTTGTGGTTGGGATGTAACCAGCCTCACGTAAATCATCATTCATTAATCCTGTATTTAAAGGATTGAGCATTGGACCTTGCAGAAATAGTTTAGGATTTATACTGATTTTGAGATCGGCATTGATAAAACCTTCGGATATAGAGATACCCCCAGCGCTTAACTCTTGTACATTGACTTCGCCGATGGTATAGAGCATTTGAATACCAACTGCGGTTACTGACGCGCCACCAGAATCGATGCTGAATTTATCTATGGATTGTGCGTGCACGAAAATGCCAATAGCCATGGCAAATAGGGTTGTTAGTGTTTTCATCTTTTGGGATTTATTAATTTTTTAAATTCTGATTATATCATTTAATTATGATCTTTTTTCAAAGTAAGTAAACATATTATCCAATAGCTTTTATTCTGTTGAACTCAAAATTAAAAACTATCTTATTTACAGTGTATTACTATTGTAACAAATAGTGTAACGTATGTAACATTGCCTATAATTATTGATTATTAGTATTGTTACAGCTAAATTTTAATAGTAATAAGTTAAATACAATCAATAGTAGCATTGCTGAACAGATGTAAATTAGAGTTGTCATTTTTATTGTTTTTTATGTTTTGTCACCAAATAATTCGCCAAATCCTTTGATTTTAGATTGAGTTCATCATGCTGTTCTTCAGTTCTACCTTGTACAGAAGCTTTAGTTTGATAAGTGACCACAATGAAGCTGTCATAGTTTTCATTTAGTATGCGTACTTTGCCTCGCTTTGGCTGAGACGCGATATAGCAATCACCAGCATCTGCTAACACGATATCTCTGCCCATAAGTATGCCGCTTGGTAACTCTGCTTTGTCTTTTAAAAGGTTTGCAATTTCTTTTTTGCTTTGTCCCTTACTACTAGGCACTGACATTAAACGCAACGTTGTCCCTGTATTATCGTGACCTTCACCAAAACCTTTGATTTTAAAAAGACATTCGTTTGGCGATTTACTTGTTTGTGCCGTAATATCAGATGCTGGTATTTGTAGCACTTTGGCAAGTTCAGCTACATCCATATCGCATGTATAAGTATCAAATAAGCTACTGTAATTTGCACTAGAGTTACTTAATTTGGAGACTTCTTGCTTTGTTTCGTTTTTAGCAGTTGAGCTGTTGTTTTCTTTGGTTTCTGATTTGCATGCGACTAATAGTGTAATGACTGCAAGAGTTATTAATTTTTTCATGGTTATGTGTTTAAATAATTTTATAGTTTATAAATTACAAATTGAAAGGTGGTTGTTACTTGCGCGCCACTAGAATTAAAGATGCGTACATTAAGGTCAGCATCATTATCTCCATTTCCATCAGTAATTACCGTACTTGCGGTTCTAGGCGACGTACTAATTGGAGTAATCGAACAGACAGTATTACCGTAGCTTAACGATTCTGTACCATTTACATCTATAACAAAGACATTACCACTAACAAACGCTGTAAAATTTCCTGTACCACTTAAAATATTTCCTGTAGATTCTACGATACCATACGCAATTGGGACTAAATTGGCATTTCCAGTGGCTTCTCTGTTTATTTCTTCGGCAACATTTAAAGTTCCTGCAACTACCACATCATTTGTAACATTTAAACTATTTTTAACATCTAGAGTACCTTCAAAATTGGTGTCTCCATTACCATAAACTGTTAAAGCATTACTACGGTTGTCGTCTGCTGTTCCATTTCCTATTATAAACAAAGGGCTTGTATTAGAATGAAAAGAATTTGGACTACCTTCATCTAAACTAAATTTACCTATTACAGTTGAATATTGTCCTATAGCTCTAGTGCCATAGCCCAACGCTACTGACCAATATCCAATAGCACCGTTATTAGACCCCACAGAAGATGCACTTAAATCTAAAGCCTTATGTCCAATATCACCTTTAGTATAACTCTCTCCTACTAACTGCCAACCATAATATGGATCACTAGAAGTTCGCGCTAAGCCAAAATTCGGTTTGTTGGATAAATCGTTATAATTACCACTGAAAATATTTTCTGCGGTTTTGGCATTAAGTGCATAAGGCACTGCCATAATTTGTGTAGTGCTCATATCCGTATAGTTAGTACCTCCTGTGATATCAATTTGTACATTTAACCAATGCTCATTGCTGCTCCAATTAATATGCGTAAATATGTCGCTAGTAGTACCAGTACCAATGTTTAAAATTAGTATGCCGTTAGCGTCTGTCGTTTCTGTATGTGTCTCTGTATAAACGGCAGTACCATTTGCTGTGGCTTCACGTACTTGAAATTGCACACTAATAGACTGACTGGATAAAACGTTTCCTAAATTGTCTTTAATAAGTGATTTATAGTTAATGCCTTGCTGCGCATAGCTTGATATTGATATGAGAAGCGCAATAACTAATGTGATTAAATTCTTCATGATTTTTGCTGTTTAGTTGTTTACAATCTGTTTGTCTTTATAATTGCCTCATTGCAATCCTTCAGTACATAAGGAATAATCCATATTATCCCTCCTAATAAAATATCTCTACTCTTGTCCCAGATAAATAAAATTGTTTATACTTAAATATTCTGGCGTGATATTTAAATCTAAACCAGAACCTCCTGAGCTAACTTCCACAGTATGTGAATGATTTCCGTCAGAAGAACTATTAAAACTTGCAATATTTAAATTATGTGAATGTGCACCTGATGCGGTCGAATTAAAAGATGGTATGTTAAGTGTATGGTTATGAACACCATTACTAGAAATAGCAGATGAAGAAACAGTTCGATCTCTAGACCTATCTGACGTCCTAAATGATTGATGATCATCACCTTGTGGATATCCTTGAGATATAGCACCATTAGTATCATGCACAGGTGCGAATGCATTATGTGTATGACTACCACCTGAAGATGTAAAAACTGCAGGTGGGTCTATAGCATGTATATGATTACTTACAGCACTAGTCACTGAATTCGGAGGATTTATTAAATGAGTATGACTTCCTTTACTTTCCGCAGTTCCTGTAAAATTTAACAAAGGTAAATTAAACTGTTCTATTCTTATCAAATTATCAGTTGCGCCACCAGTTGCACCAACTGCCTCAGGAGTATATGTATGTCTTAAAAATTTTTCTCTCGCATCCGGTAAATTGGTATTAAATCCGAATGAAATAGCTTGGGTTTGAGCTAATGAAGGAAGTGTTGTTATATCACGACCGTTTAAAATATACCAACCATTGTGATCATTAATTTGAAAGCCCTGTTTAACATCACCATATTCCGGTCTAGGTGGTGCTGACTTAGCATATTTTGCATAGGGTACTGCCATAAATTGTGCAGTACTCATATCGGTATAATTTGTACCGCCTGTAATGTCAATCTGTACATTTAACCAATGCTCGTTGCTACTCCAATCAATAGCGCTAAATGTGTCGCTAGTAGTTCCTGTACCAATGTTTAAAATTAGGATGCCATTAGCGTCTGTAGTTGCTGTATGCGTTTCCGTATAAACAGCAGTACCATTTGCTGTAGTTTCACGTATTTGAAACTGCACACCAATATTCTGGCTGACTAAAACATTGCCTATATCGTCTTTAATGAGTGCTTTGTAGTTTATGCCTTGCTGCGCAAAACTTAGTGTTGTTATTAAAATGGCAATGAGTTGTGTGATTGTATTTTTCATCTTTTCTAGCTTTTAAATTATTAATTGTTCCATTTCTCTGATACGAGTTGAGCCATGCCATTTGATTCAAAAAGCTTTTTAAATTCTCGTTTTAAAATGGTCCTTAATGATTTTGTGTAATTTTTATCCAATTCTTTTTTATCTTCTCTTTCAAACTTGCCACTTAGGGTAATGCCATTTAACTCGAAATTAATTTTGTTGTCCTCTTTTGTTGGTGTAAGCAAAAGACTGATGTATTTATCACCTGTCCATTCTACTATATGTGACGCAGAATTCGATAGTTTATGATAACTCGTATAAGCATTAAGCATACTCCTTAAACGAATAGTGTCTTGGTCTTTAAATGAAATAGTGCAGAATACCTGTTGATATTTATTTGATTTAAAATCGACGCCTGAATTAAGTGTCGTTGTAAAACCATACTTCCAAAAAACTGGACCAATGTAGCGACCTGTATATAATTTTTTCTTAGCTAATTTTGTTAGACTATCTTCTGCGATCTCATGCTCGCTTCTTAAATCGAGTGTTTTATTGAACTCACCAATACTGCAATGTGCCTGGTTATTAGTTAATTCAACTTTAAAATTAGCAGCAACATCAGAATTTAAAATATCTTTCAATTTCTCCACGTCGTTCTGTTCTAGTTTTTGTCCACTCATACTTTGGACGATGCAGACGAATAGGATACTTAAAATGAGCTGTTTATCTTTCATGATTATTGTTTTTTAGCTTTTTTTAGTTCGGTAAAATCAAAATTTCTACCCGTCTGTTTTTTGCTCTGTTTATGTCGGAATCATTTTCAACTAAAGGCTGAGATTCTCCATAGCCTTTTTCTTGCCATTTAAATTGCGTACTTGGTATTAATTGTCTCAACGCTTTGGAAACACTTTTAGCTCTCGCCAAAGACAAGGCATTGTTTGTAGTTTCACTGCCAACATCATCGGTGTGGCCTTCAACGATAACTTTTCCTTTTTTGAGAACCGTGATACTATTTACTAATTCTTTTAAGGTCGAAACTCCTTCTGGTTTTAATTCGCTTTTACCAGAATCGAAGAGTACTTGACTATCTAAATTTAATCGCATGGCCGCACCAATAGCGGCAATAGCATCTATATCAGCTCCGGGAAGTGCACTTTCCTCTTTAAGATCTTTTAACCGCACGTAGTAGAAAAGGTCTCCTTGTTTTACAAAAGGACCTATATCTACTTCAGCAGTTCCTCCATCAATCTTACCCACTTTAATCCAGTTTTTTCCGTCTTTTGAAATTTCAAGATCTGTTGGTTCTATTTGCCCAATTTCAAATATGTATAAGTCAGGACCATTTACATTGGTTAGAGCGTTGTCTTCAAATTGTACTGTTAATGTACCCGCTAATCCTAAACTGTAAATTCCGGTTATATCCTCAATATCATAACCTTGAATCACATCGGGTTCTCCGAGCACATTATTAACTTGTTGGGATAAGAGTTTTGGATGATTAAACTTTACCACTTTATCTGCAAATGAGAGTTTTCCAAGAGGTAGATAGACCGCCGTTTTCTGAGAACTTATGTAGGTTATTCCAACGTCGTCTCCAAAATATAAATCAGGATTAAGTTGCTGAAATTTCTTCTTTGCTGCCGTAGCCTTACGAACAATTTGGTTACGATAGGTATTAACAATGCTTTTATTGAATTTTATGGCGCGTTGATACTCAGGACTGGCATTTAATTTTCCAGATTCTATATCTTGTTCCTTTCTAGTGAGTTCAGCTAATAATTTGGTCGCTTCTATATCACTGTGCACTTGTGAAGACAACTTACTCAATACTTCCATTTCTCTTTTTTCATCGGTAGTGGCTGGCACTTCATTTATCCGTTCTACATCACGCATTACGTAACCCGCTTCTGTGAGGTCCAATTGAGACATCATATTGGTACCAGCCAATGAATCTATTTTTTTAAGTTTTGCCATTGTGGCTTTCGGACCAGATTCGGCTTGTACTATTAAAATGGCTTCTTCCAATGACATTCCAGTACTTGTGTTTTTTGAGGTCAATTGTTCTTTGGAAATTTTTCCTTTTAAAAAAACTATCTCTTCAGCATTTTGTGTTTCCTGTCGCTCCTTCATAGCCTGTTGAGCTAATACCTTAAGACTATCTGGATTATTAATGAGTTTTTCCATAGACTCGCGTGAGACTCCACTTTGCTCCAACATATCGAGCACCATTTCGGTATCTAATTGAAAGTCCGTTTCACCTTTTTCAGAAGCTTCAAGCATACCCTTGCCCATATTAAACAGGTCATTTAATTCGGAATTAGTAGTGCGATCTGAAGAATTATTTGAGTGCGTTTTCGTCGTCTGAGAGTCTGAACTTGTTTGAGACTTAGAACTCACTTGGGTATCATTTTTTTTAGATTCACCTGCCGTGTTACCACACGAATAAACCATCACTACTATTAATAGAAAACTTAACTTTTTCATAATTTTTTTCATTTAACGATGGTACCTCATTTCTACAAAATTGTAGAACATTACACCAAATCTGTCATACCAATCTTCTAAGCCATGAGCACGCTCGCAGGCATCTAAAGCCATTAAGCTATTATGGAAGGATTCTAGCATTTCCACACGTTTTAAATCATAGGCTCTATCCACTTCTTCAATGCTCCGCATAATCCCCCTTCTTTGAGATTGCCATACAATCCCTACTACTCCGTGATAACCAGATGTATTATCTCCTAAAGCAACAGCAGCATCTGTGTAGGCTTTAGAGCAATTGTAAATGGTTTGAAGTTTTTCTAAGTTATATCGGGTTCTATTAAATTCGGCACGAGCAGATCTAAAACAATCTGCACAAGCATTTTCTTCATCATTGCAAAAAGATGGAATTCTCGGTTGTCCTGGAGGAGTACCTGAGCCTAAACAAGAGCCTAAATTTCTATAGGCATTGGCAAAGTCTTCCAAAACCTTCTCCGTTTCAAATGCTTTGTTTATGGTATTAATTTGTGAATCAATATGCCCATTAATTGTTGCATTAACTGAATTTCTTTCTCTTCTATGAAATATTTCTGTTTCTAAATTAGATTCTCTGGCACGTTCAATGCCCACTGTTTGTCCATAACTTAAAGTTGATACTCCATGTATTGCAAGTAAAAGAAGTAAAAGCATGGTTTTTTTTCTACGCATTAGTTTTCCTGCTAGTAATCCTACAACTAATAAAAGCACACCGATAATAATAAGTATCCAAAGATTGCTTTCCGTTGTTTGGGCTGTATCCACTTTTCCCACTGGAGTTTCTATATCCAAATCTTTTTCTGTCGCCTTAACAAAGGGTGATCCCAAATAATTTTTAACCTCTGGGCTTGCATTAACTACTACAGTATATGGAATGTCATAAGCTTCTTCCGATGACACTGTAAATCCGATATCCTGATAGCTTCGAACTTTAAAGTTGATATAACCATCTTTAGAAGTAGCTGTTTTTTGCGTTTCTTCTACATTACTCCATGTGTTAAAAACAATATCCGCGCTTAAATTAGATTTGGCATCATTAGCAAAAATGAAAATATCTACATATTGAAAAACGTCATGCCCCTTTACATAATGATAATTTATAGAGTCTTTCATTAATGTTGTACTACCCTCTAGATACTTTGCGCCTTTATATTCGGGGTGTTCTGCGAGTTCTAATTTCGTAGGCTTTATCTTTTTATCTAAGGTAAATGGTTGCGCAAAACCAACATAGCTAAAAGCAACAAGGACAAGTGTGATTATAGTTTTCATAGTGGTGTTGTTTTTTTTATTAATTATTTATTGCCAAACGCTTTATCGAGATCGGAGTAGCCTACACCACTAAACTTTAGTGATGTAAAAGATATTACCGCCATAGATTGGTCTTCTAATTTGCCTTCTTCAAAACGAATTTTCATATTTGAAACCTCAGCTGTTCCTGAAGCTGAAGTAGCATTAGATAAATCTATGCTCCCTGAAATTGCGCTATCTGGTAAACGCTTACCTCCTTCATTAAGTAAATGGTACATGGCACTCATTGTACCACCTCCTTTTTCTGGAGTCTTTAGAATAGCTGTAGCTT
Source organism: Winogradskyella psychrotolerans (assembly GCF_018860545.1). Taxonomy (GTDB): domain Bacteria; phylum Bacteroidota; class Bacteroidia; order Flavobacteriales; family Flavobacteriaceae; genus Winogradskyella; species Winogradskyella psychrotolerans_A. The sequence continues at coordinate 18,027 of NZ_JAHKPN010000055.1, read as the reverse complement.
TTTCTAACTGATAGGTGTCTGCATCGTAAAACAACTGCACACTTTCTGAGCCTTTATCGAGTTTCTTGGTAAATGTCATTATTGCCGTACGTTTTTTTGTTTTTGCATGTGTATCTACAATACCTGAGGCTTTGGTGTAAGCCCAATCTTTGTCATTGATTTTACAAAGAAAAGTACCTTTAGATACTGGTTTGTTCTCAGTTGTAGCCTGTTTGCTTTCTACCTGTTCTTTTTGTTCTACTTGAACGGTTTGGGTCGTGTCCTTTTTGGTTTCCGATTTACAGGCTACCAATAGAACGATGGAGATGAGTGTGATGTATTCTTTCATGACATTTAATAATTATTGTTCTAATGAATTATTTTTTTTTTATAGTTGCGAATGAAATAGTAGTGAGACAAACTATATGTGTATTTTATTCTTCTTCGTAACGCACATAAACTTTATGAACTTTTACTCCGGGAATTCCCGTAACTATACCTCCATTCCCCCAATTAGCTCCGGCACTTGCGCTAATTACGTATTGACAACCTGCTTGAATAGTTTCATTAATGTTATATGTATATTTATGGAGGTTAGAACTTTCGATACCATTTGCGACATGAGTATTTATAGTAGTAATCGTTTCTGAAGTAACATTGGAATCGCCACAGTATTTTGAAAAAACAAAACTCAAATCTATGTAAGGGTTATCATCTTCAAAGACATAAGAAATTGAAATTAATCTTGAACCAACAGGAACTACTAAAGGAGCTACTACATAAGGCAAGGTACTTGAAGGTGTAGATCCTGATAAATAAACAGTATTAGAACTGTAAGCGACACTCATACTGCTAACTAAACGAGCAACAAAATCCGTTGCCGGAATAACCATTGTTTTTTCCATTTTTTTTGCTCCAAGTGTTACCCAACCTGTTTCTGCGATATAACCTTCAAAAGCATTAGTTGTAGAATTATATCTTATGGTTCCGTTAGAAGGAGATATAGCATCATTTCCTACTTTAATTTTTCCATTCACCTCTAGACGTTGCGTTGGGTTTTGAGAGGCAATACCAACAAATCCGTTTGGTATTACAGTTAACTTAGGAGAGGCAAGTGTCGTTAAATGGACCTTACCTGTAGAATTTGTTGCTCCTGTGCCAAAATCCATATCATTATTACCAGTATAAATCCCTGTATAACCTTTATAGCCTCCTGAATTATAAAAAGCAATATAATCATCTGTACTTGTTGATCTAATTGATAAAGGGTTTCCTAGAGTACTATTTATATTTACAATTCCTGAATTATCATTTTCAATATTATTTCCTGTTTTAGTCCAATTTGCATTACCAGCTGTTTCTGCATACTTTGCATAGGGCACCGTTTTAAATGATGTCTCCTCAAAAACAATTAAACTACCATTAGGTTCAACTCTAACGGCAACCTCTAAATTGTATAATTCGGCATCCCAATCTATGGCATTAAAATCATTAAACTGGCCTGGATTGCCTTCACCTATATTTAGAATAAATATTCCATTTAAATCAGTTGTGGTTTGGTGTGATTCAATGTACTCACTGCTTCCATTGGGGTTTTCTATAATAAAACGGACATATATATCTTGATTAACTAAAACAGTACCATTATCATCTTTTAATAACGCTTTATAGTTAATACCTTGCTGCGCAAAGCTTGAAATTGAAATGATTAATACGATTAATAATGTGTATAGTTTCATAGTGCTGATTTTTATTGGTTATTGGTTTCTATTTTTTCTACTCTTGAAATAAGATTATTAACCATATTTTCCAGAGTTGAATTATCTGTTGACAACGTTTCTATTTTTGAGTTTTGTGTGTTTATAACACCTTGTTGCTCTTGTAACGCTTTTATCAGTATTGGAATCAGCTCTGTATAAGACAAGGTGATTAAGTCTGATTCTTCAACATAGGTGGTGATACTTGGGAAAATCTCTTGCACTTCTTGTGATATTAAACCTAGATTCCGCTTGGTGTCAGTTTGGTCTTTCATTAAGTAACTCACAGGGTTGAGTTGCATCACTTTATGGAGTGTGCCATTTTCTATAGCTGTGATGTCTTTTTTGGTACGTCTATCGGAAATTGATGAATAATTACCTGTAGATTCACTGAAAAAACCACGGTAATCACCATTTCTATACAAAGATAAACTACCATTGGGCCGCGTTTCAAGGCGCCATGTGGACGTCGCATCTGTTGCATTTTGAATTGTTAATGGACCATCAGCGTTTAAATAATTAGTATCTGCATACTCTTTAGTAACTAAAGCTTTGTCATCTGTTATTTGAGAAATATCAAAACTTGGTGCTGTAATTGTCCCATTTTTTAAAACAATTAAGGCATCACTTCTATGATAGGTGCCTTGCCAATAACCATTACCAATTACAAATAGCCGATCATTTGAATTCCATTCAGACTCACTATTAGGAGTATAAGTTGTATTAAACAAGCCTAAAGCTATTTCTCCGTAAGACGATGTTTGAGAAGACGGTCCTATAGCTGTTGAGTGGTGTCCTTTTGATTCCGAATCATAACCAATAGCTGTTGAATATTCTCCTACTGATTTCGAGAAATAACCCAAAGCAGATGAAAAATCACCAGAAGCAATATTACCATTACCTAATGCAGTTGACGCAATACCTGAAGCGGTATTGCTATGTCCTGAAGCAAAAGAATAACGACCAGTCGCACCTCGTGTCGTGGAATTATAACCACTATAACTTAAATCTACTGCGTTTTCACCTAAATTTCCGTAAAAAGCAGAATTTTGGCCAATTAATCGCCAGCCATATATTGGTTCTCCAGTATCGGTATCTGTACTCTCTGTAATTCTTTCTAAACCTGAAGGAACGGTTATTGTTGGTTGATTGGTTAAATCGTTATAATCACCACTAAAAATATTGGCTGCTGTTTCGGCATGTTTTGCATAAGGCACCGCCATAAATTCCGTGGCATCAAAATTTATGATGCCCCCATTATATGTTATTGTAGTTTGTAAAAAATGTTGGTTGGCACTCCAATTTATATCTCCAAAAACACCAATGTTTGGCGTTGCATCCGTACCAATATTTAAAATAACTAAACCGTTAGTATCAGTAGTATAATTATGGTCTTCTTGATATATTATGGTACCAGTTGTAGAATTTTCATGTATACTAAATTGCACGCTCATAAATGTATTTGCAAGTACATTGTCATTGGAATCCTTTAATAAGGCTTTGTAATTAATGCCTTGTTGTGCATGGCTTGAAACTGATATAAATAACGTAACGACTAATGCGATTATAATTTTTTTCATTTTTTTATTTTTTAATGCGTTGATTTAGATTCTATAAGATTTAAGCGTGTTAATAATGCTTCAATAGATTTATCTTGGACTACATCTTTTGCTTTTAGCAATGAATTATCTGCTGTTATTGTTTCTATTAAATCACTTTGCTCATTAATAATACCTTGTTGCTCTTGCAATGCTTTTATAAGTATTGGAATCAGCTCCGTATAAGACAAAGTGATTAAATCTGCTTCTTCAACATAATTGGTAATACTTGGAAATATCTTTTGTACTTCTTGAGAGATTAAACCTAGATTCCGCTTGGTATCTATTTGGTCCTTCATTAAGTAACTTACAGGATTGAGTTGCATCACTTTATGGAGTGTGCCATTTTCTAAAGCAGTGATGTCTTTTTTGGTACTTCTATCAGAAATAGATGAATAATTACCTGTAGATTCACTAAAAAACCCACGATAACTACCATTTCTATACATGGATAAACTTCCATTTGGTCGCGTTTCAAGTCGCCATGTGGACGTAGCATCTGATGAATTTTGAATGGATAGTGGACCACCAGTAATAACTTCACCATTTTTTAAAACTGTTAAAGCGTTACTACTTATGTTTGAACTACTATTACCAATTTCAAATAAAGGATCAGTGGGAATCCACGTTGTTGGGTCTCCACCAGCGACGTTATTTCTACCAATAGCAGTAGAATAGTAAGATTCTGCTATCGTCAAAGCCCCCAATGAAGTTGAGGAAATACCTAAAGCTTGAGTACTTATTCCAAAAGCAGTTGAGTAGTCTCCAGCGGCCACAGTTCCAAAACCTATGGAAGTTGCCCCCTCCCCAATAGCATAATTAGAATTTCCTATAGCTGTTGAACCGTCTCCAATTGCACGAGAGTCTTCACCCGCTGCAATTGAATTTTTACCAGAAGCAGTAGCGTAATACCCCATTGCGGTTGACCTATCGCCAGAAGCAATAGTGTTATACCCCATTGCTGTTGAATAATTTCCAATTGCACCCTTTTGTGATGAAGTCACATGTGAATAGGATAAATCTGTAGCATCCTTACCTATCGGTCCATAATTTGCGGGATCTTGCCCTACCAATCTCCAACCTGTTTTATCTTCCGTACCATCGTTTTCAGTAATTTTCTCTAAACCAGAAACATTTTCTGCAGATAGCGCATAAGGCACAGCCATAAATTGAGTTGTACTGATATCAGTATAATTAGTACCTCCTGTGATATCAATTTGTAGATTCAGCCAATGCGCATTGCTACTCCAATCGATAGTATTAAATAGGTCTGTGGTAGAACCTTTACCAATGTTTAAAATTAGGATTCCGTTAGCATCCGTTGTTGAGGTATGTGTCTCTGTATAAACAGCACTCCCATTTGCTGTGGCTTCACGTATTTGAAACTGAACACCAATAGTTTGGATGGTTAGGACATTTCCCAAATCGTCTTTAATAAGCGCTTTGTAGTTTATGCCTTGTTGGGCAAAACTTGAAACTGTTGCCAATAACGTAACGACTAATGCGATTATAATTTTTTTCATGTTCTTGTTTTTTAATTGCTCGATTTTGCTTCTAAATGATCTAATCGTGCTACTAATGATTTTATAGTTTGGGATTGTTTTGAAATCGATGTATCCTGCACAATATCCTTAGCTTTTTGTGCTTCAATAATGTTTTGTTGCTCTTGCAATGCTTTTATAAGAATTGGAATCAGCTCCGTATAAGACAAAGTGATTAAATCTGCTTCTTCAACATAATTGGTAATACTTGGAAATATCTTTTGTACTTCTTGAGAGATTAAACCTAAGTTACGCTTGGTATCTGTTTGGTCCTTCATTAAGTAACTGACGGGATTGAGTTGCATCACTTTAAGGAGTGTGCCCTTTTCTAAAGTTTTAATATCATTTTTTAAGCGTCTATCTGAGATTGATGAATAAACACCTGTAGATTCACTAAAATAACCACGATAATCACCATTTCTATATAAAGACAAACTTCCATTAGGCCGCGTTTCTAATCGCCATGAGGAAGTGTCGTCTGATGCATTTTTAATTGTTAACGAGCCACCTATATCCAGTTTTTCAGAAATATCTAATGTGCCATTAATACGTATTAAATCGTTATCAAACTCACCATAAATAAGAGGACTATTTGATCTTTCATTATTTATATATAATTTGTCACTTTCTATTATAGAAGTAGGAAGATGGCCTGCTTCATTGCCAATGAATACATTATTATTTCCATAATTAAATTGACCTGACCCATAACCTATCGCAACATTATAAGCTCCTTCTGTTGTATTACTTAAGGCATCCTTTCCAATTGCTGTGTTATTATATCCAATTTGATTATCATGAAGCGCTTCGTAACCAAAGGCAATATTTCCATTTCCTGTTGTATTGTTCTGCATACTTGCGTAACCGACACTAGTGTTTTTATTACCAGTTCCATGATCCTCATATCCAGCAAGTCTGCCAAGAAATATAGAAGAGCCATTATTAGCATTAAAATCATCATCTGATTTTGCATCGAGCAATTGATTTAAGCGATTTACAGCATTGCCAGCTCTTTCAGCATATTTTGCATAAGGAACAGCATTAAATCTAGAAGATCCCATATCTACAAAGCTATTACCGCCATTAATGTCAATTTCCACCTTCAGGAAATAGTCATTATTGCCGAAATCAGAGCTAACGGAAGAAAAACTTGTTACACCTCCAAATGGTGTACCTTCACCAATACTTACGATGACAATACCATTTGCATCTGTTGTTGGTGATTGAGTTTCTTTATATATATCGTTATTGTCATAAAATATGGTGAATCTTAGTTTTACGGTTTGATTTGACAGAATGTTACCATTAGCATCCTTAATAAGTGCTTTGTAATTAAAGCCTCTGTCTTGTCCAAAAATTAAAATTGAAAATAAAAGCCAAAAAAGTAGAGTTAATTTTGTTTTCATAATACTATTTTTTAAAAGTGGTTGTTTTTATAACTTTGTTTTTATGTGTAATTTTTAAAGTATATGTGCCTTTTTCTAAATGGTTGACATTGAGGTAAATTTGATACTCAGGGAAGCGATCTATTTCACCTTTTATACTGTTTGTTTTTTTTACCATTAGAACGATATTACTACTACAGGGAAATAGTATGTAGTAAATGTAGAATGTAAGTTGTGAGAAGGATATTACTTATGTAACAATTGTTATGATTATTGTAACATGCTAGCTATAGCAAGAGATATATGAGCTATGGAAGTGAATTTATTTAGGATTAGTTAGATAAACGCGTCAAGACCGCTTACTTCAACATGTGCAATACGAGACATTTAGAGCCAAGAACCAAGTCTAAAAAGTGAAGAGGAATACAATATTTAGATGAAATGAGAACCTAATACTTCAAATTGATTAAAGTGTCGTTGAAATCAACTACGGTTTGCAAATTCAGTTGGTGTACAATGATAAACTTCTTTAAAACATTTGGTAAAATACGAGTGGTCATTAAAACCAACTGAATAGCCAATCTCTGAAACATTAGCATCGCTCTTTTTAAGTAAGTCAGCAGCTAATTTTAATCGTTGAGAACGCACAAACTCAGTTGCAGATAAACCTGTAAGTGCTTTTAATTTCCTATGTAATTGCATACGGCTCATACCGACGACTTTACTAAAATCTTTAGCACTAAAATTTGGCTCTGTAAGATTTTGATTTAATACAAGTTGTATTTTTTCTAAAAATTGTTTGTCAAAATTAGAAATAGCGATGTCTTTTGGTCTTAAGATTACTTCTTGACTGTAACGTTCGCGTAATTTTAATCTAGAGACAATTAAGTTTTTAACCCTTGCCTCTAATCCTTTTATTTTGAAGGGCTTTACAATAAAATCGTCTGCACCAGTTTCTAAGCCCATAAATTTATCCGTATCATCTGCTTTGGCTGTTAGCAATATAATTGGTATGTGGCAGGTACGCTCGTCTTGTTTTAAGATTTCGGAGAGTTGAAAACCGTTAACTTTAGGCATCATTACATCTGAAATTATAATATCTGGAATTAACTCAATAGCTTTTTCTACGCCTATTTCACCATTAGCTGCTTCAACGACTTGATAGTTATTTTTAAATGCAGTTTTAACAAAAGCTCGTATATCTTCATGATCATCAACAATCAATAAAATGGGAAGGTCTTCGTCTATTATTTGGATAGTTTCATTTTCGGTTTCAACGGTATAATCTTTTTGTTCAGCTATGGACAGGTCTATGGTATCATCTGTTAAATCTTTGGGCTTAAACTGTGATTTTAGAATTGGCAACTGGACGTTAAACACCATCGTTTTACTAGACGTATTTTCTACGGTAATTATTCCATAAGATAAGTTGACTATTTCTTTTACCAATGATAATCCTATGCCAACACCTTCAGTATTTTCATCGGCTTGGTAAAAACGATTAAATATATTTTCAATCTGTTCTTTGGTTAAAACCTTACTATTATTTTCTATATTTAATTGTAACTTATCATCAATAACTGATGCTATAAAATGTATGTTTCCATTTTCAGGTGTATATTTAAATGCATTAGATAAAAGATTTATTACCGTTTTTTCAATCACATCTTTATCAAACCAAACGTTCTCAATTTCTTCAATATTAATCGTGTAATTTATTTGTTTTTGAATGGCTTTATGCTGAAATGAAGATGCCATAGATTTTAATAAAACCGATAAATTTCCTTGACCCACTTTTAGTTTTAAATGACCAGATTCTAACTTCGAAAGATCCAAAAGTTGATTCACCAAATTGAGTAATCTATCAGAATTTCTTTGTATCATCTTAAACTCAGTTCTATCTTCATCATTTAAACCTTTAGAATTTAAACGCTTGTCAATAGGTCCTGAAATTAAGGTTAATGGTGTTCGGAATTCGTGTGATATATTGGCGAAAAGCTTGGATTTAAAACCATCTAGTTCTTGTAATTTTCTGGTTGTTTTTTGTCTGTTTTTAAATAGGAAGAAAAAGAACAAACCTGCAATTGAAGTTAAAACCAAACCACCTAAAAATAAATTCCGTTGATTTATTTTTTGTCCTTCTACTAGCTGTTTTTGTGTTGTAAGTAATTCAATTTCTTGTTTTTTATTTTCAGTTTCATATTGAGTTTCTAAATTTCTAGAAAGAGTTCGATTAGCTCTTTTATTGAGTTCAATTTTCAACATATAAGCGTCCTTATAATATTTACTAGAATTGTTATAATCTCCTATGGCGTCATAACATATAGCTAAATCTCGTAAACAGCGATGATAAATTTCGCCATCATTATTATTAGTTGTTTCAAATAGATCTTTTGCTTCTTCAAGAAAAACTAACGCCTCTTTATATTCTTTTTTATCATACCTTATATAATGACCAAAATAATATTTTGCCTTTGCCATTTCATAATCATTGCCTTTGTCTTCTAAATATAAAATAGCTTTATAGCGAGATTCCTCACCTTTTATAAGGCTGTCTTGATCAAGATAATAGGCAGATTCAATTAAATAAAGCCGAGATATTTTGTCTTCATCTCCATTATTTTTGTTTATATAATATTGAAGTCCTTTATCTACATATATTTTAGCTTCATCAAAACGTTTTGTTAGTTGACAATAATCTGCCAACTTTACATATGCAAGATGTATAGATTCTTGTGAATTTATATCTTCTGCTAGTTTTAGAGCTTCTTTACCAAGTTCATAAGCAACTTGAGAGCTTTCTTTAGTAAATGTCAGTTTAGAAATTTCAGCTCGTTTTAGAATTGCCAAAACAGTCGTAGAATCCTTAATACTATGCTTTTCGGATATTGAATCAATCTTTAATAATATAGGTATGGCTAATGCATAATCTTCACTTTCATAATAATTATTTGCTTGTGCAAAATATAGGTCCGAAAGTACTTCCCAATTTTTATTAGCTTTTGCAAGTTGAAGTAGATAATTTAACGAATCAAGTTTCTTTTTATCTTGCCCATAAAAAATACATGAAACAAATAAAAATAGAATAATGAGCCTGTTTTTCATGGCATATTGATTGCGAAACTTAAAGATACGCAATAATATGAAAATGAAAACCTTAAGACTGTAAGAATTGTAACACTTTAAGTTACATAATTTACAAAAAGATAGATTTTATAATCTTCGCCATTTTCTCAGCACGTGCTTTAACTTCAGCTTCTGTCCAAGATAATTTTATTAAACAAGAAATATTTCGACCGATATAATGATCCGATTGTTCAAAGGTTTTTGTTTGAAGATATTCTAAACCTTCTCTGACTTCTTTTGAAATTGGAAATAAAGATTTCTGATCTTTTAGATGATTCCATTCTTTAATGTAGTGCCAATTGTTTTGGTAGTAATTCCAGCACGCATCGACTCCATTTACTTTAAAAGCTTCAATCACTTTTTGTGAAGATTCTAAATCTGGTAAAAAGAAATTTAAAAACGCATAACTCTCTTCCCCTCCCTTAGGAACAGTTCTAAATGTTACACCTGGTATATCTGCTAATGCATTTCTTAAAATGGTATAGTTACGTTTTTGAATAGAAATAAATTCAGGTAATCGTCTTACTTGTGCTAAACCAACGGCTGCATGCAATTCTGAAATTCGAAAATTATAACCTAAAAACGGATGTGTTTCTGCACCTCTATCATTACCAACATGATCGTGACCATGATCGCTATAATGGTCAGCATTTATATAGTACTCTTTATTATTTGTAACTACGGCTCCACCTTCGCCACAGGTAATGGTTTTTACAAAATCGAATGAAAAACACCCAATATCCGCAATGCTTCCCAATGGTTTTCCTTTGTATGTGCCACCAATAGCTTGACAAGCATCTTCTATAAATAACAAGTTGTGCGTGTTACAAATGGTTTGTAAGGCATCCATATTTGCCATACTTCCACACATTTGAACCACCATTACCGCTTTGGTCTTTGGTGTAATTGCAGCTTCAACTGCTTTTGGATCTAAAGTTAAGGTATCATCGATATCAACTAAAATAGGAATAGCGCCTAACATCATAATAGCCTCAAAACTAGCCACAAAAGTAAAGGTAGGCATAATCACTTCATCTCCTGCCCCAACTCCTGCAGACGCTAAGGCTACAGAGACTGCGGCTGTTCCGCTAGACACCAATTGAACGTGCTTAGATTGAAACGTAGTTGCCAATTCAGCTTCCAATTCTTTAGCTTTCCAATGGCCTTTTCGCATGCCATCAAAACCGTAGCGCATTAATACTCCGTTATCTAAAACATCATTAACTTCTTTACGTTCTAAATCGCTAAATAACTCGAATCCTGGCATAGTGTATTTTGGTTTTATGGTATTTTTTCAGTCGAAAAACAAAGATATCATTTTACCTATTTCAAGAGGTTAAAAACTGCTATAATTCTATAACTGTTTTTGACAAAGGTTGTCTTACTTTTTTAAAATTCGCAAACATATCGTCATCCGCTCTATAACCAACAGGCAATAGCAAAACCGAACTTAAATCATGTTTATCTAATTCTAATTTTTTGTCTAAGGCTTCAGGTAAAAAACCTTCCATAGGGCAACTATCAATTCCTTCTACTGCGCATACCGTCATTAAATTACCCAAAGCAATATACGCTTGGCGTGTTGCCCAACCTACTTTTTTATCATTGTGCATATCGCTAATGGTAGACTTCATTTGTTTTTTAAATGGCTCTAGAATGGCATCAGGTGTATTTCTTATCGCTTTAATTGTTTCAAAATGTGTATTTACATCCTTCTCATCGATGTCATTTTGAATGCATAATACCAACAAATGAGAAGCCTCTACAACTTGACGTTGACCATAAGCGACTTCAACCAATTTTTCTCGTTCTATTTTATCTTCGACAATAACTAGTTTTAAGGTTTGTAAACCATAAGACAAAGCTGTTAAATTAAACGCCTCCTTTAAAATCTCTAATTTTTCTTTTGATAGTATTTTGGTAGCATCAAATTTTTTGGTCGCATAACGCCATTGCAACTTTTCTATAATGGACATTTGTTCTTAATTTTTGTCAAAAATACATAATATATCGTTTCAACTATAAATTGACATCTAGTCGAATATTCTACAATGAAAAAAGCTGAATAACAAAAAACGTTATTCAGCTTTAAACTCTTCTTTTATTTTAAAAATATTATCGCTTCAAAGTAAAATTCGCTTGAAACTCTTTGCGAACACCACTACTCGGCTCATCATATTCTACTGTAAACCAATAATCACTTGTTGGTAAAGCGTTACCATTAAATGTACCGTTCCATCCCTCTCCATCAGGACTCAATTGCTTTAATAACTTGCCGTAACGATCAAAGATGTAAATGATGGCATTACTTCCAATACCTTCAATATTCCACGTATCATTAGTTCCATCTCCATTTGGTGTGAAATACAATGGATAATCGATTACAAAAACGGTTTCCGTAGTAATTCCACAACCGTTTTTATCTCTTGCTGTAATTTCATGCTCTCCTGTAGACACATTCGAAAATATACCTTCATCCTGCCAAGGTCCTCCATCTAAACTGTATTCGTAAACACCAATACCTGTTGCTACAGCTTCTAAAATATGATTATCTGCAAAAGCTTGAGTTACGAGCTCTACAGTTAAACTTGGTGGTTCACTTTCTAAGACTATTGTTGAATCATCATTTTCACAACCTGTAATCAGGTTCGTTATAAATACAGTATAAGTTCCACCTTCTGACGGAGCCAAACTAGATCCTGTTTCACTTAAGACTGTACCTTCAAGAGTCCATATAAAACTATAATCTGCTGTAGATAAACCTGTATCGATTACTAAAGGTTCTAGTATTTCCGTTCCATTGGTATTCAAACAGAGTGTATAGGTGTCTTCTAAGTCAAACTCGGGTAATGGATTCACCTGTAAGGTCAATTCTGCAACTTCATAACAAATCGATGTATCACTACCTGTACCGTCGGGTGTATTATTATCGACTCTTGCATAGATGACTTGCGGGTTAGTAATGTTTTCATACAATGTTGGCAAAGAATTTACATTTAAATCTGCCTCCTCTTGTGTCGCAAAATATGTTACTATGTAATTTAGTGGATCTTGCCCATCTAAAACTTCAGCATCTCTAGTCGTTAAATCAAACTGGGCACTATCGTTGGTGGTATTACCATCAGTTTCCATATTATCATCACAAGTATCAAAAACAATAGGATCCATATTAGGATTCGCTTGTGCTGCTTCTTGAACTTCAATATAAAAACTTTGTGTACTAATAGAACACCCTGTAACCGTATTAGTAATCGTCACAAAAATTTGTTGTGGATTACTACTATTGGTATATAAACTTACCAAACCATTCATTCCCGCTTCGGCATCTGTTAAATTATCGTGATAACTCACTACAAATTGTGATGCATCTTGACCATTTAAAACTTCTTCGTCTTTAATCGTTAGATCAAAATTATCAAAGCCATCGGTGAATAATTCACATTGAATAAAGTCCGTTACAGCGACCACTTCTGGTAATGGATGCACTATGATTGTAAAGTCTACTATGGTATAGCAACCGGTAACGTCATTGGCTACTCTCACGTAAATCTCTTGCTCTGGTATCTCTATATTAGTATATTGTGTTGGGTCTGGTATAGCATTAGTTCCAGATTCAGCATCGTCTAAACTCTCATAGTAGCTTGCCGTAACTCCAGCTTCTCCATTGAGAATTAGTATTTCATTATCGGTTAAATCAAATACTTCTATTCCATCACCTGTATTGAAATCGTCACACACTTCTATGTTCGGTAATTGGTCGCTTGGGGTTGGTGTAGGATTTGGCATAACACGAATCGTTAATGTCACCATATCTGTACAACCTGTATCTGTATCGGTTACTACCGCGAACAATGTTTGTGGATTGGCTATGGCACCTGCAATGGATACATTAGTATAAGCCTCATCATCAACAGGATCTGTTTGATCTAAAGCAGCTACAATGGTTTCATAATAAGCAACATTCCAACTTCCTTCACCTCCGGTAATCTCATCGTTCTTAACTGTTAAATCAAAAACTGTAACTTCATCTGCAACGGCATCGTCACATAATTCTAAAGGTGTTGGCTGAATTGCTTCCGGTGGAAGTGCTACACTAATCTCAAAAGAACCCGTATCAAAACAAACGTTAGCATCATTCTCTAATCGTACCCAAATAGTTTGGAAATTACTTGAATTCGTAAAACTCTCAGGTGTTGATATTGGATTATTTCCTGATAAGGCATCGGCTTCGTTAACATGATAGGTTAAACTGACATCTGTTTGACTCCCTATAATTTCTGAATCTTTAGTAGTTAAATCGAATTGAGCATAACCATCTGCATCTGCATCCGAATCGCAAATTACATATTCTGTTAATATTACAGGAACTTGTGGTGTTTCCAAAACACGCAGCGTTAATGTTCTTGAAATATCATAACATCCTGTAATTGTATTTGTTGCTCTAATATAAATCGTTTGCTCATTCATCACGATGTTGGTGTATGGACTAGCAAAAGCATTACTACCTGTATTAGCATCTTCAAGAGTTTCATGGTACGTAATAGCAACATCGAGCTCTCCACCTATAATTTCGATGGTTCGGTCTTCTAAATCAAAATTTGTAAAACCATCTGTATCATCATCACAAACTTCTAAATCTGCTGGTGCTGCTGGTGAAGGAATTGGATTCACTCGCAACGTTAATGTTGTTAGATTTGTACAACCTGTTTCATTATTTGTGGCTTTTACAAAAATGGTCTGTGGATTCGCTATATTAGAATATGGACTAAAAATTGGATTGGTATTATTATCTGCATCGTCTTGAGTTTCAAAAAAGGTTAAGCCAATACCTGTTTGTCCATTTAATATATCGTCTGAAGCTTCTTCTAGTATAAATGCTTCAATCTCATCTCCAGGATTATTATCATCACAAAGCACTAATGGATCTGCTTGCACTAATACTGGAATGGCATTTACAACTAATTCTAGAGTGGTTAACTTATAACAACCTGAGGTATTATCTTCAACTCTAACCCAAAGCACCTGACTAAAATCATCGCTATTGGTATAATTAGTAGTATTTGTTATTTCATTTATGCCATTATCAGCATCTGTTTCATTTAAATAAAACGTAACTGTATATAATGTTGGATCTGCTAAATTCTCTAGAATCTCTGTTGTTTTACTTGTTAAATCAAACTGCCCATAACCATCTGCAGAACTATCATCGCAAATCTCATAAGGCTCTGGTGTTGTTGCTCCCAATTGTGGAGTTGGATTTACAGCTAAAAGTAAGGTCACAATTGAATCACAATCTGTAGCAATTGTAGAGCTCTCTACACGAGCATACACCGTTTGTGCATTAATCACAATATTTGAATACAGACCTGTAATTGGGTTTACATTATTATCAGCATCTGCCATGGTTTCATGGTAACTCACCGTTAAGGTCGTATCACCACCTGTAATCTCATCGTCTTTTAAGGTTAAATCAAAAATACCAAAACCATCACTATCCGGATCACAATAATCAAGAGGTGTTGGACTATTAGCTACAGGAGCTTGTTCTACAACTAATTCTAAAGTGGTGAAATTGTAACAGCCTGTATTTATATTATCAACGCGAACAACAATAATTTGACCATTACTTGTATTGGTATATAGTGTTGGTAAAGGATTGGTTTCTGATTCAGCATCACTCAGATTTAAATAATAATTTACAGCATAATTAGGATTGCCTCCTGTGATTTCAGAAGTCTTTAAGCTTAAATCGATCTCCGTTAAACCATCTGGCGTACCATCGTCACATACTTGTAATGGAGTTGGTGCAATGGGTGTTGGTAAAGGATTAACAATTAAGGTAAGTGTCGTGATTTCAAAACAATCTGTATTAAAATTATTTTCTGCACGAATATAAATGGTTTGTGTACTGTTCGTATTTGTATATAATCCAGTAATAGCATCTATTCCATCTTCAGCATCAGCTTCGGATTCATAATATGTTACTATAACATCAGTTGCACCGCCTAAAAGTAAAGGGGTTTGTGACTCTAAATCGAATTGTGTAAAACCATCGTTTACAACATCATCACACACTTCAAAAGGTTGTAAAGCGTTCATCGTTGGTGTATCAAACACTTCTAAGTTTAAACTTGAAATATTATAACAGTCTGTTCCATCAGTATCCACACGAACATGAATCGTTTGGTTGTATGCAGACGTATTTTGAAACACTGTTGGATCACTTATTTCTGGTGTACCCGCTTCCGCTTCAGCTTGTGATATATAATACGATACTTCAACGGGTTGTGTATTTCCTGCAATAATATCAGCTTCGACTTGGGTTAAATCAAACGTTCCAAAACCTTGACTATTGGCATCACAACTTTGCAATGCTGGAACTGTATTCGCAATAGGTGCACCAACTACTACAAGGTTAAGGGTTGTATAGTCTACACAACCTAGATCCGTTTCTACACGTACATAAATCGTTTGATTTGCAGACGTACTATTATAAGGAGAAACCAATGCGGTGAGTGGGTTTCCTGCTTCAGCTAAAACTTGAGTTTCATAATACGTTACACTTACATTAGGGTCGTTATTAGAAATCGCTGCACTTTCTAATTCTAAATTAAATTCTGCTGAATTAGGATTTACTCCATCGTTACAAACTAGTAAAGGACTTGGATCTATAACCGTTGGTGATGGATTAACTACAATTGTTTCTGTAATATTCAGTGCAAGTACACAATTTGGAGGTAATGGATTTGTAACTGAAATAATTTCTACCTCAGTATCTACAAGTAAACCAGGTAAGGTTAATGTATAATTACCTGAAGCATCTAAATCGAATGTTTGCGTAGCACCTGAGTCTACAGAATATGTAATAGTGGCATTAGGATCACCAGAAAACTCTAGCTCTCCATCTTCACTTTCGCAAATAGGAGTATTATTACCTATTGTAGGTGTTGTATTTTCATATACAGTTATGGATTCCGAATCCGTCAGAATATTGGAGCAGATTAACACTCCTGAATCATTTAAAATTTGTGCTTCTTCTAAAGTTAAAACAAAATCATCTGAAGGCGATTGAATTATAGTTGCTGTACCTGTGGCATCTAATAAAATTTGTTCTGACGTTCCTCCGTCAATATTGTAAAAAATAGTCGCATTTGGTGAGCCCGAAATTGTAAATGTGACGTCTTCACCTTCACATAAGGCATTACTCGAAGCAGATAATGTGGCTTCAGGAATTTCAGAAACTATTAAATCAAATTCAACTAAAGAATAACAATCTGATCCTGATATTACTTTAGCATATATCGTTTGAGGATTAGAGGTATTAGAATAAATGATAGGTAACGGATTAACACCATCTGTAGCATCGGCTAAATTAGCGTAATACTCAACCGTTTCATTTGCTAAATCATTACTTATACTACTGTTTAAGCTAACTAATGGAAAAACTCCTGTAGGCACTCCTCCAATAACACTATTACTGCACGCTATTTGATCATCAATTTCATTTGGTGCTGGAGGTGCAGGAAAAGCTCCTGTGCCGTCCATTGCTGTACCTGTCCATTCTATTTCAAATCCACCATCTCCTTCTGGTCTATCAACAATAATATAATAAGATTCTCCTGCATTTACATCTAACCAATACACGTAACCATTACCATTAGACCCTGGTCCTGATTGCGTTAAAGTTGTACTTCCATTAATCCCAGTATGGTTATTGGCAAGACCAGCTTCATTAGGGTTGGTAGTTGCACAGCGAATAGGACTTCCAAGGTTAGAACAAATGCGATTTGGTCCATAAACCCAAAAGTCATAATCGACCATAATATCTGGATCATTAGGAATTAAGTCAAAACCTAAGGTACCAGCTTGTACAATATTCACCTCTAACCATAGTGAATTATGCTCCTGACCACCACAAGAATTAACTTCAAAATCATTACCATACCCTGTCGCATTAGACATAAATGTACCATTACCACATACGGTTACGGCATTAACACAGTCATTTGGCTCTTGTGCGTTTGCCTGAAATAAAAATATACTAAAACCTATTAAAAATAAATACCTTTTCATTTGAATTCTTTGTCACAACTTTTAATACTCAGTAATTTACACACATGTGCAATTGGACTATATTAAAAATATCTGTTTAACTTAACAAGCAATTGTTAATTGATTGTAAAAATAAAGTTTTACATAACAATAATAAAACATTTATATCCTATAATTCCCTACCTAAAATAGGTAACAGCCAAGCTAATAATTTGTATAGCTTGACTGTTAATTTAATTTTGTTATTAATCGCTCTACTATGCTTTAGTTTATTACTAACAACTAAAACAATTGGCTTTAATTAACCCTTCACAATCAAAAACTCAGAGCGTCTGTTTTGTGCGTCTTCATCTTCTGTGCAGTTAGATTTACAATCGATTTTTGGTGCTGTTGCTCCCATACCTTTTGCTGATAATCTATCTTTACTGATGCCTTTTGATATCACATACTGCATCGTAGATTGGGCACGTCTTTCGGACAATTTTAAATTGTAATCTGCTTGACCTTTTGAATCTGTATGTGATCTCACCATGATTTTCATCTCTGGATAATCCTTCATTATTTCTACCAATTTATCTAACTCTAAGGC
>NZ_JAHKPN010000015.1 GCF_018860545.1 Winogradskyella psychrotolerans | reverse complement strand
GTTGTAAACAATTATGAACGAACGCGAAGACTACTTTAGAATTTCCAAAAATGGACACGTTCACACGCTGAGCGATAGGATTCCATTTAACTGGAAAGAACTAGTGATTTGGACTTCTACTTCATTCATATTCCTGATTTGGTTTCTCGGAATTGGAATCGGAATTTTTGTTGCTTTTTTAACCTTAATCGGATACACTATTTACCGATTTGCTTCTTGGATTTACTACTCAGAATTAAAAATAGACGAAAAAAGCGGAAAATTAACTCGGCTAAAAAAAATACTCGACCGAACTCAGAAAACGGAATTGATAAGTAAAAAGTTTGACCCAAACCGATTTGAATACTCGGAATTAACTCGGAGCGGAAAAACAAAATTCTTAATGAATTATCGGACTCATAAAAACAATGAACTTCTGATTTTAAAAAATAAAGCGGACAAAGAACAAATTGAGAAATACATAGAGGAAAAAATAACTGTTTTGTAAATGCTATATTTTAGAATAATATTTTTCGTTTTGTTTTTATTGGAGTTAAGATTTTTAAATTTTAAGAGCAAAAGTGACAAATATATTTGGATTGGAATAATCCTAATATTCAGTTACATTGGATATTTCTTCTTTTTGTTTCATAAAAGAAGATTAATTGTCAAAAGAAAATTTGAACCGAAATTTAATCGAAATAAATAACTGTTTACAACAATGCATATATTTTATTGCTAGGTTCTAGCCTGCTTACGAAAGTCCTCGCGGACTTTCTATTCGGTTTTTATTTACTAACTTAGTGACTTGATCACGCAACAAACCATATGCTAAACCGTTAGGGCAAATTTGAAAAAAACTATGACAAAACCTCAAATTCTCACATTGAATCTTACAGTAAAAGCTAATAAGATATTAAAGGAAAAAGGATTCAATATTTATGAAGGAAGTTTAGGTAAGCTTATTGACACTAAAAACCAGAAATACCAACACAAATATTGTCTTCTAAATCATGATTTCCCACCAAACATTCATGAATTTGATATTGTAATTATTGATCTTTCTAATGAAGATACTACAGAATATAGAAAAGATGAAAATACTCGAGTAAATAATAAATCGGGAAATAACACATATTTATTGTGTGAGTATCCTCAAACAGTTTTTGACCCAAGAGGACTATCATCTCATATTTTAATGAAAGAGATTAAAGAAATTATTCATAATGAAGCAATGATAATTGTCTTTCAAAATGAAAATGCTGAAATTGAATATGAAATTGTAGAAGAACACGGAGACCGCCATAAAAGTAAAGGTATAGAAATACATTCTATATATGAATTTATGCCATACTTCCCTTTTACAAAAAACAAGTATGGTAAAACAACTGAAGTAATACTTAAACAAAGCGAGATTGCAAATTTCCTAAATAAGTATAATGAAGATTTCGTTTATGAAAACATTTTTTATCATCCCACAATATGGAAAGATGAAGAACAAATACCACACCCTAGTTTTCATCCAATAATAAAAAATGCTAGTGATGAAATCATTTCTTATATATATATAGGCGAAAAATATGGCCTATACACTTTTCCGATTCTGAAAGATAATTCTAATTTTATTGTAGAGTTTTTGGAAAATATTGCACCAACAATTCACCCTACTTTATTTCCTAATTCATCTCAAAAAAAATGGACAAATTCAAAAGAATATTCTTTACCAAATCATCAAAAGTTATTAGCTGAAAAAGAAGCTATTCGCAAAGAGTATGAATTAAAAACAAAAAAGAAAGAGACTGAAATATTGGACAACAATAAAAAATATAGTTTTCTACATGAAATTTTAACAGAAACTGGTGATGAATTAGTCTTTTCTGTGATTAATTTTTTGAAATGGTTAGGTTTTCAAAATGTAATAGATATGGATGAAAAAGCCGAAACTATAAAAGAAGAAGATATTCAAATCGAGAATGATAAAGGACTTCTAGTGATTGAAGTAAAAGGAATTGGAGGAACTTCAAAGGATACTGAATGTAGTCAAATATCAAAAATTAAATATAGAAGAGCAAAACAAAGAGGAAGTTTTGATGTTTTTGGTTTATACATAGTTAACCATCAAAGGCATCTTCCGGCTAAAAACCGAGAAAACCCACCCCTTACTAAAGAACAAAAACAAGATGCTGTTAACGATGAGAGAGGGCTTTTAACAACTTGGCAATTATTTAATCTTTATTATAACATACAAAAAGGAATTATTACAAAAGAAGAAGCTAGAGATTCTTTTTATGAATATGGCTTAATTGCGTTTAAACCTAAAAATATTACACCTTTAGGAAAAATAGATGAAATATTTTTAAAAGGTGAAGTTTTTATTCTCAAATTAAACGGAATTGAAATTAAAACAGGGGACAATATTTTCATTGAAAAAAATAACGAGTTCAGAAAGCTTACTATTTTGGAGATTAAATTAGATGACAAAGTTGTAGATAAAATCAATAAAGGAGAAGTCGGAATAAAAGGAAATATAAAAGTTAGCAAAAAATCAACAGTTTGGATAAAAAACTTGCCCTAACACCGTATATAATTTATTGCTAGTTCTAGCCTACTTACGAAAATCCTCGCGGATTTTCTATCTGTGATTTATTTGCTAACTTTAGTGCTTAAAACACGCAACAAACCATATACAATCACGTTGGCAATAATTTAGAAAAACATGGGATTTAACATATCAGGTATAGTTATTAATAAAAAATTTAATTCTGATTCTTTAAAGGAAGTTTTAAACTGGAACTTAAAGAACTCTACCGAAATTGACTTTGAATCCGCTTCTTCAAACTGGAATAACAAGAACATTTGTAACGTTTATTATTCAGATAAGGGAACACTGATTTTTGGAGATTTTGAAAAAGGTAGTTATGTCCAAAAAAGATTATCAAATGAAAACTCTATGGCATTCTTTTTCTTGGAGTCATCAATGACTTTTATGTTTGATTATTGCGAAAATGGTATAACGAAAAGGTCAATCATGGTTGATAACGGAAAGCTGATTGAAGAAGAGGGCGAAAAATTACAAATCGAACAGAATTCTAATGATATTTCAGAAACAATATGGAAGTTGATAGAGGTAATTTTAGGCAAAAGTTTTTTTTCGATTGAAAATGATGAAAAGGCAATAGCATATTCATTTGTGTCGAATGATGAAGAAAAGGACTATGATTTTAAAACTCATATCTCTAAAGAAGTATTTGCTGAAAAATATTCAGATAGTGATTTATTAAAATATTTTGACATCGCTATAAAGTATGCTCAAGATAACCACCTAAATATCTTTTTAGGTTCAGTAACTGGTCATATTGACGAAAATGACTGGGCTTTATATAATGAAATATATAATCGACATAATAATCTACTAAAACTAGTAAGTGAAATATCGAATAGAAAAACAATGAATACTGAAATATCTAAACGAATGGATTTAGAATATTTTGCTATGATTGGAACTAAATCTAGTTCAATTGATAAAGAAAATAATGATATTATCATGGATTACATTTACAAAATCAAAATCCCTACTAAAACAAAAAATGAAACTGTTGTAAAAAATAGCAACAGAAACTTTGTTGAGAAAAAAAATTGGTGGGAGTTTTGGAAATAAAAACTATTGCCAACACCGTGTATAATTAATTGCTTTGGTCGTTGCCTATTTGGAAAATTCCTTCGGAATTTTCTCGCGTTCGTTTTTGTTTACTAAATTAGTTGCTTAAACACGCAACTAACCATACACAACAACGTTGGCAATAATTAAAGAGTCCGTTAAAAAATTAGTAATTAACAGTTCATTAATATTGCAACCTTTTCATATTTATATTTTTAAATTTAATTTAAAATCTTATAATGAAAAAAACATCAATTATATTATTTCTTTTTATTTCAAACTTTATTTTTTCTCAAGAAGAATTGAATAATGAAAAGGGAATTAAGAACATTCAAAACTATAATACTAAAGAAATAAGTAAAAAAGTAAATGAAAAAATTACAATTTTTGGAACATTAATAACACCAAAATCTGACTATAATAAAATACTTGTAATCATATCTGGAACTGGAAAAATATCTCAAAAAGCTCATAATTACTTAACTGAGTGTTTGCTTGAAAATAATATTGGAGTTTTTAAATTTGACAAAAGAGGAGTTGGAAAATCTACAGGAGAATATAATGACCAACCAAAAATTTACACGAACGATTTCATTGAAATTTACAGAGAGTTAGAAAAATCAAAATTTACAAAAAACAAAAAAATAGGGTTTTTAGGTCACAGTTTGGGTGGAATAGTTACAACCTTATCAATTGAACAGAATATAAAACCTGATTTTCTAATTCAATGGTCAGCACCAATTGGAAAACCAAGAGAATTATTAAAATATCAAATTGAGAATGGAATTAAAAATTATGACAAGTTAATAATTGGAAAAAACACAGAAGAGCGAATAAACTCTTTAAATTATGTTTATGAGTTGATAGATAAGAATCCAAATAAAAATACTTGGGAATTATGGAAAATCGGAAAGAAAGAATCTAAAAAAATAAACGTAAACAAAAAATCTTTTTCTAATTACCTAATGCCTCATAATGTTGAATTTGCTCGAATTGATAATACAAAAACATATCAGAACATTAATTTTCCAACTTTGATAATTATTGGAAAAGAAGATATTTTAGTTGACCCGAATCAAAGCAAAACCGAAATAAATAGAATTGAAAACTCAAATATTGAATTTAAAGAGATTGAAAATTTAGACCACTTTATGACCAAAAAAGGAACTAACCAACTAACAAATGAAATTTATGATATTGATTCTTCATTCAAAGAATATTTAGTGAATTGGATAATAGAGCTGAAAAAATAACTATTGCCAACAACGTGTAAAAAAAATTGCTGGTAAAAGCTTACTTACGAAAATCCTCGCGGATTTTCTTGGTTTGTGTTTTATTTACTAACTTTATTGCTTGGAAACACGCAACTTTCCTTACACAAACACGTTGGCAGTAATTAAAAAAACAACATGACTGATATTGAAATACTCAAAATAATCGAAAGGAAATTGAAAATTCAGATTGGAGAGTTCAAAACCTGGAGTGATAAAAGAAAAGAAATACAAAAACAACGAAAAGAGTCTACAAAGGATGAAAATGTTTCAAATAAAAAGCAAGAAGTAATATTGCGTGAACATCTTGATGAAAAGCAACTCGCAACTACTGATAGAAATGGAAACGTAATTGAATTGTATTTAAATGGCTTAAATCTTAAAAAAATTCCAGAAGAAATATTCGATTTAAAAAATTTACAAAGATTAGATGTTGTCAATAATGCACTAACTCATATCCCAGAAAAGTTATCGGAATTATCTAAGCTAAATACTCTGTATTTTTTTACCAACCAAATTACAGAGATTCCTGACGAAGTTTTATTTATGAAATCCTTGAAAAAGTTAGATATTCATAATAATCCTTTGAATTCAATTCCTTTAGAGGTTCTTGAATCAAAAAGAAGTAATAATCTAACAGCAATACGAGATTATGTTAACTCTCTAAAACATGGAACAAAAAGCTTAAATGAGATAAAAGTTATAATTGTCGGAGATGGTGGCTCTGGTAAAACCTCACTTCAAAAACTACTGACTAAAGAAAAATTTAACCCACAAGAGAGTCAAACTCACGGTATCAACATTAAAAACATAAACTTAAGACCAAATAATAAAAATGTAAAATATAGATTATGGGACTTTGGAGGTCAAGAGATTATGCACGCAACACACCAGTTCTTTCTTTCTAGAAGAAGCATTTATTTAATTTTGCTCAACGCAAGAGAAGAACCAAATCCTGAATACTGGCTCAATCATATAAAAAGTTTTGGTGGAAATTCACCTGTAATTATAGTTATAAATAAAATAGATGAAAACCCTTCTTATGATGTAAATAGGCTTTTTTTACAACAAAAGTACCCAAATATAATAAAGTTTATTAAAATTTCTTGTTCAGAAAACAAAGGCATTGAATCTGTGAAAGGAGCTTTAAGAAATGCTGTTTTAGATATTGAAAATCTAAATGTTCAATGGGCGCTTTCTTGGTTTAAAGTAAAAACCCATCTTGAAAACATGAGTACCAATTACATTAGCTATGATGAGTTTAATGCTCTTTGTATTGAAAAAGGAATTTTTGATTTATCAAGTCAAAATACATTGGTAGAATACTTAAATGATTTAGGTATAATATTACATTTTAAAGACTTCTCATTAAGTGATACTCATGTATTAGACCCAGAATGGGTCACATTCGCCGTTTACAAAATAATCAACTCTAAAAAATTAGCAACTAATAAAGGTGTCCTAAAATTATCTGAAATTAGAACAATTTTAAGAACAAAAGAAAATGATGGTAAATTTAAATATCCTAGCTCTCAACTAAATTATATAATCGAGTTGATGATGAAATTCGAATTATGTTATAGAATTTCAAATACAGAAATATTGGTTCCAGACCTTTTAGCTGTTCAAGAACCAATTTTCAAGTTTGAAGATGATGACATTTTAAATATAGTTGTTTCTTATGAGTTTCTACCCAAATCAATAATGCCAAGACTAATTGTAAATCTTCACAATGACATAATTGATGAATTGCGATGGCGAACTGGAATAATAATTAAAGATTCTAATCTAAATACAACTGCAAAAATTAAAGCTGATTATGACCGAAAAGAAATTCAAATAGGTATCTATGGCGACAAAAAAAGAGATTATCTATCAATCATTCTATTCATCATTAGGAAAATAAATCGCAGTTTCAAAGGTCTAGAAACTAAAGTTAATATACCAATTCCAAATTCAAAAGGAGTCGTTGTTTCTCACTCTCACC
This sequence comes from Winogradskyella psychrotolerans, assembly GCF_018860545.1. Taxonomy (GTDB): domain Bacteria; phylum Bacteroidota; class Bacteroidia; order Flavobacteriales; family Flavobacteriaceae; genus Winogradskyella; species Winogradskyella psychrotolerans_A. The sequence continues at coordinate 3,133 of NZ_JAHKPN010000015.1, read as the reverse complement.
TACTTACATTAGAATCTAAAGGAATCACAAAATATATTCCAGATGGTTTAGATTATGAAATAGATGTAAGAAAATATCTAGGCTCAGTACAAGGTAATCAAAGTACTGAAGATGAGATATTTGCTATTCTAGAAAAAATAGCGTCTAAGACAGATAACCAAGATACACTTATGGAGAAAGCTAATGAAATAGTTCAATTACAACCCAACTTTTTTGGACTTGGAATTAATCTCAATGCTTTAGTAAAAAAATTCATTAGAAAAAAATAACTACTGCCAACACCGTATATAATTTATTGCTAGTTTTAGCCTACTTACGAAAATCCTCGTAGATTTTCTATCTAGTTTTTATTTGCTAAATTACGTGATAAACCACGCAACAAACCATATACAAACACGTTGTAACCAATTTGGGAATGAAATACCTAATTATAATATTAACAATTCTATTAACTCTGACTTCTTGCAATCAGGAAAAAAAAAAGAAAGAGAAACAATTCTATTAGCTGACCGAGAAGCACCTTTGGGCTGGGTTTATTTAAGAATTTATAAGGACAAAACGTTTGAATTTGAATCTCGTGGACTTGAACGTGTTGGAGATATTTACGCTGGAAATGTGGAATTAAAAAATGACACAATTTATTTCAAATATTTAGACTCAATTCCTAAAGCTGGAAACAAAGCAATCTTAACTGAAAAGTTTGTTTCATATTTCAATGGAGATTATCCTGAACGATTAGAAATAAAGAAAAGTATTATAAAAACAAAAAACTAGAAAGCTAAAAACCAGTAATCTCATTAACGGATGATTAAATCACATTATAAGGTACTTTTAATACTTTTTTGTTTAGTCTACGCTTGTAAAAATAAAGGTTCTGGCGTTTTTAGTAATAGTATTTCTGAATTAATATCTATAGAAAATTCATTTCAATTCTACGAAAATTACGATGGTTATATCATAAAAGAAAATTCCATTACTAAAGAAAAAATTTGGGAACATAAAAAACTTTACAATCTGTCTATTAAAGTTCTAGATTCAGGAAATAGTATATATTATACAACACCAAATACAGTAGTTTCCATTGACAAAATAAATGGAGAAGTCAATTTTATAATAAAAGAAAATTTCACAGGTAGAACCTATGATTTGCTTTCACACAATAACGAAATAATAGCATCTTCTTTGTATGGTTCTTATTCTTTTTCTAAATCTACAGGGCAAATATTATGGTCTTTATTACCTTCCTCATCAACAATTTTAGGTAATCCAAAAATTTTAATAAATAATGATACGCTTTTTGTTGCAGGGAATTTCAAACCAGATATTAAAACCACTTTATTTTCTTTCAACTTAAATAACAAATCAAGAATAAGTGAAATAGATTTACCGAAAACTGTGGTAACAAATTTAGTGCTTGTTCAAAATAATTTAATCTTTGGAGCTGGTCAATCAATTATGGAACGAGAAATTTTCTCTATAAGTAAAGATGATTTGAAACTAAATTGGCAATTGGAACAAAACATTGACCACTCTTCCAGAATTGTTCCTAATAAAGAGAATATTGTTTTCTTTAATTTCAAGAACCAAGTTTTCGAATTGGATACTAAAAGTTTAGTAATAAAAGAAAGATATACATTACCAGATAATTATTTTGAGTTACTTTTCATTAATGACGATAAACTAATTGCATCCAATAACTCATCTTTAGTAATTTATCCCTTACCAAATGATAAAAAAAAGTACTTTAGGAATATTAAAACTGCTGGACCTTGGGTAATAAACAATGAGATTTATTATGCAAACAAGACATCAATAAAAAAATTGGCTGAATTAAAATAAAAAAACTGGTTACAACACCGTGTATAATTAATTGCTAGGTCACTGCCGACTTACGAACATTCCTTCGGAATATTCTATCTGTGATTTATTTGCTAAATTAGTTGCTTAACCACGCAACTAACCATACACATCAACGTTGGCTTTAATGCTGAAGGTCATCGCAAAACAACCTAATTTTGGTATATTAAGTTTAGTAATTTAAAGCCTGAATAGAAACTTAATGAGGAATATTAAGATAACTAAAAACAAATATGAATAAATGATTGCCAGTATTTTTTTCTTTTTATTTCTAATCCTTGCGATAATCAAATTAACCATACGCTATGATGGAAAGAAAAGATTCAATAAATTATCTAATGAAATTGCAATAAAATCAAAGGAGGAATCAGAAAAAAGAAAGTTAGAAGTCAAAAACAATCCCTACAGATATAAATATTGGAATAAAATTATAGATGGCTCTGAAACTATCGAAATAGATAAATCCGAAGTTTCCTCTCAAATATTATTGGACAATTGGGACTTTATTTCTAAATATTATTACGTAATTAAGGAAGAAGTTAAAGCCATGAGAAACGATTCTGATTTCAAAGAAGAACACATTATTTCTGATTTATCATTTAATCATGATTTAACTAAAGTATTATACAAAAAAAATTTAGATTTAATAAAACCTACCATTATTGATTTTCTAACTAATATTCTTGAAAACAAACAAAAATTGAGAAAATCAGATGAAAAATTTCCTTTAAAAGCAATTAGTATAATTTATTTCTTACAAGGGAATTATAATTTTCACTTAAGTGCTGAACCTTCCAGAGTATTTCATAATGAGAAATATTCAAAATATGTACCTGAATTTAAATTTGAACATGAATTCAATATTGATATACACGAAATTGAAACTGCAATTTTAAAAGATTTAAATATAACTGCTGGAGATTATGATGATGTGGATGAGAGTTACGTCTATGATTTATTTTCTAAAATGATGGTTGAGTGTTGGAAAATAGCAAAACAAAAAACTAATTCAGATTTATTGGGTTCTTTGGATTATGGAACTGGTGGTATAGATTATGATTTAGATACTGGAGAAAGCATTGATGAATTTAATATCAAACAATATTATAAAAACAAAAACATAAAAATTGAAAGATATTTAGAGGATTGAAAAAGCACTAAAAGCCAACACCGTGTATAATTAATTGCTTCATTGAGCTTACTTGCGAATATTCCTGCGGAATATTCACGGGTTCGTAAATGTTTGCTAACTTAGTCGCTAAACCACGCAACTAAT
>NZ_JAHKPN010000005.1 GCF_018860545.1 Winogradskyella psychrotolerans | reverse complement strand
GTGTAAGAGATCACTAATCGAAAACACGTTATAGTTCTCCTCTTTTTCTATATAAAGATATTTATTACAAACTAAAGAAACACGTTGTGCCTAATTATAACCAATCTCTAACCAATGATAAAATTCTTTAGAAAAATTAGACAAAGATTGCTGACTGAAAACAAGTTTAGCAAATATTTATTATATGCTATTGGAGAAATTTTTCTGGTTGTTCTCGGTATTTTAATTGCTTTAAATATTAATAATAGAAACGAATTAGAAAAAAACAAAAAGTCTGTTGTTTCAAGTCTTAAGGAAATTCAAAGTAATTTATTAGATGATATTAAATTGTCACAAGATGTTTTAGAGTCATATTTAATAGATGATTCAATTCAGAAAAAGATTTTTGACTTTAAAAACCCTGCCACGATTAATGATTATAAGAATAAAAAAATTACTGAAATTGGAAATTATTATATCGACTTTGTAATCAATAAAAACGGCTACGAAAATCTAATGAGGCAAATTGATGTTATGCCTAAAAATTATACACCTATATTAAAAGATTTGAAGAATCTATATGTTAGCTTAAATTCAACTATTAATGTTTATAACGAAAGAGTTAGAAGTACCGTTTATAGTAATGTAGATTTTAAGTACAGTCAAGACTGGGAAATATATAAGAGGAAACATAAGCAAATTTCAAATGAAGAGGCTAATTATTTTGCAAATGATAATCGCTACAAAAAATATATTATAAAATATATGAACGATAGTGAAAATTTATTTGGTGAAAGTATGAGGTATCGTATAAAAGCAATTGAAACTTATAGAAAAATTGATTCTTTATTAAATATCAAAAAATCAGAACTACCGTTGCACTTATTAGCTAAGGTTAACGTAAACGAATTAAAAGGATTTTTAGGCATATATAAATTTGAAGGAGAAAGAGATATTTTAAATAAATTATATGTGAAAAATAATATATTATACTTTGATTTTTCTGATAGCGAATTTAATTATATAGAAACTTTAAGAAATTATAAAATTAATGATACTCTTTATTTAAATGAAGGTGGTGTTTGGAAATTTAATAGAGACTCCTTGGGTAGGATTGGTATAGAATATAGGGGTAATCCTATCAGGCTTACTAAAATAAGATAACGAAAGCACAACAACTTGTATAATTCATTGCTGGTTAGAGCCTACTTACGAAAGTCCTCGCAGACTTTCTATCTGTGATTTATTTGCTAAATTAGTGCTTAAACCACGCAACGAAATCATACATTAGACCGTTATGTGCAATACCACTCAAATCCAAAAAAAACTATTATATTACGACAATATTTAAGTTTTTGAAAAAGATAAAAGAATCAATAAAAATTTTAAACCATAATTATTAATTTAATATTAAAAACAAAAAATGAAACAATTAACCCGAATCTTTTTAGCCTTAGCCATTGGAATATTCTTTTCCTGTAGTAGTGATGATGATGATGATAGTACAAGTCCTTCTTTGTCGAATGCCGAATTAATTATAGGCTCATGGACATGGACTGCTCAATCTGAAAATGGTGTTACGGAAGACTTATCTAACTGTGATTTATTAGAAACTTATGTTTACAACGGAACACAAGCTGAACAGACCGATTATTATGGAGATGCATGTGACCAATCATATTCATCTACTGAAAATTATTCAATTGATGACAATATCCTTACTTTTTCTAATGTAGATGACGCAACAGATTTTTATAGTGAAGAAATAATAGAGCTAAATGCTACAACACTTAAATTGAAATATGTAGAAACGTACCAGAGCGAAACTTTCACTTACATTGATACTTATACTAAAATAGATTAACACATAAAAAATAGCATATAACAGCGTTTAAAAAATAGCGGAAAAGAATTAAAATTTAATTTATATTCTTTTACGTTATTTTTTTTGATTAAACATTTAATTATCCAACAGCTTTAATTTAACTAATAGAAACGAAAATCATACTAAATAAAAAACGGATTTTAATTCGGAGGTTTTTTTGAGTTTTAAGTAAATAAGTTACATTTGAGAGATATCACGTTGGAAAATAATGTAAGACTATAAAAACAACTGCACATAACACCGTTTATAATTAATTGCTTTTTTAGGCTTACTTACGAAAATTCCTGCGGAATATTCACGGGTTCGTAAAAGTTTACTAAATTAGTTACTTAACCACGCCACACCCGAGCGCAGCGAACAGACGAAGTAAACCATACACGTACGTGTAAGAGATCACTAATCTAAAACACGTTATAGTTCTCCTCTTTTTCTATATAAAGATATTTATTACAAACTAAAGAAACACGTTGTAAAACATTTGTAACAAACATTTAAGATATATTTTCATAATTTATATTCTACAACAAGTATATTTATTTCCATTTTATCAGCAGATTTGATTCATTTAAGATAAAAGATAATATTTTCAAACAATTAGTAATTGATTTATATAACACTTCTCAATATTGCGATTTTTCAGGGAATAGTATTAGGAATAATTATTTTAAAATCGTCCTTATTTAAAAGCAATGCAAATAAATATTTAGCCTACGCCATATTTACACTATCGCTTCTTTTATTAAATCTTGTTTTCGAAATAGTAGATATATATAACACTATACCCTTGCTACGTTTTATTGATAATATAGAATGGGGTTTTATTTTTCCAGTTTTTATTTTTCTATTTACTGTGCACCAAGTAAATCATCCTATACGACATTCTAAAAAAACCCGATGGTTATTTGTCCCTTTTATATATTATGCCTTCATCAATATTTTTAGTGACCTTGATACTATTGCTGGTGTTTATGATATTCCAAATTCAGTTTATAGAGTAATAGGAATTTTAAGACTTATAGGAATTTTTATAGTTCCACCATTTATAATTGGTATTTTAATCTATACATATAGTTTCATTAAATTTTCGAACAACACGCAAGAAAAAAAATGGATTACAATTTTATGGACGTTGGTTTCTGTATTATTGCTTTCTTGGGTATTAGCAATTATTCTTGGTTTATTTTTTGAATATGACGTTTCATCTTTTATGAAACTTCTTGCCTTATTTGGAACATTCGTAATCCATTGGACAGCATATTTTGGTCTATTTAAATATAGATTAGCGAAAGATAAAGAAGGTATCAATAAATTATTAACTCACAAGATTTCATTCAGCGATAATGACCTATCTATAGATACTAATCTTAAAAAAGTGAATTATTCAAATAATTTAGAACCACCTACAACAGAGAATCTTTATTACATAAAACTTGAAGCACTTTGTAAAAATCATCAAATTTATAGAGACAGTACATTAAATAGGGAAAAAGTTGCTGAAAAATTAGGAATAAGTTCAGGTTATGTTTCTAAGTTGGTAAATACAATTACAGGAAAAAATTTCGCAAATTATATAAATTACTATCGTGTAGAAGCAGTTAAGGAAATGATTTTAGATTCTGAATTTAAAAATTACAGTCTTTTAGCAATAGGATTAGAATCGGGGTTTACTTCTAAGACAACATTTTACAATGCATTTAAGAAAGCAACAGGAATGACACCAAATGCATACCGTAAAGCGCATAAATAAGTACGGATTTGTATTGTTTTAAGGTATTGGGACTTTTAATATGTTTACTTCATTTAGTTTCGAGCCATAATTAAAATAATTTATAACCAAATTTGGACTACTGTATATGAATTTAATTCGATTATTGCTTATTCCTTTTAGTATGATATCCCTGGTTGTAAAACATTTTGACTCGTCAAATAAATAATACTATGAAAAACTTAATAATATTTCTATGTTTATATACAACCATTGCTTCATCTCAAGAAGAATCGCAATTTGAAATTAAAGATAATCTGTTAAAAGTTGGTGTTTTTAATAACATCTCTCTATTAAACAATTTAACTCTTCAAAATGGTCTTTCAGTTAGAAAAAATCTTGATTTCGTTACTTTAGAAGTTCCGATTTTGATAAAACACAACATCTCAAATAAATGGTCTACATTTTTAGGTGTACAATCAAGAAAAGTTATATATAAAAATTTTCCAGACTTAAATATTGAACAGCCCTCAAAGTTCTATATATCGACAGGTACGGAATATGGATTTAAAAACAATTTTACTGGAAATTTCACGATAGGATTTCCTTTCGACTTACAATTAGGGTTAAAATTTTAGAAATTATAAATGAAAATAAAAAAAACTTTAACCACAGCTATTTTAATAATATTTTTTACAATCGGATATTCCCAAACAACAAAAAAAAAGAATCAACTTGAATTTTCTATAGGTTACAATTCAGGTTCATTAAAAAATTTAGAATTTGCCCCAATATCACGCTATGATTATAAAGACATAATTTATAAATTAAACTATGAACGAACGAGTAAAAAACAAAACATTTTTGAAATAGAATTAGACTTTTTTAACAGAACAGCGTTGAAAAGCGAAAGAATTCCAAGCTTAAATGCTGAGCATCTTAAAGCAGATTTAAGTTTCTCGTATTTAAAACAAATTCATAATAAAAACTCGCTTTCTATCCATTTGGGATTACAATCTTATACAAATGTTTCTTTTCTATATAATAGAACTGATTACCTAGCTTTACATCAAGAATTTGGTATTGCCAGTCGTTTTGGTTATCAATTAAATGAAAAACAGTATCTCTCTTCAAAATTGACAATTCCTTTCGTGTTACTTAGAATAACAAATAATGGTGGAAATGTTGCATCCTTTAATCGTTATCAAAGTGTGAAGTGGAACTTTAAGTATGGTTATGTACTTTCAAAATATTTTGACTTAAAAATAACCTACGACTTTATGTACAATAGACTTCAAATTCCTAGCGCTTATAGAGAATTGCAACATCAAATAAACCTTGGAATAATCTATAAATTTTAACTTAATTATGAAACTTACAAAATTAATAAAACATGTATTTTTATCTTCTTTTATTTTTATAGCAACTTCTTGTGCTGATGAGTTAATTGGTAATGTAGGGGAATTAGACGAAGATATTTTTCTAAATTATCAAACAATAACAGTATTAGAATTACCATTTGAAGATGATGCTGAATGGCATATAAATCAAGGTGGAAGGACAGGCTTGCAGAACAATCATTTTTCAAATCGTAATCAGAGATATGCTATAGATTGTGTTCAAAAATTAAATGGCATCTCTTTTATTGGAGATGGAACCAGTAATGAAGATTATTACTGCTTTGGTAAACGATTAAATGCACCTGGTTATGGAAAAATAATAGCTCTAGAAAATGATATTAATGATAATACAATACCTGGAAGTGTTAATAGTGATATTGATGAAAACACAAAAGCAGGTAACTATATTATTATAGACCATTTAAATGGAGAATATTCTCTTATGGCGCATTTTAAAAAAGGTACAATAATGGTTTCCGTTGGAGATATAGTTGTTAAAGGACAAGAAGTCGGCAAAGCCGGAAATAGCGGAAACTCTGGTGGTCCACATTTACATTACCATTTACAAAATAAATCTGGATATCTAGAAGGAATTGGTCTTCCAATGCAATTTTTAAATTATTATGCGGATGATGTATTCATAGAAAGAGGAGAACCTGTGAAAAGTGAGGTTGTAAGAAAGGAATAAAAACGTTTTACAACACCGTGTATAATTAATTGCTCGGTTCACTGCCGACTTACGAACATTCCATCGGAATATTCTATCTGTGATTTATTTGCTAAATTAGTTGCTTACACACGCAACACCCGAGCGCAGCGAACAGACGAAATAAACCATACACAAAACCGTTGTACCACATTATGAAAAAAACTCTATTTTGGACATTAATTTTTTCGATTTTTATGTTTTCTTGCAAAGAGAAGAAAACGGAAAACTCAAACGGACAAGAAAATATGGAAAACGATTTCGTTTCAAGAATTCATACAACGGACTTGGAATCTGATTTATACAGGCTTCTGGGCAAAACTTCATTAGAAAAACATATTTCGGACTTTGAAAACGTAGATTGGAAAGGCGACTACAAAAAGGAATTTAACTCTATGGAGTTTAATATGCCTGACTTAGAAGTTTTAAGCAAAAATGACTCAAAATATCTTTCAGTCAGCGTAGCCCCAAATACGGAGGACAGTTTTCAATATGTAATTGGACTTGGGAATCATTTAGAGACTGACGACCCGAACAATCCGAATAGAACAGTTGAATTATATATGACGGAATCGGAAAATGTGGAAATACCGAAAAAGTTTATCGACTTATTTTTCAAGCGGGACTTCTCAAAAATAAAGGCGGGTCTTCAAGAATTATACTTGATGGACGAAATAGAGGACGTCTATAAAAACGTGGTACAACAACAGCTATAAAACATAGCTATTACAGGCTTCCCGAGAGGTTCGGGTATATTTATGAAGTCGCCAAATTTTTAAATTTTTAGTAAAAAAAAGATAAAAAGAAAAATTTAAAAATTCGGCTCGTGTATAATCCGAAAAGTTAGCGTTTATTCATACGCTACGTTTCATATACGCAACGGTTGGCAACCATTTAATAAAAACTATGAGAAAACTTATTTTCCTACTTATTATAACAACCATATTTGCTTGTCAAGAAGAATCTAAATCAACTGATTTAATTAATCTAAAACTGACAGAAGTTGATGGTTATGGACCATTTGAAAAAAGATTTGGATTCCTTGACTGGACACCATTAAGCGAAAAAGGAATTTGGAGTAATACGGAAATCAAAACGACTGGAGTTCCAGAAAGTTGGATAACATCTAATGTTGTCCAAGTTTGGTTTGACTCACATCAATTTGCCTATCAAAATTACAAACTGGGAAATTTTAGCGAGGAGTTTTTTAATGAACTAAAAGAATCTTGGAAAATTGATTTAAGCAAAAGAAAATTTTCTGAAAAACCAATAAATTGTTTTGTTCACGTTGCAATAGGTAAAAATCAAAACGAAGAACTAGAATATATTGTTGATACAAATAATGATAAAGACTTCTCTGACGATACAATTAAAAAACCTACGCTAAGAGCTAAAGATTTAGATTATGAAAATCTAATTAAAAAATCTGAATCTGTAATTGCGGAAATAAGTACAAACGATGGAATATTAAGTAAAGAAATAAAAATTTTAGTTTTGTCGACAAGTGATGGAGAATTAATATATAATTTTCCAAAAATTGCCAAAACTACCTATTTAGAAAATGATATTTTAGTTAGTAATGGATTCTCTTATCTTACTTATGACGACAAAAGTTTAATTACACTTGATGTAAAAAACACAGAAATAGTTGGCTTAAATGAATTTATAAAAATAGAAAAGTCTTTATATAAAAATCTTGGTGTTGACATAAACACAAACGAACTACAATTGCTAAAAATGCCAAAGGATACCATTTTATATTCTACAAGAGTTGGATTTAATGTCAAACCATTTTCAGCAAAAAAACTTGAATCAAAAGATTCTATATATCTAAAAGATTTCAATAACAAACTTCTATATCTAGAATTTTGGGGAACTTGGTGCGCACCTTGTATTACTGCAATTCCGAATTTAAAAAAAGCCTATAATGGAACTGACAGAAAAGATGTTGAATTTTTGGGAGTTGCGGTTTTTGACACAAAAGAAAAGCTTAAAAGTGTTATAGAAAAATACGATATAAATTGGCCACAAGTGTTGGATGACGATTCAAATAAATTCAAAGAAAGCTATAATGTAACCGGTTATCCAACTTCATTTTTGATTGACGAAGAAGGTAAAATTGTGGCTAAAAATTTAAGAGGAGAGAGATTACTCGACACTTTGAATTACTACTTGAATAAAAGAAAATAAAAACGGTGTATAACACCGTGTATAATTAATTGCTAGGTTCTAGCCTACTTGCGAATATTCCGCAGGAATATTCACGGGTTCGTAAATGTTTGCTAACTTAGTTGCTGAACCACGCAACACCCGAGCGCAGCGAACAGACGAAGTAAACCATACACAAAACCGTTGTCATTCATTGTGACCAAACTCAACGGAAATAATAAATTGAACTAAATGAAAAACATAAAACATCTATTAATTCTGACTTCGGTAATGCTTTTATCTTCATTAACACAGCCGATTTTTGCTCAAGAAAATGACTTCATCAAAGAATATTTGGAACGATTAGAAAAATCGAAAGAATACTTAATTCTTGTAGCGGAAACAATGCCCGAAGATAAATATGAATTCAAAGCTACGCTTGAATCAATGAGTTTTTCGGAAAATTTAATGCATATTGGTTGGGCAATGGACTGGCATAGTCAATCATTAATGGCCGGACGTGAAGCAAGAGATTGGAATACAGACACAGAACTTAAAGTGGACGATAAATCGAAAAAAGAAATGATTGAAAAAATCAGCGAGACTTTTGACAAAACAATAGAATTCATCTCAAATTTTGACCCGAATAAACTTGAAGAAAGATTGGATTATTTTGGGGCGGACAGAACAAAAAGACAGATTTTATTATTGCTTGCCGACCACATAACCCACCACAGAGGACAAATGCTCGTTTATATGCGACTGAATGGACTAAAACCACCAAGATATGTTTTATACCAATAATTACTTGGAATTATAAAATCAAAATCTGAAAAAGAAAACGGACTTAAATATAAAGTGGAAAAAAACGACGAAATGGCAACAATGTATAATCGCAATTACGGCGGATTCGACTACGTCCGAATCCACACGGAATTGCTAAAGTCAGTGCTTAACCGAAAATAAATGCTAATTTAACCCGTAACTGACGGTTATACGAGACCGTAGGCACACATAAAAATAATGATTGCGATTATAAAGAAATATAAAGCGGAAATAATATTTGGAATAATTTTAATTGTTCACTTTAGCGGAATAATTAAAAATATTGAAGTTTATGAAATTGGAATTGGCGCCATAGTTGTTGCATATGGAATTTATGAAAAAATCAAAAACAGAAATAAAATGAGAAAGGAAAATATTCTCATTTTGAAAACAAATAATGCACAATACAGAAAAACCTCAAAATTAATACTTGGAATTATTGCTATAATATTTTCTGTTACAGGATTTCAATATACAGCTTTTGAAAAACCTTTTCTGACAGTACTCATAATCATTGGATTTCTTTTGGTAATTTCAAGCTTACTAACTGAAAACAGTTCTTTTATCGAAATTCTGAATAAAAGATTACGATTTGAAAATGATATCGATTTGGAAATAAGTGATATTTCTTCGATAAAATTAAGCGAATCTGAAATAATATTTAACCAAACAAATAATAAAAGCTCGAGAATAGCATGTTTGGATAATAACAAAGAAAGTATTGAGCAGATGAAAAAATACTTTGAAAAAAATTTGAATAAAATAGAGTTTGAATAAATTACGTGTGCCAACACCGTATATAATTTATTGCTAGTTCTAGCCTACTTACGAAAGTCATCGCGGACTTTCTATTTGGTTTTTATTTACTAAATTAGGTACCTAAAACACGTAACACCCGAGCGCAGCGAACAGACGAAGTAAACCATATTCAAACACGTTGTGTGCTATTTGGCTACGTTACCAATATTTGGTATATTTGAGTAAATTTATAGTCAAAATGGGAAAAAACACATCAATATCACTCGGAAATCATTTTGAGGATTTTATACGAGAAGAAGTAAACTCAGGAAGATATGGTTCGGTTAGCGAAGTAATTCGTTCCGCATTACGTTTGTTAGAACGTGAAGAAAAAAAGGAAAGAGAACTGATAAAAGCTCTCGAAGTTGGGGAAAATAGCGGATTTGTTGAAAATTTTGACCCAAAACAACATCTGAAAGAATTACATCGTAAACACTTATGAGTAAAAACAAATATCGCATAAGCCAACAAGCGATTGAGGATTTAGATAAAATTTGGATTTACACCCTTAACAAATGGTCTAAAGAACAAGCTGACAGATATTACGATGTAATAATAGCGGAAATTGAATTTATTGCGGACAACTATCTAATTGGAAAATCCGCAGAGCAAACTCGAAAAAACTATCGAGTTACTAAAATAAAATCGCATCTGATTTTTTACAGAAAATTAGACAATGAAATTGTGGAAATCGTCAGAGTATTACATCAGAGTATGGACATTAAAAAAGGTCTGAAATAAAAACAGCACACAACACGGTGTATAATTAATTGCTAGGTTCTCCCCTACTTGCAAAAATTCATTCGGAATTTTCTCTGGTCCATAAAAGTTTGCTAACTTAATTGCTGAACCACGCAACACCCGAGCGCAGCGAACACACGAAGTAAACCTTATACAAACACGTTCGTTTTAATGCAAGAGCAAGTTTGCGGAATCGAAATTTATAAAAGAATTAAACACTAATTTTTATGGAGAATAAAACAAAAATTATCAGAACTTGGAAAGGATGGACGACAATAGAAAACGCACCTATTTATGAAAATATGCTTATTAATGAAGTATTTCCAACAGTTAAAAAAAATGGAGTTGATGGGTTAGAAAAGGTGAGCATATCAACACAGAATAAAAAAAATGAGGTTGAATTCTTTATTACTCTTCAATTTGATTCTATCGATTCTGTAAAAAAGTTTGCTGGTGAAAATTATGAAACCGCATATATTCCTGAAAATGCAAAACGTGTTTTGTTGAGATATGAAAAAACAGCACAACATTATGAATTTAAAAAAGAATTAATATTGTAGTTAACAATTATCGTAATTCTGCAAGTTACGGAATTTCTTACTCAAACTCTGAATGAAAAACGGAATCGAAATTTTGAGCAAGTTTGCGGAATCAAAAAAACGGAATGAATTATAAAGCGGAATAAAGCATTAAAGCTAACACCGTGTATAATTAATTGCTTTGGCAAGTGCTTATTTGGAAAATGCCTTCGGAATTTTATCGCGTTCGTTTTTGTTTACTAAATTAGTCGCTTAAACACGCAACGAAATCATACACAAAACCGTTACCTGCAATTCTCAACCAAAGAAATGAAGTCAAAAAAGAAAGCTATATTACTAGGACTTACAATATTTACTTCATTATTCGCGAGTATGTTTCTAGCAATCATTGCATTTCAAGACATTCCAAAATATAATAAACCGTACTTATTTACCTTTGTCATTAGTGCAGTAGGAATTTTTATAGGCTATTTTATTTGGAAAAAATTAAAACCTACAATACTGAAATACAGTCAGAAAAAAAATAATGAGCAAAATTTAAGTGTATTTATTATAATAACAATTGTAGGGTTACTTCTATTTACAATAAATGAATTAAATATTTTATCAGCCTACAAAACAAACTGCGATTTATATACTATTGTTTACAAATATCGTAAAGAAAGTAGGTTTAGACAACCAGAAGTAAACACATTAGTTGTTGATATTGTAAGTAAAAATGAAACTATTGTATGCAAATATGACTTTTGGAATGAGAAAAGGATTGGAAGCCAAATTAATTTATGCTTCTATGAAGCAATTTTAGTATTTAATTACATAGAAATAAATGAATAAAAAAAGCTGCTAAGACCGTGTATAATTAATGGCTAGTTAGACTCTACTTACGAAAATTCTTACAGATTTTCTATTCGGTTTTATTTACTAAATCACGCAAAACCCGTGCACAACGAATAGACGATGTTAACCCTATTCCATCGTCTTAAAATAATGCGTAGAAAATAACAACTAAGAATTTCAATTTATAGATGTTACTAAAATTAAATAACCGAAATTTGTGTTGTTAGATGGAGAGCTAAGTTATTCAGAATTAAGCTAGTCGTTATAATATAATTTAGAATCTTAAAAAATTGACATATGCGTTTACGTACAAGTTGTGACCTAAAGTTTGAGATTTTTGAGCCCACCCCATTTATTCTTATGTTAAGGCCTCGCAGTGGTAGCCAACAATGGGTAGAAAGAGAGGACTATAAAATAACACCCAGTACACCGGTTTTCGAATTCACGGATAATTATGGCAATCTGTGTCAACGCTTAATTGCCCAACCTGGAATGTTCTCAATTTCGACGTCTTCAGAGGTTGTAACCTCTAATTTTATAGATCAAGGCTTTGGTGCACCATTTATTGAAATCCAGAATTTACCAGACTCCGTACTAAGTTATCTATTACCAAGTAGATACTGTGAGTCAGATCGTTTTAATGAAATGAGTGCAACGATTACCGAAGGCCAATTAATGGGCTACAACCAAGTGTCTACAATTACAAATTGGTTACGCCAAAACATTGAGTATCTGCCTGGCAGTAATAATCAACCTTTATCTGCCATTCAAGTTAATGATAGACAGTTTGGTGTATGTAGGGATTTGGCCCATTTGGGTATTGCGCTTTGCCGTAGTTTAAGCATTCCAGCACGTATTGTTGTTGGTTATTTACACAACTTGCAACCTATGGATATGCACGCTTGGTTTGAGGCATATATTGGTAACCGTTGGTACACGTTTGATGCCACTCAGGTAGGCTCTCCAGGAGGTTATGTTATTCTTGGTTTTGGTCGTGATGCAGCCGATGTTGCTATTTTTAATCAATTTGGCACTTTGGTTAATCCAATTGAATATCATGTTAAAGTTGAACAGCAACCTTGATCTAAATGGGAAAAGTAACGTAACGATTAAACAGAAAAAATGTAACTAACTATAATATAAATCAAATAGGATTTTACACATTTCGCACGAATAATTTAATACACAACACCACATATAACTGATGGCTAGTTCTAGCCTAATTAATAACATCCTCGCGGACAACCATATACCACCACATTCTAGGGAATACAAATTAAACCTTTCATAAAAAATATGGTCTTAATAAAAAGTGAAATTTATGAAACAGTTCGTACTACTTTTTAGCTTAGGCTTGTTTTGTCTACAATGCTCAAATACGGAAAACGATGATTTAACTAATATTCCAGATCCTGGAACTGATGTTAGGGTTGGAGAAGTGTCTATAAATTACGTAAATCCCGAAATCTCGCCAAGGGATAATTATATGGTTTGGATAGAGCTAGATACTATTAATGGCGTATCAGGAAAAGTCTGGCAATGTGGTATAGATCCAACCACTGGGGATTTAATTCCTGCAGACGGCAAAGGCTTTAATCCTTTTACTTCCAATATTTATGCACGTCCTGCAGATTGGGGTGTAGATAATTTAGGAGTATATTATGTTGGTGCGACACCCTTAGGTCAAATAAAAATGGTGCGACCAACAAGCCCTACGTCGGCAACGGTTACAAATATTGCCGCACCGATGGATAATAAACGAAGAGTATTTTACCCCTCACAACTTCCTAACGAAAACAAACGATTTGTAATTTATATATTAAATGATGTCATCAATGGGTTTTCTGCAAATTATCCGCAAAACACAAAATTTCAATTGCGCCTTCTTGATTTGGATAACCCAACAAACGACTACCTCATCGAAGAGCAACCAAGCATATATCCATTAATCGTACCGATGGATGTTATCGTTCCGAGATGGATAAAAAACAGTGGGTATCTTACTTACGGTTACAAAGATGATAATGGTGTGGTTCAAGCCAAACAATTTGATGCACTCCATCCAACTGAGGCGGCAATTCCTGTCACTAATGATCTATCTAATAAAGTAGATGGCAATACGATTATAAACACATTAAACGGAAATCAATATTTTATTAGTGGTATAAATGCAACAAACACGGCATATATTTATAAACGAACAGCTTTCGATGCTATGTTTCTTCAAGATGAAATAATTACACCCAGTTCAGTAAATCTTGAAACACCGTCCTTAAACCAATCCCACGAACCTTTCATCTTTAATGGTCAGTTGTATTCCGCCTTTCAAATTAATAACGGTGGAAATAATTTTTCAGAAACAACATTTAACCGACCTGGTGAAATTTGGTTAACAACATTAGATAACCCAAATCAACAAATGTGGTTACTTAATGAATTTGATAGTGCCTTAAACGTTTCCGAACCAGAAGCCTATAGCGGTAATGACAAAGTTTGGATATTTTATTCAGCCGCTGAACTTAATGATTCACAATCTTATATTAACAGGAAATATCAATTGCGAAGATGTGAAACCCCTATGAATTAAAGTCGTCTCAGGAAAATCTTTAAAAGCAAAACCGATAAAACTAAAACAAGTACAACCTACAACAGCGCGAATAATTCACTGCTTTTTTTAGCCTAAGTTCAAAAATTCGATCAGGTGCTCTATTCAGTAATTATTTGCTAAATTAGTGGCATAACCACGCTACACCCAATCAAAGTGAACAGACTAAATAAACTTCACTCTAGAACCAAAGGAAAATATCGAGAAATGAGGCTGAACCTGCATAGCAATATAAACAGCACCCTTTATAAAACATTCCTATTATAGGCTTTTAGAGAGGTTTTTGTATATTTACAAGGCACGTGCATAAGCCGACAACTAATGTCTTTATATTCGAGACCATTAGCGGTCATTATAGAACGAAACCAAGCCGACAGCCAATCAAACAGCCATTGATTAACAGTAAATGAAACATAAACAAAACGAAACCGATAAATTACTTCTTAAATCAGGACAAGGAAGAGTTTATAGTTGTGGGACAATGACGGCTATTTTTAAAGCAGATGAAAATGAAACCGCAGACAAATATAGCATTTCGGAATGGTGGCTTGAACCAAACTCTGATGGACCTGGTGCGCACCAACACGAAGATAATGATGAAGTGTTTTACGGACTTGAAGGTACGACTTCAATACTTGTGGACCACAACTGGATAGACGTAGAAAAAGGAACATTTTTAAGAATACCAGCCAAAACCATTCATGACTTTGCAAACAGAACAAATGAAAAATCTGGAGTCCTTAACTTTTTTATTCCCGGTGGATTTGAAAGAAATATGCCCGCAATTGTTAAATGGTTTGAAGATAACCAATAACAAATTTACAATTAACGTTTCACCACGAACCGTTAACAATGTTTATAAAAAATTGACGAAACAGTTATTAGTTCAACGCCTTTAGCTCGTATCAACCATTACACTTAACCGAAAGCTTAAGGCCTAGTAATCGCCTACGCTTCAAATACAACCACGTTATTTTTTACAACGATAGTATTATTTAAGAGTGAAAGTCAAAGAAGATTCTAAAATTAAAATATAAGGTTATTATATTCAAAATCAATCTGACAGATACCACGATTCATCTACCTAAATTGAGCTAATTATTAGCAAAAAAAGCATGAATTATATACTGTAGGCACCGCTGTATTTAATTCATAGTAAATTCTCAACAACCATCAAAAACCCTCAGAGGTTCTACACTCAATAAATCTGAGTCTATTACGTTATTATTTAGTAAATTAGGTGCTGTAAAAAATCAAACAACGTATTCTTAAAAACATTAGCTTCAGTATCATATGAATCCTATGTCTCATTTTATTAAACGAATCAATAAAGAAAATCTTTGGGACAAAACCCTGGAATTAGAGCGCAACGACTTCTTAAAAACAAGAGGAATTAGCGACACCAATATCTACTTAGTCATACATGGAAGCTTAAGAATTTTTGTGATCGACAAAAATGAAGAACACACAATTAGATTCGGTTATAAAGATAATTTAATCGCTGCTCTAGATTCTTTTTTAAATGAACAACCTTCGGATTTATATATACAAGCGCTTAAAAAAACCAAAGTAAAAGTTATTAATAAAGCGAAGTTTAAATCATTTATGACGTCGTCTCCAGAGAATCAAGACATTTGGATGTCGATTTTAGAAAATTTAGTACTACAACAAATGGAAAGAGAAAGAGACATCCTTACATCATCTCCTGTTGAACGTTACAATCGCGTTTTAAAAAGAAGCCCACAGTTATTTCAAGAAATACCTAATAAACATATTGCATCCTATCTAAGAATGACACCCGAAACATTATCAAGAATTAAAAAATCTTAATTTCAATCAATTTTTAAAACAAAATATCTATTCAAATTTGCAATAAAATAAAAACCATGGCCATAGCTTCTCAAAAATTATTGCAAAACTTATTAAAAATCACGCAAGACAACTGCACGGCTACAGAAAATTTAAAAACGGAGCCAACAGCTATATTAAATTGGAAACAAGACCCTAAGTGCTGGAGTGTCTTAGAATGCATAGAGCACTTAAATAGGTATGGCGATTTTTATTTACCAGAAATAACCACTAAAATAAAGACAGCGCAACCTAAAAGCTCAGAACTATTTAAAGGCAATTGGCTAGGATCATATTTTAGTAAATCGGTGTCCTACTCCGAGACCTTAAATAAAATGAAAACGTTTAAATCTATGAACCCTTTAAATTCTGAACTAAATAGTCAGACCTTAGAAAAGTTTATAAACCAGCAACATCAAATCATCGGGCTTTTAGAACAATCAAAAAACATCAATCTAGACAAAACCAAAACTGCTATTTCAATTTCAACATTAATTAAACTAAGATTGGGAGACACATTTAAAGTGCTTGTATATCATAACGAAAGGCACATCAAACAAGCAGAACAGACATTAAAAAAAGCTGTAATTAATAACCTTTAGAAACTTCACCTTAGTATAGTAAACCTAATAAAAATCAATCAATGACAACAGCCAATAAACACGTATTTCTATCCGCATTATTCTTAGCAGTCTATGTAATAATCGAGTTTACAGAAATTTTTGGTGATCCAACATGGTTTAAATTTTTTCTAATTATAACCGGTGTCACATTTCTAATTAGTGGCGTGTCACAAAAAATAAAGAATCAAAAAAAGTGAACAATTTTACAGAAGCAGAAAAACAAATTATAACCGTGTTATCATGGTTTAGAACACGGTATGCGTTGTTTTTAAATTTAGATATAAACAGACCCGCTGATAGAAAAAACCTTGAAGACTTCGGAAACATTTGGATTGGTAATTTTAAATGTAATTGGCAAAGCGCTTTTAGCGCACTTGTAAAAAAAGAAATCTTAGTATGTGCTCAGGGAGAATATCAATTTACAGCTAAAGGGGAGAACATAAAAAAACAAATAGAAGCTAAAACACCTTTTTTTAAGTACGAGTACGATTACTTTTTTGATTCAGAAAAAAAGAGCCATGCCCATACTCTATTCTGTAAACAAGTATATGGCAAAGATTTGTCACAACATGGACTTATAGATATGAAAGAACTTTCTATCCTCATTGAAAAATTAAACACCCAACAACCTAAAACGATTGCTGACGTTGGCTGCGGCAACGGTAAAATAACGGAATATCTTTCACAACAAATACAAGCACATATAACTGGTATTGACATTTCGCATCAAGGTATAAAACTGGCAAATCAACGAACAGAAGGAAACAACGCACTGCTGTTCAAAGAAGGAAACTTAAATCATATAGATTTCACCAACACTTATGATGCCATCTTATTTTTAGACACACTTTATTATGCAGATAATTTACAAGACACCATAGAAAAAGCGATGAATGGGTTAACAAAAAATGGCCATTTATACGTCTACTTTTCGCAATGGATAATGGACACGGCATATACAGACACCCTTAAACCTAATAATACCCATTTAGCAAAAGTACTAGCCAATTTAGGATTAAACTATGCATTTACAGACCTAAGCATTTCAGGAATCAACCATTGGAAAAAGAAACTAAAAACACTAGTCGCTATGAAAACCGACTTTGCAAATGAGGACAATATAGACCTTTGGAACTATCGCCACCGGGAAGCCTTTAGGTATGCCAATTGGGGAGACCATAAATATGCGAGATACTTATATGACGTCAAAAAATAAACAGAGACAATAAAACTAATGTTTAAAAACCGATGTAAAGTCACGTGTATAAATACCCAAACGCTCCATAACGTTACAAACTTATAATGACAAATAAAATGCGGATGATCACAAGCAAAAACTAACCATCAAACACATATAATAATCAATTAAAATAAAAATCTTACTAAATGAAAAAAACAAATTTAATCATAGCTATACTTATCATTTATAGTCTATTCAGCTGTAATGAGAAGGTGTCCACTGAAGATCTAAAAAGATTTGTTCCTACAGAAAAGTACCCTGCAGATGTATTTTTAGATACAGTCAGTAATAAACGTGCCGTTATTATAGTAGCACATGATGATGATGACTGCGCAATGTCTGGGACAATTGCCAAGCTTAAAGTAAATGGCTGGAAAATTAAACAACTAAGTCTGCAAAGTCATATTATCGAAAAAACAGGGAAAAATCCAGCAGATATTATTTGTGAAGGTAATGAACGTCTTCTAAAAGATGGTTTATATCGTATCGGCTTAGACACCATAAAAAATCAATATCTACCTATACCCTATCAAGATATTAGCGCGCAATTTCTTACCAAAAAAGTTGCTACTGCCATTTTAAACAAAGTAAATGAATTTAAGCCATCGGTTATTTTTACGCTCGACAATGTGAAAGGTGGCTATGGACACCCCGACCATATATTTATTAGCCAATTAGTCAAGGACCTTTTTGAAAATGGAGCGTTAGAAATAGAAAAGATATACCAATCCGTATATACAGACCACATGGAACGAGAAATTGTTGATAATTGGTTAGGTGCAAAAATGAAAAAATGGGGATACCCTAGCCCAAGTGATATGGCTAATAAGATGTATGGAATTGATGGTATGCCTGAGCCAACAGTTCAGATCAACATTGCAGATGTTGCTAGAATGAAAATGGATTACCTCAGAGCCTACGACGAGGATGTAAGGAAAAATCTTAGAAAATTTATTCCGTATTACGAAATCTTTGATGCAAAGACATATTTTGAAATTTTTGATAAAGAATTTTTTAGAGTATTAGAAAAATCCAACCACCAATAAATCCGATAACGATAGGTATAGCTTAACCCATAAGACTATTTTTTATTTCTATTTTTTTTGGGTTAGATAAAAGTAAAAAGACTGCAAAAAAACAAAGAATTAAGTAAAAACAATCAATTGTTAATGAGTTAACATTTAAAAAAGAGCATAGTAGCTTTTAAGGGTTATGAAATTTCTATAAACCACTACAAACATTTCAAAACCGCAATCCCAACACTATCTTTAGCATTTAAAACATACAAAGCCCCATCAACCTCCTGATAAAACCGCACACCAAGCACACAGAGCGCTGTACCAAGACCACTAGGCAAAGTAGTAGGCTCTAAAGTCACCGTAGAACCAGCATAAGAACGATCTAAAACCAAAGGAGGAGCCAAATGCAAGGCATAATTCAAATGCTCAAAATCAAAATCCAAAACACCATAAGTCAGCGCCATATGAGTAGCACCATCCGCAAAGCCCACCTGCGCTATGTTAAAATCAGAAATGGTCAACGTATAATCCGTAGTAGTAATACCAAACTCAAAAGGCAAAACCTGCCCTACCTTGCAAGCTGGCGTATAGCTAAACTGCTCTAATAATTGCAGCCCTTGCGCCTGCCCTATACCTTCAGCAACAAGTCGTTTACCGCGTTTGTTGATCGTATCTAAAGCCTTAATACGCGTAAACAAGCCCATCAAACGACTATGAAAATGCGTAAACGTGTAACCCCTATAAAACGGAACCAAAGCAGATCTAAAAGTTTTATTCACCGCAGAACAATGCCCAAACTCATTGGCATTCTCACGCACGCGTTCCATACTAGCTTTCGTCTTTATCCGTTTTCTAGTAAACCCACCACCCGCTCGTCGTGCAATCGGTTTGCCATGCAAATAATAAAAATTAATACCATTTAATGTCCCTACTAAAGGGATAATCCCGGTCTGTTGTGCCATAGTACCATATTTTAAGTTAAACGCCTACAATCCAGCAATATACAAAAAATTATAATACAGGTTATAGCGTGGTTATAGCATGCTTATAAAATGCTTAAAACAAGCTTATAGCATGTCTGAAGTCAAATGAGACCAAAGCATACAACGTATAGTAATAAAAAATCGATTTATTGACTTAAGTCAAATAATCTGATTTTAGACAGTATTAGTTTTGCCTATCAATAATAAAAACAAAAATGGTACTTACAGAAATAGAGACGTTAACAACATTTAATAAAGACAGTCAACATCGGTTAGAAAAAGCCCTAATACACCTACAAAACGGAAATGGAATAATCCTAATGGATGATGAAGACAGAGAAAATGAAGGAGATTTAATATTCTCTGCGCATCACATGACGAATAACCAAATGGCACTCATGATTAGAAAATGCAGTGGTATTGTCTGTCTTTGTTTACCGAATAAAAAAGCAGATGCGTTAGAATTACCTTATATGGTCAAAGAAAACACCAGTAGTTATCAAACCCCTTTTACCATTTCAATTGAAGCAAAAGAAGGCGTTACTACAGGGGTTTCTGCTAAAGATAGGCTAACAACCATTAAAGCAGCTTGTAAAGAAAATGCGACAAGCAACGATTTAGCAAAACCCGGTCATATCTTTCCTTTAAGAGCGAAAAACAATGGTGTTTTTGAAAGAAAAGGACATACGGAAGGAAGCGTAGATTTAATGAAATTAGCAGGCTTACAACCAGAAGCTGTACTGTGTGAATTAATGAACGATGATGGAACCATGGCAAAAATGAATACCATTTTAGACTTTGCAGATGAGCATAATTTAATAGTACTATCTATTCAAGATATTATTCATTATCGTAAATTTGTAAGAGACTACAAATAGATGACAGACACTATAGAACTCACTAATTTCATAAAAAAGAATATAAATATTGATGATGAAGATTTAACAATCGTGTTGTCTTATTTTAAAACAATTAAAAAAAAGAAAAACGATATTTTGCTGTCCCATGGAAAGAATAGTCAGGTGAGTTATTTCGTAAGAAAAGGCTGTTTAAGGCTTTTTTACATCAATGAGGAAGGAAAAGACGTCACGCGTTACATCGCCTTCGAAAATCAATTTGCGACAGAACTAGTAAGTTTCATTACCAATGAACCTGCACAAGAAACAATTCAGGTGATTGAAAACAGTGAACTTCTTTACATCACCCACGATGATTTTAGACATCTTATGACCATTGTTCCTAAATGGAAAGATTTTTATAGCATCTATTTAGAAAAAGCTTATGTCAATAATGCGAAGAGATTAATCTCTTTTACCACACTAGATGCCTCAGAAAGATACAAGCAATTATTCAAGATCAATCCAAACATTGTGAAGCGTTTACCAAACAAAATTGTAGCCTCTTATATCAATATATCACATGAAACATTAAGCAGAATCAAGTCTAAAATTTGACACTAAAATTTATAAAACATGAAATACGCCGTATTACTCCCATTATTCTTACTACAAATGATTGTTCATGCACAATCGACTGATACCCTTACCAGCATTGAAAAAGTGGATGACAAGTTGTTATTAACCATCTTTCTTAAACACGATCAAAGTATGAATTTAAATGAGATTGAAAAGATAAAAACCGATCAAGCATTTTATGAAAATTTCCCATCAGAAGGTGTATCAGTTGTGGATTGGTATGTGGTAATGGGAATTGGTCAGATGGTAGTATTAGAACTGCCTGCTTCCAAATTAAGAACGGTGAATGTGGCGCTTGAGAAAACGGCTTGGAAAGCTTTTAAAACAGAATTTTATACCACGTATAATTTGTATCCTATCATAGAACACAAATTGAAAAACAAGTCAAAAGTGACGCTAGATGCAACACCCAGTTCTGAAAAAGAAGATGACAAATTGTTATTAACCGTCTTTCTTAAACACGATCAAAGTATAACTCTAAATGAGATTGAAAAAATAAGAACAGATCAAGGCTTTTATGAAAATATCCCTCCAGAAGGGACTTCTGTAGTGAATTGGTTTGTGGTTATGGGACTTGGTCAAATGGTGGTATTAGAACTTCCTGCCTCAAAATTATCAGCTGTGAATTTAGCAATTGAAAGAACCGCTTGGAAAGCTTTTACAACAGAAATTTATCCAACGTACAACCTATATCCTTTCATTGAAAATAAATTAAAGAATAAATCAAAAGTAGAACACTAGAATTTTAGTAACCATTAACAATCAAAAAAATAAAATCATTGAATAAACAACAGCAAGTCATAAATGAAATCGAGAAAACCATTAATAATTTGCTCGCAACGGTCACAGCCATTGAGTCAGCGTTAAAGAACAATGACTATTCACATGAATTAGGATTAGGAACAGCTCAACTATTAAAACACTTCTAACTAGACTAATGACACCATCACATCAGCATTACGCCATTGAAGACACGACGCGTTCACCACAGGCACATTGGTTATCTAACTTACTTAATGGCGCCTATAAATTACCAGAAATAGAAGGCAAACGAGGGGCTCTATTTTCAAATTCTGTTTTAGAAAAATATATTGAAGAGGAAGAAAAGCACGATAATTTTGAGTTAACATCAGGACTGAACAGAAGCCTTAGAACATTATCTTCAGGTGAGCAAAAAAAAGCATTGCTGTCACATTTACTTCAACAAAAACCAGATTTCATCGTCTTAAATAATCCTTACGAAGCGCTAGATAAAGCGTCTGTATCCGTATTAAAAGAAGAATTAATGTCGTTGTCTAAAAGCATGCCTATTGTATTAATTTTCAACAGGCAAGATGATCTGTTACCCGTAATGACACATGTCATTACATTTGAAAATACAGAGCTTAAAGCCGTGGTACCTATTGAAAACTACTCTTTTAAAAGAAGTACGTTCGTTTTTGATAAAGTCATCCCTTCGGCGATAACAACCTACTCCAATATTCCAGAAGTGCTCATAGAACTTAAGAATGTCAATGTGCATTATGAGGATCGTTCCATTCTAAAAGATATCAACTGGACCATCAAAAAAAAGGAATTCTGGCATTTAATAGGCCCAAATGGCTCTGGAAAAACCACCTTACTTTCAATGATTTATGGAAACAACACCAAAGGGTATGGTCAAGAGCTATATCTCTTTGGTCAAAAAAAAGGTTCTGGTGAAAGCGTTTGGGATATCAAACAAAAAATCGGCTATATTAGCCCTGCCATGTTAGAATTATTTAAACGTAGCTATACTGTAGAGCAAATGATTATTTCGGGCTTTTATGATAGTATTGGCTTATATCAAACACCGTCGACTGCACAAATACGTGCCGCTGCTCAGTGGATGAACGTCTTAAATTTAAGCGACCAAAAAAACACCTCGTTTCTCAAATTATCGCCAGCTGTTCAACGCTTAATATTAATTGCAAGAGCGATGATTAAGCATCCGCCTTTATTGATTTTAGATGAACCATTAATTAATGTAGATGATGAAGGCAGAGCACTTATTTCCACGTTAATAA
The DNA here is from genome assembly GCF_018860545.1 of Winogradskyella psychrotolerans. Taxonomy (GTDB): domain Bacteria; phylum Bacteroidota; class Bacteroidia; order Flavobacteriales; family Flavobacteriaceae; genus Winogradskyella; species Winogradskyella psychrotolerans_A. The sequence continues at coordinate 51,598 of NZ_JAHKPN010000005.1, read as the reverse complement.
ACAAAATTGCCAAAGAAAGTGAGACCAGTATCTTATTTGTGGCCCATCGTGATGAGGCTAACATCCATCCTGATTTTATCTATGAACTTCAACCCTCGTCAAATGGTTCTGTTGGTATACCAAAATAACATTTATCGCGGTTTTGGGGAGCCAGTTTGTTATACTGTAGTCAATTCCGTATTCACTTGCTAAATTACAAGCTTAACCACACAACTAATATTATGTAACAATGTTAAACTCTCCTAGCCTATAAAATTAAAGGAATAAAAAAAGCTTTAGTAATTTGTGAAAAGGGAGTGCATTAGTATGTAACTAGCTCATCTTCTAGATGGGGATAAATAACTAAAAAGTGTTACCTGTTTTTTAAGAGGGACATAAGCTGTTTAATGATTGATATAACGAGTTGGCAACAAGCTGAAAGAAGAACCTCACTTTACTATAAGTTAATTTTAAAAAACAAACTCCTAATCTAAAATATTAAAAGAAACTTTCAACTTATTTTTTTTTACAACATTTATAACATACAGACCTGTCTGTGCGTTAAAATACCCTATATTTGCAAAAAAATTTGAAAAATATGATTTCCGCAAGAGAAAGAATAATAGATATTACTGCCAATTTATTCCATTATCAAGGGTATAACAAAACAGGCATTAACCAAATAATAGAAGAGGCAAAAGTAGCCAAAGCAACTTTTTACTACCATTTTAAATCAAAAGATGATTTATGTGTTGAATTCTTGAATAACAGACATAATTATTGGGTTAGTGAACTGCATAAATTCACATCTGAGTATAATAATCCAAAGGATAAAATATTAAATTCTTTTAATTTTTTGATTTTTATGAATAAGAGAGAAAACTATAGAGGTTGTAGTTTTTTAAATATTATTTCAGAGATATCAGAAGAGCAAGAAGAAATACGCAGAGCTATTCAAAATAGTAAAACCGATTTAAGAAACTACTTTAGAGAACATATAAAAGATGAACTATTAGCGGATCATATTTATTTACTGTTTGAAAGTTCAATTATAGAAAGTCAGATATTTAAATCAAACGAACTCATCGAAAAGTCAAGATCAATAACAGAAAGATTAATTACAAATATTTAAACTAAACTTTTCTTCGTCTTTAATTCGCATTGAAAAATGCAAAACAAAAAATAAGCTATTCATAACCATGAAATTTATAAAAACGCTTTTATTCCTATCTATCATTTTTATTTCAAATGAAAGTTCGGCCCAATTAATACAAAATAACTTTACAGAGCAACCCATAGGCCAAACAATCACACCTAGCTACTCTATTGACAAATATAATCTAGTATTAGATAGTGAAGCTAATAAAATTGTAGCAGGTACATTTGAAGGGGTTGCTGTCGATTTTCCTAATGGCACACAACAAACTAGCGACAGTAATAAAAATATATTAATTGCTAAGTATGATAACAATGATAATTTACTTTGGTTAAAAAACGTGGGAGGTACAAACTTCTATAGTGAAAGCGGTATATTTCCAGGGCTTTATAATCATGATACATCTGTTCCTGTTAATGATATAGCATATGATGTTGTTGTGGATGATGATGACAATATTTATGTTACAGGTCAAATAAATCCGAGTTTCCAAAACATAGATTTTGACCTAGAGAACCCAGAGACACCCTCTTTTTTAGATTTTTTAACCTATAGCGGTGATGCTTGGGGTTATAGTGGATCAAACTTCTTATTCCTTGTTAAATACAGTTCTAATGGTGAATATTTATGGTCTAAGGTATTATATAACAAATCAAATTTAGTAGACCTTAATTTGAGTTTAGTTGATGAAAAAATTTATCTAAGTGGGAACGTTTACTACTCTGTTATTGGGGGTGATTATGACTTTGATTTTGACATAGATAATAATTACAATGATGATAGAGATATTATAAATTTCTCATTTGCAGGTACTGGTTTTCTTACTGAATACAATAAGAATGGTGATTTTTTAAACACCCTAAAAATAGGAGGACTTGATGCAAATAATTTCTACTATCATGGCATTAATTCTATTCAGAATACGATTACAAATGAAAATAAATACGTAGCCATAACATTTAGTGGTACTATATCTCTAGAAGAAAATGGACAATTGTACGAGTCACAAGGGTATTTTGAGTTTATAAGCCAAAAACCAGATATTTGCTTAGTTAAATATAATGGCGATAATGTAACCCAGTGGGTAAAGCATATTTCTGGTGAAAATATTCATAGTAGAGAAATAAAGAGCGATAGTCAAGGTAATGTCTACGTAGTCGGATATTTTGAAGGAAGTAGCGTTGATTTTGATCCTGACTATAATGATGTTTCAGACGTTTTAACTTCTAGTACAGGAAATACCTCTGCATTTATAGCAAAATATAATCCAGAAGGAAAGCTAATGTGGGTGAAAGATATTACAGGCATAGGACTTAATACGGCTTATAACACGATTGCATTTTCAGATAATCATATATATGTAGGTGGGCAATTCACAGGGCAAACAAGAACCTTTGGAGCATCTGTAATAGAAGGCACCAATGAACGTGTTGGCTTTATTGCTATTTATGATTTTGAGGGAGAAGAAATAGAATTTTTAGCTATAAACACTATCAATAATTCCGCAATTCAAGACATGGCTATTGTAAATAATTATATCTATACAACAGGCAAAACTTTTGTTACTTCTGGTGCTGGTCACTCACTTAAAAGTTATTTTTTAAACGAATTTGAAATAACAAATGATTTATTATCCATAGAAGATTTAGTAGATTCTAATTTAGTTATCAAAGTATATCCCAACCCAGCAAGTCAAAAACTATATATTTCTACCAGTACTACAGAGATATCAACCGTCGAAATATTCAACAGTTTAGGACAACGCGTTATGTCTTTAAAACCTAATAGTTTTAACTATTCTATCGACATAAGTACACTTACTCGTGGTCTTTATTTTGTAAAAGTAAATGATGCTATTTTTAGACAAATAATTAAACAACAAAATTAACATTTATTGGTAATAAATTTTAGACTAGATCTTACTAAACTTTAACGGCAATAATGATTTTTCTATTTTATTTAAGAGAAAGTATTTATAAAAAAATGAAAATCTCATTATGTATAAAAAAACAAGTTGCCAACAAAATGTATAAAATATATCTAGTAATCGCTAAAACCAAAGTTTTGTGATTATTTATAAAGTCCGCCAAATATAAAATTTAGCTTTTGACGGAAAAATGAAAGTGAAAAATTTATATTTAGCTATGTTTTAAATCGAAACGGAAGTGTTTTTAATACGCTACATTTCATACACAAAACCGTTAGCAACACTCCTATACGAACATTCGAACTAAATAACATACATTCGGAAAATATTATTTGAATTTCATAACTTTGTTAAATGAAATCAAAAGAAACGATTGAGGACTTTTACGCTCAACATAATCAGAAAAAAAAGGACAGTTCAATATTCATAGGCGTGAGGAATTTGCTTGCGACTCAACTTCTTTACCGACCAACCGAAGGGATTTTTACAAAATTTCCCTAATTTTAAACGGAGAAGGAACAATATCTTCCGCAGGACAATCTATTAACATAAAAGGTATTACAATAACTTTTATGAATCCACTTTTCCATATTCGTGGGAACCGAAATCGACAAATCAAACAGATTATAGGGTGGTAATAGCATGCTAATAGTATGGTTAAATAACCTTATAACCTGTTAGATTCAGCATAAAACAAGACTTAACACGTCGAAAACACTAATAAAGCACGCTCCAAACTTTAATTACAAAACAAATGACATCAAAAAAAGCCATAATAAGCTAATTTTTAAACTCAGTTTTTAATTTATGGAAACGTACGCATTAACTTAAAAGTTCAACAAGTTCAGTAAATTTCTTGTCTTTAGCATAGTCTAAAGCTGTTTTACCAGCTGTATCTGTAATACTAGTATCTGCCTTATGTTCTAAAAGCAATTTTACAATATCTATTTTGTTGTACTGGGTAGCAAAACTTAGAGCCGTAGTTCCATCTTTGTTAACTGCATTAATATCTGCACCATTTGCTAATAATGTCGTTGCTAAGGACGTATTTCCTTTGAAGCTTACACCAATCAACGCTGTATTACCTGAGCCATCTTTAGCATTAAGTTCTGCATTATTCTCAATAAGAAGGCTTGTCGCTTCTTCATTGTCAAAATACGTTGCTAAAATAAGTGGTGTAAACCCACGAGCATCTTTCTCATTGATCAATTTAGGATTTATACACATCAGTGCTTTCAACCGATCCTTATCACCTACTTTAATGGCTTCAAAGAAAACATCTGTATCTTTTTTCATAATTTATAATGTTTTAAATAAAAAGGAATGCACGTTTTAAAGTCCATTCCTTTTCAAAATATCAGTGTTCACAATTTTTTAAATATCAAAACGACCTAAGTTCATCACTTTTGCCCATGCGGCAACAAAATCGGTAACAAATTTCTCTTTACTATCGTCTTGTGCGTATAATTCTGAATACGCACGCAATATAGAATTCGATCCAAATACTAAATCAACACGTGTTGCTGTGTACTTCACTTCACCTGTATGACGGTTTGTAATTTGATATGTCCCATCGTCTTGAGATTTCCATTCGTAAATCATATCCGTAAGATTTACAAAGAAATCATTAGTAAGCGCTCCTTCATTTTCGGTAAATACACCATGTTTTGTGCCACCATAATTGGTGCCCATAACACGCATACCACCAACTAAAACAGTCATTTCTGCTGCTGTTAAACCTAGTAATTGTGTTTTGTCTAATAATAGTTCTTCAGGACTCACTACATATTCTTGTTTCTGATAGTTTCTATAACCATCAGCAAGTGGTTCTAAAGATTCAAAAGACTCCACATCGGTCATGTCTTGCGTCGCATCGCCTCTACCTGTTGTAAAAGGTACATTCACAGACATTCCTGCATTTTTAATGGCTTTTTCCACACCAACATTACCCGCTAATACAATTGTATCTGCCACGCTGATATTGAATTCAGCAGCAATAGGTTCTAAACCCCCTAGTACTTTTTGTAATTGTACAGGCTCATTAGCTTCCCAAGCATTTTGAGGTTCTAAACGAATACGTGCTCCGTTAGTTCCACCTCTAAAATCAGATCCTCTATACGTTCTTGCACTATCCCAAGCTGTAGACACTAATTCTGAAATTGTTAACTCTGTACTGGCAATTTTAGCTTTTACAGCATCAACATCATATTCATAATTACCTTTTGGAATTGGATCTTGCCAAATTAAATCTTCTTGTGGCACATCTGGTCCAAACCAACGGTCTTTTGGTCCCATATCACGATGTGTTAATTTAAACCAAGCACCCGCAAATGTATCAGAGAAATAATCGAAATCATTCATGAATTTCAATGAAATCTCTCTATAAATAGGATCCATTTTCATGGCCATATCCGCATCCGTCATCATGGGATTATGCTTTGTAGTTAAATCCTCTACATCTACAGGCTTATCTTCTTCTTTAATACTAACTGGTTCCCATTGATCGGCACCTGCAGGACTTTTTCTAGATTCCCACTCATGGTTGAATAACATTTCAAAAAAACCATTATCCCATTTAGTTGGATGCGTCGTCCAAGCACCTTCCAATCCACTGGTTACGGTATATCTACCTTTTCCAGATTTTGTAGGATTAGCCCAGCCTAGACCTTGCGCGTCAACATCGGCACTTTCCGGATCTGGTCCTAAAATACTTGCATCGCCATTACCGTGTGTTTTTCCAACGGTATGTCCACCTGCTGTTAAAGCCACCGTTTCTTCATCATTCATCGCCATACGCTTAAACGTCTCACGAACTTGTTCAGCTGTTTTTAATGGATCTTGTTTACCATTAACCCCTTCTGGATTTACATAAATTAATCCCATTTGTACGGCTGCTAATGGATTTTCCATAGTATCTGGCTTATCAACATTTCCGTAACGCTCATCACTAGGTGCTAACCATTCTTTTTCAGCTCCCCAATACACATCTTTTTCTGGATGCCAAATATCCTGACGACCAAAAGCAAAACCGTATATTTTTAATCCCATACTCTCGTAAGCAATGGTTCCGGCAAGAATAATTAAATCGGCCCAACTTACTTTATTGCCATATTTTTTCTTGATTGGCCACAATAAACGTCTAGCCTTATCTAAACTCACGTTATCTGGCCAAGAATTTAATGGTGCAAAACGTTGGTTACCGGTGCCTCCACCTCCTCGTCCATCAGCTAATCTGTAAGATCCAGCCGCATGCCAAGCCATTCTAATCATTAAGCCACCATAGTGTCCCCAATCTGCAGGCCACCAATCTTGAGAATCGGTCATAAAATCGTGAAGATCTTTTTTAAGCGCATCGACATCTAATTTTTTGAGTTCTTCCTGATAGTCAAAATCAGCTCCTAAAGGATTCGTTTTAGTATCGTGTTGATGTAAAATATCCAAATTAAGGGTATTGGGCCACCAATCGGTTACTGATGTTTCGGTTGTTGTAATGGCACCTTGCATAAAAGGACATTTGCCAGTACCTGATCCACCATGTGGATTTAATTCTTCATTTTCCGCATGTATTGGATCAGCAGAATCGTGGGTTAATTTTTCCATATATAATAATTTTTACTTTGTTTCTTCGATAAAAATATAAAATAATGATTTTCTGTTAGAATTTATCATATTTTATTATTTAATATTTCAATAACCAAAAACTATCGTTAAAAAATACTTAATAGATTTACTCAATAATTTTAGGAGTTATTTAGTATTTTATTTCAAAATAATTTCGTAACTTTTCTAAAATATTTAAACCTAATTATTATGAGCACTACAGAATATACAAAAGTTTATTACGGAAATTTTATTTTAGTAACACGTGTAAAAGATGAATTGGAACATGCAGGCATTGTTCCTATTATTAAGGATGAAGGTGAATCACAACGTTTAGCAGGATATGCTTCAATGAACCAAGGTTTTCAAGAGGTTTATGTTCATAATGATGAATTAGATAAAGCTATGGTGATTGTCAATCGGGTTAAGGGAGATATGGAAGCCGCTTCTTAGAATTTTTTAGTCAACGTATTAAACAAAAAAAAGCTAGTATTAAAAAATACTAGCTTTTATATTATATATAGTTACGATTAGACTATACAGGCATACCATACATCTTTTCACGTTGTTCTTTAATCTTTTTATCACTCATATATTCATCAAAAGTCATGTAACGGTCAATCACTCCATTTGGTGTTAACTCTATAATACGGTTACCAACGGTTTGTGCAAACTCATGATCGTGAGTAGTTAATAGAATGGTGCCTTTAAAGTTTTTAAGGGAATTGTTAAATGCTGTAATACTCTCTAAATCGAGGTGATTTGTAGGTTCATCTAACATTAATACATTGGCTCTGGTCATCATCATACGACTTAACATACAGCGTACCTTCTCACCTCCAGACAACACATCTGATGTCTTTAACGCTTCTTCACCACTAAAAATCATCTTACCAAGGAAACCTCTAATGTTGACTTCTTCGCGTTCTTCCTCTGTTTGTGCCCATTGACGTAACCAATCGACCAAAGTCAATTTATTATTAAAAAATGCACTATTGTCTAATGGTAAATACGATTGCGTTGTGGTCACTCCCCAATCAAACTTACCTGAATCCGCTTGTTCGTTACCATTTAATATTTGATAAAATGCCGTTGTAGCTCTAGAGTCTTTAGAATAGACAACGACTTTATCTCCTTTATTTAAGTTGATATCAATATCTTTAAATAAAACTTCATTTTCAATACTAGCCGATAATCCTTGTACGTTTAAAATCTGATCTCCAGCTTCACGGTCGCGTTCAAATATAATGGCTGGATAGCGACGACTAGAACGTTTAATTTCAGAAATATTTAATTTATCAATCATCTTCTTTCTACTCGTAGCTTGTTTAGATTTTGCAACGTTAGCAGAGAAACGACGAATAAAGTCTTCCAATTCTTTCTTCTTTTCTTCAGCCTTTTTATTCTGTTGTGCATGTTGTCTTGCTGCTAACTGAGAAGACTCATACCAAAATGTATAGTTCCCTGAGAAATGATTAATTTTTCCGAAGTCAATATCCGAAATATGTGTACAAACCGAATCTAAAAAGTGTCTATCGTGAGATACCACAATCACACAGTTTTCGTAATTCGCTAAGAAATTTTCTAACCAAGAAATGGTTTCGTAATCCAAATCATTGGTAGGCTCATCCATGATTAATAAATCTGGATTTCCAAAAAGTGCCTGCGCTAAAAGCACACGTACTTTTTGTTTACCATCTAAATCTTTCATTAAGGTATAATGTAAATCTTCCTTAATGCCTAAGTTAGATAACATGGCTGCAGCATCACTATCGGCATTCCAACCGTTCATTTCTTCAAACTGTACTTGAAGCTCCCCTATCTTTTCCGCATTTTCATCCGTATAATCAGCGTAAAGCGCATCAATCTGAGTCTTCAATTTATATAACGGTTTGTTTCCTTTTAAAATGGTATCTAAAACCGTATCGTCATCATGTTTATTGTGATTCTGTTCTAAAACAGACATACGTTTGCCCGGTTCTAAATGCACACTCCCAGAAGTAGGATCCATTTTACCTGCAATAATTTTTAGAAACGTAGATTTTCCAGCACCATTGGCACCAATAATTCCGTAGCAATTACCATTATTGAATGTTGTACTTACTTCATCAAAAAGTATACGTTTTCCGAATTGAACCGAAAGATTAGAAACTGATAACATGTTTTTATAATTTTAGTCAATTAACCTCCATAACTATTGAGGCGAATTTTTGAGAGTGCAAAAGTAGAAAATTAAACCTAAAATCTGCTATTTTCCAATAGGATGAATTTTAAAATAATCTTAAAATTTAAAATTCTAAAAGGTTTTATATCTTCAAAGTAAAAACTGAATCTAAAAAAATTAAAAATTTACGAAAATAATAACTGCAACATATCTAAGATTTTTGCCTTTAGCTGAAATAATTAAAGCCATTTACAACATTTAACGAGGTATTAACAACACTTACCCTAAGCATCTTATATTTTTGTTTTCTAACTATTATATTTTATATATGCTAACGCTACGTATCGCTTTTACTGTTGCTCTGTTATCTACTGTTTTTGGATGTCAATTCAAAGGTAATAACACTAGTGACTATGCGTATATAGGCGGTGAAATTATTAACCCTAAAAATAATAGTGTTGTTCTCTACAATACGAAAGGGCAAATAATAGATTCCATTACCTTAGATCTTAATAATAGATTTATTTATAAAATAGATAATCTAGACGCAGGATTGTATTCTTTGACTCATGGAGGTGAATATCAGATGCTATTATTAGAGCCTAATGACAGTATTATGCTTCGACTAAATACTTATGATTTTGATGAGTCTTTAGTATTTACCGGACATGGAGCTCGTAAAAATAATTATCTCCTTAAAACCTATTTATCTAACGAAAAAGAAGCGAAGCAGTTAGTGAAATATTCTAAAATGGAACCAGAAGCATTTAACACCTTTGTTGAAAAGCGCCGACAAAAGGAATTGAATAAATTTCATGAGTTTTTAAGACGTAATGAAGAATCTGAATTCTTTAAGTCTATTGTAGAAGCTAATATAAATTACAATTCATACGCAGATAAGGAGATTTATCCATTTGCGTATTTTGGAAACAATAAACTCATCCACATTAAGGATTTACCTGAGAATTTTTTCGAACATAGAAAACATATCGATTATAATGCCACGCATTTAAGTCGATTCTTTGCTTATAACCGGTTTCTATTTTCTCATATAGACAATTTAGCCATTCATGATTACTATAAGAATAACGCCTATCACAGTAAATTTAATAGGCACGCCATGGATTACAATAAGTCTAAATTAGATTTAATTGACAGTATTGTGTCAGACCCTATTATTAAAAATAATTTATTGAAATATAAGGCTAAAGAATACATCAGTTATAATCATACAGAGAATGAAGCAAATGACATCCTTGAGTATTACTTAGAAAAAAGCACTAACGAAGAAGATAAAACCTATATGAAAGATTTGGTGTTGTCTTTAAAATTATTGCGACAAGGAAATCCGTTGCCTAACATTGCTATTGTAAATTATAATGATACCGAACATTATATTAATTCGATTATTACAAAACCTACAATTATATATTTCTGGTCTTCAAATTCAAAAACGCAATATAAAAATAGCCATTATATGGTGGATAAGTTGAAATTAAATTTTCCTCAGACTGATTTTATATCCATTAATGTCAACGATAATAATGATAAGTTTTGGAAAAAAATCATCGATAACTACAACTTCCCAACAATTAAGGAGTTTAAGTTCAAGAACTCAAAAGAAGCCCGTAAAATACTGGCTGTAAACTACTTAAACAAATGTATTATAGTTGATGAAAATGGCATTATTTTACATCCTAATGCTAACATCTTCAATTCTAATTTTATTGATACGCTTGAAGACTTATTACAACAAAAGCACCTTATTGTAAAACAAGATGCTCTTAATCTTTAGTTATTAAAGTAGACATTTACTTTATAACTATATATGTATGCCTAGCTTAATTACCTTTATTATAATCTGCTAAGAATTTTTCTAAACCACTATCTGTTAATGGGTGTTTTAATAATCCTGTGATAGAACTTAAAGGGCCAGTCATAACATCAGCTCCTAATTTAGCACAATCAATAACATGCATAGTATGACGCACAGAAGCTGCTAATATTTCTGTATCAAAAGAATAGTTATCATAGATGTGACGAATCTCAGCAATAAGATTTAAACCATCTGTAGAAATATCATCTAAACGCCCAATAAATGGTGATACATAGGTTGCTCCTGCTTTAGCCGCTAATAACGCCTGCCCAGGTGAAAATACTAGAGTCACATTTGTTTTAATACCGCGATCCGAAAAATACTTACACGCCTTAATACCATCTTTAATCATTGGCAATTTTACTACAATTTGATCATGTAATTCAGCTAAAGCCTCACCTTCTCTCACCATACCTTCAAAATCGGTAGAAATAACTTCGGCAGAAACATCACCTTCTACAATATTACATATCGCAACGTAGTGTTTCATAATGTTATCAGTTCCTGTAATGCCTTCTTTAGCCATTAACGATGGATTTGTAGTTACACCATCTAAAATACCCATATCTTGAGCATCTTTAATCTGCTCTAGGTTTGCTGTATCGATAAAAAATTTCATAAAAACTTATTTTGAATTGTTGTGTTTTAATTAGCGCGAATTTACGACTTTAAGCCACATTTACAGGAATGATTTTTGAGAATATATTAACAATATCAAGTTCAATGGAAATCTATAACTTATAATGATTCATCAATAATTTCTCATACACCGCATCTGGAAGAATACGCTTTAAAATGATAGAAAATTTCTGCATAAATACTCCAACCTTATAATGGATTTTCGGGTTTTTAGTCTGAATGATTTTATATATCGCTTCTGCCATTTGCTTTGGATCGCTACCACCATCCACGTGCTCATCCATCATGCTTAACGTTTTTCCATAAGTCGCTTTATATGGAGAATCTTCTAAAGCCGGAGCGTGATAACGACCAGCCGCTATGTTGGTTGCAAAATCACCAGGTGCCACATTAGTCATGTTAATATTAAATCCCTTTAATTCCATTCTAAAGGCTTCAGTTACTAATTCTAGAGCACCTTTACTAGCAGAATAAATTCCTCTGTAGGGTAAACCCATATAACCAGCAATAGAGGTTACATTAATAATTAAACCAGAATTCTGCCGCCTCATTGTCGGTAAAACCGCCTTAATCACATTGATTGGCCCAAAAAGATTGGTTTCAAAATTGCGCTTTATTTCTACATCTGGAATCTCTTCTATTGGACCAGTAATACCTGCACCTGCATTATTTAAAAGGATATCTATTTGAGATTCGTGTGTTAAAACTTCAGCTATACATTTAGAAATCGTTTCAGCTTTTGTAACATCTAAAGCTACAATTGGAAATTTACTATTTGGATAGTTATCAGGATTTCTGCTAGTACCATAAACTTTAAATCCTTTAGTTTGAAGAAATTCACCAACAGATTTTCCAATACCGGAAGAACCACCTGTTATTAATACAACTTTAGACATACGCTTATATAAATTATGATATCGAAAATACAAATTCTGAAGTTAGGAGACTTTTTATAGCGTTCTAACCTCTAATTAGCACCTCTATAAACTGAAAAAATCTCGATTCGCCAAGGCTTTCAAGATTTGAGTTTAGGGTACAAAAAAAGGCAAGCTACCTACATCACACCGCTACGACCATTTACCTTTGCTGCGTTCCCGCCCTGGAGGATTCAACAGGAGCTGGTTGTGTAGGACTTGCCGGGTGCAAAGATACAATCTTTTAATACTTTCACAATAATTATCTACAGATTTTTAAACTGAATTTTATTTAATAACTTGCTGAAAATTCAAACCAACGTTATGCATATTTCTAAATATTTCATTCTCTTAGCATTAAGCTTAATTTTATCTAATTGTGGTGAAACAAATGCTTCCAAAATTTCAAGCCTATCTATTAATATGTCGGCAAAATCCTTAATGCTAGGTGACACTTTGAAACTTTCCATAAACAACCCTAAACAACTTGAAATCATAAAGGTTAGCTATCAATTGAACGGAAACCCTATTAAAAACAATACGGTTTTAGATGACGTGACTTTAGGCCACAAAGAACTCACGGCGATTGTTAATTTTGGAGATAAAACAGAAACGTTATCTAAATCCATTCAGATTTACAACAATATTATTCCATCTTATTACAACTATGAAGTGGTAAACACTTATCCTCATGACATTTCATCATACACACAAGGTTTAGAATTTTATAATGGCGAATTATACGAAAGTACAGGGCAAAGAAGAGCATCTAAACTTAGAAAAGTAAATTTTGAAACTGGAGAGGTTTTAAAAAACATCAATTTAGATGACGATCATTTTGGTGAAGGACTGACAATCTTAAATGATCAAATTTATCAATTAACGTGGCAAGCAGGCATTGGGTTTGTTTATGATGTAAATACTTTTGAAAAGTTAAAAACATTCAACTACGGAACAAGTAAAGAAGGTTGGGGAATTTGTAATGATGGTACCACCTTATATAAGTCTGATGGCACTGAGAAAATCTATTTTTTAAATCCGGATGATCTCAGCGAAAAAGGCCATATTGAAGTTTACACTGAAAAAGGTAAAATCCCAAATCTAAATGAAATGGAATGGATTGACGGTAAGATTTTCGCCAACATTTACCAACGTAATGGCGTACTAATCATCAACCCAAAAACAGGTGGTGTTGAAGGTGTTATAGATTTCAAACCTTTAAGAAAACTTGTCACACAACATCCTGAATTAGACGTTTTAAATGGTATTGCATACCACCCAGAACGTAAAACTATTTTTGTAACTGGTAAAAATTGGGACAAGATTTTTGAGGTCGAAATAACGAAATAATAGTAGCACTGTGCAAGTATTTGAAAAAACCATTACTGTTACTAAAGATGACATAGACGATCTTAATCATGTCAACAATGTACGGTATGTGCAATGGGTTCAAGATATTGCTAAGGATCACTGGTTAACCTATGCGACTGATGAGCTCACAGAAAATTATGCTTGGTTTTTAGTTAACCACTTTATAGAATACAAGAATCAAGCGTTACTTGGAGATAAATTACTTCTAAAGACTTATGTCCCTAAAGTAGAAGGCGTGACAACCACAAGGCATGTTGAAATCTTAAATGCTAGCACCAATCAATTAATTGTAAAATCAAAAGCTAAATGGTGTTTAATTGATGCTAAGACGCAACGACCAACGCGTATAGATCCAAAAATTGCTGAGCTTTTTAATTAACATTTTGTTAGGTTAAAGTTTATTTAAAACCCAGATTCCTTTCAACTTAATCCCTTTACTTTAACGCATCAATCAAATCAAGCATGCGTCAATTCATAATTCTCATCTTTTTATTAGCCTTACCTTTAGGTCTAATTGCCCAAGTTTTAAAAGGTAAAATCTATGATAGCAAAACAACCTTAGAAAACATTAAAGTCTTTAATGACACTCAAAACAGTGTAACGGTAACAAATAAAAATGGAGACTTTACCATCAATGCTGCTGTAAATGACACGATTCTTTTTGAATCCTTATTTTATCACCCAAAAGCCGTGGTATTAAACAAAAGTCATTTTGAAGGCACTGTTGTTTTTGAACTCAAAGAAATACTTACAGAGCTCGACGAAGTTGAAATCATGGCAGCACCTGAAGAACTGGTGTTTGTGGAAGAAACCTATAATCTTGAACTTAAAAATATGATTCAAGAAGACATAAAAAATCATCCTGAAAAATACAAACCTGCAGGTGCCACTTACGGTCCAGATATCTTTGCCATTATTGGTTTAGTTGCTAATCTTCTTAAAAAGAAGGACAAATACATTGCACCAACTTACCAACCAATTACCTATACGCAAATGGATTCGTTATTTAGTAAGAGTTCCTTTTTCAACACACAATTATTAACTGATAATTTAAAAATTCCAAAAGACAAAAAATATCTCTTTTTTGATTTTTGCGAGGCCAAGCAAATGAGTTCGAAATTACTTAAAGAAGAGAATAAAATGCAATTCTTAGAAGAATTAGTGGTAAGCAGTCAGCTATTCTTAATACTTTTAGAAGAATATGGTGACAAGAGCGTTAAGAAAAATAAAGATTAACCACTCTCAATCCTGAGAAGACAAGAATAACAATCTTCATATATTTATAGGTAACTATAATAAATCCTAACTTCAAAAGTTATATTTTTAAACCTTAATTATATTTATCACTTATGAAGCGATTGCTATCATTCTTACTTTGTTTTGGAATTTTACTATTATGGAGTTCTTGTCGTAACGATTTTGAATTTACACCAAGCAAAGGAAATCTTGAGTTTGCCCAGGACACCATTTATTTAGATACCGTTTTCACCAACATTGGCTCTAGCACTTATAATCTAAAGGTGTATAATCGCAGTGATGATGATATTGTGATTCCGACCATACAATTTGAAAATGGTGTAAATTCACGTTATAGAATGAATATTGATGGTAATACAGGATTAGAAGATGCTCAAGAAGGTAAATTCTTTGAAGATGTAGAGTTATTAGCGAAGGATAGTTTATTCATTTTTATTGAAACTACTATTGATATTTCAACTTTAGGAGCTTTAGAAAATCAGTTTTTATATACCGACAAAATCCTATTCGATTCTGGAAATAACCAACAAGACATTGATGTAGTGACCTTAGTTAAAGACGCTGTTTTTATCTATCCCAGTAAAGATGACACCACAGGTATTGTTGAAACCCTAAGTTTTGATGTTGATGGTGATGGAACACCAGACGAAACCACATTAGAAGGTCGTTTTCTTACAGATGATGAATTGACATTTACCAACGAAAAACCTTATGTTATTTATGGCTATGCAGGTGTTGGCGCAGGAAAAACCCTAACCATGGAAGCAGGTGCTCGTGTGCACTTTCATGCGGATTCTGGAATTATAATAACCGATAATGGCTCACTAAATATTAATGGTGCATTAAGTACAGATCAAGAAACCTTAGAAAATGAAGTGATTTTAGAAGGTGATCGCTTAGAGCCACTATACGAGGATATCCCTGGACAATGGGGCACCATTTGGTTGTATAACGGCAGTGAAAATAATACGATTAATTATGCGACGATTAAAAATGCTACCATTGGTATATTGTCTGAAGGAAATCAGGATGCACCAAGCGATAAATTAACGATAAGGAATTCTCAAATTTATAATGTCAGTAGTTTTGGAATATTAGGACGAGCTACATCTATAAGCGCAGAAAATCTAGTTATTAATAATGCAGGTCAATCTTCATTTGCGGCAACGTATGGTGGAAAATACAACGTGACCCATTCTACCATTGCTAACTACTGGAATAGTAGTTTTAGAGAATACCCTGCCCTACTCATAAATGATTATGTTCTTGATGAAAATAATACTGTTTACACAAATGCATTAATAGAAGCTAATTTTAACAATTGTATTATTTATGGTAATGATAATCCTGAATTTTCACTTGAAAATGAAGCCGATGAATTTAATTTTAAATTTACAAATTGCTTATTAAGATTCAATAATAACGACCTTTCCGGCAGTGGTAATTATGATTTTGAAGACGAGTCATTTTATTTGGGCAATGTATTTAATGAACAGCCCTATTTTGAAAACACTTCTGAGAATATGATGCGTATTGGTGACGATTCTGGTGCAAACGGCATCGGACTATCTACTTTTGCGGCTCAAGTGCCTTATGATATTTTAGAAATAAGTAGAACTGCTTCTCCAGATGCTGGAGCTTACCAAAGTGTTGTATTTGATGAAGACTAATTATGCTAACTAAGAAACGTGTAAAACTTCTAAAAGGTGTTTCAATAGTTATACTAATTCTTGGGTTTTTAGTTGTACACTTCTTTGTACCTCGACTTATTTCTGAAATCCGGAATCCTGTCGTGGGTTTAATAAAAAGGAACAAAAATAGTAGCTTCGATGCTGCGACTATAAAAGATTCAAATTTAAAACAAAAAGAAGTCGTCTTTAGTTCTTTTGACGGCCTTAAGTTATCTGCACGATTGACGTATTCCAGCTTAGACTCAGCAAAAGGAACGGTTATTCTGTTACATGGCATTCGTTCTAATAAAGACCATTTTAAGGAATTAAGCTATTTCTTATCCGAAAACGGTTTTAACTCCGTAGCACTAGATTCTAGAGCTCACGGAAAAAGCGAAGGGAATTTTTGTTCTTTTGGTGTTAATGAGAAAAAAGACGTTAAATCCCTTATTGATTATTTATCTTTAAATGAAAACCTAAATCATTTTGGTGTCTGGGGACAATCTTTAGGTGGAGCAATTGGTTTGCAAGCTATGGGTTACGACCATAGAATTGAGTTTGGTATTATTGAAAGTGCTTTTTCAGAGTTCAGAACCATTGTTAATGATTATTTTGATCTCCATGCTGGTTTCAGTTATACCCCTTTTTCTAATTATTTGGTTAATAGAGCTGGGCAAATTGCAGAATTTGATTCTAATGATGCTTCTCCAATTGCATATTGCAAAAACATAAATCAACCGATATTAATTGTACATGGTAATGAAGACGAACGCATTAATATAAAATATGCGAGAGCTAATTTTTCAAAAATACCAAGTTCTAAAAAAGAATTTATAGAAATTGATTCTGCCAATCACTCTAATGTATGGAAAGTTGGTGGTGATGCGTATTTTGAACGTGTATTAACGTTTATGAATGAAAACAAAAGCCTTTCAAACTAAATTATCTGACTTTATAAAGCTAATTAAATTCTAGAATTGGAATAATTATTGATGCTTTAAACTTGAAACTCATATAACGCATAAGTCATGATTTTAAAAAAAATACACCTGCTTTTAGCCTTAATTCTTTTTTCATCATTTTACTCCAGTTTAAAGGCTCAAAATTCAGACCTGATTAGTGCAAGCTTAAGTTTATTAAATAGCGTAAATAATGGTTGCGACTGTTGTAATACACTAAATATGAATCAACCTTTTTATGAAGGAAAAATTATCTTAAAAGACAGTACTGTTTACACTGGTAAAATTGCTGTTAATCAACCTTTCGAGAATAAAATGATTACTATTTTGAATATTGATAAGAACTACGCCCCTATTGATAACGCCTTAATTAAAGAAGTTCACTTAGAACATACTGAAAATAAAAATCTGACAGAAACCAAGTTTATAAATCTGAATAGTGATGAACGATTATACAGATTAATCTATCAAAATGAATCTTTAGTTACTGTATATGATTCTTCTAATAAGCTACTTGACGATTTATTAGTTGGACGAATAATCATTAAAGAAAATAACACACTAACAGACACATGGAGCTTTTGGTCTTCTGGACCAAAGAAAGATCTGATAAATTATATAAACGAAAGAGATTTTACCAATTTTAAGCGAAGAAATTTTAAGTCTTTAAATGACATATTTGCTAAATTATAATAAGTGATTATGAATATAGAAAGCCTTTCAGACTAAATTGAAAGGCTTTCTTTATAATGATCGAATAGGTTTAAACTGCGTCGATTATGCTCAGTCACCAAAAACATATCTGGTTTATTTAAAATAACTTCTTATAATAATCATCGGCCATTCTTCGACTTGTAAACTCTGGTATCACACCATCCATAGCACTAAAAACTATATCCTGCCATTTTTTAGGTTCATCGTAATACGTTGGGATTACTTTGTTTTCTAAAATATCATATAAATTATCGGCATCAATTTTATCTTGATCCCAAACTGGTAAACGATAATCCAATTCAGGTAAAACAAAACAATTCTCTCCGTCTTTTTCAAATTCAGGAATCCAACCATCATTAGTCGATACATTTACAGAACCATTCATAGCCGCTGTCATTCCGCTCGTTCCAGAGGCTTCTCTTGTAATACGTGGTGTGTTTAACCAAACATCAGATCCACATTTCAATTTTTTAGATAAATCAATTTCATAACCTATGAGTACCGCTAAATTGTGTTCACCTTTAGATTGATTTACTAAATAATTAAAAACATCGATGGCTTGATAATCAAACGGATATGGTTTCCCTACCCAAATAATTTGAACCGGATACTTTTCGTTAGAAATTAATCGTTTAAAGCGTTCTATATCATGTAATAATAAATCGGCTCTTTTATAACCAGCAAATCGTCTTGCCCAAACAAACGTCAACACTTTAGGATCAAATATTTTTCCGGTTTGTTTATAAACTTCATCAAACAATTCCTTTTTCAGAATGGTTTTTCTGGTCTTATAGGCTTTGGCTTTTTTATTCGTCCAAGCTTTTTTAATACTAGTATCTTGCCAAAATTTCTGATTTTGTGCGTTAGTAATTGGTATAATATCACTTACGCCATCATAATTCTTCCACATATCATTCGCCACTTTCGCATGCAACTTTGAAACACCATTGGCTTTTTTAGCCATGCGCAGTGCAGCAATCGTATAATTAATCATGCCGCCATTCACAGTTTCCTGTTGCAATTCCTCTTCAGAGAGTGTTCGTCCAAAAAAGCCGCATCTGTTTAAATGTCTCGCTTCTCGCTCTTCATTTCCTGCTTTTTCTGGTGTATGTGTTGTGAAAACCATTTGATCTTTCTTCACCCCTTTATCTCTTAAATAATAAAAGGCAGGCAAGGCATGTCCTTCATTAAGATGATATGTGTCTGCTCCTCCTAAAGCCTCCACAACTTTAGCTCCACCAATTCCTAAAATGATACTTTGCGAAATTCGTGTCACAGGATTGTTGTCGTATAAATGATTCGTAATCGTACGAGATAAATGATCATTACCTTCAACATCGGTACTTAAAAAGTACATGGGTACGGTTCCAAAAACTTCAGGTTTTAAAACATAAGCTCTCACTTTTACATGTGGGTTATCGTGTAGCTTCACCTCTACTTCTATTCCTGTATCTTCAAGAAAATCAAAATGCTTCTCGTTAAATTCTGTTCTCAACGTTTGGTCATCATTTCTCGCTTGATCATAGTAGCCGTATTTCCAAAGCATACCAATACCAATCATGTTTTGCTTTAATTCAAAACCAGATCGCATGTGCGAACCTGCTAAGAACCCGAGTCCTCCGGAGTAAATATTAAAAGATTGATCAATTCCAAATTCCATACTGAAATAAGCAACTTTCTTCTTGTACTTTGTTACTGGTTTATAAGGGTGAAACCATGTATTATATTTGTTTTCCATTTGAAATAATCTTTAAAACTGTAAAATTACCACAAAGCAACTATGGTAACATATGATAAATGTCACTAAAACACAGCTTAGTGTTAACTTTTTTAAATTAATCTGCAAATAAAAAAGCCTTTCAAAATTAATTGAAAGGCTTTCTTACTTTTATTATAGACTCTTCAGGTTTTTAGTCTGACTACACGTAGTCACCAACATCTGCTAGAGATGTTTATTTTAAGACCTACGCATTAAATAATGCACGTCCACCCATTAACGTATTAACTTTTTCAGCAACACCTGCTAAAACCGTTTCGTTTTCATGATTAGTAAGTGCTTCATCTACTAAATCTACGATATAAGACATATCGCTTTCTTTTAAACCTCTCGTCGTCACTGCAGCAGTTCCTATTCTAATTCCAGACGTTACAAAAGGAGATTCGGTATCAAAAGGGACCATATTTTTGTTCACAGTAATATCTGCTTTTACTAAAGCGTTTTCAGCATCTTTACCCGTAATATTTTTATTTCTAAGGTCAATTAACATCATATGATTATCCGTACCTCCAGAAATTAAATTATAATCTTTAGCAACAAAAGCTTTTGCCATAGCAGCTGCATTGTGTTTTACTTGTAACATATAATACATAAAATCATCCGTTAAGGCTTCACCAAACGCAATCGCTTTAGCTGCTATAATATGCTCTAATGGTCCGCCTTGATTTCCTGGGAATACAGCAGAATCCAATAAACCAGACATTTTACGAAGCTTACCATTCTTTAATGTAATACCGAATGGGTTTTCAATATTTTCACCCATCATAATCATACCACCTCTAGGTCCACGTAAAGTCTTGTGCGTGGTTGTGGTAACCACATGGCAATGTGGCATTGGGTCATTCAAAATACCTTTAGCAATTAATCCAGCAGGATGTGAAATATCCGCTAATAAAACCGCTCCAACACTATCAGCAACTTCTCTAAATTTTTCAAAATCAATATCACGAGAATACGCCGAAGCCCCAGCAATAATTAATTTTGGCTTTTCTTTTTGCGCTTGGTCTGCTAACATATCGTAATCTATGTAGCCCGTATCTTTCTTTACACCATAAAAAGTAGGACGGTATAATTTACCTGAAAAATTTACAGGAGAACCATGCGTTAAATGCCCTCCGTGTGACAAATCGAAACCTAATATAGTATCTCCAGGACTTAAACAAGCATGAAATGCAGCTGTGTTTGCCTGACTACCAGAATGGGGTTGTACGTTCACATACGCAGCACCAAATAAAGTTTTAGCACGATCGATAGCAATTTGCTCAACTTCATCGACAACCTCACAGCCACCGTAATAACGTTTACCAGGATAACCCTCGGCATACTTGTTAGTTAATACAGAACCTGCAGCTTCCATAACTTGGTCGCTAACAAAATTTTCTGATGCTATTAATTCTATACCA
Organism: Winogradskyella psychrotolerans; assembly: GCF_018860545.1. Lineage (GTDB taxonomy): Bacteria > Bacteroidota > Bacteroidia > Flavobacteriales > Flavobacteriaceae > Winogradskyella > Winogradskyella psychrotolerans_A. Next base: position 30,192 of record NZ_JAHKPN010000005.1, on the reverse strand, counting down.
TCAATCTGGCGTTCTTTTTCAGCTTGTATGAGTTCAAATATTTGTTCGTCGCGTTGCATAAATAAAGTGTTTGTTAAATCGATACAAAAATAGTGAATACATTAGTTTAAATATCAAAAATTATGTAGGTTTGAATGAATTTAATGAACAATTAATCAACAATAACTCTATGCCATTATCCGCTAACAATCCAGATCGTACCTCATGGTTACATGTCGGTAAAAACTCAGATTTCCCAATTCAGAACATTCCTTTTGGTGTTTTCTTAACTAGAGACGACATTATAACGATTGGAACTAGAATTGGTGATACTGCCATTGATCTTGGTGCTTTGCATCAATTAGGTTACTTTGAAGGGATTCCGTTAACTGACGATATCTTTCTTCAAGACACATTAAATGATTTTATTGCTGACGGCAGAAAAACGTGGCGTTTAGTTAGAAACCGAATTGCTGAGATATTTGATTCGGAAAATGATGCATTAAAAAATAACGTTCCGCATAAAGAGACGATTCTGTTTCGTTTAGATGAAATTGAAATGCAATTACCTATTCAAGTTGGTGATTATACTGATTTCTATGCGAGTAAAGAGCACGCGACTAACGTTGGGACTATGTTTAGAGATCCAGATAATGCATTAATGCCTAATTGGGTACATATGCCAGTGGGTTATCACGGTCGTAGCTCATCAATTATTCCGTCTGAAATTCCGATTCATCGTCCACAAGGTCAAATTTTACCTGCAGATGCAGATGCGCCTGTTTTTGGCCCATCAAAATTAGTCGATTTTGAACTGGAAATGGCGTTTATTACAACAGATGCTAATGATTTAGGAGAACCAATTCCTATTGAAGAATCTGAAGAATACATCTTCGGACTCGTTTTATTTAATGATTGGTCTGCTCGCGATATTCAGAAATGGGAATATGTGCCACTTGGACCTTTCTTAGGGAAAAGCTTTGCCTCTTCAATGTCACCTTGGATTGTCACTTTAGATGCCTTAGAACCCTTTAGAACTGAAAGTCCTAAGCAAGATCCAAAACCATTAGAATATCTTCAAACAGAAGGAAAGAAGAGTTTTGATATTAATTTAGAAGCGGCTATTCAACCTAAAGGCTCAAAAGAAACGACGGTTAGTAAATCGAATTTTAAATATATGTATTGGAATATGGCGCAGCAATTAGCACACCATACAGTTAATGGTTGTCCTGTAAATTCTGGAGATATGATGGGCAGTGGAACTATTTCTGGGCCAACACCAGATTCTTACGGTTCTATGCTAGAGCTAAGCTGGAAAGGCACAAAACCTTTAAAAATGAAAGATGGAACGGAACGTAAATTCATCAATGATTACGATACCGTTATAATGAGAGGTTATTGCCAAAACGATGATATACGCATTGGTTTTGGACAGGTTAAAACACAGTTATTACCAGTGTTTAATCCTAAAAAAAAGAAGTAATTTTGTAACTATAAATTTTTAAAGGAAGACTACGTCTATTGACAGAAGTCTTCCTTTTTTTTTGATTATTATCTAAAAAAATGGCATGAAGTTAATAACCGTTTTAGCATCTTCAAAAATCCAAACAAAAAAACCAGAGAACATTAATTCTCTGGTTTAATTTAAACTGTCAACCTAAATTAATTTAGGACGATATATAAATATTTAAACTACCCTTTCAACCAAGCTGCTCTTACTTCTTTTTGAGCTTCAGTAGCATTCTCATCCTCAATTATAGATTCAGATGGTGCGTAAGCCTTAGTTAGTTTTGTCTTTATTTCTATTGGCTTACCATCACGCTCTAAATCCATTGTAATCTCTTGTCCTTCTTTCCATTCAAACATTCCACTTATCACGTCATTAGCGTTATACAATGTTAATTCCCTGCCATTTACTTTCTTAATCACATCACCAGCAATAACACCTTGCGCTTTCCAAAAGGAGTTATTTAATACCATTGGTGAAAAGAAAATCGTTCCTTCAAGTTGGTCACCATCAAAAATAATATTTTGTTCACCAGCAAAAATATAATTAGTTTCCATGGCTGTTTCACCTAAAGTTAAACCAACTATTGCTAAATAATCATTGTAATTAATTGGTAAATCACCTTGAACATGCGTTCTTAAGAATTCACCAACACTTGGATAGGTCATTGCAGTAATTTCAGCAATAAGACTATCATCAACAAAAGGTTTTTCTTTTCCGTATTTAGCAGACAATTCTTTCATTAAGGATAACATACTTCTATTACCATTACTTTCTTTTCGCATTAATATATCAATACACATACCTATTAATGCTCCTTTATAATAGACATTATAATAATTAGTGGCATAAGGTTCGTTTAAAACATTTTCACTCATAATTGTGAAACTCATAGCATCATCCCAACGCTTAGAGGTTTTAATTTTAGAATACATCGTATTGTAAAACTTACTGTTATCAATTAAACCTTCATACACTTGAAAATGTTGCGCAAAATACTCAGTCACACCTTCATACATCCATAAATGTTTAGAAAACGTTGGTTTGTTATAATCAAAATAATGAACATCTTCAGAATGAACCGATAACGGAGTTACAATATGAAAAAATTCATGAGCAATAACATCAATTATCGCCTCTTTAAGACTTTCTGAACTTTCATCTTCGGCAAATACACCTACTGTAGACGTATGATGCTCTAATGCACCAAAACCTTTAGGATCTTCTTCTCCACCTCTGGATAAGTACAAATAGATATCATAGCGAGGTGTGCTATTGACATCACCTAAATACTGTTTTTGAGCCTCCATCATTGTATAAACCGTCTCTTTTAAACTTGCTGCTGTATGTTTACCCGTAGGAGAATAAAGACTTAAGACAATTTTAATATCACCAACCATAAACTCCTCAACATCTAGATTTCCATACATCATTGGATTATCTGTAATATCAAAATAACGCTGACCAAAATAGCTAGTGGTCATAGACTTACCATCTTCACTAAGCGTCGTTCCTTTATCTTCTAATGCAGAAGTTCGTACGAAACCAGAGGGTGCTGTTACATCTACAGCATATTGAGCATTCTTTAATGCATCAAAATATCCAATAAATCCGTGCAGATTTAATACAAAATTATCTTCTTCAATATTTGTGCCTGCAGGAGAAAATGGCTCTTCACCACCAATACCACCAACACTTTCAATATCAAAAGTATCATTAACATAATACTGAAGCTGATCTAATTTTTCAGCATTTGCAATAGTCCATGTATTGTCATCTACTTTTGTTGTAGCAAGTTCATTTCCATCATAATCTAAGGCTTTAAAATCGTCAATATATTTTCCGTAATCACCAATTGAATAAGTGCCTTGTACAACTCTTGGTAATCTATAAGTAACCGTTTGAGCAGTAAAACGACCAGGATTAATTGTTACTGGTACTCTATCATTACTCACTGCTGTTAAATCTAAAGCTGTATAAATTGGATTGCTTACTGCTAAATCATCTACTGTTGTTTTTGCAGATCCACAACCTACTAAAACGATACTTAAGCCAAGAATGGCTAAATAATTCCTCATGTTTAAATTTTTATTTTTTTTTAAGACGCACAAATCTACAATGTGTTACTATTAAAAACCTAAAGGTTTTGTTAAAAACACAAATAAATACCTCGTTGTTAATTCGTTTAAAAAAAACAAATTGACTAATTCACTAAAATTTTCGTAATACTCATTCCTCTATTGGTATAGGTTTTCATAACATAAACACCTGATTCGATACCAGTTAAGCTTACATCAGTATTTTTAGAAACAAGAACCCGTTGGCCAGAAGTATCGAATAGTTCAATTTGTTTAAGAGTTTGCCCTTCTTCTAAGTGAATTTTTAATAGGTTAACTACTGGATTTGGATAAATTTTGAAGTTATTGTTTATAGCATGATTATTTACCGATAGAGCCTCTTTTAAATCATACACCCGAACATGGCCAGAAGCTGAACCATTAACACCATCATTATAAGGTGCGCCTATAGCTAAAACGAAACCATCAGGACTTAGGCAAACTGAACGTCCGGATAAATCACCAGAGGCTTCACCGTCAATATCAGAGCCCACCTGTATCCAAGTCCCTCCTTTATCTAGAAACACCCTTACATGTCCTGCTCCAGGACCATTTCCGTTATTACCTTGTGCTCCTACAGCTAAAACATCTCCATTGTTATTTAGGCTTAAGGAATACCCAAACCCATCACCCGTTGCTTCTGCATCAATATTACTACCGATTTGCTCCCATACATTCGATTCATATTCGTAAACCCTCACATGACCAGTATTGACATTTGCATTTTCTGATCCAAGAGCCAAGATCGTTCCACTAGAATTTAAGCCCTCTGAAAAACCACAATTATCGCCTGCAGCTTCACCAAAAATATTAGACCCCAATTGTACCCAATCACCACTCTGATTCTCATATACTTTAACATAGCCAGACTCGAAATTCTGAATGGCTCCAACAGCCAAAATAGAGCCATCATTACTAAATTGAAGGGAATGTCCAAACCTATCACTAACTCCCTCGCCAATAATAGAATTTCCTATTTGAACCCAATTATCATCTTGGTTCTCATAAACTCTTACTTGACCGGAATCAAAACCATTACTGCTATCATGACCAGGTTCACCAATTGCCAAAATATTACCACTACCACTAAGCGATAAAGAATAACCTGAATTATCACCTATGTCTTCCCCGAATATCGTAGTGCCTATTTGTACCCAATCTCCATCTAAGTTTTGGTAAACTTTTACATAACTCAGAAAGCTAAGTGAGGCACCTATTGCTACTACGCTACCATTTGAATTAAGGCTTACTGAATAACCTAATTGATCATTAGCGTTTTCTCCGTCTATATCTTGACCTATCTGTACCCAATCATTATCAACATTTTGATATACTCTCACATGCCCAGACCAGATACCATTGCCGCTATTATTATAACCTCCAATTGCTAATATTGAACCATCTGAAGAAATACTAACACTTTGACCAAAACTATTTTCTGAAGCTTCTCCATCGATATCTTCTCCAATTTGAGTCTGAGAATTAGAATAACAGAAGCATATTAATAAAAGAAAAATAAAAACTTTATTCATAAAATTATTCATATTTTGCTTTGTAAAACTAATAAAAATGCAAGAGAACCTAATCAGTATTATAGTCCCTTTTAAAAATACTGAAATATACATTCACCAATGTCTCGATTCTATTGTGAATCAAAACTATAATAATTGGGAAGCTATTTTTGTTAATGATAATTCTACTGACGACTCAATTCAAATAGTGGAACGCTTTTCCAAAAAGGATAAAAGAGTTAACCTATTAAATAATTTGGGGAATGGCATTATTGAAGCTTTAAAAACAGGTTATGATTATTCTTCTGGAGCCTACATCACAAGAATGGATAGTGATGATTTAATGACACCTATCCGACTAGAAACCATGGTTTCTAATCTTGAAAAACATGGTAAAAAACATTTAGCTGTCGGACAAGTTAAATACTTTAGAGCCGATGGGTTAAGTGATGGCTTTGCACGTTATGAGCAATGGTTAAACTCGTTAACGGTTGAAGGTAAAAACTATTCTGAAATTTATAAAGAATGCGTCATTCCATCTCCTTGTTGGATGCTACATCGCGAAGATTTTGATGCCTGTGATGGTTTCAATTCTGATATTTATCCTGAAGATTATGATTTAGCTTTCCGGTTTTATAAAGCTGGATATACCTGTATTCCTTGTGATAAAGTATTACTGCATTGGAGAGATTATAGCACAAGAACCTCTAGAACACACGAGCATTATGCTGAGAATTCTTTTCTAGACCTTAAAGTAAACTATTTTTTAGAGTTAAACTATGATTCAACAAGACCATTAGCAATTTGGGGAGCAGGACTCAAAGGCAAAACATTAGCCAAAATACTCTTGAAACAAAATATTCCGTTTTTCTGGATTTGCGATAACCCAAAGAAAATAGGAAAACACATTTACGATCAAGTACTTTATAATTTTGACTATCTCGCTGAACTTAAAAACCCTCAAAGTATCGTTACTGTTGCTAATACAAAAGCTCAAGAAGAAATTACACAATATTTTGAAACTCAAAATATGCAAGCGATGACGGATTATTTCTTTTTCTGTTAAAATTCTCAAAAGCGAAACGAGGTAATCTCTTTGTATTCTATATATTTGAAGTATTGAGACCTTGGAACCATTTAAACTCTAAAAGGTCTGTAAAAAAACTATGGCAGTAGTTACTCTAATACATATGAAATTAAAATTCGTAATTTTATTTCTTTTTTTTATGGCGTTCTTTGGATGGTCACAAACTACAAAGTATGACTATAAAGATGGATACAATTTCATATCAAAAGCTGAAAAATCTTTTAAAAAGAATAAGATAGAAAAAGCTGAAGAATATTTAGTAAAAGCGAAAAATAGTAATTTTGGTTTTTGTGGTAATGCATGGGCAAGTGCTTATAGTTCCATAGAACTTTTAGAAGCTCAAATTGCGAATAAAAAGAAAAATTACAATCTTTCTTTAAAAATATTAGATTCAATAAATGGATGTAATTATGGTGGAGATTGTAATAGACGAGATGTGATCAAAATAGAAACGCTTTTCCTTAAGCATGGTAAAAACAAAGTCATTGAGGCTTTTAAGAATGTAACTGAAGTAAATGAGAACAATGATGATCAGAATAACCCATACTCAGTTTTTCTAAAAGAATTTAATTACAATTTTAATTTTGGTGGCAGTTATACTATTATTAATGTGGATAGCGATGGAGAACCGATAGAACAAACACAAACAACTAATAAATTTATTATTGTTGCTAGACGATATAAATTTTATAAATTAATTGAGAACTAAACTGCGTTTAAAATGACAGTTGCGTAAACCTTAAAAATAAAGAATGCAGTTTAAAAACCCCGAATTACTTTACGCCCTATTTTTGCTGATCATTCCAATTCTTATACATTTATTTCAGCTACGTCGTTTTCAGAACGTTGAATTTACCAATGTTAAGTTTTTAAAATCGGTAAAGCTTCAAACACGAAAGAGTTCTCAACTAAAAAAGTGGGTAACACTAGTCACCCGAATGCTACTTTTAGCCTGTATAATTATGGTATTTGCTCAACCTTTCATTCCAAATACTGAAGACTTTAACGACACCCAAGACACCGTGATTTACCTAGATAATTCCTTTAGTATGGAAGCTAAAGGTCGTAATGGTACATTATTAAATGAAGCCATTCAAGACATCATCAACACCTTACCTGAAGACGAAAAAATCACTTTGTTTACGAACAACCAAACCTATAGAAACACAACCGTTAAAGTCTTAAAAAACGATTTAATTCAGTTAGCTCATTCACCAACACAACTCAATTATGATGCTGTATATTTAAAAGGGAAGCAATTGTTTTCTAATACAGGTGCTGCAACAAAGAACTTAGTTTTAGTATCCGATTTTCAACAAAAAGGAAGTCTTCTAAATTTTGAAAAAGATTCAACGGTTCAACTAAAATTAGTGCAACCGAAATCAACACTCACATCAAACATTAGTATTGATAGTCTTTATGTTACTAATAGAACAACTGAAACTATAGATTTAAATGTAAAATTATCGAACGCAGCTGAACCTATAGATAATGTGTCTATTTCCTTATTTAATAACGACGTATTACTGACTAAAAGTGCTGTAGATATTGATAAAGAAGCTGAAACAACCTTTACAATTGCCAACAATAAAGTGATTAATGGAAAGTTGGTTATTGATGATCTTGGCTTACAATATGACAATACCTTTTATTTTAATATTAATTTAAAACCAAAAATTAAGGTCTTAGCGATTAATGAAAATGCAGACGATTCGTTTTTAAAACGTATTTACACAGCGGATGAATTCGACTATAATAGTTTCAAATTAAACACACTAAATTTTAACTTAATTCCTGAGCAAAATTTGATTCTACTCAATGAGCTAGAAACCCTATCAAATGCTTTGAAAACGGCTCTAATTGCCTATAAAAATGATGGAGGAAAACTAGTCATTATCCCTGCAGATAAAATCGACGTAAACTCTTATAATCAAATTTTAAAAGACTTATCATTACCTACATTTGGTAATGATAATACTAATGAAAAACGAATAACGAGCATCAACTATAACCATCCACTATTGGCCAATGTGTTTTACTCTAAAGTAACAAATTTTCAATATCCCAAAGTTGAAAAACCATATCGATTTTCGTCAAATTCTAATGCTGTGTTATCTTATGAAGATGGTACCCCTTTTTTAGCTGGTAATACACATACATATGCGTTTTCTTCTGCTTTAAATTCGGATAATTCAAACTTTAAAAATTCACAATTAATTATTCCTGTGCTCTATAATATGGGATTACAGAGTTTGAAACTATCTCAGTTATATTATACTATTGGCCAGCCAAATTCTATTGCCATCCAAACTTTAATAGGCCAGGATGATATATTAACCTTAGCGTCAGAAGACACTTCAGTTATTCCTCTTCAAAAAACATATAGTAAATCTGTGATTTTAGAGACAGAAGATTATCCAAATACTGCTGGAATTTTAAATGTTAAGAATAAGGAACAGATACTTCAAAATTTAAGTTTTAATTACGATAGAGCTGAAAGTAACCTCAGTTATTATGATTTAAGCACTTTAAATAATGTATCTGTAGATACGAGCTTAGCAACCACAATTAATACCATAAAAAGTAACACAAGTATTAATGCGTTATGGAAATGGTTTGTTATTTTTGCATTAGTATTTTTAATCCTAGAAATGCTACTATTGAAATATTTAAAATAAGTATTTCAAAATTTAAAAAGTGATTAAGTTAATGCGTTATTTAGACTGCTTGAATAATTAAATAACTAGAAATAAACTATTTAATCGTTTGATCGTAACCAACTAATAACAAAACAATTAATAACCGCAACAAACTGTAAGAACCCAATGAACGCACTCATAAAATCTGCAACCATCGTTGATTCTAAAAGTGATTTTCACAATGAAACGGTTGATATTTTAATTGAAAAAGGTCGCATCTCCAAGATTTCAAAACAGATTCCCAATTCCAATAATTACAAAGAAATCAAACTAAACAATTTGCATGTGTCGCAAGGTTGGTTTGATAGCAGTGTCTCTTTTGGAGAACCTGGCTATGAAGAGCGAGAAATTATTAGCAATGGGTTAAAAACTGCTGCAAATTCAGGCTTTACTGCCGTGGCTTTAAATGCGAATTCTAATCCTACTATTGATTCTTATGCTGATATTACCTTTGTAAAATCGAAAGCTCAAGATCATGCGGTTAGCCTCTATCCTATTGGCGCTTTAACACAAGGTAGCCAAAGTGAAGACTTAGCAGAACTCTTTGATATGACGAATGCTGGAGCTGTTGCTTTTTACGATTACCAAAAACCGATTAGCAATCCTAACCTAATGAAAATTGCGCTGCAATACGCGAGTAATTTTGACGGTTTGGTGTGTTCTTTTCCTGAGGAATCTAAAATTTCTGGACTAGGTGTCGTCAATGAACATATCAATAGTACAAAACTTGGATTAAAGGGAAACCCGGCGTTAGCTGAAGAATTACAAGTGGCTAGAGATTTATTCATATTGGAATATACGGAAGGTAAACTTCATATTCCTACAATTTCAACGGCAAAATCTGTAGAATTAATTAGAGCTGCCAAAGCGAAGAAACTGAATATTACTTGTAGTGTTGCGATACATAACTTAATATTTACAGATGATGTTTTAACCGAATTTGACACCAATTATAAGGTACTTCCATCGCTTAGAACACAAACCGATTGTGATGCTTTGATTGAAGGGTTAAAAGACGGTACCATAGATATGGTAACTACAGACCACAACCCTATTGATATTGAAGACAAAAAGATTGAATTCGATTTTGCTAAATACGGCACTATTGGTCTAGAATCAGCTTTTGGAGCGCTTCAAACTTTATTTACGACAAAAAAATCGATTAGCCTTTTAACTCAAGGCAAGTCTCGATTTAATGTTTCAGAACGTGTGATCAACGTAGGAGAAATTGCTGATTTAGCATTGTTTAACCCGGATAAAACTTATGAGTTTAATACAAATCATATTTCATCACGCTCTAAGAATAGTATGTTTTTAGGATCAAAACTTAAAGGTGAAACTTATGGCATCATAGCCAATAACAAAATTGCTTTAAAATAATGACTCAGAATACAATAGACGAAGGTAAAACTTTAGGATTAGTCGCCTACCTCACTTTATTTGGTACATTGATTGCCTTTTTTATGAACCAAGACAAAAAAAATCCATTTACTTTTTTTCATATTAGACAAGCTTTGGGATTGGGCATAACTTACATCCTTATCGCTTTTGTTATTACTAGTTTTGATAGCATAATGATAAGTATGTCCTTTTGGATATTCTTTTCAGTGCTCTATCTTTATGGCATTTACGGTGCTATTACAGGTAAGCAAAATAAAATCCCTTTACTTGGTGATTACTTTCAAAAAGTATTTAATTCTATTGGATAATAATTATGTCGAAATTACACTACATCACTAGACCGTCTTCGCTCAAAGAAAATGCCCCACTTTTAATTATGTGCCATGGATATGGTAGCGATGAAAATGATTTATTTTCCTTTGCTGCAGAATTACCAGAAGAATTAATGGTGATCTCATTAAGAGCACCTTACACTATGCAACCTTATGGAAATGCTTGGTACGCTATTAATTTTGATGCAGAAAAAGGTAAATGGAGCGATAATGAACAAGCCAAAAAATCCGTAGATTTAATCGCTGAATTTATTGATTACGCTTGTGGAACTTATGCAGTAGATTCAAATAACATTACTCTTTTAGGTTTTAGCCAAGGGACCATTTTAAGTTACGCTGTAGCATTGACATACCCTAAAAAAGTAAAAAACATCATCGCTTTAAGTGGTTATATTAATGAAGACATTATACCAACATCCGTCAATAAAGATGATGTTTCGCATCTTAATTTCTTTTGTTCTCACGGTTCTGTAGACCAAGTTATACCGGTGGATTGGGCACAAAAAGCACCTGTATTTTTAAAGGCTTTAGATATTAATCATGTGTATTCAGAATATCCTGTTGGGCATGGAGTTGCTCCTCAGAATTTTTATGATTTAAAGGCTTGGTTGAATAACTATATTTAGAGTTATAATTGACCATAATTAACACATTTAGAACTGAATAATCATTCTGCTCTATTTTCTTATTTAGATTTGTTATAAATAATTTGCATATGTCATATCGCGACGATACATTTGTCGAAAATTTAACTATTTATATCAAGTCTAAATAAAAACAGATGAAACACCTATTAGCAACTTTAACGGTTTTACTATTTACGCATATAGCGTTTGCTCAAAATGCCACTATAAATGGAACCGTTACTGATATTAATAATATAGCTCTTGTAGGAGTCAATATTTCAATAAAAAACACGACGAAAGGCGCACAAACTGACGACAACGGAAAATTCCAAATTAATGCCATTGAAAACGGAGATTACACACTTTTGATTTCTTATATAGGTTTTAAAACTAAAGAAGTAACTGTTACAATTGCAGATAATCAAAATGTAGATGTAGCGACTGTAATTCTTTACGAAGGAAATGAAATTTTAGAAGAAGTTGTTTTAGATGTGAATCGGAAAAACAAATTTTCAAGAAAAGCGAGTGCATATGTTTCTAAAATGCCTTTAAAGAATATTGAAAACTCGCAAGTTTACAATACAATTACCAATCAATTATTAGTCTCTCAATCTGTAAATACTTTTGAAGACGCTTTAAAAAATGCCGCTGGTGTTACCAAATTATGGTCATCAACTGGAAGAAGTGGTGATGGTGCCGGGTATTACTCTAGTCGTGGTTTTGCTGTGCAACCACAATTAGTAAATGGTGTTGCTGGTATTACTAATGGATTTATTAATCCGTCTAATGTAGAACGTGTGGAAGTCATTAAAGGCCCATCAGGCACTTTATTTGGAAGTTCTGTAACGTCATATGGTGGACTTATAAACATAATTACAAAAAAACCATATAGCGGAACAGGTGGCGAAATTACGTTTTCTGGTGGGTCTAACGATTTTGCAAAATTCAATGCAGACGTTAATGTCAGTGCAAATGATAAATTATCATTTCGTATAAATACAGGTTTTCAGCAAGAACATAGTTTTCAAGATGCTGGATTGAAAAAATCAGTTTTCATTGCACCCTCTATCTCGTACAAGGTTAACAATAATCTTACGCTTAACTTTTCTTATGAAGCATCAGATAATGAACAAACAAACGAAACGTTTTTATTCTTAAATCGCTACGGCACGTTAGCTTTTGACTCTATAGACGAATTAGGTTATGATACGAACTTATCGTTTACAAGCAACGATGTGACTATTAGCAACCTTACCCAAAATTACCGTGGAGAAGTGGCTTGGAAAATCTCTGATCAGTGGTCTTCCCAAACCTTAATTTCTGGAGGTTTAGCAGAATCCTTAGGCTACTATACCTATTTATGGAATACGGCAGATTACAGTAACTTTCCTGTAGTTGTTGGTACCGAAAACTTTGCATTATACGCACAAGACACTGATTCTAAAACTAAAACCATCAACCTACAACAAAACTTTACCGGTACATTTAAACTTGGAGATTTAGAAAACAAATTGTTAGTTGGTGTAGATTACTTAGACTATAATATTATTGACAACAGCTCTAATTGGGGCTACTTACACACTATAAATATTGATGGTGATTTAATTTACGGCGAACCTGAAATGAATGAAGAAAATTTAAGTGCTGCCTTATCCGGAATAGGAAATGTAGATAGCGACATTCGTCAAAATATTTTTGGTGCTTATGTGTCTGATGTCATTAATATTTTACCATCATTATCCGTTATGGGAAGTGTGCGTTATGACAGATTTGATTATCAAGGAGACCGACAAACTAATGCTGATGACTATTCGGAATATACCGAGTCTACGTTTTCTCCAAAATTCGGAATTGTTTATCAACCAATTTTAAACGAATTATCCATTTTTGCGAATTATCAAAACGGTTTTTCTTATGTAAACCCACAATATGTTACAACTTATGATGATTTAGGTGAGCCAACAACAACGCTAGAATCTTTTGATGTTGAACAAGCTAATCAATTTGAAGTTGGAGCAAAAACCAACCTTTTTAATAATAAATTAGAAGCGACATTAAGTTATTACAACATTACTGTAGACAACAAGTATTACTGGGCAACACAAACTCAAGATTTAGAAATTAATAGTCAAGGAATTGAGTTAGAGGTTAATGCTAATCCTATTTCAAACTTAAATATTCACTCTGGCTTTAGTTATAATGATTCTGAAATTACAGACTCGCCTTCAGCAAGATTTTTAGAAGGCAATCGTTACGGAGAATCTGGTGCAGAGTTCACATACAACTTCTGGGCTGATTACAAATTCTTTAAAAACTTTGGTGTAGGCGCAGGATTTAATGGACAATCTAAATATGATACCATGACGGATTACCAATCGGTAACTGGTAGTTTCTATATTCCTGCTTATACGATCTTTAATGCGTCATTATATTATGAGACTGATACATTTAGAGTAAGTGTAAAAGGAAATAACCTTAGTGATGAAACCTATTTTTCTGGATGGAGTACAATAACACCACAGCAAACACGATCGCTACTTGGTACGTTTACTTATAAATTCTAAATAGCCATAATGGAAAGAGCAAGCTTAATTGTAAGTTTGCTCTTTTTTTAATAACAATTAATTTATGACAACTAAAAAAATAATCTTTCAACTACATAAAATCTTAGGATTAGCAACAGGAATTGTTGTTTTCGTCGTTGCTATAACGGGTTGTTGTTGGGCATTTAGAGAAGAAATAGAAGCAACTTACGATGATTACAAATATGTAACACCACAAGATGCTCCTCTACTTACACCGACTGAAGCAAAGCATTACGCGAGTGTAGTTTTTCCTGATAATTCTATTCATGGCACTATTTTCAAAAAGAAAACAGATGCTATTGAAGTTATTTTTTATGATGCTGAACCAGAATTTTACCAAAGTGTATTTTTAAACCCTTACAACGGAGAAGTTATACAAGTCGATAATCATCTAACCGGCTTTTTTGCATTTATACTTAAGGGTCATATGCGACTTTGGCTACCAAAAGAGATAGGAGAACAAGTTGTGGCTGCTTCGATCTTAATTTTTATTTTGATTATAATTTCAGGTTTTATTTTATGGATACCTAAAAAGCGTAAAAACTTAAAACAACGTATAAAATTTGATTGGAAAAAAACAACACGTTGGAAACGTAAAAACTTCGATTTACATACGGTTGTTGGATTTTATATCTGTTCTTTTGCATTAATCATAGCCTTTACTGGTTCTGTAATATCTTACAATTGGTTAAAATATGTGGTTTATATCGCTGCAGACGGTGACAAAGTACCGGCTTTTATTATTCCTGAAAACGAAAGTGAAGCCTTGAGCGACAATGGTACTGTTCCTATGGATTACCTTATTGTAAAACTTCAAAAGGAAGAACCTAATGCGGTTTCTTATGAGTTACATTACCCAGAAACGGAAGACGAGAGTATTTATGTAGAAGTTTCTAACAGTGAAGGACTTTATTACGATGCTGATTATCGTTTTTTTGATCAACACACTTTAAAAGAAATTGAAACCCCTGCCATCTATGGAAAATATAAGGATGCAAAATTTGCAGATAAAATATTACGAATGAATTATGACATCCATATTGGTGCCATTGGTGGAATTGTTGGTAAAATTATCGCTTTCCTAATCAGTTTAATAACGGCAACATTACCAGTTACAGGTATTCTCTTATGGTATGGCAGAAATTACAAAAAAAGAACTTCTGCATAATTGAACTAAATAAAATCTTGGTGAGGTTTAGCCAATCTTCGGATATAGGAAATACTCCACTAATTTATACTTTAGGTCGTTGTTTTCGTCAATAGTATACGTTACAAAAATTTCACCCCAAAATTCTCCATCCGTAAAGTTAGCAACAATCCATTTATGATTCATAATTCTAACTTTATTAATCAGTAATTTAGAATCTGTCATAGATACGTAAGGAACGATTGGATGATCTTCCCCTTCATAATCATTCATACTATAAAGTCCATCAATTATAGCAGGAATCAACTGTTCAGTATCGTAACCTAGTGCTTCAAAATACGATAAAGCATCTTCGTTTCTATCAATATTAAAATAACTTAATTCAAAATTCTGCTCCTCTAAAGCTTTAATGACCTTATCTTTTTCAACGACTTTGTCTTTTATTTTAACAATATCTTCTTCATATTTATCAATAATATTTTTTGAATTCACATACTGAAAAATAAGCAACAGTACTGAAAAAATAAATAAATACATTAAAATTTTACTCTTCATATCTAAATGTTAATTTTTAAGTTATCGTATGCTAAAAAAACGTTTTCTGGTAATAGTTGTTCCACATCATCATGAAAACCTAATAGATGGCTAATATGTGTTAAATAGGCACGTTTAGGTTTTACTTTAGCTATAAATTCTAAAGCTTCTTCTAAATTGAAATGTGAAATATGTGGTTTAATTCTTAAGGCATTCACCACTAAAACCTCTAAATTTTGAAGTTTTTCAGTTTCAGAATCAGCAATCGTTTTCATATCTGTTAAGTAAGCAAACTTATGAAAACGGAAACCAAAAACTGGAAGCTTATAATGCAAGCCTTCAATTGGAACTACTTTAAGATGTCCTACCACAAATGGATTATTCGTAATTTCTGTGGTCGTTACACTCGGAACTCCAGGATATTTATCTTCAGTAGTAAAAATATAATCGAAACGCTTCTCTAAAGATTTAAACACACGCTGGTGTGCATACAAGGCAATATCTCCTTGTCGGAAAAAAAAAGGTCGAATATCATCTAATCCCATGGTATGATCGGCATGCTCATGAGTAAAAATTATACCATCAATTTTAGAGACTTTAGCCCTAAGCATTTGCTGTCTAAAATCAGGGCCACAATCTACCACAAACTTAAAATCGTCCCATTCCACTAACACAGAAACACGCAGACGTTTATCCTTAGGATTTTCACTTAAACACACCGGGTGATCACTCCCAATTATTGGAATTCCTTGCGATGTACCTGTACCTAAAAACGTAATTTTCAAAACTATAGAATTTCTTATGTGACTCTAAATTGTAATACTCGTAAAAAAACGCTCTATTTTTCTTTCAATTTCATTATAAAGAAAAAAAACACGGGTTACATTTATTATATTTTCAATTCAGAATTGCATTCACAAAAATAAACTTATTTTTTTGTTTGCAATAGTAAAATAGTACCTTTGCTAAAACGATGCAAACCCAATATCTATGAAGGACATAACGTACACAGGCGATTCTGATTTTGAAAATATTCCATCTCTAGCAGATAAAGCTTTACGAATAAACCTTAATAAAGATATTTACGGTACATTCTCTGAAATTGGAGCTGGACAAGAAACTGTACGGCAGTTTTTTAGAGCCGGAGGAGCTTCTGGAACTATTGCCAAAGCTATGTCTGCTTACGACAAAGATTTTAGTGATGCGATTTATGGGATTGAAGATGACAAACGTTATGTTACAGAAGCCAGACTTCGTAAGATGCTGAATCACGAGGTTAACTTGATGGAAAAGCGTATCACTAGAGATAAGCATCCAAACAAAATATTTTTCTCGTATGCCAATACCGTTGCTACCATAGATTTTGCAAAAAAATTTAAAGGTCATGGTTGGGTTGGTATTAAATATCAAGTTGCGCCTAGTGAGGAGTATAACGATATTATAATCCACGTTCGTTTTAAAGAAACTGATGCACGTTTACAACAAGAAACCTTAGGTAAATTAGGAACTAACTTAATTTATGGTGCCTTTTATAAATACAACCAACCTCGTAAATTATTACGTTATTTATACGACCATTTAGATAAAGACCAACTAGAAATTGATACGATTAATTTTTCAGGTCCTGTTTTTGAAAACGTCGATAATCGCCTAATGAGTTTACAATTGGTTAAAAACGGAATGACTGATGCGGTAATGTTTGCACCTGATGGTAATAATGTATTGCCAGCACGTGTACTTTACAAAAAGAATATCTTAACGCTTAGAGGTAGTTTTAGACCTGTAACGAAAGTCAACATGGATATGTTTGAGAAATCTTACGAAATGTTCATAAAAGAAAATAAAGTTGACAAGGATAAAACACAAGTAATTTTCGAAATCACATTATCTAATCTAAGAGCAGAAGGTGAAATTGATGAGCAAGATTTTATGGATCGTGCAAAATTATTGTGTTCTTTAGGACAAACGGTATTAATTTCTAACTTCCAAGAATATTACAAGCTAGTTGAGTACTTCTCTCAATATTCTAGAGCAAGAATGGGATTAGCTATGGGAGTAAATAATCTTGTCGATATTTTTGACGAGAAATATTACCGCCATTTAAGTGGAGGTATTTTAGAAGCCTTTGGAAAATTGTTCTACAAAGATTTACGGGTGTACTTATATCCTATGGAAAATGAAGATGGTAGTGTAACCGACAGTGAAAACCTTAAAGTGCATCCACGTATGAAAGAATTATACAAATTCTTTAAATACAATGGAAAAGTTGTCGATATTACAGATTACAATTCCTCCAACCTTACTGTGTTTTCTAGAACCGTTCTTAAAATGATTGCTAATAACGAAGACGGTTGGGAAGCTATGTTACCGGAAGGAGTTTCAAAACTAATTAAGGAAAAGAGCTTATTTGGTTGCGAATCTGAAGAGGTGATGCATAAAAATTGAGAAACGATTAAAACATAAAAAAGCGACTATTATTCTACATTTGGTAGGTAATAGTCGCTTTTTTTTTGCTTAATAGGTTGTTATTCGCCTAAAATCTGCTCAGTATGAGCCTTGGTTTTTACTTTTGAAATAACATCTTCAATCACACCATCTTCATTTATTACAAAAGTGGTTCTGTGAATACCATCATATTCTTTACCCATAAATTTCTTAGGTCCCCAAACACCAAAAGCTTCAATAACCGCTTTGTCTTCGTCTGCTAATAATGGATATTGAAATCCGTATTTTGTCTTAAAATTTGTTTGTCTTTTTGCACTATCTGCACTGACTCCCAAAATCTCATAGCCTTGCGCTTTAAAACGTTCGTAACTGTCATTAAGATTACAAGCTTCTGCTGTACAACCTGGAGTACTTGCTTTTGGATAAAAGAAAACAACTAATTTTTTCCCTTTATAATCGGATAATGAAATTACATTGCCTTGTTCATCGTTAGCCGAAAAATTTGGTGCCTTATCTCCTACTTTTAAATGTGTCATAATTGCGTAAATTTGTATTAAATCTCTTATTAGGTAAAAATACAAAATGACTAAACAAGAAAAAGTAAATTTCGTTATAAATACATTGTATAAACTCTATCCCGAAATTCCAATTCCATTAGATCATAAGGATCCTTATACCTTATTAATCGCCGTTTTAATGTCGGCACAAAGTACAGATGTACGCGTGAATAAAATCACTCCGTTGTTGTTTGAACGTGCCGATAATCCGTACGACATGATTAAATTAAGTGTCGAAGAAATCAGAGAGATCATCAAACCTGTTGGCTTATCTCCGATGAAAAGTAAAGGGATTCACGGCTTATCTCAAATATTGATTGATAAGCATAATGGAGACGTTCCTAAAACCTACGAAGCATTAGAAGAATTACCAGCTGTTGGACATAAAACGGCTGCAGTAGTTTTATCACAAGCATTTGGCATACCTGCGTTTCCTGTAGACACGCATATTCATCGCTTAATGTACCGTTGGAATTTAACCAATGGCAAAAATGTAGTACAAACCGAAAAAGACGCCAAACGCATATTCCCAGAAGAACTTTGGAATGATTTACACCTCCAGATTATTTGGTACGGCAGACAATATTCACCTGCTCGTGGTTGGGATTTAGAAAAAGATATTATTACTAAAACCATTGGAAGAAAATCAGTTTTAGATGAGTATTATAAAAAGAAGAAGAAATAATGGTCAATTGCAGTATGCAGTAATTGAGTATATAGATTGCAGCTTATAACTTCATAGCACTAACACAAGTTGTAGTGGTACAATTATTGAGGCCTTTGCTGAAATCAATCATCCATGAAAAAATTGATTATTCTACTATTAGTAATTATAGTAACCGCTTGTATTCCTGTATAGGTTGCTCCAAAATTTAAGAATCAGGATTATAAAATTATGCAAGCAAGGAAGTTTCAGAAACAAATGCCAAGAGAAACGGCTTTCATTTTTAAAGACTCTAAAGATGCTGAAGAATTTTATAATTACATCAACAAAAAATACAATCTAAATAATATTGACGTGGGCTACAATGTCCCTTTTGAACTGGAAGGCCAAACACTTTATTTATCCTATCATGAAGCCGAACGAACGGATAAAAACGTGAATCTTCCCTTAGCTTTAATTGATGCTAAACGGGAAAGTAATGGAAATTCTCGTTTGTTTGAAGGTAATTATTCAAACAGAACCGGTCATTGGTATATTATATTGACCGTTTTTGATGAGGATATTAAAAATTGCTTATTAGATAAGCATCCTTTAAGAGAAAAGACAATAGAATATCTAAAAGATTTAAAACAAGAATATCTAACAACTCAAAATTATGAAGCGTTGCTCTTTACAAAAAAATCCTGAAGCTTTCACATCAGGATTTTTCCTTTAATTAATTTAGAAGTGCTTCAAACTTCAATTTATTATAATCTATAACACTTAAAGCCTTTGAGTAATTCAAAAGGAAACTTATAGTTTCATCTTTTGGTAATAAATTATTATTTCTTGGGGAAGTACTAGAGTAAATTTTTGCCATTTTAGCTATTTATAAGTTTATATATAGCAAAAACGTAATAGAATATCCTTTATTGTATCAATTAGTCAAAATAATATTATTTTGTTCAATTACCTTACGCATATTAATTAGTGCGTAACGCATTCTACCTAAAGCGGTATTAATACTTACACCTGTCCGCTCTGAGATTTCTTTAAAACTCATATCTTGGTACATACGCATTAAAAGCACTTGCTTTTGGTCATCTGGTAATTCTTCAATAATACGTCTCACATCAGATTCAACCTGATCTTTAATCAGTACTTTCTCAGCATTTAAAGTTGAATCACTTAGTACAGAGAAAATACTAAATTCACCAGCATTATCAAATTTTGGCATACGACTATTTTTTCTAAAATGGTCAATAACTAAATTATGAGCAATACGCATAACCCAAGGCAAAAACTTACCTTCTTCATTATATTTACCGCGTTTTAAGTTCTTGATGACCTTGATAAACGTATCCTGAAAAACATCTTCAGTAACATCTCTATCATAGACCTTAGAATAAATAAAACTATAAATTTTTTGCTTATGCCTTTCAATTAAAACTGAAAGTGCGCTCTCGTCACCGTTAATGTAGTTGCTGACCAACGTTGCGTCTTGGATAAGTTCTTTTCTCATAATAATTACTTTAGTCCTTAGTAGTTGCTTACTAAGTTTGGGGTTACTAGCTGTGTTCTAAAAGTAATATTATGCTATACGCAGATGGTTTTTGAATTATGAATAAGTTTCAAATATAACAACAATCATTCCAATTAAACAAAAAAAAGTACTAAAATTTAACATTTTATCGGATAAAGTGCGCCTTTAATGGATGAAAAAAGTGATTATAGGCTACATTATTGTTAAGAATATGATTATTAAACGCTTTATTCTTAAAATGGAAGCCTGATCAAGCTAACAAACAACGTGAAATAATTGAGCTCAAAACCTTTCTCAGCATTTTTAAACTGGATCATTTAATTGAAATCCGCTTGCACTATGAAAGGGTTAAATAATAATTCCACTATCTATCAATTCAACGGTCTTTTTTCAAATAAAAAGTCACCATCCTTATCATCAGAGATGAATTATACAACATAGTTAAATCTTTACGAGCTATATAGTATCTTTGCAAACTTAGAACTTAATATTACCTATGAATACAACTGTTTTAGACGTTAGCCCAAAGGAAAATATCATTATTAAAGGTGCAAAATTGCATAACCTTAAAAATATTGATGTTGTCATTCCTAGAAATAAATTGGTGGTTATTACAGGCTTATCTGGTTCTGGAAAGTCTAGTTTAGCATTTGATACCTTATATGCAGAAGGTCAAAGACGTTATGTAGAAAGTTTAAGTAGTTATGCACGTCAGTTTTTAGGTCGACTCAACAAACCAAAAGTAGATTACATTAAAGGTATTGCACCTGCTATTGCGATTGAGCAAAAAGTGAATTCTACAAATCCACGTTCTACAGTTGGTACTACAACAGAAATTTACGATTATCTTAAATTATTATTCGCAAGAATCGGTAAGACCTACTCGCCTATTTCGGGTGAAGAAGTAAAAAAACATACGGTTTCTGATGTGATTAATTTCATTTCAAAATTTGAAGAAGGTAGTAAACTACTGCTTTTAGCACCTATTATTTTAGAAGAAGGACGAACTGTTGAAAACAAGTTGCAAACACTGCAACAGCAAGGTTATGCGCGTATTAAGGTAAAGGACGACGTTGTAAGAATTGATGATGCCTTAAAACAAACTATTAAATCAGATAAAAATCTATTCTTAGTTGTCGATAGAATTGTATTCAAAAATGATGAAGATTTCCTTAACCGCTTGGCAGATGCTGTAGGAACTGCTTTTTACGAAGGTGTTGGCACTTGTATTATAGAATCGCTTGCCGATAAAAAACAAACGACGTTTAATAATAAGTTTGAATTAGATGGCATGTCTTTTTTGGAACCGAATGCCCATTTGTTCAGCTTTAATAATCCGTATGGCGCCTGTCCTAAATGTGAAGGCTATGGAGATGTTATTGGTATTGATGATGATCTAGTCATTCCAAATACAGCCTTGTCTGTTTTTGAAAATGCCATTTTCCCTTGGAGAGGCGACAGTATGAGTTGGTATAGAGATCAATTAGTAAATAACTCACATCAGTTCGATTTTCCAATTCATAAACCCTATTTTCAATTAAGTGATGAACACAAAGCGCTCATTTGGAAAGGCAATACATATTTTGAAGGCTTAGATGATTTCTTTGCGGAACTCGAATCAAAGGCTTACAAAATTCAGAATCGTGTGATGTTATCACGGTATCGTGGTAAAACAAAATGTAGCGTGTGTAAAGGCAAACGCTTACGTGTAGAGGCTAGTTATGTTAGAATTGATAATGCGACTATTACAGATTTAGTCGACTTACCAATAGATGAATTAACGGTGTTTTTTAAAAATTTGACGTTAAGTGATAGTGATACTAAAATAGCAAAACGTTTGTTAACAGAAATCAACACTCGCCTAGGATTTTTATCTAATGTGGGTTTAAATTATCTAACCTTAAACCGAAAATCGAATACACTTTCCGGAGGAGAAAGTCAGCGCATCAACTTAGCAACATCATTAGGCAGCAGTCTTGTTGGGTCTATGTATATTTTAGACGAACCTAGCATTGGCCTACACCCCAAAGATACCGAACGTTTAATCGAGGTGTTAAAATCGTTACGAGATTTAGGAAATACAGTCATCGTCGTAGAACATGATGAGGATATTATGAAAGCTGCTGATTCTATTATTGATATAGGACCAGAAGCTGGAACTCTCGGTGGTGAAGTCGTTGCTGTTGGAAATTTTGAAGACATTTTATCCGCAGATACACTCACAGCAAATTACTTAAATGGTGACTTAGAAATTGAAGTCCCTAAAAAACGAAGAACTTCAAAATATAATATTGAAATTGTTGGTGCTCGTGAGAATAATTTAAAAAATGTAGATGTTACATTTCCCTTAGAAATGCTAACGGTTATTACGGGAGTTTCTGGAAGTGGAAAAAGTACATTGGTCAAAAAGATTTTGTTTCCTGCTATTCAAAAGAAGCTCACAGGATTTAGTGATAAAATTGGTCAGGTGTCTGAAATAAAAGGCAATCATAGCAATATTCAACATGTCGAATTTGTAGATCAGAATCCTATTGGTCGCTCTTCCCGTTCTAATCCTGTGACCTATATTAAAGCTTATGATGATATACGCGCCTTATTCGCGTCTCAAAAACTGAGTAACATCCGAAATTATGCGGCAAAACATTTTAGTTTCAATGTCGATGGTGGACGTTGTGAAACTTGTAAAGGTGAAGGAGAAGTTACTATTGAAATGCAGTTTATGGCCGATGTGCATTTAACTTGCGATACTTGTGGCGGCAAACGCTTTAAAAAAGAAGTCTTAGAAGTCAAATTTGAAGGTAAATCTATTGATGACATTCTAAACCTTACGATTGATGATGCTATTGATTTTTTCAAAAGCCATAAGCAAACTAAAATTCAAGGTAAATTACAACCACTTCAAGATGTTGGTTTAGGTTATGTAACTTTAGGACAATCCTCTTCTACCCTTTCTGGTGGTGAAGCACAACGCATAAAACTGGCGACATTTTTAGGAAAAGGTAGTAAAAGTGATAATGCCCTTTTTATATTTGATGAACCAACCACAGGACTTCATTTTCACGATATTAAAAAGTTATTGAAATCCTTTCAAGCGTTAATTGCCAAAGGCCATTCAATTATTGTCATTGAACACAATATTGATTTGATTAAATGTGCCGATTACATCATTGATTTAGGTCCTGAAGGCGGAAAACATGGCGGACAACTCGTAGCTTCCGGAACACCTGAAGAGATTATAAAAAACAAAAATTCAGTCACAGGTAAATATTTAAAAGAGAAATTATAAGATGGATTTACCTGAAGGTTTTCACGACGAAGTTATTGAAGCTGGAGAAAATTCATTTAGTCCTACTGACACCATAAAATCTAAAGTTTCAACGGCTCCTTTAAAATATGGTGGAGCAAGTTTTAAAACCAATGTTTTAATTCAAGCAAACCCGTCTAAATTAATATACAAACCTTCCATTGGGGCCGCTATCTTCAGTTTTGTATTTTTTGCTGTAGGCTTCGGAGTTTTATTTTTTGCCATATTACCCATATTTAAAAGTAATATTGAGACCGTTTCAATCAATTGGTTTCTCATCCTTTTTGGGTTACTATTTGCTGGAGCTGGTGGTTTTATGTTTTATATATTTTACAAACCAAGAGTATTCGACAAGCAACAAGGGCTTTATTACACGACTTACCAATTCAAACTACATAAATCGAGACGGCAACACTCTGAAGACTATCTACCTTTAAAATCAATTATTGCAATTCAAATTATTGGCGAGCACGTTCAAAGTGATGACGGTTCCTACAAAAGTTTTGAGCTCAACTTAGTTTTAGATGATGCTTCTAGAAGAAACGTCGTTGATCATGGTAATTTAAAATCTATTATTAAAGATGCTGAGATGTTGAGTACATTTTTAAATGTTCCAATTTGGCATGCTGGTTCTATTAACGGTTAATAAAACAAAAAGGCAAATACCATTATTGTTATTGTAGAAATTAAAACCACCGGAAAAAAGAGCATTGTAACTAAAGACGTTTTAATAAAACTTAAAAACCAACCTTGACGGTAAAAGCGTTTTATAGCGATAAAAAAGTATATAAAACAAGATAAAGTAATTAAGAGATCTATCCAATCTGGTATTTCATAAATTAAATTGATGCCAAATATGATACTCAAAACGGTAAAAATAAACGAGAAATAATAAAAACTAAATACCAAATGATGTGCATACCTCCCTCTAACAATATAGAATAGTTTAAGTATTAATGCAAAAATTGGTAGTACAAAAAATAAGGCAATCGGTATAGTATCGTAAAATCTACTTAAAATATTACCTGCATCTTTGTCTTTATAGAATTTAAGAACCTGCGTATATATTTTTCGCGTTAACCAACCATCATCTTCTTCTAATCCCATGGCTATATAAATATCTTTATCAGAAGCATTTACACCTATTAAAGAATCGATTTGTGACTCATCAATACCAAAGAAATCATCTTTCCGCTTGTAAAGGTTTTCTTGATTTGTGATAGAATCTATTTCTTTATCACTCATACCAGTAATAAATTTATTCTTCTTAAGTGCAAGAGCAACTTCCTTTCTAGCTATGGAATCATTTATATGCTTTAACGAATCTCTTTTTCTTGTTTGCACAGAATCTAAAACAATAGTTCCATCTTTATCAAAAATCTCTAGAAAATTATTGTTGAGATCAGAAACTTGTTCTCTAACTGTAAACGAAAAAATAAAAAAGAATAATACAGAAATAAACAAATACATCTGTGCAGGATGCAAATACATTAAACGCTTTCCTTTTATAAATTCTTTAGGCAGATACCCAGGTTTAAACATTAAAGGCACAAAGCTTTTAAAGAAACGTGCATCAAATGAAAAGTAATTGCTAATGGTATTATAAAATAATACACCTATGGTAAGTTCATCATTTGCTTTTTGACCACAATGCGGACAGAATTGAAAATTGTCATCAAAAGGTTGTTCACAATTCTGGCAATGTATTTGATTCGGTTTCATGGTTAATTGTTGGTCTTGGTTTAAAAGTAATAAAATTTACAACATCTCAGGTATTAATACTAAAACACATACCACCAATTGTAGTTATTTCGGTCACCTTTAATTTGAATACACTAACAATCAAAGATTTATATTTTTGGCACGCTGTTTGTTTTATACTAACCGAGTTTAATTTAAAACCCAATTATTATGAAACGAATTATATATTTATTTGCAACTTTAGTCGCTATAAGCACAACTGCATTCGCAACCAACACAACATCGTCTGAAGCAGAGTCTTCAATTAATAACTACGTGAGAGGTTATGGTAATTCTTTCATATTTAATGAAGCAGGAATTGAATTTTCTGTGTTCGCTGATGGTCAGTTCGATTTTTACTTACCTAATTATGGTCCAGATGTAAGCGTTGGAATTAATACTCCTGGTTTTAGTTTGAGTTTTAATACAGGGTATGATTACAATCCTTACGTACAATATGATGAATTTGGTGCTATCATTCAAATTGAAAACACACCTATCTATTATGATTATTATGGACGTGTTAACCAAATTGGAAACATCTTTATCAATTATAACAGTTTTGGTAGAATAAGTCGTGTTGGTGGATTAAATGTATATTACAGAAACAATGTATTCTACAGATATGATGGCTTCATTAATATCTACAACAGATCGTACGTTTACAGACCATGGCACAGATTTTATGCGGTACCACATGCGAACTTTAGTGTTGTTCACATCAACCCATACAGACAATATTATACACCAGTAAGACATATATATTACAGACCATACACTAACAATGTAAGACATTATAACATTGGAAGACGTGACAATGGTTATGCAGTAAGAAGAACAACAACTACCACTAGAAGAAATGTTAGTTATGCGCAAACTCCGAGAAACAGTGCTGAACGTACTATTAGAACACAAGTACAACGTAGAAACACAACCATAACGAGCACAAGAGCAAACCGTTTAAGCAACGCCAATACAAGGTCTACATCGACAAGAAGTACTGCAACACCAACGCGTTCAACAACAAGAAGTTCAACTCCGGCTAGAACAACAAGAACAAGCACCGCAACACGAACAACGACTAGAACCGTTACACCTAGTAGAACTCAGACGCAACGCTCTACAAATGTAACGCCTACAAGAAGTTCAAATTCTAATGTGACCAGAAGCAGTTCTTCTGTGTCTAATAGAACAGTAACAAGAAATAGTTCATCCGTTAGAAAACCGAGTACAACTAATTCTCGTATATCTACTAAAGCAAAGTCGTCGGCTGTAAAAGCAAGATCAAACGCAAGTAGTAGAACTAGCAATCAAAGTTCTACAAGATCTAGCTCAAGTCGATCTAGAGGATAAAAAGTTTTTTTGGTTGGTTAGAAGTTCCCGTTTGTCGTATGCCTCAAAGCACCTTACGGGAATTTCTTGTTTTTATAAGTACCTAAAGTTTTAGGTACTTTTTTATTTGTTCTGAAATATCTTCAGACACATTCAGTTTATAAATAAGAATGAGATATACGATACCAATTAATAAAGATTTTAAAATGATATTAGCTATGGGATGAAATGGAAATTCCCAAAAGTAGAACACCATAGATAATACAACTAATATTAGCATAACTTTAGCTGAGCCTATAGTAAATGGCAACATATTAAATTTCTGTTTTACGAATATAATTTTAATTGTATTGTAAATACATACTGCCAAAAATGTAGCAAAAGCGGAGCCTTCAATACCATAAATAGGAATAAAAACAGCATTCAGTACAATAGCCATTAGTGCCAATATAACTCCAAAAAATAAAACCATTCTATAATAATCGCTATTAAATAGGATGGCATTATTATTTCCTAAACCATTATCGTAAAGCTTAGCTAGACTTACTATGAGTACTACAAAAAGTCCTCCTGTAAACTCTTCTGGAAGGATTTCATAAAGCTGATTGATATTTAAAATAATAAGTAAAAAAATAAAACCACTCACTGCTAAAAGCGTCATAGAACTTCGCTTGTATAAATCTTCTAAAGCGAAATTGTCCTTTTCGTTAAGATATTTAGCCGTTAGTGGCAGCATAATTTGATGCATAGCGCGTTGCGGAACAGCAATAACTGTAGCTATAAAAATGGCTACACTATAGTAAGCCACTTGCTCAATATCGGGTACTATTAATCCGATCATAAACTTATCAATATCCAAAATAAGCATCGCCACAGAACCAGCAATAATCATTAAGGCTGAATATTTTAATATGGAAAAACGATTTTCTAATCTCCGAAACTTTAAGGTTGGGAATCTTACCGAATACGCATATAGTTTCATAATTAGAAGTCGTAAAACATAAACTCCAACCATTGCAACTATAAAATTGTCTACTGTTAACCACTCTAAATACACCGCAAAAAGTAATATCATAATACCTACACGGTGAAATATCTCTTTCATTACATTTCCAAAAACCGTTTGCATTTGCACCTTTGTCCACGCAAAAAAGATTTCGAAATAAGCCATAGCAATGGCTAGAATAAAAATATGCCAGACATAATTCTCTACAATTTGGTTCTCTCCAGCAAGCCAACGGACAATGGAATCATAGGCAAAATAACCTATAAATCCTGTGGGAATTATAAACACCAATGGCAGAAACAGCATCAGCGTTAAAAAACTATTGATACTGCTCTTAGATTTAAAAGACGAATAGAATTTAACAATCGCGTTATGAACACCAAAGGCCATAAACGGCATCATAATATTAGCTGCAGACAATAAAAACGCAACTAAACCATAATATTGATCTGATAAAAAATTGGTGTAAAGAAAGAGTGTATTAATAGCTCCAATCCCAAAACCCAAATAGGTTGTGATGGTGTTTTTAAATGATTGGTTTAATACGATTCCCATAGCTTTACAAATAACAACTTTAAAATATCAAATTCCAAAATGATTTTAGAATACACAACCCTAAGAGTTTCGTTCGGTAGCATCAAACTAAAAAACATTTTATTTCTCACTAATCTTCAAGGGGACAACCTCACATTTGCTAATAATTACTCTAAAGATTTTTACATTAACAACCTTATTAAAAGTCATTTAAGTGTTTAAAATCCTCTGAGCTAATTTTTGCGTCAGAGCTTTTCTGCTATATGGTTGTAAACCGATAGCATGTACTCTTAGTGTATTGTTTTGAAACGCTTCAAAATAGCTTACGAGTTGCGTTTTTAATTCCGCTTTTTGATGGTAATTAAAATACGTTCCTGTATTGGTGGATTTGATAATTTGTTCTACATCTGAATCTCTTGGGCCAATGGCTAAAATTGGTGTTTCAGAAATGAGATATTCAAAAACTTTTCCTGGAATGATGGCTTTAGTGTCGTCTGAATCAATTTCAATTAACAATAATAATTGTGATTTCATTTGAAACCTTAACGCGTCATCATGGCTAACGTAGCCAACTACATCCACATGACTTTGTAACCCGTTCTGATGTATAGACTCAATCACATCATCACTCACAACTCCTATTAATTGTAATTTAAAAGCTTTTGAAAATGATTCATTTTCTTGTATTAATTCTGAAAGTGTTTTCCATAGCACTACAGGATTTCGCTCCGATAATAACGAGCCTATATGTGATAACGTAAACTTCTCGTCTTTTTCTTTTACGCTTATACTATGAACATCATAACCATTAGTAATAACCGAAATAGGTTGACGCGTTTTAGTTTGAAACTCGTTTTTGGTATGATTACTCGTTACTATAATGTCATCAGCAGCATTTAAAACCTTATGTTCTAAATCGATATGTTTTGCTTTTGAAGCCTTCGTAAGTTTTAACTCTTTATGATAGCCAATCGTTGTCCAAGGGTCTCTAAAATCAGCAAACCATTTGACACCTAATCCTGCCTTTAATTGTAAACCTATAAGATGTAAACTGTGCGGTGGACCAGTCGTAATTATCGTTTCAATCTGATGCTCTTTTATATAACTTGAAAGAAATTTAACCGATGGTTGTATCCAATTTTTACGAGCATCGGGAATAAAGAAATTCCCTCGTACATAAAGCATCGCTTTTTCTATAAAAGATTGCTTTTTAGCTTTAGGAATCACGCCAGAACTTATTTTTTTAGATTTCTCTTTTGAAAACAGACTCGCTAAACCATAAGGTTCATTTATCGGTTGTTTTAAAACGGTAATAGCTTTCGGGATGTCATGCACCAAACTTTCATCCCTTATAGGATAGTTTGGATTTTCAGGGCAATAGACTACAGGTTCAATACCAAACTCAGGCAAGTACTTCACAAATTTTAACCAACGCTGTACGCCTGGACCTCCAGCTGGTGGCCAATAATAGGTTACGATTAGTACTTTTTTTTTGCTCATTTCTGTCATTCCTGCGAAAGCAGGAATCTACTTTTTTTTGCTAATTATGGATTCCTGCCTTCG
>NZ_JAHKPN010000053.1 GCF_018860545.1 Winogradskyella psychrotolerans | reverse complement strand
TCCTGTATTCCAAGTATAATCACCACCACCAATAGCCGTTAACGTTACGTTTTCACCATTACATATTGAAACATCATTTCCTGCATCAGCGATAACGTCTACAACAACACTTACTGTAACTTGTTCAGTAACTTCACAACCTGTTACTGAGTAACCTGTAACCGTGTAAATTGTTGTTTCTATTGGACTTACCGAAATAGTACTTGAAGTATCACCTGTACTCCATTGATAAGTTTCTGCACCACTAGCAGCAAGGTTAACGATTTCCCCTTCAGTTATAGTTACATCTTCCGATAAGGTTAAACTTGGTAAGTCATTAACTGTCACTATTACACTATCAGTATCCGAGTTACCAAAATTATCCGTTACGGTCACTGTATAAGTCGTTGTTTCTATAGGACTCACAGTTACCGAAGCACTTGTATCTCCTGTATCCCAGAAAAATTCAGGTCCACCCGAAGCTATTAATGTCACACTTTCACCACTACATATTGAAACATCATCACCTGCATCTGCAAGAACTTCCGCTATTACAGTCACTGTAATTTCTTTAGTAATTTGACAACTATTAAAAGAAAAACCTGTTACAGAATACGTCGTTGTTTCTATAGGATTAACTTCTACTGCACTAGTAGTTTCACCAGTAGACCATACATAAGAATCAGCCCCTGATGCTTCAATTATAGTTGAACTCCCTGAAACAATTGTCATCGCATCACTCACAATTAACTCTGGTGCAGCCATAACAAACACGGCAACATCATCCGTAGCAGAACAATCATTTGCAAACACTTCAACTGTATAAATGGTATCTTCATTAGGGTTTACATTTATTGCTGTAGTTGTTTCACCAGTACTCCATAAGTAAGAATCTCCACCTTCTGCTACAAGCTCAACTGATTCACCTTGACATATTGTTTTATCTTCACCAGCAAATGCTATGGGAAGAGAGTTTACTGTAATCGTAACATCATCTGTATCCGAATTTCCAAACCCATCTGTTACTGTAACTGTGTAAGTCGTAGTTTCTGTTGGTGAAAATGTTTGTGTTGCTCCTGTATCACCTGTACTCCATGTGTAAGTTATTCCTCCTGATGCATTTAATGTAACACTTTCACCGAGACAAATTGTAATATCATTTCCGGCATTGGCCACTAAATCTTCAACCACAGTGACAACCACTTCAGCTACACTTTGACAGCCTGCTTCCGAAAATCCTGTAACAGTATATGTCGTTGTCACATCTGGACTAACGGTAATTTCTGAAGTAGATTCACCTGTACTCCACGAGTAAGTGTTTCCGCCAGTCGCGGTAAGCGTTACAGAATTGCCATTCAACACAAAAAGATCTTCGTTAATTGAAATATTTGGTAAATCATTTACAAAAACGGTAACGTCATCAGTATCGGAATAACCAAATTCATTTTCTACAGTAACTGTGTAGGTTGTTGTCTCTGTTGGACTAACGGTTAATTCTGAACCTAAATATCCAGTATTCCATATGTAATTAGATCCTCCTGACGCAGATAAAGTGATGGTCTCACCACTACAAATTGATTCATCCCCTCCAGCAATGGCTATAAGCTCTGGAATTACGGTTACAGTAACCTCTGCACTATTTAAACAACCATTTGGTCCATTAGCACTCACCGAATAAGTTGTTGTATTAATTGGATTTACTGAAATTGATTCAGTAGTTTCACCTGTACTCCATGCGTAAGTTTCACCACCACTAACTGTAAGCGTCGTTGATTCCCCTTCCATAATCACAATATTCTCAGATATCAAAATTTCTGGTGCCGTATTTACATAAATTGTGACATCATCTGAACTTGAACAATAATCATTACTTACTTCAACACTATAAGTTGTTTCATAAGTTGGACTCACTTCTATTGAAGCAGTTGTATCACCAGTACTCCATAAGTATGACGTTCCACCTGTCGCTGTTAAAATAGTCGAACTACCTTCACATATAGATTGATCTTCTCCGGCATTTGCAGCTGGAATAGGGTTTACAGTAACTGTTACACTAACATCTTCTGACTGCTCAAAATCATCAGAAACTGTAACTATAAAAGACGTAGTTTCCTCAGGTGTAACTTCAATACTCTCGGAAGTTTCACCTGTGCTCCAAACGTAACTTGTCCCACCACTCGCTGTTAGTGTGGTGCTTTCACCTTCACAAATCTGTTGGTCAACACCTGCGCTCGGATCGAGCGCTTCAGGAAAAACCGTTATTTCGGAGGTGTCCGTAAAGTCCCCATCATCTGTTGTAAATGTTATGGTGACCTCACCTATAGAAATAGGTGTTACAAGACCATTAGCATCTACAATTGCAATGTCTTCATCTCCGGATGTCCATGTGCCTTCTTGATTAGTGGCATTTGATGGTGTAAATGTTGCTGTTAATTGTAGGCTATCGGTTATTATAAGTTCTGCAGTACTTGGAGTTACTGCTATGCTCTCGACACCTATGGCAACTGCCGAAACATCATTATCTACCCCATTTAGATATTCTTCTAATAATGTATAACCTGATGGTTGTATTTGATTATGAATAGTTACACTGCCTTCTATACCTCTATTTACTAAATAAGCTTCAGGTATATTAGGGTTACTTTGATAAAAGCTAGATGGTCTAGTATTATATGAAGTAGGTATTTCGGGAATTGTAATATCATAAGTAACGTCCTCAGAAGTATCTCCTTGAAATTCTGTTAGTGCTTTATTAATAGCAGAAGAATCAATTATGTCTCTATCCTCAATGACTACTCCATTATCGTTAATGTATTTATAAGATCCAACATAAGGTAAAACTTCAGTTTTTAAATCTAAAGAAGTTCTGATATTTAAAGTCTCAGAATTATTAAAGTTAAAAGCAGTACTTACGAAACTTGATTCTGGCAACGGATCTACTCTCGGCTGTGAGAAATCAGTCCATTCATAACCCGTAAAATTAGAGTCTAAATAATTATCATTATCATATATCGCTCCATTATTTGTTCCAAAATAAGCTGTATTTGCTAACTGTGTGCTTCTTCCTCCTGTCGAATAATAATTACCAATATGGTTGAGTGTATATGACCAATCATCTAATCTAATTAACCGAGCAAACCAATTATGAACTGTATTATTTATAATATCTAACCTTACAGCTCCTCCTATTTTTCCAGGAGACCTGTGACCTACATTTACAAAAAGGTTATTTATAATAGTGTATTCTTCGTTGTGAGAATCATTAGGTGGAGTTGTATCTCCTATTATAAACCCTAACCCTGAATCATATATTAAACAATTTTGAATTGTCTTACCAGATGCTTCGATATTTTCATTATTAGATACCATACTAAAGGTAACTTCTGCACTCTCAACATGACTGCCCGATAAATGATCAAAGATAACATTGTTTGCGTCTTGTGATTGTAAGCATCCAGAAACATTGGTTGTCGACCTAAACTTAACATACCTAATTACAACATCATCAATAGCTATTAAAAATATTTTACCACCTGTAATTGTTATACCTCCCTCAGGAGCAGTCTGACCAGCTATTGTTATACCATCAGCATAACCACCTTCGTCTCCAGGACCATTACTTGCATATATATTTGATTGTAATTCTATAACACCACTTACATCAAAAACGATAGTTCTACTTACTCCTTTGTTAGAAGCGTCTGTTAATGCCCATCTAAAAGATCCAACACCACTGTCATTTAAATTTGTGACATGAACTACTTCCCCACCTCTTCCACCTGTAGAGTACGCACCTGCACCCATAGCTGTAGGGAATGCCAATTGCTGCTGAGCACTAATACATAGAAAGCTAAAAGTTAGAAATAAAATTAATAATAGTTTTTTAGTATACTTTTGTATTTTTTTTAGGGGCATAATGGTTTATTTGTTCAGTTAGACTTATTAGGGCATGTACAATAAAATGAAAATATTCCGATTAAAAATATTAAACGCAATAAAATTCGATGAAATGTTCATAAAAGTAAGATTAAACTTATTATTTTATAATCTTTGCATTTAACACTTGTATTTACGCTAATAAACGAGATAAGGATTATATCAATGTCAACTTTAACTAAATACATTTTTTTCTTACAGAACAAAATATAGAGACTAAGAATAAATTCTTAGAAAAACTTAGAAATACGAAAATTTAACCTCGAAAAAGATGTGGAATTGTACATTCGACGTCTATAATTGTTAATTGACAAAAAAATTCAACATTATAGTTTCATTTTCTAATATTAGCAACCTATTAACTTCGTATATAAAACTATATGGTTAATTTTTCTTATAGCTTATTGAAAAAAAAATAAAATGTCTAGAGTCTCCAAATCTTTAAAAAACGCAAAGGTTGGTGTGTTTTTTTTCACCATTTCAATTTTTATTCAATTTTTTTCTAGAAAAATTTTCTTAGATGAACTAGGTGATGACTTTATTGGTTTAGAATCAACTTTAAGAAGTATTCTCGGTTTTTTAAATTTAGCAGAATTAGGTATAGGAACTGCAATAGGTTTTACTTTATATAAACCCTTATATACCAACAACCAAAAGGAAATAAATAAAATTATAGCATTATTAGGTGTACTTTATAAAAAAATTGGTACATCCATACTTGCTGTAGGTATAATTATTTCCCTATTTTTTCCATGGATATTTTCTGACACTAAGTTTTCATTATTTCTAATTTATTTTGTGTTTTACGCTTTAATGATCTCAACACTCTTAGCTTATTTTGTAAACTATCATGCTAGTTTATTTGGTGCCGATCAAAAAGGGTATATAATTCAGAAGTATTTTCAAAGCTTTCATATCGTACGTGTATTACTACAGGTTATTATAGTTCTTTATTACAAAAATTTTTATTTATATATCATTTTAGAACTTATCTTCAGCATCATTTATAGTGTATTACTTAGACGAAAGATATCACAGACTTACCCATGGCTTATGATCCATTATAATGGAAAATCATCCGTTATCAAAGAATATCCAGAGATTATAAAAAAAGTAAAACAAGTCTTTTTTCATAAAATGAGCGACTTCGTTAAGAGTGGAACAGACAACTTATTAATTTATGGGTTAATTAATTTGCAAAGTGTAGCACTTTTCGGTAATTATTTTTTGGTGTTTTCTAAATTAAATAGTCTTATCATGATGGCCTTTGCTGGCACTGGCTCTGCGGTCGGGAACCTAATTGCTGAAGATGATAAAGATAATGTGAATAAAGTATTTTGGGAACTGGTTTCAATTCAATTTTTTATTGCTGGCTTTTTTAGTTTAGCAATTTATTATACCATGGATGAACTAATTTTACTTTGGTTGGGTGAAAAATATGTGCTTTCAAAAATTATTCTTATTTTATTTATTTCTAATTTTTTCATGATGCAAATAACGGCAACTATAAATCGCTTTAAGAACGCCTACGGTTTGTATTCTGATATATGGGCTGCTATATCTGAAGCCGCAATAAATTTAATTGTTTCTTTTACTCTAGGTAGCTTCTACGGTATCTCTGGAATTGTAGCAGGGACAGTAAGTAGTCTTTTTATTATTGGTATTTTATGGAAACCGTATTATTTATTTAAACACGGTTTTGAAAAAAGTGTTTTAATTTATTGGAAAGGATTGACATCTATACTGATAAGCTTCGTATTATCTTGTTTATTTGTAGATTTTTGTATTAATCATTTTATATCTCGAGAGTATGACATGAATTTTTTAAATTGGGTTATATATAGTTTTAAAGTAAGTTTATTCATTATTTTTATCTACGGTGCACTTTTATACATTTTTAATAAAAGTTTTAGAATATTTTGGACACGCATAAAAATCCTATTGAAAACGACCTTTAAACTAAATTAGTTTAAATTTAAATTAATGATGTATAAAATAAATGATACAAAATAAGATTGATTATAGTAATTATTTGGAACGTGACCGTATTGCTTTAGAGATTAATAACGATAACGTATTGAGTAAAGTAAAAAACTTACTTTTGCCAAATCCTATTTGGCGTTTTCAAAGATTAATGAGGAAACTAGAATATTATGTTAATTGCAAAAATAAAGGCCTATACAAATTATACATAGTATATCTGAAATATCGTTATAGGTCAATGTCTGTGAAACTTAATTTTTCTATTCCAATCAATATTTTTGGCCCAGGACTGTCAATAGTACATTATGGCACGATAATAATTAATTATACGACTAGGATTGGTGCTAATTGTAGAATACATGCTTGTGTCAATATTGGTGCTTCTGGTGGTGAAATTCAAGGTCCAATTTTGGGTGACAACGTATACATAGCTCCAGGCGCTAAAATATTTGGAAATATTAGGATACCTAACAATACAGCTATAGGTGCTAATGCTGTAGTAAATAAGTCATTTGAGGAAGAACATACAATCATAGCTGGAATACCAGCTAAAGTATTAGGCAGTGTAGACATAACAAAATTAATAAGGCATGAGCTATTTAAAGAAAAAAACCATTAGAAGTAGAATTTCAAATTTATATCGAAATTCTGACTTGGGCTATAATTTACTGAGACCTTTCTACAAGCTATATGAATTTGGAATAAAACTTATCCCAGACAAGCTGTTTATAGAATGGTATTTCAAAAAATATATGGGCTACTCTATCGACCTAAATAATCCTCAGACTTTAAATGAAAAAATTACTTGGTTAAAATTATATGATAGAACAAATTTGCATACCCGAGTCGCAGATAAATACACAGTCCGATCATATATATCTGAAAAAATTGGAGACCAATATTTAATTCCACTAATATATCACACAAAAAATGCAGACGATATTAAACCTGAAAATTTACCTGATACAAGTTTTATTATAAAAAACAATCATGACAGTGGTGGCTATGTTATTGTTAAAAATAAATCTTCCGTAGATTGGAAGCAAGTACAAAAAGCATTTAAACGCAGCTTAAAAGAAAATTTTTACTATTCAACAAGAGAATGGCAATATAAAAATATTGAACCAAGAATAATTGTAGAAGAACTTTTGACAACTGAAAATGGTGAAATTCCAAACGATTATAAATTCCATTGTTTTAATGGTAAATTAGCTTTTGTACACGTAGATATTGCTCGTTTTGGAGACCGCAGGAGAAATTTATATGACCCTAATTGGGATTTTATTCCATGTGTATGGCAATACGAAAATGGAGAGTTAGAAGCAAAGCCAAAATTGTTTGAGAAAATGAAGGGTTTAGCTGAAAAAATAGCTAAAGACTTTATTTATTCAAGAGTTGACTTTTATGCTGTAAAAGGGCAAATTTACTTTGGTGAAATTACATTTCATCATCATTCTGGTACACAAAAATTCAAAACTGAAGGATGCGATCTTAGATTTGGACAGCTATTAAAATTAAATATTAATAATGGATAAAAACAAGATCAAAGTTTTCTTCGTTTTACCAACATTATATGCTGGTGGTGCAGAGCGCGTTATCACTTTTGTATCTAAAAACTTAAATAAGACTAAGTTTGATATCACTTTAATTGTTATTGGTTTTGAAAAAGATAACAAATACGATACTTCTGATCTATCAGTTATATATTTAAATAAAACACGTGTACTTTCTGGTGCAACAGGAATCATTAAATTATTAGCAAAGTGCAAACCTCAGATTGTAGTGAGTTCAATTACTCATTTAAATATAATGATGGGTTTAATTTCTAAGTTTTTTCCTAAGATAAAATTTATTGGAAGACACGCTACCATTACCAACATTGCTTCTAAATACAAAAAGCAGAAGAAAAAATCATTAATTTCTTACTTAATTAATACCGAACAGATTGGTATTAAAAATCTTGATTATATTATTTGTCAGTCTACTGATATGAAAGACGATTTTCTTCAAATTTATAATATTAATGAGAACAAAATAAAAATTATTCACAATCCTGTAACTCAAATTAGTGTTTTAAAAAAAGACAGTAAGAAAGTAAATCACGTTAAAAAATTTATCACGGTAGGAAGAATGGTCAAAATAAAAGGCCAAGCCAGGCTTTTAAATATTCTCAGCCGACTTACCATTCCTTTTGAATTTACCATAATTGGTACAGGTAGTAATAAAGAAGACATTTTAAATAAAATTAATGATCTTAATTTAACTGACAAAGTTAATCATATTGAGTATTCTGACGATGTGTTTAGCCACTTAATTAAACACGACATGTTTTTACAAGGATCTTATTCTGAAGGGTTCCCAAATGCTTTACTAGAAAGTTGTACAGTAGGTTTACCTGTTATAGCATTTAATGCACCAGGAGGAACAAAAGAAATTGTTACCAATGGTATAAATGGCTACATCGTTGAAAATGAAAATGAGTTCTTAAAAAAGCTTCAAGAAGAAAAAGTATGGAATCCGAAAAAAATCAGTGAGCATGTAAATAAAAAGTTTAATAAAGACAA
This sequence comes from Winogradskyella psychrotolerans, assembly GCF_018860545.1. Lineage (GTDB taxonomy): Bacteria > Bacteroidota > Bacteroidia > Flavobacteriales > Flavobacteriaceae > Winogradskyella > Winogradskyella psychrotolerans_A. The sequence continues at coordinate 41,979 of NZ_JAHKPN010000053.1, read as the reverse complement.
AATAATACGAGATTATGAACAACTATTTCTAGACCTCTTAAATTAAAATATTCTTAACAACTTAATTTTTTCAACTATAAAAATCAAAATATTCCCTTTGTAAGAAAAAAATCAGTCGCTAATTAAGCTATTAAACATTAAAAGTGCTCAAGAAATCGAAGAAATGTTTTTTTAAAATATGTACCACTTATATTTGACACCGAAGGTAATTAAGAATTATTTTTTATTCATATATAGACCTAACTATTTTTGAATAATTATTGTAGAAGAATGAATAAATTATGGCCCCAAACTCAAAACAAAATATTAGCATACTTTGCATATCTCTAGGTAGTGGAGGTGCCGAAAAGGTGATCAGTCTACTCCTTAAGAAGTTAGTACATAATTATAATGTATATTTAGTTATATTTTATGATGAGGTTCATTTTCCAATTCCAGAAGATGTTAATGTTATTGTCCTTTCTAATAAAGGGCCTGACAGGCCCTTCTATTTAAAAATTATCGATGCCTATAAGTTTATAATAAAGTATTATCGTTTAGTTAAAACAGAGCATATCGCTATCTCAGTCTCTTTTTTAGCCTTTCCAAACTTAATCAATGGTATTATTTCTACATTCAACAAAAAGGTAAAGACTATTATTAGTGAAAGAGGTTTTCCTTCCGATAATGTATCCAGTAAGCTATCACTTTATATTTCTAAATTATTTTATCCAATTTTTTATAATAGATGTGATAAATTATTTTCAAATTCTGTGCACATAAATAGAGATTTAAAAGATAACTTTGGTGTTGATATCCCAATGGAAGTTATTTATAACCCTATAGAAACACCTAAATCATTAATAGATTCTGAAAAATTAAATACTTCTGTGGATACATTAAAAGTAATCACCGCAGGAAGTTTAATTAAAAGAAAAAATCAAATAATGGTTATTCGAGCAATAAATGAATCAGCTTTTAATTATAACTTTTCAATACTTGGAAGTGGAGATTTAAAGGATTATTTGCAAAATGAAATAAACAAATTTCAACTTGAAGGCAGCATCGCTCTAATAGGGAAAGTAAAAAATGTGAATGATTATTTAGTAGATAGCCAATGTTTTGTACTTTCATCTTTCACCGAAGGATTTCCAAATGCGTTAATTGAAGCTATGGCCATGGGTCTACCTAGTATATCAACTAATTGTTTGTCTGGCCCACTAGAATTATTAAATGAAAACAATGAAGTCAATATTAACAACGGTGAGTTTTTTATTGCCAAATACGGCTTACTTGTCAATAATGATGATGATATTGGATTAAGTAAAGCTTTAGATTATTTTCATAATAATCCAAAACAAAGAGAAAAATTTAGCAAGTTGAGTTTACAACGCTCAAAAGACTATGAGTTAAAAAGTATTTATAAAAAATTTAATTTCTTTATACAGAATTAATAATAGAATAGATGTGTGGAATTAACGGCATCATCGCCAAAACGAACAGAAAAAAAGACGACATCACCTCCATCCTTAACTCCATGAATGACCTCATTATTCATAGAGGACCAGATGAAGACGGCGTATTTTCTGAAGAAAACGACCAATTAACAGTTGGTATGGCAATGCGTAGGTTGTCTATTATTGATTTATCATCAGGTCAACAACCTATCTTTTCAGATGATAAGCAAATTGTTATTGTATTCAATGGCGAAATCTATAATTACAAAGTCTTAAAATCGAAATTAGAATCCGAAGGCGTAACTTTTGAAACATCTAGTGATACCGAAGTAATCTTAAAAGCCTATGAAAAATACGGAGTAGAATCCTTTCAATGGCTAGATGGCATGTACGGTTTTAGCATCTATGATAAAAATCTTAACAAACTATTTATTGCACGCGATTTCTTTGGAGAAAAACCATTGTATTACACGCATACTGACAAGGAATTTATTTGGGCGTCAGAATTAAAATCTATAATTAATACATTAGACTTCAGACCTAACATTTCAAAAAAAGGCTTAAATCTTTATTTTAGACTAACATATATCCCAGCACCACACACCATCTACGAGAATATATTTAAGCTTGAAGCTAATCATTATATTGAATATGATTTATCATCACATAATACTACAATCCATAAAATAAACGCTGAACCTAAACCTAAAGCGTCTAACATTTCTTTCGAGGATGCTAAAGCCAAAACCAAAGATCTCGTATATAAAAGTGTAGATAGCAGATCTATCGCAGATGTTGGTTTAGGTACATTTTTATCAGGTGGTGTAGATTCCTCTATTATTTCCCTGTGTTTAGCACAGACCACAGATAAAAAAATTGATACGTTTTCAATTGGATTTAAAAAAGCATCCTATGATGAGACTGATAAATCGAGAATAGTAGCCAAACAATTAAAAAGTAATCATCACGAATTTATAATCGATGAGAATGATCTTAAAAATAACATTCATGAAATTTTAATAAATTTTGACGAACCTTTCTCTGATACCGCTGCTCTCCCTACCCACCTACTGTCCGAAAAAACAAGAGAACATGTTACTGTCGCTCTAACTGGTGATGGTGGTGATGAAGTGTTTGGTGGCTACAACAAGTATTACATTGGTAAAATGAATAAAAAATATACTAGTGTTATTCCAAAAGGGCTTCATAAATCTATTGCAGGTTTAAGTAACAAATACCTCATTAATAAGGATGATACGCGTGGTAGAAAATTTCAAATTAATAAACTTCTAAACTCTATTGACTATGACGGGGAGTTCTATTGGAATATAGTTTCTTTAGCAAATACAAGTAAGCAATTAGAGGAAAGTATGTCTCCAGATTATTTCGAATCTAATATTTTTAAAGAATACAAAGCGGTCTTAGGAAAACAAAAAATTGAAACCTTAACCGATTTTAGGCTTGTTGACAAAATACTGAGTTTAGAAGGAGGAATGCTAGCCAAAGTAGATAGAACGAGTATGCTCACCTCTTTAGAATGTAGAGCACCTTTTCTAAATAGAGAATTATGGGAATTTACAAATACCTTGCCGGAAAGCTATTTAATGAAAGGTTGGAACAAAAAACACATTCTAAAAGAAGCATTTAGAGACCAGTTTCCTAAAGATTTTCTTGAAAAAGGTAAAAGTGGATTTGGTAGTCCTACAGGAGATTGGTTAAGACAAAGCCTTAGAAAAGAATTAGAAAGTTATATTGAACCACAGTTATTAAAATCTCAAGGTATATTTAATGCTGAAGTGATCACTAAATTAGTTACAGATCATTTAGAAAGCAAAAAAGATAGCACGTTTAGAGTTTGGTCTTATTACTGTTTCCAGAAATGGTACAAATTTAATTTCTTAAAACAAGCCTAGTTAAAGATGGATAAAAAAAGAATATTACTTATAGCATCTCTATCGGGTTCTTTAATAAATTTTAGAGGAGACTTTATTCAGAGTTTAATAAAGAATGGGTATGAAGTTTTTACTGCCGCACCAGAGCATCCTGACGATATATGTACTAAACTTAAAGAATTAGGTGCAATTCCTGTCGAATTCAATTTAAATAGAACAGGCCTTAACCCTATCAAAGATCTTCAATCTATAAAGGAACTAAAAGCTCTTATTAAAAAGCACCATATAGATCTAGTATTTCCTTATACCGTGAAACCCGTTATTTATGGCTCAATTGCCGCTAATCAATGTAATGTCCCGGTTATTTCTTTAATCACAGGTTTAGGATACGCTTTTACTGGTTTATCTACTAAAGCTCGATTATTACAGCGATTCAATGAAACTTTATATAAACTTTCTATTCGAAAAAATAAAGTTATTGTTTTCCAAAACAAGGATGACCACCAATTATTTTTAGATAGAAAAATTATATCTAAGAATCAAAAAGTGGCGTTTGTAAGTGGCTCCGGCGTTAATCTTAACCGATTTAGTTTTAAAGAAAAACAATCGTCAGAGCATGTTAGTTTTTTATTAGTCGCGCGGCTAATAAAAGAAAAAGGTATAGCATTTTACATGGATGCAGCTAAAATATTAAAAGCTAAATATCCTAAAACAGAATTTCATTTAATTGGTTCACCCGAAACGTCTCCTTCCGCAATTAGTGTAGACGAACTAAATACACTACACCAAGATGGTATTATCGTATTTCATGGTGAACAAAACAATATCTCTGAACATCTTCATAATAATGATATTTTTGTATTACCAAGCTACTATAGAGAGGGTTTACCAAGAACAACCCTAGAAGCGTGTGCTTGTGGAAACCCAATTATCACAACGGATTCAGTAGGTTGTAGAGAATCTGTAAAAGAAGGAGTTAACGGATTTTTAATTCAGCCTCAAAATTTAGAAGCCTTAATTAAACCGATGGAATTTTTTATTACACATCCAGAAAAAATCAAGGAAATGGGTAGGAATAGTAGAACGTATGCTGAAGAACGATTTGACGTTACCATAATAAACAACGATTTGTTACAATTGATAAAAGCAGTTCTTAAATCATAACACATTATGAATATCTATAAGACACTCATCAAACGTATTTTCGATTTTTTAGCGGCATTTATCGGGCTCTTAATGATTTCTCCCTTATTTTTATTTCTAGTTATTAGTCTCTTAATATTAAATAATGGTAAACCTTTTTTCTATCAATTACGTGCTGGTAAAAACGGAAAGCTTTTTACAATTATTAAGTTTAAGACTATGACCGATAAAACGGACAACGAAGGCAACCTCTTGCCTGCTATGGAACGTGTTACTAAAGTTGGAAGTATTTGTAGAAAATTATCGTTAGATGAATTGCCTCAACTTATCAATATCATTAAAGGGGACATGAGTTTAATTGGCCCAAGACCCTTATTACCAGAATATTTAGAACGGTACAGTAAAACTCAAAATAGAAGACACGAGGTACTACCAGGAATCACAGGTTGGGCTCAAGTCAATGGAAGAAATGCCATAAGTTGGGAACAAAAATTTGAATATGATGTCTACTATGTAGATCATCAGTCGTTTGCATTCGATTTTAAAATTATACTCAAAACTATTGACAAGGTGATTAATAGAAAGGATATAAACAATTCAGATAATATAGATATGCCTGAATTTAAAGGCTCTACAGAATCGTAATATCTTTAAAGTTCTCAATAAATTCGTTTGGTGCGCATTCTATACTCATAAATTTATGAGATTCAAAATGGATATTTTTTCCATTATCAATGAGTGCTACGCTTTTCCATCCTAAAGTGTTAGGAGCAATAAAATCCTTCTTCAGATTATCTGCGATGTAGTAGTATTGTACACCTGATAATGCTTGTTCAATAGCCTTAAAATTAGCTGAATCGGGTTTTTCTTTACCACTTTCTTCAGAAATAACAATGAAATCTAAATAATTTAAAATACCTAAACTCTTTAATTTAGCCCTTTGCGTTTTTGATCTACCATCGGTAATTATCGCTATGTAACCACCTTTAGACTTTATTGCTTCAAAAATATCAAGAACTCCTTCAAACAACTGAATTTCTGGCTGATGATTTCTATACAAGTCCACTAATACGCTTAACTCTATATTATGCGATTCTGCAAGAGTTTTAAACACATTTATTTTACAGCGATACAACGAAAACATCTTTGAATACAATGGTTTCCAGTTGTCTAAGTCCAAAAACTCAGCTATTGATCTGTATGCGGATTTTAAAAAATCTAATTCGTTATATAAAGTATCATCTAAGTCAAAGACAACTACCGTATTTGTATCAACCTTTATATCCATGCACTAAAACTTCATCATCATAACGAATCATTAATAAATCACTTTCCCAACTCTCAAATTGATCGCCTATTGTCTTATTGAGAAGATATTCTTCAATAATCCATTTAGAAAAATTAGCGCCCGATAAATACGACAGTGGATATCCTCCACCAAATCTTGGGTTAATTTCTATAGCATAAATTTTTTCAGAATCATTTTTGTGAACAAAAAACTGAGCGGTTAGGCAGCCAGCAGCTCCTGTAATATGCTTTAAGTTTTTCTTTAAATAAGACACCAATACATTATTAGAAGTCAAAGCTTTATACACTTCACCATCTCTCACTTCTAATCGTTTACGAGGTACTACACACCTCAAATTATGATCCTTACTAAAATATAAATCACATGTAAATTCATCAAAATCATCATGATCTAAATATTCTAAAAACATTAATTTATTATTAGTAAAATGATAGTCTATAAGCTCTTCTTCAGCTTTAATAATATAAGTGTCCACACTTCTACTCCCATCTATAGGCTTAATAAAAAGTGGCAATTCATAGTTGTCTTTAGCGTATTCCTTTGCTACATTTACGTTATGTTCTATAAAAAACTCATGAATTACACGTTTATTTCTACATTTAGACACAAAATCAGCCGATGAAATAACAACTTCAATACCCTCTTGTGTAAAAATTTCTTTGTTTTTAGCAAGTTCAAGAAGTTCTGTGTCAATTGTTGGTATAACCAACTTAATATCGTGAAGTTTACAAAACCCAATTAAATCTTCAATATAATTAGGATCATCTAACCGCGCTACTTTAAAAAAACCATCTGCAATTTGACAAGCTGCTGACAATAATGGCTCAGCATCTGCGGCATATACTTTTGAATTCGGATATGTTCCTTTTAATTCTTTCTGAAAAGATCTAACCAAAGACACCCTTCGTCCTGCTGAAGTAATTAAAATATTCATGTACTTAATTTATTTTCAATGGTTTAATACATAATATTAAAGTAGTATGTAACATAATTTATGTATAAAAAACACATATTATATGCACGAATTTAATGGTAAAAATACGTTATATCTAATTAAATTAAAATTTTATAATGTTATGAGTTAATAATAGATTTGTTAATATCACAAATATTATTTGTTTCAAAACTGCATTCAAAGATATTTTAGATTAATCGAAACAATAATATATTGTCATTAAGGACGTAATTATTTACTTTTCATCGTATTAATTTGTATTAAATCAAGATAATAACAGATATTTACATTATTGAATTTGATCGTGTCCCAGATCCCTCTATTGACATGAAATTGAATAGTAATATAATAATTACTTAACAATTTTCACTTATGAAACCTAAAATATGGCTATCCTCACCACACATGAGTGGTAACGAATTATCTTATATTAATGAAGCTTTTAAGTCCAACTGGGTAGCACCATTAGGTCCAAATGTTAATGGCTTTGAAGATGATATAAAATCATATTTGAGCAAAAACCGACATGTTGCCGCTTTGGCTTCTGGTACTTCTGCTCTGCACCTCAGTCTTATTTTGCTAGGAGTTGGCTATGGGGATGAAGTCATTTGTCAAAGTAAAACCTTTTCTGCATCTGCCAATCCTATTGTTTACCAAGGCGCCTCACCTGTGTTTGTTGATAGTGAAAGTGAAACTTGGAATATGTGTCCTATTCAACTAGAAACGGCTATTAAAGATAGAGTTGCTAAAGGAATCAAACCAAAAGCAATTATTGCTGTGCATTTATACGGCATGCCTTATAAAGTTGACGAAATTAACAAAATTGCTTTAAAATATAATATCCCAATAGTTGAAGATAGTGCAGAATCATTGGGGAGCCAATATAAAGGTGAAAATTGTGGGACATTTGGAGATTTTTCGATCCTATCTTTTAATGGTAATAAGATTATAACAACATCAGGTGGTGGAGCTTTAGTTACTAAAACATTAACGTTTAAAGAAAAAGCTATTTTCTTAGCGACACAAGCTAGAGATAATGCTCCGCATTACTTACACTCTGAAATTGGGTATAATTATAGAATGTCTAATATTGTTGCAGGTATTGGCCGAGGACAAATGACAATTTTAGATAGTCACGTTGCAAAACGTCGCTCTAATTATAAATTCTATGTAGATGCACTGAAACACATTGATAGAATTACTTTTCTCAAGGAACCTGAAGGACATTTTTCTAACCGTTGGTTGTCTTGTATTCTTTTAGACTCAAAAGAGACTCGCGAGGGCTTAAGATTAGCATTGGAAGAGGAAAACATAGAATCTCGACCGTTGTGGAAACCAATGCACCAACAGCCCATTTTTAAAGAATATTCTAGCTACCTTAACGGTGTTTCAGACGAGCTTTTCGAAAGAGGATTATGTTTACCTAGTGGCTCAAATCTTACTGATAATGAATTAGAAAGAGTTATTTCTGCAATAAATTCGTATTTTGTAACATGATAGTTAAACTTCTAAATAAAATATCGAAAAAATATGCTTCAAAATGGCTTGTACTCTTATTTGATGTTATAATTGTAGTAGCTTCATTCTTCCTTGCGTATTTAATTCGTTATAATTTTCAAATAGATTTTGATTTCATTAATCTATTAAATCAGATTCCATACGTGGCATTAATAGCCATTATTAGTTTTATTGCAGTAGGCTCATATAAAGGTGTTGTTCGATTCACAGGATTTAAAGACATCATAAACATTGTTATCGGCGCAAATATTTTAGCGACTATTCTCATATTTTGCACATTTTTAACTCGAAAAACATTAGGACAAGATAGTATTTTTAATATATCTGGCTCAATTATTTACATTCACTTGTTATTAAATATTCTATTTCTAATTGGTGCAAAACTGTTTATAAAATCAATTTACAACCATATCACTCAAGATTTTAAATCGATTTCTAAAGTGTTAATTTTTGGAGCAGGAAATTCAGGAATGTTAACATATGATGCTATTCAAAATGATACTAAAAGCGGCTTTGAGGTTGTTGGTTTTATTGACGATGATGAACGTAAAATAGGAAAAAAGATAAATCTACTAAAAGTATATAGCTTAAAATCAATAGATGAAAACTTCATTGAAAATCATAATATTAAAGACGTTATAATTTCAATTCAGAATATTGACCCTACACGACTGCTTCAAATTACCGGTAGCCTTTTTTCATTAGGTCTAAAAGTTAAAATAGTACCTCCTGTGCAAAGCTGGATAGATGGTGATTTAAGTGTAGGTCAAATTAAAGAAGTTAAAATAGAAGACCTTTTAGGGAGAGATCCTATTAATATAAAAAATCCTGATTTAGAGGAACAATACGATAACAAAGTTATTTTAGTCACGGGAGCAGCTGGCTCAATAGGAAGTGAAATTTGTAGAAAAATTAGCTTATATAACTATAAGAAATTAATCTTAGTAGATAACGCAGAGTCTGCACTTTATGATATTCAGCAAGAATTCAGACAACAAGGCCTAGAAAATATTGACGCTATAGTAGCTGATGTTCGTAATAGAACTAGAATAGACCAAATATTCAATCTGTACAAACCTAAAATAATTTTTCATGCGGCTGCATATAAACATGTACCTTTAATGGAAAATAATCCATATGAAGCCGTAAGCGTTAATATTGGTGGCACTAAAAATGTTGCTGACATCGCAGTAAAACATAGCGTCGATAAATTTGTTTTAATTTCCACAGATAAAGCTGTAAACCCAACAAATGTAATGGGCGCAACTAAGCGTATAGCGGAACTTTATGTTAGCTGTCTAAAAGGTAAAGGGCATACAAAGTTTATAACTACTAGGTTTGGAAATGTTTTAGGTTCAAATGGATCTGTCATTCCATTGTTTAAGAAGCAAATCGAAAAAGGAGGTCCACTAACAGTAACCCACAAGGAAATTACGCGTTATTTCATGACTATTCCAGAGGCTTGTCAGCTAGTTTTAGAAGCAGCAGCTATGGGTAATGGTGGTGAAATTTTTGTCTTTGACATGGGTGAACCTATTAAGATTTTTAACCTTGCTACTAACATGATTATTTTGTCTGGACTAAGGTATCCAGAAGATATAAATATTAAAATCACAGGCTTACGACCAGGTGAAAAAATTTACGAAGAACTTTTAGCTGATGGTGAAAACACAAAAAAAACCTATCACGAAAAAATTATGATTGCAAAATCAAGACACGTCGATATTTATAATGTCGAAAATCAAATAAATAAACTAACATCTATAAATTCCTTAACACAACCTTTAGAAATAGTATCTTCCATAAAACAATTAATACCTGAATATGTATCTAACAATTCAACATATGAAGTTCTAGATATAAAAAAATAATCAGTGCCTCTAATCAATCTTATAACAATCACTCAATATGAAAACACGCATTCTAATTATCTTAATACTAACAATAATTACAGCAACTTCTTGTCGTTCACGAAAAGATTTTATCTACTTTCAAGATGAACCACTTTCAGAAGGACAAATATCATCTGAACCAGCAGAACTAATTTACAAGCCCGACGATATTTTAACAATTAACGTAACTGCATTAGACCCAGCTACCGTTATCCCCTTTAATTTACCTGTCGCTTCTCATAACACCACAAACTTAACGAGTGCCCAAGGTGCATTAACCCAACAAACTTATTTGATTGATTATAATGGTAATATTGAATTTCCTGTTTTTGGAACCTTAAAAGTTGGAGGGCTAACACGAGCAGAATTAACAACTATGTTAGTAGAACGCATTAGTCCTATGGCAAAAGATCCTATTGTAAATGTTAGATTGGCAAACTTTACCATAACTATAATTGGAGAAGTTAATCGACCAGGAACTTTTACGATGCAAGATGAAAGAGTGACTATATTAGAGGCTCTAGGTTATGCTAGTGATTTAACCATTTATGGAAAACGAAAAAATGTAAAATTGATTAGGGAAGTTGATGGAAAAAAGAAGTTCGCTAATATTGATTTAACATCAATTAATTCTGTTAATTCACCACTTTACTATCTCCAACAAAACGATGTTATATATGTAGAACCAAATAATGCAAAAATACGTTCATCAACATATAACCAAAATAATAGTGTCTTAATTTCAGCCATAGGAACTTTAACAACAGTTATAGCTGTGTTTTTAATAAAATAATTTAAGCTTTTACAATCTTAATATTACATGGATACAAAAAACATTTTATCTACGAAAGTCATAAAAAAAACACTTAGTCTTTATCTTTCCCGATGGAAGTTCATTTCTTTTTTTGTCATTATTGCTTTAGCGCTGGCTTACACGCATTTACGATATTCAACTAAACAATATCAAGCATCTGCTACAATAAGAATAAAAGATGATCAGGAATCTCAAAAACTACCAAGTTTAGCAGAACTAAGCGGAAGTAGTCTTTTATCTGGCAAATCATCTGCAATAAAAGATGAAATTGCAGTTATGACCTCTAGAACATTAATATCTAATATTGTAAAGGATTTAAAGCTGAATATTACGTATTATAAACAAGGTAAAATAAAAGAACAAGAGATTTACAAAAATCCTCCCATAAAAATAAATTTTTTTGCTAACGATTCCGTTATCCATCAAATAGACACAACGCTTTTTATTAAGATAAAATCACCCTCAGAGTTTTTAATGTTTAAAGATGATGGGAATTCACTCATAAATCGTGATGATGCTTTAGGTAAATCCTTTTTATTTGGTGACCGAATTAAAACAGGTTTTGGTGATATCGTCATTGTTCCTAATAGTGGAAAATACAGTCCGGAAACAGGAAGTAACTTAAGAGTATCAATTAATCGTATTTCTTCATCGATAAGTCGTTATAGTAAAAAGCTTTCAATATCAACTACAGACGAATCTAGCGTAGTAAGATTAGGGCTCGAAGATAACATCCCAGAAAGAGCTATAAATTTTTTGAATCATTTAATTAAAGAGTACAATAATGACGTTATTACAGATAAAGAAGAAGTCGTTAAAGTAACATCTGACTTTATTAATAATCGGCTAGAATTGGTGTTTAAAGAATTAGAAGAGGTGGACTTCACTGCAGAGCAACTGCAAAAACGAAATAATTTAACAGCTCTTGGAGCTCAGGCAGATATATACCTGCAAAGTGAAAGACAAAATGAAAATCAAATTAATAATACTGCTAACACGATTCAACTAATCGATTACTTACAACAAGAAATACAAGAAAAAAATAAAAATTCTGATCTTTTACCTGCAAATATTGGAATATCTGACGGAACTATAAGTCAAGTCACTCAAACACATAATGAATTAGTTGCAGAACGTGATAAGCTTTTAAAAAATTCATCTGAAAGCAACCCAGTTGTCATCAATTTAAATAATCAAATTAATTCTTTAAAAGAAAATCTATCGAGTTCACTTGAAAGCATGAAAAGATCAAGTGAAATTACACTTAACAGTTTAAATAAAGAGGATGCCAGAATTAGAGGTCAATTGTATTCTGCCCCTACTAAGCAAAAACAACTAAGAAGCATAGAACGCCAACAAAGCATCAAAGAATCACTTTACTTATATTTATTAGAAAAACGGGAAGAGTCAGCTATTACACTTGGAATGTTCACATCCAATGCTAAAATTATCGACAATGCCTATTCGTCATATTCGCCTGTTTCACCTAATAAAATGATTACCTATTTAGCTGCTCTAATCCTAGGTTTGATGCTTCCCATTGGAATTATTTACCTAAAAGACCTATTAGATACCAAAATTTATGATAAAGACGACCTATTAAGTGTTCTAAACATTCCATATATAGGAGATATCCCATTGACTAGTAAAAAAACAAAGCTAGTGTCTAAAGTTGATTATTCAGCAAAAGCTGAAGCTTTCAGAATTATTAGATCTAACATAGATTTTCTATTAAAAAATAATAATTCTAAAACTAAAAAAATATTTATTACATCCACAAGAGCGCAAGAAGGCAAATCACATACGAGCACCAACTTAGCATCATCTATTTCTTTCTCAGAAAAAACGGTGTTACTAATTGAAATGGATATCAGGGTTCCTAAAATTATGAAATATCTTAATGAGAAACCGACTACTGAAGTTGGCTTATCAGATTATATTGCGAATAAATCAATAAAACCAAATGAAATTATAAATAAATTAAAGAGCAATCCGTATTTAGATGTAATTTCCTCAGGAACAATACCTCCTAACCCTTCAGAATTATTGATGAGTGATAGAGTTAAAGATTTATTTGATTATTTTGAAGATAAATATGATTATATTATCGTAGATACTTCGGCTGTAGGCTTAGTAAGTGATACAATGTTAATCTCAAAATTTGCAGACATGTTTATTTATGTTGTTAGTGCAAATAATGTCGATAAAAGACAATTATCTGCAGTAGCTAAACCGCTTTATAAAGATAACAGGTTGCCCAATATGAATCTGCTTTTAAACGGAACTAATTTTGATAAAAAAGGCTATGGTTATGGCTACGGTTATGGCAATAATCCACAAAGGAAGAAAAAATGGTATAGCTTCTTTTCAAAATCAAAGTAAACTAAAAAAACACTATTTATGAAAACCTTAATGCTACACAGTATTGGTTGTGAAAAAGAAAATTGGTATAGAAAATGGCTTTCTATTTCAATAATTCATTTTGAGAATTTCTGCAAGTATTTAGTTGATAACAACTATGAAACTGTATTTCTTGACTCTTGGGAAAAAGACTCAAATTCTAAAAAGAAAATAGTACTTACTTTTGATGATGGTTATTTAGATAATTGGGTATATGCTTTTCCAATACTTAAAAAATATGGTTTGAAAGGCACCATCTTTGTTAACCCAGAATTTATTCCTGATGGTACTGATATCAGACCTAATTTAGAAGATGTTTGGAACGGTAAAATTAAAAGATCTAAACTTCAACCACTTGGTTTTTTAAATTGGGCAGAGCTTAACACTATGCAAAAATCTGGTGTTATTGATATTCAATCTCATAGTATGAGTCATAACTTTTATTTTTACTCTAACAAAATAATAGATATATACACAGGTCAACCCAAATATAATTGGCTATCGTGGCTATCACAACCAAATAGGAAACCATATTATATTAATGAAAATCAATCAAAATTCACTAAATATGGCACTCCAATTTTTGAATATGATAGGGCTTTAAAAGTTCGAAAGTATATTCCCAATGAAAAATTTATCGAACATTCTATTAATGAATATTCTAATACTGGAGGTACGATAAACAAAAAAGAGTTTATTAAAAAATTAGATCAAAACCTAAACCAATTCCCTGGACAATTTGAATCCGATAAAGATTTGCGAGATCGCTATACCTATGATTTAGTGGAAAGTAAAAGGATAATTCAAGAAAAACTTAACAAACCTGTAAATTTTATTTGCTGGCCAGGTGGTGGATTTAATCAATTGAGTGTTGATATCGCTATAGAAGCTGGTTATAAGGCCATGACTGGTTCAGAAAGCAAAGTAAAATCTCTAAATATTGAGGGCATACAAAATATAAGTAGAAACGCATTAACTTCGTTTATACAAACTCAAAAGCGAGATCATTACATTAAAAACCCACAATTTTTAGTGAATTTATTCAAATATCATGATGGAAATAGTTTTAGTAAATACAAGTATAAAATGCGAAAATTAATCCTCATAATTATAGATAAAATACTCTAAAACAACAATTTAGATAGTCGTAATTACTACTATATAAATCTTTATCGCCCTAAGGATGAGAGAAGCACAAAATAATGTAGCGTATTGACAATCTAAAATAGAAACTACGAAAAGTAAAATTTTAGAATAAAACTCAATATATAACACTTAAATCGCGTATAAAAAAACTACAACTTACGCCTTAATCGCTCTGCCTTCAACAAAGTCAATTCCCGACTCGTTTGTCCTGCAACAGATGTATTTTCCTCTGCCCTTCTAATTAAATACGGCATCACATCCTTAACGGGTCCAAAAGGAATATATTTCGCTACATTGTAACCTTGAGCTGCTAAATTAAAGCTAATATGATCACTCATGCCATATAATTGACCAAACCAAACGTTATTATCTTCTTTAGATATATTATTAACCTCCATAAGTTCCATTGCTAACAAACAACTCGCTTCATTATGTGTTCCAATAAAAACCGAAATATCATTTAAATTGTTCAAAATATAATTTAAAGTATCGTTAAAATTATCGTCCGTAGTTTTTTTATTTTCACAAATTGGAGACTCATATCCTTTCTCTATAGCACGTTCACGTTCCTTCTCCATATATGCACCACGAACTATCTTCATCCCTATTTTAAATCCTTTTCCTTCTGCTCGTTGGTGTAAGTCTTTTAAATATTTTAAACGATCCCAACGGTACAATTGTAATGTATTGTAAACAATTGTAACCTCTTTATTATAGCGGCACATCATTTCTTCTACCAAATCGTCAGCAGCATCTTGCATCCAACTTTCTTCTCCATCAATTAAGACTTCAACATCCTTTTCTTTTGCTAATTTACATACCTTATCAAAACGATTGACTATTCGTTGCCATTCCGCTTCTTCTTCAATAGTTAATTCTACTCCCTCTGTCTTTTTTTGATATAGTAAAAACCTTCCAAAACCCGAAGGCTTAAAAACCACAATAGGCATCGCTTCTCTATCATCGCAAAAATGAATAATCTTTAATATCTTCTCTAAAGCATTATCAAATTGATTTTCTTGAGCCTTGCCTTCAACGGAATAATCCAAAACAGAACTTACACCTTCAGTATACAATTTATCTATAACAGGCAAACAATCTTCTTCACTAACCCCACCACAGAAATGGTCAAAAACAGTAGCTCGTATCAATTTCTCAACTGGTAAATGCGCTTTTAGTGCAAAATTTGTGGCCACTGTACCAATCCGAACTAAAGGCTCAGAAGAAATCATTTTGAATAAAAAATAAGCGCGCTCTAATTCTGAATCAGATTTTAAAGTAAACGCCGTCCTTGTGTCCTCAAAGAGAGATCTATTTATCATGAGCTAAAAAAATATAAATGCAAATATATTTATTATAGTGTTACATTTTTTTCTAAAAAGGAAGTATTTTCACGTCATATTTCGCACATAATTATTCATATGGAATCTATTTCAACAAAAAACGCAATAGTACACTTCAACTCTGGGGTTTATACTGAGTTAAATAACTACATTAAAACAACACAACCTTCTAAGATTTTTGTTCTTGTAGACACAAATACGCATGATTATTGTCTACCTAAGTTCTTAGAACGCCTTGAATCTGGAGAAATAGCCATAGAGATTATGGAAATGCCAAACGGAGAAGAACATAAATCCATTGATATTTGTACTGGTGTTTGGGAAGCATTATCAGAATATAATGCAGACCGTAAAAGCTTACTCATTAATTTAGGTGGTGGAGTCGTTACGGATTTAGGCGGTTTTGTAGCTAGCACATACATGCGAGGTATATCGTACATCAATATTCCAACATCTTTATTAGCCATGGTTGATGCATCAGTTGGAGGGAAAACTGGTGTTGACTTAGGGGCTTTAAAAAATCAAATTGGTGTTATTAACGAAGGAGAAATGGTTGGTGTAGACACTTCTTTTCTCGATACACTTCCTCAAAACGAAATGGTTTCTGGTTTTGCTGAAATGCTAAAACATGGTTTAATTTTTGACGAAACCTACTGGAACACCTTAACACATCTCGAAAATTTAGATCTTTCTGATTTAGATCGCCTTATTTACGAATCCATCGTTATTAAAAATAAAGTTGTTACTTCTGACCCTACTGAACAAAGCTTAAGGAAAATTTTAAATTTTGGGCACACTTTAGGCCATGCCATAGAAAGCTATTTCATGGAAAATGCTGATAAAACTCCCTTATTACATGGTGAAGCGATTGCTATAGGCATGATTTTAGAAACCTATTTATCTACTAAAATTTGTGGGTTAGGTACCGACGACTTGGAAACAATTACCGATGGGATTTTAAAAACGTTCTCTAAAGTTGAAATCACTAAATCTGATCAGGAACATATCATCGAATTATTAAAATACGACAAGAAGAATAGTCATGGTGTTGTAAAATTTGTACTTCTAGAAGCCATAGGAAAACCAAAATTAGATTGCGTCATTAGCAATGAACTTATTTTGGAAGCATTTGATTATTACGCTAATTAGAGATAACGCTCTTTTATGATTTTTACGTGATGATTTTCATGTCCTCTAATTATATAACCAATTGCTCTAACCGAAACTGGGAATCCGGACGCTTCTCCAATACGAAGTAAAGTTTGCTCATTAAATGTGGTGAACAATGTAATCGTTGCTCGTCGCACGGCTCCAAACTCTTCTAATAAACTATCCATAGAGCGATTTTCAGCAAAGGCATGCAAGACGTAATCATCTTGTTCAAAACCTGCCAGTGGTGTTTTGTCTTCTCTAGCAATTCTCAAA
The DNA here is from genome assembly GCF_018860545.1 of Winogradskyella psychrotolerans. Taxonomy (GTDB): domain Bacteria; phylum Bacteroidota; class Bacteroidia; order Flavobacteriales; family Flavobacteriaceae; genus Winogradskyella; species Winogradskyella psychrotolerans_A. Next base: position 24,706 of record NZ_JAHKPN010000053.1, on the reverse strand, counting down.
GCTCTATAAGCAAAAATACGCTCCGTATCAATAATGTGAATCAAGACATCTTTTATAGTCCATTTACCTTCATCATAGGCATAATTATGTTTTTCTACTGGAATATTCGAAAAAAAGGAAACTACGGTATCTAAATTTTGATTTAAACCTTCAACGATACCTAAATCATTATCGAGAGCATCTAAATAAGGCTTATAGTAAGCGTTGTATTCTGTAGTGTTAATAGAATTCATGATATATATGTTGAATAAAAAAAGCCCTAAGTCATAATAACTAAGGGCTTTGATTAATGTATTTTATTTTGATTACAATTCATTAAAAATTGTATGCATCAAACGTTTTTTATCATTGAGACTCTCTTCTAAAGAAATCATTGTTTCCGTTCTATAAACACCATCTATATCATCTAACATAAAGATAATATCCTTTGCATGCATAGTGTCTTTAGCTCTAATCTTACAGAAAATATTAAATTTTCCTGTAGTAATATGCGCTACGGTTACATAAGGTATATCCGAAATTCGCTCTAAAACAAATTTAGTTTGCGATGTGTTTTGCAAGAAAACACCAACATAAGCTATGAATGAATAATCTAGCTTCTGGTAATCTAATGTTAAAGATGACCCCATAATAATCCCTGCTTCCTCCATTTTCTTAACTCGAACATGAACAGTACCAGCAGAAATCAATAATTTCTTTGCTATATCTGTAAAAGGAATACGCGTATTATCGATAAGCATATCGAGAATTTGGTGATCAACTTCATCTAATTTAAACTTTGCCATAATTATATAATCTTTAAACTAAACGCAAAAATAGAATATTTACATTAACAATTATGCATTAAAAATGAATATTTTTACGGTTTTAATGATATTCTTTCATTTTTCAGTATTACGAAATCGATTTCGGAACCTATATTTAGTTCAGATTCCCCAATTGCCTCAACCAAAAACTGATTGGCTTCTATTTCTTTATGTCCGAATTTGGAATTCAATTTTGAAATTTCCTCAATAATCGGAATAAACTCCAATTTCCCTTGTTTCAATACTTCTTTATACTGAATTGCTATATCAACACAACCTTCCATGGTTCTACATTTTGCATTTCTTATGATAATATCATAGAAGCATTTGGCGTTTTCTGGAATATCAAAATAAGCTTTATACGCATCAGCATGGACTCCATTTACAATCACCTCAAGCCCTTTTAAAACCGCTATAAACATTAATCTCCTCACCTCTTCTCTATCATAATCATTTCTGTAATGTCCTGCTTCATATAATAATGTAGGTACACCAAAACTCTGAAACGTATCCCCAACACAATTCAAATTAAAACCATCATCGTAGCGTCCAATTCCATTCGGAATCTCAGCTTGTAACAATTCATTAATTTGAGCAATAATCACCATAGCAGCTTTCCTATTAGCTGTTAACTGTCGTTCTTGGTCTTGCGCAGGGGACAAAAACGACAAAGTAGCAACCTTATTTGTTTCACCAGCACTAAAAATAGTTCGCTGACCATGAAGGTTAAAACAATAATCAGGCTTAAAATCTATATATGCCTGACGTAAGATTTTACTTTCTGGCTGAGACAAATCTTGAGCATCTCTATTTAAATCAACTTCGTTGGCATTGATCCGCGTATAACGTTCAGCACCATCAGGATTTAAAATAGGAATGACCTCTAAAGTACATTGTTCTAAAATCTGTTTTGAGATTTCATGTTCAGTTTCAAAAACATTAAAACAATCAAAAAGTGTTTTAGTGGATGTCGATTCATTGCCATGCATTTGGGACCATAACAAAATTTTAATCGGACCATTACCAAATTTCAAACTATATATTGGACGCTCCTCAACAGAATATCCCAGTGTAGAAATTTTAGGTTTTGATAAATTCTCTAAACATTTTTCAATATCAGAATTGGTGATATACCGACCATGCAATCCCGACGTTTTAACTTCGGAAAAAAGAGTATTTAAAAGCATTAAATTCATAAGACATTTTTAGTGGTTACAAATGTAATCATTTGATTGATTACATTTGTAAACAACAATTTATATAGCTTTTGTTACAATCGTAAACAATGCACCCATTAAAATTGTACCTTAAAAATAAATTCACTGATAATTTTTTAACGAATAAATAATTATAATATTAATTTATATATTTTCAGTAAGTTACACTAATAAAACAAACCTAAAGTTTAATACTTATGAAAATTATTTGACCGATTTAACAATTGTAAAAATACTATTGTTTACATTTGTATCGTTACATTTACAAAACTCAAGTTTACAATGATAAACTCTGCTGATTTCACCAAACGCTTACAAAAAGTCATCGATCTCTACAATGAATCAGCCTCAAGTTTCGCTGAGAAAATTGGCGTACAACGCTCTAGCATTTCACATATTTTAAGCGGAAGAAACAAGCCTAGTCTAGACTTTGTAATGAAGGTACTTCACTCCTATCCTGAAGTTGAACTCTATTGGCTAATGAACGGAAGAGGCGACTTCCCAAGCAAGCCTAAAATATCCGAATCACCAAATTCAAACACACCAGTAACAGATACCAAACCTCAATTACCAGATATCAAACCTCAATTACCAGATTCAAACACAACTCCAGATGAGAGTTCTGAAATTGATAAAATTGTGATCTTTTATAAAAACGGCACTTTTAAAAGCTACAAGCCTTAATACTAACTGCACTATTTACTACCTTTGCAAAAAGGATTTATATGAAGTTTTTTCTTTCAATTTTAATACTAACACTATTAACGAGTTGCTATTCCGTAGAGCGCAATTGTTCGGATTTTAAAACCGGAACTTTTGAATTCACATATACCGTTAACGGTACTGAACACACCTCTCGATTTAAACGTACCGAAGATTTTAATATTGACTATCACGAAGACATAGCCGATTCGTCATCCATCCGCTGGATTAATGATTGCGAGTTCATCCTGAAGAAACTACACCCTATTAGCAATTCTGAAAAAGAGGCGATTCACATGAAAATCCTAACCACAACCGATGATTCATATACTTTTGAATACAAACTCGCTGTAAAACGACCTAATAGACCTTCACGTACAGAAAAAGGTACCGCAACACGAGTAGATTAACAATCACTGCTTTTAAGTCTAAAAAAAACACCTCGTACACAAAAAAAATAATGCTAAAAGAAGCGCTCTGTCCCGCTTCTTTTAGCATTATTACAATTATAATATTTCAACAACATAAAACCGAAAGACAACTCTAAAACAAGGTAACCTGCCCTTGCTCATCCGCACCTAAATCATCATTGTCATCATCCTTAGATGATTTGTCAGATTTCGATTTAGCTTCAGATGTATCACTTTCAATAGTTTCTTCACCTACAACCTCTATTTCATCCGCAGGCGTTTCTTCTGTAGATTCATAAGGTAACGACTCTAATAAATTAATCTGATTTATCTTATCTCTAGTTAACTGATTACCAAGAGCAGTAATACCTTTTACCGAAATAAACTCTTCAAGATCAACCTCCATGTTAGGCTTACGGTCTTTACCACGCTCTTTGGTGAATTCTACATCCACCATTGGTCTCCAATCGGTTGACACAATCTCTAATTGCGAATCTGGATGATCTGAAATAAAATCATCTTCCTTACCTTCATGCTCTATTATAAAACGCTTTACATAATAACGTTCTTTTTCACCATCATAATAAATAGCTGAAATTGGTTTTTTAGGAATCCACTTCTCTAAAACAATCATATCACTATCAAAATGCGTTGTCAATTCAGGAATGATTGTTTTAACAACCCCAGACTGATTAATAACAAGCAATCGATCTTCACCTCTAAACTCACCAATCAATTCACCTCTACCGTCTACATTTAGACGTTGAACCGTGTCATCAAACCAAATTTTACGTGGCTTTAACGTGGACACCCCTTTTTCTTTTAACTCAACACGTTTAATTGCGTATTTCGTTACCGTATTCCCTTTAGAAGCTCTTCCTTTAATAAGAACTTCAGCAAAATCTAAATCCCACTTTAATTTCTTTATACTACCCACTTGTCGTAACATAATTGTTACAACCTCAGCTTCACCATTAGGGTTCGCAGAGAAATACCACAAAGCAGAACCTTTGTTTCCGTTAGTTAAATCGTATTCACGATCTCGTGTCATACTCGTTACCGCAAATCGTTTGACGTAAGAAGGACCACCTTTACCATCACGATAAATCATATTGTAAATGGTGCGCTTATCTTTTTTCTTAAATACAGCTACGTGAATAATATTCTTTCCAATAAAGGTTTTAGAATCCACTTTTGTCACCATCATTGTGCCTTGATTCGTAAACACAATTATATCATCAATATCACTGCAATCACATACGTATTCATCGCGTTTTAATGCAGTACCAATAAATCCTTCCGCTCTATTAACATAAAGTTTCGTATTACGAATCACCACTTTTGTCGCATCTACGTCATCAAAAATTCTGATCTCCGTTTTACGCTCTTTCCCTTCTCCGTAATCCTTTTTTAATCTTTCAAAATACGCTATTGCATAGTCGATTAGATTAGCTAAGTGATGTTTTACTTCAGCTATCTGATCTTCTAAAGCATCAATCTTTTGCTGCGCTTTATCGATATCAAATTTTGAAATACGCTTAATTCTTATTTCTGTTAAACGCGTAATATCTTCAACGGTTATGGCCCGCTTTAAATGTTTAATATGCGGCTGTAATCCTTTATCAATAGCATTGATAACACCATCCCAAGTTTCTTCTTCTTCAATATCGCGATAGATACGCTTTTCAATAAAGATACGCTCAAGAGACGCAAAATGCCATTGCTCTTGAAATTCACCTAACCGTATTTCTAACTCACTCTTTAAAAGCTGCACTGTATTATCCGTAGAACGACGTAGCATTTCAGTAACCCCTACAAAATAAGGTTTGTTATCCTCAATCACACAGCCCAATGGAGAAATAGAAGACTCACAACTTGTAAACGCATATAAAGCATCTATCGTTTTATCTGGAGACAACCCTGACGGCAAGTGAATTAAAATCTCTACCTCAGCTGCCGTGTTATCTTCAATCTTTTTAATTTTAATCTTCCCTTTGTCATTCGCCTTTAGAATAGAGTCAATTAATGACGATGTTGTGGTTCCATAGGGAATCTCAGTGATCATCAGCGTATTTTTATCACGCTGCGAAATCAACGCACGCACCCTCACCTTCCCACCACGCATACCATCATTGTAATTGGTAAAATCAGCGATACCAGCCGTTGGAAAGTCTGGCAAAATGGTGAAGCGCTTTCCTTTAAGATGCTTTACAGACGCATCAATCAATTCAATAAAATTGTGTGGTAATATTTTTGTAGACAATCCTACAGCAATTCCTTCCCCACCTTGCGCTAGCAACAACGGAAACATTACGGGAAGATTTATTGGTTCCTTACGTCTTCCGTCATAAGACGCCTGCCACTCTGTGATTTTCGGATTATAAACTACATCTAAAGCGAACTTAGAAAGCCTCGCCTCAATATAACGTGATGCTGCTGCACGATCTCCTGTTAATATATTTCCCCAGTTCCCCTGAGTATCGATTAACAAATCTTTCTGTCCGATTTGCACCATCGCATCAGCAATACTTGCATCACCATGTGGATGATATTGCATGGTATGACCTACAATATTCGCTACTTTATTATAACGACCATCATCCAAGTCTTTCATAGAGTGCATAATACGACGTTGAACAGGCTTAAATCCATCTTCAATCGCGGGTACAGCACGTTCTAAAATTACATAAGATGCATAATCTAAGAACCACTCTTTATACATTCCGGTAACCTTTGTAATCGTTTCTTGGTTACCATCATCCTCATTTAACAACTCGTCATGTTCTTCTATCATCTATATCTCCAGCTTTTTGCTTTTATTTTCCTTTATAATCTTTTTCAAAGACTGTCTTACATATTTCACTTTTTTATGTTTTAAAAGCGTAATATTAAAGCGATTCCTAGCAACTTTACCATTACTTTGCGTAGTGTAAACCACTAAACTTTTATAGAAATAATAATTGATAATTCTATACCCTGAAATTTTATGTCGCGCTACTTCTACTTTATTTTCTCTATAGTTAAAATGGTCTGTAAGAATTAGTCCACTATTGGTTATTATAACATTCGCTCCATCACTATCATACTCAAAATATCGCGCTACAAAATGCACTATAATCACAGTGAGAAGCAAGCCTAATAACGCATAAATGGAACTTCCCTCTACTAAATTATACGACTGAAAAACCGTCGCCAATAAAACGGCTGCGATAATTAATATAAAATAAATAGAAATAATGGTGTTTTTGATGTCTCTATTATCTGTTCTCATACTATTTATACTGTTTCCTCAATAACATCAAGTTCAACTTTAAGATTGTCAATAATAAATTCTTGACGCGTCGGTGTGTTTTTACCCATATAGAACGACAACAATTCCTCAATAGACATCTCTTTATCTAACATCACAGGATCCAAACGAATGTCTTCACCTATAAAATGCACAAACTCATCTGGTGAAATCTCCCCTAATCCTTTAAATCGCGTAATCTCCGGTTTTGGCTTTAACTTCTCCATAGCGTTACGTCGTTCTTCTTCAGAATAACAATAAATGGTCTCCTTTTTATTCCGAACTCTAAATAAAGGCGTTTGCAAAATATACAAATGCCCTTCTTTTATCACTTCAGGAAAGAATTGTAAGAAAAAAGTGATCAGCAACAAGCGAATATGCATACCATCAACATCGGCATCCGTTGCAATAACCACATTATTATAACGCAAATCCTCAAGGGACTCTTCAATATTTAAAGCCGCTTGTAAAAGGTTGAATTCTTCATTTTCATAAACAATCTTCTTACTTAAACCATAACAGTTTAATGGCTTACCTTTTAAGCTAAACACCGCTTGTGTATTTACATCTCTAGATTTTGTTATACTACCAGATGCAGAATCACCCTCCGTGATAAACAATGTTGTTTCTAGATTACGCTCATTTTTTGTATCACCAAAATGCACACGACAATCGCGCAACTTCTTATTGTGAAGACTTGCTTTCTTTGCTCTGTCTTTGGCTAATTTTCTAATTCCAGATAATTCCTTACGCTCACGTTCAGCTTGAAGGATTTTGCGTTGAATTTTCTCAGCAGTATCTGGATTTTTATGTAAGAAGTTATCGAAATATGTTTTTACAAAATCATTGATGTAGGTTCTAACTGTTGGCAAATCGCCCCCCATATCTGTAGAGCCTAGCTTCGTTTTGGTCTGACTCTCAAATACAGGCTCCATTACTTTTATTGCAATAGCCGAAACAATTGATTTTCTAATATCTGAAGCCTCATAACTTTTACCATAAAACTCTCGTATCGTTTTTACCACAGCCTCTCGGTATGCGGATAAGTGCGTTCCTCCTTGCGTAGTATTTTGCCCATTAACAAAAGAGTGATACTCTTCACTATATTGCGTTTTGCTATGTGTAATTGCTATTTCTATATCATCCCCTTTTAGATGAATAATTGGATACAACATATCAGATTCGTTGATGTTTTCAGACAACAAATCTTTTAACCCATTTTCACTATAAAACTTTTCGCCATTGAAAACAATAGTTAATCCAGGATTTAGATACACATAGTTTTTAAGCATCTTAACCACATACTCGCTTCGATACTTATAGTTTTTAAATATAATTTCATCAGGAATGAAAGACACTTTTGTTCCTTTTCTTCGAGAGGTATCATCTAACAACTCTTGATTGGTAAGATTTCCTTGTTCAAATTCTGCCGATGCCGACTTGCTATCTCGTGTAGATTCTACTCTAAAATAAGACGAAAGCGCATTTACTGCTTTGGTACCAACCCCATTTAACCCTACAGATTTCTTAAAGGCTTTAGAATCATACTTACCACCTGTATTCATCTTAGATACAACGTCCACCACTTTTCCTAAAGGAATTCCACGACCATAATCGCGAACAATGACGCGCTCTCCTTGAATGGAAATTTCAATGGTCTTACCAGCTCCCATCACATATTCATCAATGGAATTATCTAAAACCTCCTTTAACAGAATGTATATACCATCATCTGGAGACGAACCATCACCTAATTTACCGATATACATACCAGGTCGCATTCGAATGTGTTCTTTCCAATCGAGTGAGCGTATGTTATCTTCAGTATAGTTTGACTGTTCTGCCATAGTAGTTAGGACGAATTTAATGATGGAACGCTAATATAAGACTATAGCTTAAAAAATGAAATATGGTTGACGTAAAGTAATTAACAAGTTATGAGAAATTCAGGTTCAAACTTAAAATTAAGATAAAAACGAACTAAATTATCACCTTTTACAGGACGTATTACTCCTTTTAGTGAATGACGATAGAGATTCTCTGCGTTTAATTCACAAAATGCTACAGAGAAATTTTCAAGAAAGAAATTAAAACGTTCGTTTCGACATAGCGTTTATTAAGTTACCGCATGCACTAAGTTTTCTGCTTTTAGTTTTAGATATTCATTTCTGGTTTTTAACAAATTCCTCATATAACGTTCTAAAAACATGAAATTTGCAATCTTTCCCAAGATACCTAATGGCGACTGAAACTGAAATCTATCGATCATTAACGTGTAATTGCCATAAAACTGGTTATCCGTTCGTGTTTCAAAAATATGCTCGTGCTTAAACGATTTAAAAGCTCCTGAAGTCATTTCATCTACAAAATAATGCGGACTTTTAAAAGCTGTGATTTTTGAGGTCAATTTTTGTTTCACACCAAAATGAGTAGCTTCCCAGGTTACAGATTCCCCTAACTCTATTAAACCCGAAGTTTTTCCTGCAACCGCTTTTTCATTAGAATGCGCAAGCGAATCTTTATGAAAATCAATATTACGCGCTAAATCAAAACAGGTTTTTATATCAGCTTGGATGATTGTTTTAATTTCAATTATAGCCATGATTCTATTAATTAAAGCATTAAAATGTCTTATTGTTTTTTATACAATTCCATAAAAACCCCTAATTGTGAATATCGCTTTACCAATTCCCAATTCGACATAATTTCATGGAGTTCTTCGTCTTTAGTCTGATTATCTATATTAGAAAGTAATATGAAGGCATTGGACGCTGTATTAAAATCCGCATAACGATCCGCTTCTGTCAATACTTTAAACTCCGAATAGTTTCGTGCATTCAATAGAATTCGCGTTCCTATTCTAGAAGGCTTAATTCCAGCAGAATCAATATAACGCTCCATTTGGTCTTCGACCTTGTAACTATTTAAATATGCTAAAGATCCATCCCAAGATTGAGAAATCGTTGCAGGATAAATCCAAAAATGACCAGAAATAAACATAAGGATCATTGTAGCATAAAGCAATGGTTTTTTAGCCAAATTATAATGTGCAATTAAGTTGATAAGCAAAATAATTGCCAACAAATAGCAAATCATAAAATACCGATCACCAAACGGATTAGAAAAAGGCACCATACCGACAAAAAGCACGAACGCAAATACCAAAAAGCCTATAGCTATTCTATCGATTTTAATTGATCTATTTGATTTGTCTTTTAAGTATTTCACCAATAAGGGTATTAAAAATACAGCAATAATAAAACGTCCGTATTCTAGAAAGCACTTAGCGTATACAACACTATTAACAAACCACTGTTTTAAACCTACAGATTGCCTATGTGCGTTATAGTTTTCATTCTGAGAAATTAAAAACCAACCTAATTTTTCATATTGAAACCAACAAAACACGGCAAAACTTATGAACGCAAACACGTACCCCCAATAGATGGGTTTTGCATTTTTAATTAATTTTAATCGTGTGTAGACAACATGAATTAAAGCTATAGCTATAACCGCATAAATACCTCTAAGATTAGTAAATAGCAAACCCGATAATGCCAACGCAAAAAAGAATTGTTGAGATTTAATGAGCGTATTTAATCCTAGTAGGGTAAAAAACAACAGCAACATATCGTTGTTTAAATTAGTAGTTTGTGCTACAAAGGTAGGTTCTAAACACACTAGTAAAACTGCAAAAACCGAAACCGTTTTTAAAAAATTAGATTTACAAAATAATATTAATTGCCAAACGACACCAATATTTACTAACAACAATAATAATCGTGATGACCAAAGGGCTTTTTCAAAAATGGTCCAAAACAAAGCCAATAAGGTAATCCACAATGGAGGGTGTCCGGAGTTATATTCAGTAGGGACAATAAATTCGGTTAGTCCATTGGCGTAAATCCAACTCGCACGCGATGATTTAGTAATGCCATCCCAAAAAAAAGGTGTCTGTTTTAGCAGTAGAAACTCTACAACTAAGACACACACCAAAAAAAATAAAATCGTTTTAAAGCTTATCTTTTTTAAATCCTTTATCATTTGTGCAAGTTACACATTAAACAAGAAATGCATAACATCGCCATCCTTAACAATGTAATTCTTCCCTTCTACTTTCATTTTACCAGCTTCTTTTACTTTAGCCTCGCTTCCGTATTGCACATAATCATCATAAGCAATTACCTCTGCTCTAATGAATCCTTTTTCAAAATCCGTATGAATAACACCAGCTGCTTGAGGACCAGTTGCACCAACATTAACTGTCCATGCTCTTACTTCTTTAACTCCAGCCGTAAAATACGTTTGTTGATTGAGTAACTTATACGCAGAACGAATCAACTTTGCAGAACCTGGTTCTTCTAATCCGATATCAGCTAAGAACATTTGACGCTCTTCGTAATCGTCTAACTCATTAATATCTGCTTCTGTACCGACAGCTAACACTAAAACCTCAGCGTTTTCATCTTTAACAGCTTCTCTCACTTTTTCAACGTATGCATTTCCAGTAGTTGCAGCCCCTTCATCAACATTACAAACGTACATTACAGGTTTATCTGTGATAAATTGAGATGGTTTTACGTAGTCTTCGTAATCTTCTTCAGAAAATTCTAATGCTCTAACAGAAATACCTGCTTCAAGGTTTTCTTTTATTTTTAAAAGTACCGCTTCTTCTTTTTGCGCTTCTTTATTTCCTGTTTTAGCAGCACGTTTTACTTTTTCCAATTTCTTCTCTGCAGTTTCTAAATCCTTTAACTGCAATTCCATATCAATAGTCTCCTTATCTCTAATCGGGTTAATGTTGCCATCTACATGAACAATATTGTCATTATCAAAACAACGCAATACATGCAAAATAGCATCAGTTTCTCTAATATTAGCTAAAAACTGATTTCCTAAGCCCTCACCTTTAGAAGCCCCTTTAACCAAACCTGCGATATCCACAATCTCTACGGTTGCTGGCAACACGCGTTCTGGCTTTACCAATTCTTCTAACTTTTGCAATCTTGGATCTGGCACATTCACCACACCAATATTAGGTTCAATGGTACAAAACGGAAAGTTAGCACTTTGCGCTTTAGCATTAGATAAACAGTTAAATAAGGTTGATTTTCCTACGTTTGGTAATCCTACAATTCCAGCTTTCATCGAGTAAATTTATTTAGTAGTTTCCGCCAATACGGAAATCTCTTTTTTGCGATTGCAAATGTAGTTAATTAGTGGAATAGTTAGATTATATTTTTTTTAAATGATTAGTGTTAGGATTTTTAGTTCTACACCGCATTTAAGAAACGAATCGTTTAACGCATCTTCTATTTATAAAAAAGTAAAATCCACCGTAGACTACTCATGTTCTATATTAATGAGACACATTACAATTAAGTTTAATAGAACATAATCATAGTGCCATTTTAACTCACTTTAACTATACGGAAGCAAAAACAGCATTATGTTGATTTTAATTTAATAATCAACCTTTTATTTTTTGCGTTTTTCACTTGTTCATTTAATAATTTCAAGTCTTCAAATTTCTCACTAGGAATTGTACTCTCAAGGATATTGTAATAGGAATCCATCTTAAGTTGGTTGTCCTGATTCTTTTTAAGCTTAAATGTATATTCCCCAATATCAGAATTATAATTAATATTACTATCCTCCATACCTAAGATTTCAATTGCGCATGGGAATTTTAAATTAAATATTAAGATATCAGAATATTCAAAATCCAAAAAATAACTTAAATCCGAAGTTTCAGAACTAGTCTCTAACGTTTTGTGATTGATTAATTTATCAATAGAAAGACTCACTAAACTATCATTAATAAAAGTCACCGCATTATTCAAGGTACCTTCCCCATTAATTATATAAGCAAACGGCTTATCCCTATTTAATGTTCTATTTAAGACCGTATCAATTTGAATGGTGTTATCCTCTCCTTCATACTCAGTTAAAGAATCATAAAAATTACTTATTTCTTCATTTTGATCGAGCATACTAAAAAAGGATCTTAACTCTGTAGAGGGTCCACCCGAAGCTCTAAACCGGTATTTAAAGGAGGTCGTTTTTTGCTCAATATCCACAGTGCCATAAATTGTTTGATTAATAGTGTTTTGATATGAATTCATTTCTGGTAAACCTATAACACTTACTGATACAGAATCAACCTCTGCTAGCTCTAAATCTCTATCAATAAACTTATCCTTTCTTTTCTTCTTACCACTATAGAACGGCTTAACTAACACAGCCTCTGTGCTATATAGTTGTGTGGGGATTTCATCAATTTGATACATATAAAAATCCTCATGTGGATACAAGAATTTTAAATGACCATCCTCATTTTCGAAGGCAAAAAATATGTGTGCGAATTCTCCCTTTCTAATTAAGTGCTTATCTATTGGCCCCAAACGTTTTTCTCTTCCGAACACCGCCCAATAGTCAATTTCTAAATCTTCTAATAACTGTCTGTAAAAACGTCTAATACTAAACGGATCGAATCTTTGTTCCTTTAAAAAGTAACCATTAGATTTTATAAACTCATCTTCATTAGTCGGTTGCATCGTAAAGTTACTTAATACTTCATTATATAATATATTAAACTTGTAGTATTTAGAACTATCTTGAGCTGTGCCAAGCACTCTACGCTTCCATCTTTTGTAATACGATGACCTATCAGAATCTAAGGCCATTGGTTGCGTTAGAAAATTAAACTCTAAATTATAGACATCTTTCCAAGTTTTTAGTTCACTGTCTTTATTTTCTAATGCGTAATAAAAGTATGGCTTTTCACATGGTAAACAGTACAAATCATTAACTACAATACCTTCAATTTTATCTTTTGAAAATTGCAAATACACCATTGAGTCATTTACAACTATTTTGGGCTTTGGGAAATCGTTATACACTTTATAACGTACCGTCATATCTCGAGCCGTTTTTACTGAGTATTGCGAATTTATACTCGGTAATTCCGAATATAAATCAACATAATTTAACAACTCTGACTCTTTCAAGTTTTTATAATACACATACGAGGTCTCTATGGTATCACCAGGTTCTACTGCAGGCACAGGATAGCTTATATCACCAAATCTTTCTTTTTTAGAACTTCGTTTAAAGACCAAACTAGAATCTAACTCTACAACAGAGCCATCTGCTTTTAAAGTTCTAATTTTAATGGACTTTAAATGGTTACTCACATATTCGTCTAAATTCAGAAACGCATAATCTTCTACTCCTTTGGTTGTATTAACAACAAGTTTATTATTAACAGAGACATACATTTTGTATCTCATCCAGTTTTTTCCATAAGTAACATCTTTGTAAGAATGTAAATAATAAGCATCTGAGTTTTTACAAAGTTCCGTAAATGGGTCTTCTGTTTTAAATTCTAAAGGTTTAAGACTCATAAAAAGAAGACTTAAACTTATAAAAATTACACTAATCTTTAAGTTTCTTAAGAACAATCGGTTCATTAATTATTGTTTTAAATGAATTCAATATTTTATTAATTGGATCGATATTTTCCTTTTCCACAAAAATATGATTAAGGCTAAAATCGTAATAACATTCAATTTCTAAATTAGAAATAGCACTAACAGTAAATCGCAATGACATTCCTTCTTCCTCATAATTATACGTTATAGGTTCAAATAAGTCTATAGCCTCGTTTAATTTTATTTTTGCAGTGACAATTTTATTAAAGGTATTATTTAAATACGTTCCCTCTATTAATGTTTCTCTACTTTCTGAATCTATAAGTCTTGGCAGAAAATCAATAAACAAATACCTATTCACACCATCGCTAAACGTTTTTCCATTAATAGAAATATCACTTTTAAAATCTAATTCCTTTGGCACATCTGAGATAACCAAATTAGATAGTTTTTGATTTCCTAAAATCTCTTCAAAAAACGTATTACTAAATGTAGCAAAATCCTTTTGATCTTCATAATCTTGAATACGTCTTAAATAATTCCCTGAAACCCCTGTATAATCTATTTGAACTGTCCCTTCAATTAAATCATTAGTAGGATTAATTTTTAAATTTAATTGGTACTTAATTTTGTTCTCTTCTGGTTTAAAACGCTCAACCTTATAAAAATCACCACCCTCTGCATTCACAATTAAAATGGTACGATCTTGCAAGCTTTGTACTGGTGTACCTTGCACATGAATAGGGTCTGTGGGATCTAACAATAGTTTTTCATCATCAATATACGCTACACAAATCACATGATTAGCAGAACTTAACGAAGGAAAGTCACAATCACTAATATGATCAAAAGTTGCAGCCAAAGCCAAATCGCAATGAATACCTTTATAGCGTAATGCTTCTGACAAAAAGTTTGAAAGATCCTTACAATCGCCTTCTTTGTTAGAAAAAACAGTATTACTATGCGTCGGAATAAATGCTCCCATCCCTATTTCTATAGCTACATATTTAAAATTAGTCCTCACGTAATCGTAAATGATATTAACCACTTCTAAAGAATCTGAAACATTATAGGTTAATTCATCTAATTTTTGTCTCACCGCTGTATTTAAACCTTTTTGTGGTAGAACATTTTTAAAATACCAATCGTTCATATATTTAGTAGACTGGTTTTCATATGATTTTGGCATAACTAAAACACGCATTAATGGTACTTTCATGTTTTTATAAATCCCAAAAAACTGCAAAGGGTCTGGCTCTACTTTCATCGGTGCCACCTTGACTTTCCATTGATAACCATGCTCAGAATGCATAGAATCTATAGAGTGAGATGTTATTAGGTCTTTATGAATAGTATTGTGGTTTAGCACAAACTCATTAGGAACATCTATCTTATAATTTAAGGTGTCAATCTGATTATATGAAAACAACGGCAAACTAGAAAAATACATAAGTTCTCTGCAGGATACCTTATAAATTAACTGCACTTCTGTTTCTGCCGGAATAAAAACAGATTTCACCTTTTGACTCGTTATATAATCTAAATTAACTTGCTCTTCTTTAATCTTTTTTAAAGTTATTTTTTTTAAGCGCCTTCCTTTGATTTCAAAAAGCTGGATATCTGAAACTTTTTCTAACTCTGTATCGTAGAAAATTGGATACAACCGTGGTTCATCGCTATATGGAAAATGAATCGTAATCTGATTTGTAAAAGATGAATCTTTAAGAATCTGAATGTGTTCTGACTTCGATTTTATATGCATATCTTGGGTAAAACCAAGGGCATACACACACATTAAAAGAATTAATATTGATACCCTAAACATAGAATTCATAAAAGAGATAGACATTTTAGTAAACTTACACCATCCTGCAATATATATTTAATTTGTTTCTTTATAAAACTTACTAAATTATAATTTAAACAGAATCAAAACATTGTTTATCCATACGATAAGCAAAAGAATTCAATTAAAAACCCCAAGTCCAAGACTCAGGGTTAAAAACTTAGCACCATCATAAAAACTACATGCGGTAGTCATTCCGAGGTTAAAAGAATCTCATCACAGTAATCAATTCAAATTATGGGATTTCTCACATGCGTTCGAAATGACAAAGCAAAGCTTAATTGTTACTGAAAATCTATTGATTATCATCTACGCCTAAAGCCTATCAATTTTTAAATACTTTCATCAGGCGTAATCCAATCTGCATTTCTTACAAAAAACACATATTGCGCGTAATCTGTGGTTGCTGTACCCTCTAAAATATCATATCCGTCCCAAATAGTGATGAGCTTCTTAACCTTTGTTCCTCGGGTAGAATTTAAGTACGGTGAATCTTTAGCGTCTAATTTTAATAAGCTAATAGAATTTGGTTCTGTTACACGTTTATAATCCGCTATACCTTGAATATACATGAACAATCGATTATCTTGCGAATACTTAAATCGTGTAAAGTCCTGACCTTTATCTTGCATGAATTTTGGCAATGCTCTACTGTCTACCGTTAATTTAGAATCTACATATAAGGCATTCATGCTTACCATTTTATTATGATATGGCATCGTAGTATCCTTTTTTATTTTCCCTGCTAACATATAATCATAGGCTTGTAAAGTGTGTGCAAATCCAAAACCACCATAAATATTTTCGTCTTTCCAATGGTTTTGAGTGTAATATCTTTTGAAATTTTGATACATGAATTGATCTCTAGACCTTATGTTCTTATGGTTAACTAAATTAAATTGAATGTTTTTAAGAAGGTTAGCATCCTCTATTGTTAGCTTTGATTCTTCTGACGCTATGATGGAAATTAACTCCTGTTCGGACCAAATTATTAATTCTTCATCATCTGTTGGAATTGTTGATTGATATACTACTGGTAATTTCTCATTTAATAATTGTCTTAAAAGATTGAAATCTGAAATTTTATCGATAGCCACAAGCTGAAATTTAGAAGCTTCTGGAAGTGTGGCATAGTACGTTCGCATTTTCACCCATTTGTTTCGGTATTGCTCAGAGATACTTCCGATATAAACTACCCATTCTTTAAGGATATCTTTTAATTCATGTTCATCGGATCCTTCTAAATACTTCTGAAGATAATAACCTTGAGCAATATCCATCTCCGCTAAGTAAATATCTATGTTTACTTTCTCGTTAAGTTGCGTGAACATGGCATAATCAATTCGTGGTGATGACGCTACTTCGTGAACCTCTCCTACAAAAAAGAGTTTGTTATTATAAAAGTCATCATCTAAGGAATTAAATTGAAGCGTATCTGCCATTTCTACCACTTCGGTATGGTCTTTTAAATAGTTAACATATTTACGCGAAGAACAGCTCGTTAATACTACGATTAAAATTGTAAAGCTTAAGATTTTGAAATTTTTCATTGGTGTTGTTTTTAATGTTCCCTACAAATAGAACGCATAAAAACCACTAAAAAAAAAGAGTGTGATGAACCTGAGGATTTTGTGTCGAAATTGAAACTTCAGGGCTAATATTGAAGGTCTTGGGACGAATCCGAAAGCCGTTTAGACAAGGCTGCATAGTACTTCTGGGAAATTGGGATACTTTCTTCGATATGAGAAATTTTCATGAAACGCTTCCTAGCATTTCCTTCTACAGCTGTTAAATAATCTAAATTCACTAAATACGAACGGTGAACTTGCCATGCATTTGGTAATTGTTTTATAATGTTAGAAAGTGTACTTCTTAACATTTTTTGTTGCACCTCATCTTTTGTGAGATAAAAGACTTCAACATAATTTTGTTGGGATTGCGCATAGATAAAATCCGACTCTAAAATTGTGAGGGTTTCAGATTTACTTTCGCCTTGAATCGTTATGCTTTTTTCTACTATCACATTCTTTTTATCTTGAAGTGGCACTTCAATTACACCATACTTTGAACGCAAATACAACCACAAAGGCACAATGATTGGTGTAAACGGCAATCCGAACGTTCCAATAAAACCCCAGATATAAGATGTGTTTAAAGTAGAAGCTCCACTAACCACATAAAAGTGATAGAAAAAACAACATACAAATATTAAGAATAGTGTAACAAGTATATAAAGGAATTCATTTAGCACAAACCAACGCTTCACTTGCCGCTTATATACATAATTTTCAAATGGGTGAACTACGAGAATAGGCAGTACAATACAAATCGCATAACCTGCTAACCTTAAGTGTTTATAAGAAAAACTATTACTGGTATCAAAAGGCTCTAAAGTAATAAGTAATAATGGGAGAATTGCACCAACTAATAAAGCGATCCACAAGGTGTGTTTCCATGTTTTAGTGTAAGCAATGGTTTTGTTAAATGCTATCATTTGCACTTTGTCAATAGTTTTGTGTGCAGTAAAAATAACAAAACCTAACTAAGGTTAAAAATTAGAAATGAAAGGATAGTCCCCTAACCTTGTATTATATTTTTAAACGTTGGAGCCCCTTCTACAATACTACCGACTCCTTTTTTGTTCACTTTAAACGTGACATCTTTTGTCGTCGTAAAAAGTAATACAGATAGAAATGACGTTTTTAAATGTTGATTAATAATAGGTAATGCAGCTTCTAAGCTCATCTCCTCCTCTATATCTTCAACCTCTCTTGGTCTAAAACTGTATTTTAGCATTACTCTAAAATCATCTTCAGCATAGATGGGTCTTAGAAAAATATTCTTTAGCTCAGGTTTCCCTATGGTTTTAGCCATAGTTAATTTAGCAAAAGTACCTTCATCAATACTTGCTTTTACCTGTTCCCAAAATTCTATAAATACATCTTGATACGTCATACATTTAAAACTATAAAATCAGTAGATTCTTATTCGCGATCTAAAAGCTTTTTAGACACTTTATAAGTCGCAGCATACACTAATCCTTCTTGGCGTTTCTTAAAATCTGAAAATGCTTTGGTGTACCATTTCGGATCTGTGGCTTTCTTTTTAAAAGCATCATGATTTGAAGTATCGAAAGCCTTACCATCTAAAAACGTTTCAATTTTATAAATACTAAGTCCAAAATGTTCTGCTTTTTTTAAAACAGCATCAAAATCAGATTCCGAAAAATAGTGCATGGACGTATCCTCAAAGCCATCGCTAACATTTTCTAAACCATTAAATATATGTTGTTCTAAAAATTCTGATTGTTTCATAGGTGTTATAATTAAATCACTCGGCTTAAATAGTTGTCGCCAGTAAAGTGCAAAGTTAGTTGTTCTGCGCCTCATATTTACCCAAAGCACCATATAAATTTAACAAAAAATCCTGAGCCAAAGACTCAGGATGCCATACTACAAACCGTATGTATTATTTAGCGTAAGCACCAGAAGAATAGGTTAACTCGTAACTGTGCGTGTAGATCTCGAAAACTATTCCAAAAGGATCTTGAACGTAAACCATCTTATAAGGTTTGTCCTCTGGATAATACTCACGGATAGGCATGCGTTGTTTTCCTCCGTTGTCCACAATTTTTTTAGTTAATCCTTCAATATCTGGATCTTGGATACAGAAGTGAAATAATCCTGTATTAAAAGGATTAAACTCAGGCGCCTCTTTAACACCATTTGGAAAAGAAAACAATTCAATACCAATACCATCTGAGGTTGACATATGTGCTATTTCAAAGGTTTCCCAATCCTCTCCAAAAACATCAATACACATCAAACCAATGGCTGTTTCTGTTTCTTTCTTAACTGTTGAAGGCTCCATAATTATATACCATCCCATAACTTCGGAATAGAATTTTACAGCTTTTTTAATATCTGGAACCGTAATACCAATATGTGAAAATGATTTGGGATAAGTTTTATTAATAGTCATAACGAATAATTTAGGTAACAAAATTAATTTATATTTGCCTTACAGGCAATAACTTACCAAAGAGTACCATAGTTACCTAAACGAGTAAAATATTGATTAACAACTTGATAAACTTAAAATTTTGAATAAAAAAAATACCTGTCCTTTAAATTATACCATGAATCTAATTGGTACAAAGTGGAAACCTTTAGTCTTATTTCATTTATTAGACGGCGGATTACGCTCTGGAGTGTTACAAAAGAAAATTTTAGGCATTTCTAATAAAATGTTTACGCAAACCGTGAGGGAATTAGAGAAAGACCGATTAATTATTAGAACCGTTTTTCCTGTAGTTCCACCAAAAGTAGAATACAAATTAAGTCAAAGAGGAGCATCTCTAGAACCTATTTTAAGGAGTTTAGATAAATGGGGTTTAGACAATTACGACAACTAATAGCGTCTCTTTCGCTAAAAAATTTAATAAAATCATCGAGTTTCGTTTAAATTAAAAAAAATAAAAAGAGGATAGCTCTAAAAACTACCCTCTTTTCAACAATCAACCAATCAATCTAATTTCACTCTCGTATTATAATTATTCAACATCAATGATACCAACCACTTCATAAGCTCTTGTGCCATCTACTTGTACTTTTTCATATAATATATTGGCATACTCATAGTATGTTTGCCCATCTATAGTTACTTTTTCATAATCATTTGGCAATTCATACACAACGGTTCCTATTTCTGGTTCCACAACTTCATATTCATTATTAATGTATAGATAAAACGTACCACTTACATTATAATAATTGTGCGAATTAAAACGGACTCTTTTATAATTTGTTGGTAGTGATTTTATTCTAAATCCTACTTTTGGAGCAATGACAATATAACGTCCTCGCGATTGTGTATAAAACTTATTATTTCCGTAATAGTAATTCTGTCCTTTATGAGTAATAACCGTTCTATTAGGAACTGTTCTAACAGAGACTACTTTTTTTGTCGGTTTTTTGTAAACTACTTTTTTACTAGATATTCTATTATTGTTTGTTGAAGTTCTAGTTGTTGTAGAAACCGTTCTAGTTGTTTCAACTTTCTTTGTTGCATTAGTTCTTTTTGTTTGAGCAGAACCTTGAGATGCAACTGCCATGATAAATAATGATGGTAAAACAAATGCTTTTATAAATACTTTCATAATTTTAAAATTTTAGTGATTAAACTTTTTCGATCAATACTAAGACTTCATTTAACATTGATAGTTTAAAGATATCTGTATTTATACTGAAATAAAAAGCAAATAGACGGCTCCTTTCATTGTCTCGACTAACGTGATTATTTTATAGATGGCCCCTTTTAATTAGAAACTCTTTTAAGAAAACACAATAAAAAAAGGCATACTATAAATAGTACACCTCTTTCAGCTATTAATCTAGGGGTAATTATTTTAAAAAACTCAATAATCCAGTTAATTCAGTAAGATTTAAACTAGAACTGCTATCTGTGTCCAGCACATCAAAATTATCAGCAACAGAACCAATTGCTTCCGTTGAGCTAATAGCTTCATCATTATTAGTATCTAATAAACTAAAAAGACTTGTAATCTGTTGCACAGTTGAATTAGAGCTCAATGAACTTAATAAAGTTGCTGCTTGAGATACTGTTGAAGTATTGACGTCTTTTACGCTATTACAACTAAACATAGTGACTACTACGGCTAGTGATAAAACTATTTTTTTCATGTTTTGTGTTTTAAGGTTTTAAGGTTTTAAGCTGCACAAATGTAAGATTGATTCATTGCAAAAAAAACCGAAATAGACGAACAGGACCTTTTCATCTCTAAATGAAGCGATTGTCTAGACGAAAAAAAACTCAGAAACTTATAACGAGTGATTATTGATGTATTCTAAGAATTTAGGCTTGTATTGCTCAGAAACTGTAATGCGTTGATCGTTGATAATAATTTGACTACGCTCAATAACATCAATATTATTTAATGAAACAATGAAAGAACGGTGTACCCGCATAAATTGTGTAGCTGGTAATTCTTCTTCTAAAGACTTTAAACTCATGAGTGTCAATATAGGCTTTGGATTGTCTTTTAACCAAATTTTTATATAGTCTTTTAAACCTTCAAAATATAGAACATCGGCAAGTTTAATACGCAATTGTTTGTATTCGGATTTTACAAAAAGGAATTCTTTTTCTTCCGATAAGATACTTTGACGTTTACCTTTTACTAATTCAAACCAGGTATTGGCTTTGTTGGCCGCAGCTAAAAATTCAGCATAATCAAAGGGTTTTAAAAGGTAATCTAAAGCTTCCACTTTAAACCCTTCTAAGGCATAATGATCAAAAGCGGTAGTAAAAATAACACGGGTTTCTTTGGGTAGCATTTTAGAAAACTCAATGCCTGTTAAGTCGGGCATTTGAATATCCAAAAACAATAAATCTACAGGATTAGATTTTATGTATTCCATAGCTTCAATAGCACTACTACACTTCTTTTTAAAATCTAAAAAAGGTGTTTTTTCAACATAACTTTCTACAAGATTAAGCGCCATTGGCTCATCATCTACAACCACACAACTTATTTTTATACTACTCATTTTATTTAGCTGGTTTCAATGTCTAAATGTACAGAAAAACGATCAGCTTTCAGCCGTGTTTTAAATTCATGTTTCTCCGGATACAATAATTCCAACCGTTTCACCAAATTCTGTAAACCGATACCAGACCCACTTTTATCTTCATTAAGTTTTGGGAAATTATCGTTTTCTATATTAAATGTTACCGTTTTATCATCGCAGGTCATATCTATAGAAATTAAGCTTTCTTTACTAGCAGACACACCATGTTTAAACGCATTTTCAATTAACGATATAAATAATAATGGTGCAATTTTTATACCTGTCTCTTTTACAGGAAAGCTATAATTAACCACCGTTTTATCTGAAACACGCAGTTTCATGAGGTCGATATATTTTTTCATAAAATCGATTTCTTTCGATAAAAGAATAGATTCTACATTGGTTTCGTACAACATATATCGCATTAACTTACTTAAGCTATGAATCGATGTTTTTGCCTGATCTGGGGAAATATCGACCATGGCGTATATGTTATTCAAAGAATTAAAAAAGAAATGCGGTTGCAATTGATAATGTAAATGCTGTAACTCAGACTGTAATTTATAGTTTGTTGCTTCCTTTCGCTCTGCTTCTGTTCTTATCCAACGTTTTGTGGTTTTAACTGCAATCGAAAACAATAAAGGCGCCATATACATCAGTAGTTGTATGTAAAGGAACATTTTAAAAGGTGGTTTTTTACTTTCCTCTTCAGAGCCGTTATTTATTAAGTCTTGAAAATAAATAGTTTCTATAAATTCTTTTAAAAATATTGCACAACCAATCATGATTACATTGATTGTAATAAACAAAACCATTTTTTTAGGAAATAAAAATCGATCGATAATGATAAAATAATTGCTATAAAATATGATAGCTGAAAACACTAAAGGAATCCAGAAATGCGCTATTATTCTATACATATCTTGCTCCTGTCCGTAAGACAATAAATACGGCATGCATAATAGCATAAGCCACACGAGCAAATGAGAGAGGATTGTTATATTTTTATTTTTATGCATTTTACTATATTTAATTTAATCCCATGTATTTGATTTGGACACAGCGTATTTTCCTGATCCTGTAAAGAACAATACTAAAGCTCCAAAAGCATATAAAAGAATGAGTTCAATTTCTAAACCTCCTGTTTTTGATAGCGCAAACATGTTTTCTGAATGTGCCAAAGACAAAGCTGTTACCATACCCAAAAAAAAAGTAATTGAAGCTAAACGTGTTCTCAACCCAATGATCATTAAAATTGGTGCTATTACCTCTGTTATATAAGACCCATATGCCATAAATTCTGGAAGCCCATTAGCGCTCAGCATCCCTTTAATGCCATCGAGATGGCTAAGTTTAGCAACACCATGAAACAGCATTAATCCTGCTACAGTTATGCGTAATAGCAATAAGCCTAAGTCGGTGTTCTTTTTCATAAAAATTTTATTTTATTTTCCGAGACATCGGAAATCTATTTTTGGTTTTACTTTACCTTTCAAAGGTAAATTTAATTATGCTATATTTTTAATGTAATAGATAGTTTGGACAATTTACTATACCAAAACGACGTTTATATCGATTGGAATTTAACCTTATTAACAAAAAAATGCCTTAAACTTAACTAAGGCATTTTACGTTCTGTTACTAGTTTTTCCAACCTCCACCTAGTGCTCGGTATAATTGAATTACCGCTTGTAATTCTTGCTGTTTATCACTAATGCTATTTAATTGTGCTGATAGTAGGTTATTCTGTGACGTTAATACATCTGTATAATTTGTAGTTGATGTATATTCTAAAAGTGCTTGCGTAAACTCTACAGATTTTTCTAAAGCTACAATTTGATGTGATCTAGACGCTTGTTTTTCTTTAGCTTTTTGATAGGAAAATAAAGCATCTGATATTTCTCCACCTGCCGATAACCAAGCAGATTTATAATTATAAAACGCTTGCTGTTGTACGGATTGATTAATTTTTAAACGTGCTTTATTTTCTCCATTAGCAAAAAAGGGCTGCGTTAAACCCCCTATAAGATTATAAAAAATTGAATGATCAAAAAAGTCTGAAATGCTTAAAGATGAAAGTCCACCAGTGGCTGTAATTGTTAACGCCGGATAAAAATAGGTTTTGGCCATATTTACATCTTCAAAAGCACTTCTAAACTCCATTTCTGCTTCTTGAATATCTGGTCTGTTTTTTAATAGAGCAGCTGGAATTCCGATATTTAAATCAGAGTAAGACTCCTGTTCCTCTATAGCACTCCTTTCAATAGCTCCTGTAGTTCTTCCTAATAAAATAGAGAGTACATTTTCTTCCTGTAAAATAGCCAATTCTATATCTGGAATAGTCGTTTCTATTTCATACCGACTTGCTTCACTTTGAACTACCGCTGCTCCATCAACAATGGCTGATTCTTTA
>NZ_JAHKPN010000044.1 GCF_018860545.1 Winogradskyella psychrotolerans | reverse complement strand
GGTTAGTTGCGTGGTTTAGTGACTAAGTTAGCAAACATTTACGAACCCGTGAATATTCCGAAGGAATATTCGCAAGTAGGCTAGAACAAAGCAATTAATTATACACGGTGTTGTAGCTAGTTATTTTAAATATTTTTCAATCATTTTTTTATTCGACAAGTCTATTAATTCAGAACTATTCCAATCCATCATTAATAAATTCCATTTTTTTCCAATTTCCGAAAGCACATTGATTACGTTTTCGTGATTCAGTCCGTCAAGATTTGTAATCCATATATTTTTCACAATGTCATTCTCAAAGTCGAAATAAACCGCTGAATAATCTTTCCCAAACCCGATTGTATTTTCACTTTTCACTCTATAATTACTTCCGTATCCAGTTATAATTTCGGAATGCTTTTCAGTTCCAAGTTTCACTAACAAACTTTCAAGTTCAGATTTGTTGATTTCTTTAGACTTTAAACTGACTTTATTTTCTTCTCTTACATAAATATCAGAATATCCATTTTCAGTTGAGAAGTCACTTATATTCTCCGCTTGTTTTATTAATTCGGATAGGTTTTCTCTCGGTACTATTTCTATTTGACAATAGTCATCTTCGTGATAGAAAATAGTTCCTTCAGCACGATATTCTTTATTGGTCAATTCGGTTTTCGGATTTTCTGTATTACTTTTTGAAAAGTAAAGAAAAGCAAAAAGAGCCAAAACTATTCCTATTGTAATTATCATTCGGATTTTCATTTTTCTAATTGGCTACAACGTGTTTGTGTATGATTAGTTGCGTGGTTAAGCAACTAATTTAGCAAATAAATCACAGATAGAAAGTCTGCGAGGACTTTCGTAAGTAGGCGAGAACCAGCCATTAATTATACACGATGTTACCTGCAGGCTTTATTCAGCTTTCTATTCTTTTTTTTAAATTCCATATTTCCCAATTCAGATTATAATTAGAACAGTTGCTATTATTACTGAAAACCAAACAGTATTATAAACTCCAAATTTAAAATCAACGATTGGAATAATTGCTGAAGAATGATATTTTTAAACAAACTTGGTTTTGTCAACATTTCATAAATTCCAATTATTAATACGAATAAAAAAAGTGTATCGAAATGAATCATTTTTTTTTGTAATCCCATCAAGTTCTGGATTTGCTTTTATCCACTCTTGAAGTTCGTAATAGCTTTTCAACGAAAATATTAACACAATTATTACAATTGTTGAAAATAGTGGTTTATGAAATTTCACAGTTTGTTATTTATTCGATTCGTGAAAATATTCATAAGCATTACGGTCTATTTCTCCACTCAATTTAATTCCGTTTTCGTCTTTCAGTTCATACGTTTCTAGTATTCCTCCAATTGATGCACAACTGTCTAAATCTAAAAGTATTGTTTAGAGCCTACTTTTTTAAGGTAGTCTTTAACCCTTTTAATCATTTTTAATGATCTATTTCTTTTCTGTTGAGTTTTTAGTTTTTTGTAGAAGGCTTTTTAGATATACCATTTGAGCGAAGCAGATGCACCAATGAATTGGCAGATATAACATCTAAGTAATAAAATTAGTTATTTAAAAATAAAAAAAGACACCTTAGATAAAAGGTGTCTTTTTGGCTTAATTATTAAATTGAGATACTTCTACACAGAAAACGATTCCGTTTATGACGTAAAATTTATATTTGATTTTACTAAAAAAGAAACTCTAAATCATCAATAACAGCAGTGGCAATATTAGCGTTGCCAATAGCTCCAGATCCGCTTTTTAACATAAGGTGTATACTAATAAACTGGGTAGGTACACCTTCAAATTCAGATAAATCAATTTCAAAATCAGTAAACTCACTAGTGTCTGTTTCTATTTCAAATGTTTTAACATAATCTCCTGTTATTTCAGAGTCAATAGCCAGTTCCGCTGACGTTACAGGATTTGAAGCAGTACTGAACTTAACAACGATTCTTAATCTATCTATAGAGCCTAGACTGCTTGTACCATTGAATTTATATCTGCCTATAAGTTTTGTTGGTATTGTATTACATTCATAATGTACGTACCCTTTATTAAATGTTTCTATAGCACTGCCTGATTGTGAACGATTTAGTTGAAGAGCTGTTCCATTGGATGCATCACTACCTTCATATTTACTAAAAAAACCACGCCCAATTGAACCACGGTAAAAATTGTATACTGTGCTTTCTGACCAATAATTTGGCAACTCATATGTTAAGTCCCCATCGGTTATTTCTGTAAAGTTATCAAAACTAGCGTTCGGGATAATACAACTTTCAACTGATGTATCGCCACTGAAAGTAAACTTGACAGGCATTGAAGCTTGCGAGTTTCCACTAGAATCTGTTGCGGTAAATACAACCGAGTATGTTCCTGCTATTACTGCAGTGTAGTATGTTTCAACTGTAAATTCAGAATCATTTGTTGTTTCGTTTTCTATTGTTTGTTCAAGAACAGTAATTTCATCACTATTAACAACAGTAATGTTTATGTAACTAATTCTTTCGTTATCAACAGAGCTTGCTGATAAGATAGCCGTTTCTCCATTTGGCGACCCTGCTCCCCATGTTAATATATAATCTTGATTCATTTCTGGACTGATGACTGTGATTGTTGGTGCTAAACTGTCAGTTGTTGCGCTATCATCATCGCTTGTACAGTTCATGAATGTTAATCCCACAACGGCTAGAGCAAACATAATTTTCTTACCCATTTTCATTTTAATTATTGTTTTCATTTTACTTATTTAATTACTAATTATCTATATTTTCTCATATTCTTTTTTCTATGTTGAAAACATTATAGTCAGTACAAATTTGGTTGAATTCTATTTAAATAAAAAGCTATATCTGATGAACATTATAATAGAAGTAGTCAGTTGGCTTATTTTAAAGATGAATTGATGTAAAATTGGTTACAAATTTTAAAATACCTCAATATAATAGGTTACTAACGTATTTATAGAACGGTTTTGTGATGTTAATTTCCCATCCAAGTTAAAAAGTTTTTCACATTAGTTCTACTAATAATAATTTCATTTTCTGGAATAGGATGTATATGTAATTTTAATCTACTGTTAAAATATTTTGAAGCTTTAATAATTGCTTTGATGTTTACAATGTATTTACGATTAGGGCGGTAAAATGATTCTTGTGGTAAGCGTTCTTCTAGATTATTTAAACTATCATTTACTAGGTGTTTTTGGTCTTTAAATGTAGTTACAGTTGTGTATTTATCGTTTGCCTCGAAATAGGCAATCTCACTCAAACTTATATATTTAAAATTATCGCCAGTTTGAATTAAAATTCTTTTCGCTTTTTCTATTTTAGGTTTAGTATAAAACTCTTTGTATAAGTCTGGATTAAAATTAATTTTACCAACAGTTAATGTTTTAAATTTATTAATCGCAAAATCTAACTCTTTTGGATTTATCGGTTTTAATAGATAGTCAATACTGTTTAACTTAAACGCCTTAATGGCATGTTTACTGTAAGCAGTTAAGAAAATGATTGGTGTATTAATAGAAACTGATTCAAAAATTTCAAAGCAATTACCATCTGATAACTCTATATCCATAAAAATCAAATCAATTTTATTTGAATTTTCAGTAAGCCAAGTTATACTTTCTCTTACAGTTGAGATATAATGAACAATTTCAGAAATATTTAAGGCGTTGAGTTGAAAGGTGAGTTCTTTCTGTGATAATATTTCATCTTCGATAATTAGAATTTTCATTTTTTTAGATATATGGAATTAGAACATTGAAGTTGTCTTCATCTTTCATAATTTGAATAGTTTGTCCAACGTTAGCGTATCTATTTTTAATATTTTCTAAACCAATACCCCATGAAGGAGTACTTGTTTTTAATCGTATTTTATTAGAAATAATAACTCCTTCTTCAGTACTAGAAATATTGATTGTCATAGGATTAATATCAGAAATTTCATTGTGTTTAATGACATTTTCAATAAGTAACTGTGTTACCATTGGAAAAATTTTATTTTTCAAATGCTTATCTAAAAAAACCAGATTCACATGTAATGATTCATCAAATCTTGTTTTCATAAGGTAAATGTATTGCTCCAAAAAATATTTTTCTTCTTTTAAAGAGATCGTATCAATGTTTTTATAATCTAAAACATGGCGAAGAACATTCGAAAAACTATTGGTGAATTTTTTTGCGCGATTTTTATCTATATTTATTAATGAATTAAGAACACTTAAACTATTGAATAAAAAGTGAGGATCTATCTGGTTTTTTAGCAATTCATATTCAAATTTAGCATTTTTAATTTGAAGCTCTTTTGTATACTGATCAGTTTGTAGTTTAGAATAGTATATCAAGGTTAGTTCTACAATAGGAATAAGAAAGAAATTAATCATTGTTCCATTCATTGATAAAAGGATAATATCATTGAGTTTAAAAAAAGCCCCAACTTTAAAGTATAAATATATTTGTTCAAACGTTATTAAGAAGGTGTTGGTGATAACAGTAAAGATGATAATTTCAATGAAGGCTCTTAAAAGTGTGTTTTTAGACCAACTCATTACCTTATTTAACCATCTAGTAATGAAAAATATAGCGCATAAAATAATGATTAGTTGAAGGTATATAATAATAACGAAGATAAAATTTTCAAAATCGTATGTAATAGGGGTTTTCGAAAAATACCAATGTTCTATTTGCCTTTGTAGGTTATGTAATACAGCAAATAATACGACAACAGCAAGTAGTTGCCACTTCATGAACTGTCTCAATGTCATTTTTTTCATCGCATTATTTTTTGCAATTCTACATCAAATATTTGATTCAACTATTTGATTTAGTTTTTTATTTCCAAGAGTGTTATTTTTTAATAATTTGGTAAGCAGCCAACTTTAAAATCAATTTCCTCTTAACTTTTGCACGAAGTAATTGATATTGGCAATAAAATAAGTAGGATTGTCTTCTTCATTCGTTTTTTTTTAGCTTGCAGGTAACTTGTTATATGAGTACAATCACTCATGTTATCCCTATCTTAACTCCAGATAACAAAAGCTATAGCACTCTATTCTTAGTTTATAAAACTACGCAATACTTTGCAAAGTTTAGTACGTAGTTTTAGTGCATATCCATAAAAATAAGGTAGTTACAAGATTTATGGTTGCTGTTTTTCGTAATGGTGTAAAAAAAAGAAGCGGTTGCTGAGCATTTTTAATGGTGGTTGTAGGGGTTGGGTGGTTTTTGGAGTTATCTAAGTGCTGTATATGATCATTGTAAATAGATTGATGCTTGGTTGTGATGCTTCTCGATACATGCCGACAGAAAGGTTGGCACACTCGAAGTGACAACATGGGGTCGCTTTTTGTTTCTTACTTTAAATGATGGTCTTAAAAAGGCACGACAATTCCAATACCAGATCTAAAACCGCTCCAGCCAGCATTTACACGATCTCCATCATCATCTTCTAAAGTAAAATCATTGTTTTCTTTTAATTTTAGTTCTCCACCTAACACTAAGTCATAGCCAAGATTTAATCTCAATTTTACGACAGAAATAGGAATATCGTAAATGAATCTTATACCTAGTCCGATATCAATGGAATTAAAGTCAATGGATTCTGTTGAGGTCGTATTAGATATTTTTGAATAACTCTCTAAATCTAATTGGGTATAATTAACAAAAGCTCTTCCTCCGAAATAAAACACGTTTTTACTGCTGTTTTCTGATAGCTTAATTTGGTATTCTCCGCCAAATGTATACGCCTTTAATAGCTGAGTTAACCTAATTAGTCCGGAGTAATCTGAATACGATATTTTACCACCAGTAGAATTATAAGAAGCAAAAAACTGCGTACTAATATCCTCGATTTTTATACCAAACGAATAACCAATATTTGCTCCGAAATCATCATTAACGTCTAGATTTACCTCATTGATATCGTCTCTTAATTGTAGCTGAAAGTTTTTTAAATCAGTATGTGAAAACGTGTTATAATTGACTTCAGCTATAGCAGAGATATTATTTTGAGCTTGTACATTAAAATATACAAAAGCCATTAGAAGAATAATAACTTGTGTTTTTTTCATAATTAGTTGGTGTAAAGGTTAGATTCAAAAACGTACCCGTTAGGTGAGAAAATATAACCATTAAAATAGCGATAAGACTGTTGAAAAGAGGTATCTATTAATTTGGTTTCATTAAGATTAATGTCATAGATATGAGATCTATTTCCTGCCGAAAAATGGTTGCAATTTATAAAGGGTTTTCCAGTATCTGTATATTTTACATCATAAACAATTTCTGTGTCCCAGATGTAAGTTTGGTTATAGTTAGATAAATCTAAATAAAACGTACTTCTATACCATCCAAAAACGGCGGAATTGCTTAATTTATCAAAGGTCATATGTTCTAGATCAGGTGCATCTGTATTATATCTTGAATCTTGAATGGTGTTTAAAAAAACGAATTCCCCAAAATCTAGTTTGTATAGATCACCGTTGGCATAAAAATAAGTAGCATCTATGGCACTAAAGAAGTTGGTTGTTTTGTTAATACCAAATTTTTGAATTCCAGTTGAGATGTCATAAATCAATACTTCACCAGAAGCCCAGGAATCTTCTAAAATTATATAATTCCCTCTGAAATATGTATCTGCATTTGCTTTGTTAGCATTGAAGTCAACGGCATTGTAAGTGTTAGCAATAGAGAACGTCATAGGATTAAATACCAGTGCTTTTTCTTTGAGATTTAATAATATTCTATCAGAATTATTGTCGAACTCTAATGAATTAAAATCTTCTGAAAAGCTTAATGTTGTTAGTATTTGCGAGTTTTCTATTTCAAAAGATTCTGCATTTAACTGATAGATCATTAATTCGTTTGAATTTGTTATTTCTACAATAAAATATTTGTTTATAGATGGCACATAGGTTATGTCTTCAAATTCCGAAATAGGTAAACTATCACCAACTGGTATTTGTTCATTTAGTTCTCCAAATAAAGAATTGTTTTTGAAGATTTTAAAATTTAAGAAAATATTTCCTCCAAAATAAAAGCCTTTATCAATAATTGTTTCACCTCCTTGAGGATTCAAATTAACAAATGCACCTCCGGAGAAAGGATAGGTGTAACCAGATAATCCTATGGTATCGAAATTGCCATATAATGGGTGCTCATTGTAAATTAACTTAAATTCTCTGTAGAGAAGAGGTTCTATACTAAAATTCATTTTTGTGGTGGGAAGTAGTACAAAATCAGAAATATCTTCAGTAAATGAATTTTTAAGTTTGATGGCATAGCTGGGATTATAAAATATAGTCTGATCATCATGTATTTGTAAATCGGACAAATCCTCTTGAGAAATGGGTCTTTCTTCTATAATAAAGTCATATTCATTTTTAATGACAAGGAAGGCTTCATCAAAATTATTATCTAAAATAGGGTTTAAGGTAATAAAGATTGAACCTTGGTTTATGTTAATACTCGCTATGCCAAAAGGATTTGCTAAAGTTTTATCCACTATAAAATTGTATTCTGCCAAACCAACGAAAAATTCTCCATTTAAAGCATCAGCTAAACTTCCAGAATTTGTAGGGAGAGCATATTCAATAGTTAATTCATGCTCTCCATCAGTTAATTCATCCACATACAAATAAAATTCTCCTGTTGTTTCTTGACTTCTATAGGTTTCTGTTCCGTCAATTTTAACAATCATTTCAAATTCATTGTTTCCAGCCCCTGTTATGGTATATTGTATTATTTTAGAAGAACTTGTTTGTTCCCCATTTGAAAATCCTGTTAAAATGACATTTACATTTGGATTATTTGTTTGAATGTCTTTGAAAGAATCCTCTGAAAAATCATATGTACAATTCGTTAAAAACAAAGTACTCACTATAAAAAGTATATATCTAAATCGTAATTTCATAACACTAGTTTTTCAATTTGTAGTATTTATCTAATGGGCTACAACGTCGTTGTATATAATTAGGGTAGTATTTTAAGCGCGGAAGTTAGCAAATAAATTACAGATAGACCCGAGCGCAGTGCACTGGAGAAGCAATATTCTGTGAGGATTTTGGTAAGTAGGCGAGAACAAGCCATTACGTATTGCCATTGTTTGCTGAAGTGTTTTTTTCAATCCCATATGTTTGGTCTATCAATTTTCATTGCTCTTAAATACGACAAAAATTGTCCTGCGTGAACTGATTCGTGATATCCAATCCGCAATAAATAGTTTGCAAGGATTTTCTTGTCTCCGTTCCCTGGATGAATGATTTCGGTTGTGTTTAATTCCGTATCCGAAAATTGGCGAATGCTTTCTAAAAATGTATTTCTATAAGGTTCAGCAAATTCTAGTTCATCATTAACGTTAATGAATGGTCGGTTTTCCCAAGGTGTTTTATAATTTGTCATATCTCCTTGATTAATGATCAGATTCCAGCCATAATCAGCTTCCAAAACGTGTCTTATCATTTCTGACGCACTCATGGCGTTCTCATCAGGTTTCCAATTGTAATATTTTTCAGGTAGTCCATTCCAAAGTTTTATACTTCTTCTCCTTATTTCTGTAAAGTTCAAAATTATGAGTTCAGATTGAGTCATTTTCTTAGTTTTCGGGAGTGTCGTTTTACATTACAGCCTATAGCCATTGTTGTCCTTTGACTTCGTCGAATCTTTGATTTCGTTATTTTTTTTCTTTTAGTTCAGATTCAATCAAATTTAATACCTCATTTGAGTAATCTAACATTTTAAGATACAAGTTTAATCTATTAGTTTCAACACCTGTTTTCATAGCGAGTGGGTGTAAAATATTTGGATTTTGATATAAATTTGAGATTATATTATTCTGTTGCTCACTATCTTCTTTAACCTTGTTTAAGCCAACAAATTGTCGAGTTCTATTATCTAAAAATAATGTTCCAATGGATTTAAATTCATTGTGTAGTGTATTTAGTAAATTCATTGATAATGTTTCATCTTCGAATCCTTGATTTATTTCTGCAGAAAATAAAGCTAATTTTGATTTAAGCGTTTCGCTTTTCAATATTTTTAAATCTCCACTTCCAACCATAGCTTCATAACTTCCTACGATAGGTTCGGCTCTGTAATAATTAAAAGCTCCGTAGTAGATAAATTTACCAATAGAATCTCTCTTGTATTGTACATCTTTTCTTTCAAAACATTCTATAAGTGATTTACAATTATTAATAACAAAGGTCTGTTTATCGACGATGTCTGAATATATTTTTTTGTTCTCTGTAAAGTCTTTTTGTAGCGTTTTAAGTATTAATAGTTCACTCTTTTCTTCTTTACGATTGTCATTCCAATTATTGATTTGTAGCGCAATCAAAATACCAATAACCACCAGTATAATTTCGCCAATGGCGTATTTAAAATACTTTCCCGTTTTGTTTTTTTCCATAAGGTCGTAGCGTATTTTTCGAAAGAACTTGATCATTGGTTCGCGGTTGGTGAAAATGAATGCTAAGGTGTTTGTATCTAACCTGTTGAGGTTTTTAGACCTCTAATTTAGGGAATAAAAACCGAATAAATTTTGAAAGCAGTTTATAAGTGACTAATAATTAGTTATGTGCGTGATAAAATTTCGCAGGAATTTTTGCAAGTAGGGAAGAACCTAGCATTACTTATATGCGGTGTTGACTGCTGTTTTTATTATTTGAATTCTCGAACCATTATATGCATTAAGAAGCTATCAATTCCAATTTCAAAATCATAATTAGCAACTCTATTAAAATTATTTTCTTTATAAAATTGAATTGCTTTATCATTTGTATGAAGTACTGATAGCCACATGTTATCACATTTTTGTTCTTTAACCTTCTCAAGTATCTTATTCCAAAGTTTTAAACCAATCTTCATGGAATGAAAATCGTTTAACACATAAAAATTATGAAGCTTACAAGTATTTTTTCCTTTTACGAATTCCGAATCCGTATGCATTTCTATTTTTGCATACCCAACTGGAAATTCATTTACATAAGCTATCCAAAAATGAGCATTGGGGTTCTTTAAAAATGATTTAACCATACTTATAGAAAAGTTATGATCAGCATAATTTTTTGCATCTTCTTTTCTTCTGAATAATGCTGCAAAAGTTTCTTTCCATGTAGTTCTGCCTAATAATGCAAGAATTTCATAATCATTCTTTTCAGCTTGTTTGATTGTTATTAAATCCATTGAATTTAAATTTCTGCTAACGTGTTGTTGTATGGTTTACTTCGTCTGTTCGCTGCGCTCGGGTGTTGCTTGGTATAGCACGTAATTTAGCAAATAAATCACAGATAGAATATGCCGCAGAAATATGTGTAAGTGGACAGTGACCAAGCAATTAATTATACATGGTGTTGTGCGTTCGTTATTTTTTAGTTCCCTCAAGTGTTTTCTGAAGTCCCGAACGTATTTTTTCGTCAACAATATCCGTTAAAATTCCGGTTTCTAAATTATATTTTTTTATGATTGTCGGCTCGTTATATTCATTATAAGTTCCATCGTCATTTTTGTCAATTCCAAACCTGATAAACAGATCTTTTGTCTCGTTCAAAAATTCATAATCATAAACATCCATTCCATCAATCCCAACATTTTTAAGTTTCTCACTATTTAGAGAATATATGTAAAGACTTTTAAAATCTTTAAGGTTTATCACTCCATCTTTATAGGTGTCATTTTTTGCAATATTCATTAGTAAATAAATGTCGTCATCAAAATATTCTGATTGAATTCTGTTAAAATTAATTCTCTCATTGAATAGTTTTTTACTGTTTTCAGTTTTTGGCTTATAAACAATTACATTATTATAAATTCCATGTGTTCCACTTGAATATCGATTATCACTTGGTTCGTATTTAGATGAACCACTATAAGCATTTAAAAGTCCATTGATGTCTTCTTGTTCGTCCAGGGTTTTATGAGAAACAGGAATAATGTAAGTCGAATTTATAGTGTCAATTAATCTCGGTTGTCTGAAAGAAATGACTTGCTCTCTTTTATTTTCTTTTTGTAATTCCTCTATTTTTTCATCTGATAAAATTCCTGTTTCTGTGTCGTCGTAATCGTTAAACCTTCGATGTTCCATAATAGTTATAGAAATAAACGCAATCAACGCTACAATTATAAAAATAACTCCAACTGTTCCTAAAACAGCTAATATTCTTTGGTTATATTTCTCAATTTTCATTTGTAGTTACGATTTTTTTTAACGCACAACGGTTTTGTATATGGTTTACTTCGTCTGTTCGCTGCGCTCGGGTGTTGCGTGGTTAAGCAACTAAGTTAATAAACATTTATGAACCCGTGATAATTCCGAAGGAATTTTCCAAGTAAAAAACGAGAAAGCAATTAATTATACATGGTGTTACCACACGTTTTTATTCGTTTTTTTCGTCCGTCAAATATTTATAACTCTGTTCAAAATATTTTTTCATTGATTTATTCAAATGTTGACTGAATTTAGTTTTTTCATTTCTTTCTTTAGATAACCAAGCCATTGCATAGGCAATTATTTGTTCTGGTAAATATCCTTGTCCAGTTGAATTCCAACCAAATGTTCCGCCTGTTGCAAATTGGGAAAAATTAAAACGAGAATTTCCAATAAAAATACCAAACCCATAAGTTATTGCTGTAAAGTCAGTCAAAAATTCGTCATTTTCTTCTGTTCTGTTTTCTCCTAATAAAATCTGATGTGATAACTCGTGTGATATTGTAGCAATTAGAGAAATCGTATTTTTTAATTGTCCTCTTTCGATTGATATTATCGTTTCTGTTTCGGTCTGCTCATAAGTTCCACTTGCACTTTTCCAACTACCGTTAATATCTGCTGGTGTTGTCAAAGTTGTTCCATCATCCATTTCAATCGCTTCGTCTGCAAAGAATTCGAGTTTAATTTCAGTATCTCGAATGTTCATTAATTCCATTGTCCGTTTGAGTATGAATTCCGCATCTTTTTCAGTTCCGTCAAAAGTTCTGTTATAAAAATCTATTGTTGGTGTTACTGTTCGGATTTCCATAAAGTGTTCTTCGCCAATTTCAGTCCGCAACCAATTAAGGTCTTCGTCAATCCAAATTTTATCCTCTTTGGTAATCGGTAATTTTGTCTTTTTATTCCAGAACATTATTGGTTGGTCATATGTGTGCTAACGGTTTTGTGTATGGTTTACTTCGTCTGTTCGCTGCGCTTGGGTGTTGCGTGGTTTAGCAACTAAGTTAGCAAACTTTTACTTGCCAGAGAAAATTCCGCAGGAATTTTCGTGAGTAAGCCTAAAAAAGCAATTAATTATACACGGTGTTGGCAGTAGTTTTTTCTTGTTTTTCTTTCGTTTTTATTTTATGTTTCTTTAAAATTTCGGGATATAAATTCCGTGCTGATAGATATTCGGATAGTTCGATTTCAAAATCTCCATAGACTTCAAATAGTTCTTTGGTTGGTGCATACTTTTTTTCATATTCCCAATAATGCTTACTAAACAAGTCGGAAAATTGGATTGATTCTTTATATTCTTTAATATCTACTAAAACATTATTATACAAGTTTATTTCTCCGCCAGTTTCAAAAAATGTTTCTCCATTTTTAAAAAGAATTAGATTTGACTTTTCCCAATTTTCAGTTTTTTCGTAGCCACTTGTAAATCGTAAATTACTTTTCTCGTATTTTATTAACCAATCAATCATTGATTTTTCTGAAGAATTATCAAATTCAGCAAGTGCCTTTTTAGCAGAATTATGATTTTTTGTTAATTCGTTAAAATTCTCAATTGTCACATAAATTGATAAAAAAGACCAAACAAAATTATAATCCCAATGTAAGTCCTTTACGGAATTATGTAATTTTTTATTGTGTTGAAACCAAAAAACGAACTCCTCAATATCAGTAATTTTGTTCTCAAATTCCTCAAATTCTTTTACAGCAATTTCCACTTGTTTTTGTAGTGTGGCAATATGAGATGAAGGATTGTAGTTTTTACTTTCGTCTTTTTTAAACCTAAAATAAATACAATTTTTCTTAACTAGATTTTCCTCATTTTTAAAATCACTACATCTAAATAAATCTACGACTTCATTATTTTCTTCTTTAAAAAGTAAATCTAAATAATCATTATTTTTTGTCAAAAAAGTATAACCACTGCAACCTTTGTAGCATTTGTTACAAGTACCTTTTGATGCTTTTTCAAATTTGGTTACTCCTTGTTTTTTTAAGTTCTCAAACGTATTACTTAAAGTTTTAATAAATAACTCTTTAGAAACTTCCATATATGCTTTGTCATTGTCTAAACAGATATCAAACAAGTCAATATCCATTTCTGTGATTGCTTTTATTATAGTTTCCTTTTTAGTCATTTAGTTTTATATGAAAATTATTTTTTTGATAAGACTTATATTAATAATGCCATCTTGACCTTTTCAATCTTTCCTCATCTAAATCCGAATTATCTCTGCCGCTTTGTTCTGCCTTTTCTCTTTTTCTTAATAAGTCAAGTTCTAGTTTATAGAGTTCTTTAGAGTTGTTGAGGGTTGCATAACACTCCTTGTAAGTTCCAGAAAAGATGTTTGCTCCTTGAAAATCATTAAATTCAGAGGAACCATTACTACTTAAGTCTAAATAAGGTGTAATTTCTTCAAAATTTGGAATATATTTGGAATAGTATTTTTCTGGTAAAATGATTTTTAAACTACCATCGTTTTCGATTAGTTCATAACTCCAACCATTATCATTTGGTACAGTTCCAATACAGGAAACCTTTGCTACATTAAAATCTAATTTCTTAAAGTTTAAATGAGGTACTTTCCATTTGTCTTTATGATATTTATTAAAGTTAGAAATATTATCAAACTTTATATCTCGGATTCGATACTCTCTGATAACAAATTTTTCATTTAATTCAATATTTTCTATTTCTTGGGCATTAAAAATAAAAAAATCTGATTTATCTATAAACTCGTAATTTTGTTTTGATATTGATGAACTATTAATTGTATCTATATAGTTTAATAGTTTAAACACAGATTCATTAAAATTGTTTTCGAAAATCTCAAAATATGGTTTGTTTAAATAGCGAGTTAGAGAAAATTCAAAGATATCTGTTTTTGAAGGGATGTACTTATTCAATTCATCATCATCATCATCATCATCATCATCATTGATGTTTGTTGATAACTCGATAAAAGTATCTGAATATTTCTCTAGAAATACTTCTTTTAAATTTTTTTTAAATTGTAATAAATAGGGAACATTCCATATATCATTTTCTAAACTTATCTTTAAATTAATAATTACATTTTTATATTCAGATATTTTGGTAGTAACAATCAAATTGTCAGTCGAGAAAACATTTATTGGTTGATGAAATATACTTAATAATTCAGGTTCAATTTCAATAATTATGTTGTCTATATTTATTTTCATAATGTTTA
This sequence comes from Winogradskyella psychrotolerans, assembly GCF_018860545.1. GTDB lineage: Bacteria > Bacteroidota > Bacteroidia > Flavobacteriales > Flavobacteriaceae > Winogradskyella > Winogradskyella psychrotolerans_A. The sequence goes on along the minus strand of NZ_JAHKPN010000044.1, from coordinate 118,825 downwards.
TGAGTTTCTGAATATTGTTAGGAATTACTAATCTTTGTTGGTTTTCCCAAATTACTGCCAACGTGTTATAACAGAGTAATCACTCACATTATCCCTTCTTTAATTCTGAATAACTAAAGCTATAGCACTCCGTACTTAGTTTATAAAACTACGCAATACTTTTTAAAGTTTAGTACGTCACGTTACGTATATATCCATAAAAATATGAACGTTATAGGGTTGATGGTTACTGTTTTTTGTAATGGTATCAAATAAATCCTGATGCGATACATCAAGATTTTTTTATGGTATGGGTTGGCCTGAGCCATTATATGGCCTTAGCTTTTAATGATTGGCTGCTGCTATAGGAGAAATCATAATATGTGCTCTATGCGTACCAGGATTCATAATCCAGGGATGATTTGAGGCCACTGGTGCTTCTGGTAAACCTGTAGATTCTGCTGTAGCCCAAGGGAGATACACCACATAGCGTAATTTTGCACCATCTACTTTTGCTGTTTTAGGGTCGTACTCCGCTTTTGGTCCGGCATAGATATGTAAGGTTGCTCCTGAAGTGATATTAAATTTACTGGCTTTCATTTCTTCTTCACGAATATCGAAGATTTCTTGATGTTTTTTACCTTCTGCTTTTAAAGCACGTCCTCTTGCCATAAATGGTTCTAAATCTTTGTGATAACAAGCAGAACTAAAGCCGTCCTTATTAGGGTCGTCTGCCAAAACAATAAATTCATTATCACCTTCTCTTAAGGTTACAAATTCGCCTGCCATATTATAACCTATGACTTTACATCCTGATCGGCTGGCTTCTGGAGCTGACATTAATGCGGTGGCAATTAAAGCGTCGTCTGAATCAATAGGTTTTAATTGTGTGTTGCTTTCTAGTGAAGCTGTTTGTAGTTCGGTTTCCTTTTTATTGGAATCTTTTGGGGTTGTATTTGTTTTGTCTGTTGAATTACAAGATAATATTAGTCCTGTGAAAATTAATGCAGAGAAGATGTGTTTCATTTTAGATTGTTGGATTGTTAGATTGTTGGATTGTTAGATTGTTGGATTGTTGGATTGTTAGATTGTTAGATTTTTGGATTTTTGGATGATTGGATGATTGGATGATTGGAATGTTAGAAGGGTTGGGTGTTTTGAGTGATGGATTGAATTGTTGTTTTAAAGTTACTAAAACCTAATGAGATTTAGGAATTTGAGTTAATTTGATTTTTAGTGTTGTAAAGTTTTTTGACACCTACCGACGAAAAAAAACGGTGGAATACCGACGTGATCTTACTTGTATCAAAAAAAAATCCTGATGGGTTACATCAGGATGTTTTACAAATTTTTAATAAGCACTGCGCTCAGTGTGACGGTATATTTTTATTCTACAAGTACCCATTCTCCTTTTTCAATTAAAGGAATGGCTTGCTTGTATTTAACGTCTTTGGCTTCTCCGCTCATCACATGTTTAATCGTCACTTTATCGTTACGCCCAATTTTTGGTTGGTCTCTCACAATAGTTTCAACGACTTGCTGTTGTTGGCGCGATGCTCCTTCTCCAGCTTGTCTGCTTTGTGATGCGCGTTCGTCTAAATTTTGAATCTCGTCTTTTTGAGTTTCTAATTTTTCTTGCTTACGTTGTTTTGCTTCTTGAATGGTGTTCGCTGTTTCTTGAGGTATTTCACCTTTAAATAAGAATGAAATTACATCTTTATTCACTTGATCAATCATCGCTTTAAACAGCTCAAAAGATTCAAACTTATAAATTAATAATGGATCTTTCTGCTCATGTACAGCTAGCTGCACGGATTGCTTAAGCTCATCCATTTTACGTAGGTGTACTTTCCAAGCATCATCTACAATGGCTAAAGTAATGTTCTTTTCAAAATCATTAATTAACTGTGTACCTTTAGTCTCGTAAGCTTTTTGTAAATCTGTTACCACTTGTAAATTCTTAACTCCATCTGTAAATGGGACAACGATACGTTTGAATTTGTCGCGTTGCGTATCATATACATTTTCAATAACAGGAAAGGCTAAATCTGCGGCACGTTGCATTTTTTCGCGATAATGCTTAAAGGCTGCTTTGTAAATTGTACCCGCAATATCTGTGGCGTTCATTTTTCCGAATTCAGTTTCAGAAATAGGAGACTCCATTGAGAAATAACGAATTAATTCGAACTCAAAGTTTTTAAAATCATTAGCATCTTTGTTGGTGATAGCTATACCTTCAGAGGTGTCAAAAATCATATTGGCTAAATCAACTCTCAAACGTTCTCCATGTAAAGCATTACGACGACGCTTGTAAATCACTTCACGTTGTGCGTTCATAACATCATCATATTCTAGTAAACGCTTACGAACACCAAAGTTATTTTCTTCAACTTTTTTCTGTGCGCGCTCAATAGACTTAGAAATCATGCCGTGTTGAATCACTTCTCCTTCTTTTAAGCCCATTCTATCCATCATCTTAGCGATACGCTCAGAACCAAATAAACGCATCAAGTTATCTTCTAAAGACACATAAAACTGTGAACTTCCCGGATCTCCTTGACGACCAGCTCTACCACGTAACTGTCTATCGACACGACGCGAATCGTGACGTTCCGTACCCACAATGGCTAAACCACCTGCTGCTTTTACTTCGTCGCTCAACTTAATATCGGTACCACGACCAGCCATATTGGTGGCAATAGTTACTTGTCCCGCATTACCAGCTTGGGCTACAATGTCAGCTTCTTTTTTGTGTTGTTTTGCATTTAAGACGTTATGGTCTATTTTACGAATACTCAACATTTTTCCTAAAAGTTCTGAAATCTCAACGTTGGTTGTACCAATCAATACAGGTCTTCCGGCATTAGATAAGCTAACTACTTCATCAATAACCGCGTTGTATTTTTCACGCTTTGTTTTGTATACTAAATCGTCTCTATCATCTCTAGCGATTGGTCGGTTGGTTGGAATTTCAACCACATCTAATTTATAGATTTCCCAAAGCTCACCTGCTTCAGTGACCGCAGTACCTGTCATACCAGACAATTTGCGGTACATTCTAAAGTAATTTTGAAGGGTAACGGTTGCGAATGTTTGTGTTGCCGCTTCAATTTTTACATTTTCTTTAGCTTCAATCGCTTGGTGCAGTCCATCTGAATAACGACGACCATCCATGATACGACCTGTTTGCTCATCGACAATCATAACTTTGTTGTCCATCACAACATATTGATTGTCTTTTTCAAATAAGGCGTAAGCTTTTAATAATTGATTTAAAGTATGAATACGTTCCGATTTAATTCCGAAATCTCTAAATAAATCTTCTTTAAGATTGGCTTCTTCTTCAGAAGATAATCCCTGAGATTCAATCTTAGCAATTTCAGTTCCCATCTCTGGCATCACGAAGAAATTAGGATCATCTTTTCCTGATAAGAATTCAACACCTTTATCAGATAATTCAACTTGATTATTTTTTTCATCAATAACATAGTAGAGTTCTGCATCAACTTTTGGCATCTCTCTATTGTTATCTTGCATGTAGTAGTTTTCCGTTTTTTGAAGTAATTGCTTGATACCTTCTTCCGATAAAAACTTAATTAAGGCTTTATTTTTAGGAATACCTCTGTATGCTCGTAGTAATTGAAAACCACCTTCTTTAGTATCACCAGCTGCGATTAATTTCTTAGCTTCTGCTAAAACACCGATGAGATATTTACGTTGTACTTCTTCAATTTGTTGTACTTTAGGTTTAAGTGCATCAAACTCGTGCTCGTCGCCTCTAGGCACTGGACCAGAAATAATTAATGGTGTACGTGCATCATCGACTAATACAGAATCGACCTCATCGACAATAGCATAGTGATGTGGACGTTGTACTAAGTCACCAGGAGAATGCGCCATGTTATCACGTAAATAATCGAATCCGAATTCATTATTGGTTCCGTAAGTGATATCTGCATTATAGGCTTTACGTCGTGCATCAGAATTAGGTTGATGGTAATCGATACAATCAATACTCATTCCATGGAATTGAAAAATTGGTGCCATCCATGCGCTATCACGTTTTGCCAAGTAATCATTAACCGTTACTAAGTGCACTCCTTTACCAGCCAATGCATTTAAATATACTGGAAGTGTTGCTACCAACGTTTTACCTTCACCTGTTTGCATCTCTGCAATTTTTCCTTGGTGCATGGCAATACCACCGATAAGTTGCACATCATAATGAATCATGTCCCAAGTAATTGGCTTCCCTGCAGCATCCCAAGAGTTAGCCCAAATGGCTTGGTCACCTTCTAAAGTTACATAATCATTGTCACCAGAAATTTCACGGTCAAAAGCATTTGCAGTCACTGGGATCTCTGTATTGTGAACAAAACGTTTTGCAGTTTCTTTGACCACAGCAAATGCTTCTGGTAGAATGTCATTTAAAACTCCTTCTGTAACCTCGTAGATATCATCATCAATTTTATCGACCTCAAGATACATGTCCTCGCGTTCATCAATATCTTCAGTAACCTGTGCTTTTGCTAAAAGGTCTTCTTTTTTAGTTTGAAGCGGTTGTCTTGCTTCGGCAATTTTTGCTTTAAATTCAGCTGTTTTTGCTCTAAGTTCGTCATTTGATAAAGCTTCTAAAGCTTTTTCGAACGTTTTTATTTTTTCAACAATAGGCTTAATGGCACTAACGTCTTGTTTGGATTTATCTCCAACAAAAACTTTAAGTACTTTATCTAAAAAGGTCATATAATAATGTTTGTAACGGATTGATTGGTATCAATCTTTATTGTTAATTTCAGTTCGTTTTTCAATATTTTAAAAATGTGATGCTTCTAATTCATTGAATTATTAAATAAAAGCACCCCTAAAGTCCACTCAAGGGGACAGTCTATGGTTTATCGGTTTTATTTCGGAATCGGAATAAAATAACATCCCAAAATAAAAAAAGTCTCTTAGTTAAGATAACGCAAGAGACTTTTTTGTGATAATTTTATGTGTTAATATTCATCCTCGTTCCAGAGGTAATCTTCATCAGTTGGATAATCTGGCCAAATTTCTTCAATAGAGTCATAAGAATCTCCTTCATCTTCTATCGCTTGTAAATTTTCAACAACTTCTAATGGTGATCCTGTTCTAATTGCGTAGTCAATAAGCTCATCTTTGGTTGCTGGCCAAGGTGCATCACTTAAATAAGATGCTAATTCTAATGTCCAATACATAATTGCGTGTGTAATTTAATTTTTGCAAAAATAAATTTTTAGTTGAACAATCCAAGAAAAAATCAAATTAATTAATTTACCGGTCTTGCAGAACATTTATAGGTAGGTGTTTTGAACCTTTCAAAATCTACTCATAAATGTTTTATCATTAATAAAAAGAACGTGTAATTTTTCAACTTTTATTTCAGACTAAATTTTGCTTTTTAATCTTGTGCTTTTGAGTTTTGGTGTTCATAAATTCGAGTAAATTTATTGATTTTTTTAATCCAATAAGCTAGTATCAAGAGTCGAACTTATCATTAAAACTCTGTTCTCGATACATTTCGACAAAAAAGTCGAAACACTCGAACTGACGACTTAATTAAGATTCTTTATTCGGAATCCATTTTATCTCTTCAGCGTGTAAGTCATGTGACAACTTCCGTGCCAACACAAAAAGGTAGTCAGATAGTCTATTAATATACATTAAAGTTTCGGGTTGAAATGGTTCTATGTCGTTAAGGTGCGACGCCAAACGTTCCGCTCTACGGCATACTGTACGTGCAATGTGACAGAATGACACCGTTTGATGACCACCAGGTAAAACAAAGTGCGTCATTGGAGGAAGGCTGTCTTCCATAAGATCCATTCCTTTTTCTAGCTGTTCAATGTCTTCGCTGGAAATCTTTGGGATGTTCAATCGGTCTTTTCCACTTTTTAATGTTGCTTTTTCAGGGTCTGTTGCTAAAATAGCTCCGACTGTAAATAGCCGATCTTGAATATCCATCAAAGCGTTTTTGTACAATTGATCTATATCTTGATCTCTAATTAAGCCAATATGTGAATTGAGTTCGTCTATGGTGCCGTAGCTTTCAATTCTTATATGATGTTTAGGAACTCTTGTGCCACCGAAAAGTGCGGTTGTGCCTTTGTCTCCTGTTTTTGTGTATACTTTCATATTTCAAAGTTAAGCGTTATGAGTGAAACGTTGAGAATTATGATTAAAAAATTATATGTGGAAAGTTAAAAGTGTAAAGAGAGAAGTGTGAAGTGGAAAGTTTTGAGATTTGAGGATGAAGATAGAAGATATAGTTGTTGGTTGATGATTAGTTGGAACGAGGCAGGATGCAACAACCAAGAGTCAGGATTATAGAGAATAGAGAATAGAGAATAGAGAATAGAGAATAGAGAATAGAGAATAGAGAATAGAGGATAGAGAATAGAGAATAGAGAATAGAGTTTTTAGTTGATGATGACTATGTTGACCTAAAGGCTAAAAGTAACTCCCTACTGACCACTGAATACTGTCTTACTGACCACTGCCTACTAACCACTGACAACTGAATACCGACCACTGTTTTACTGACCACTGCCTACTGCCAACTGACCACTGCCTACTAATTAAACGTATCACTCTCAATAACACCATCGCGTAAACGAATGACACGCTTAGCGTGGGCTGCAATGTCTTCTTCATGCGTTACCATGATTACGGTGTTTCCTGCAGCATGAATATCTCCAAAGAGTTTCATGATTTCTACTCCTGTTTTAGAATCTAAGTTTCCTGTTGGTTCATCGGCTAAGATGATTGAGGGCTTATTAACTAAGGCTCTTCCTACAGCGACACGTTGCCGTTGTCCACCTGACAATTGGTTAGGTTTGTGATCCATACGGTCTGCTAAGCCTACATCGGTTAAGACTTCGGTGGCACGTGCGATACGGTCTTTTTTTGAGAATCCTGCATAGACCATTGGTAAAGCGACATTATCTAAAGCTGTGGTTCTTGGCAGTAGGTTGAAGGTTTGAAATACGAATCCGATTTCTGTGTTTCTAATATCGGCGAGTTCGTCGTCTGACATTTGGCTGACGTCATTTCCGTTTAGATTATAGGAACCTGCAGTTGGGGTATCTAAGCAACCTAATAGATTCATTAATGTCGATTTTCCAGAACCTGATGGTCCCATAATGGCCACATATTCTCCACGCTTGATGTCTAAATCGATACCTTTTAAAACATGAACAATCTCTTGTCCTAATTTAAAATCTCTAATGATGTTTCTAATTTCGATGACATTGCCGCTCATATATAAAAGATATTGTTGCTTAAACCTTTTGCAAGATAAAAGAATTTAAAAGTCAGTTGAAACAATAAGACGTTTAAATTGTTGGGTTGTTACAATCTAAGGTAAATTATTAAAAAGTGGATTGATTTTGTAAGACCCTTCGACTGCGCTCAGGGTGACATTCCTGTTACATTCTAATTTTAAAATGTTCTTTGACTTGTTCTCTTCTGAAAAACACGAACCCTAAATGAAAGCCATCAACGGTCACCGTAACAGCATCATGATTTTTGATGTATTCCCATGCTTCCGTCATGCCTTTGGACCAATAAATGTCATCAAAAACAAAAACAGAGTCATTATGTACTTTTGGTAATAAGGCTTCGAAATATTGAATAGTAGCCTCTTTGTTATGATGTCCATCGAAGAAAATAAAATCATAAGTCTCTTCTTTTAAATTGGGAATTGTATCCATAAAATTACCGACTAAGAATTCCACATTCCTTATATTGTTATTTACTATTTTGGATTTGGCATAATCTGAAGTGTTTGGGCAGCCTTCAATAGTAATAATCTGTGAAGTTGGATTTGCTAATGCTAAAGCATAAGTTCCCATGCCAAGAGACGTACCTAGTTCTAAACTATTTTTAAACCCAAAATATTTTGAAAGTCGGTATAAAAGCTGTGCATCTTTTTTAGAACTGCTAGAGGTCTTTGCCATTTTAGATACATGTCTGAGATTAGCGTCTAAAGTTTTTGAGCCTTCGCCTAATTCTGTTATTTGTAGCGTTGTTTTTGAGTTGCGTAACTCTTTTTTATAGTGCTCAAGTTTAGTGTAGGCTTCATATTTCGTTTTGTCATAAAGGCATTTGGTGACAAAATTATAAACAAAAGGGGAGTGGACTCCGTGCTGATTGGAGGAATTGAATAGGAATTTTATGTATGCTATTATTGGGTACACGTTTGGAGTTTTAAAGATTCAAAGTTTCAAAGTTTCAAAGCTTCAAAGTTGCAAAGTTTCAGAGGTGCAGAGTTGTAAAGTTTCTTTTCTTGCAAAGGCGCTAAGGTGCATAGAAAAAAAGATATGACTTAGCTTAATGCTTTGTGTATCTGAGGCTTTGTGAGAGGCTTCTAACCTTCCAGTTTCTCAGCCAACTCAAACCAACGCATTTCTTTTTCTTCAATGGTATCAATAATTACCTGCAGCTTTTCTGAAAGTTCACTGATTTGGTCTTGTGATAGATCCGGATTAAGGAATTTGGCTTCAAGTTCTGTTTTGTCGAATTCTAATGCTCTTATTTTTGATGTTAAATTCTTGTATTCTTTTTGTTCGTTATAATCTAGTTTATTGGCTTCGTTTTGCTTTTCGGCTTTTGAATTGTCAATTTTTTCTACTACTTCAATTTGTTTAGGTTGACTTGCATCATAGGCTCTAAAATCTGAATAATTACCAGGGAAATCGTCAACGACACCTTGACCTCTAAACACAAACATATGGTCCACGATTTTATCCATAAAATAACGGTCGTGAGACACCACTAATAATACTCCTGGGAAATCCATAAGGAATTCTTCAAGTACGTTTAAGGTTACAATATCTAAATCGTTTGTAGGCTCATCGAGAATTAAAACGTTCGGATTCTGAATTAAAACGGTACATAAATACAGACGTTTTTGTTCACCACCACTTAGCTTTTCTACAAAATCCCATTGCTTTTTTCTATCAAATAAAAACTTTTCTAGTAATTGTTGTGCGCTAATTTGTCGGCCTTTGGCTAGTGGAATATACTCGCCAAACTCTTTAATGACATCAATCACCTTTTGGTTGGGTTTGGCTTTAATTCCGCCTTGCGTGTAATAACCGATTTTAACCGTTTCACCTAAAACAACTTTACCGCTATCGGGTTGCGCTGTTTGTGTAAGGAGGTTTAAAAATGTTGATTTTCCTGTGCCGTTTTTACCAATAATACCGATGCGCTCTCCTTTTTTGAAGGTATATTCAAAATTATTAAGAATCGTTTTATCTTTAAAGGCCTTGGAAACCTTATGAAATTCTATGATTTTACTCCCCAAACGTTCCATGTTAATGTCTAATTCGATAGTATGATCGTTACGTCGTTGGTGGGCTTTCGATTTAATTTCCGAAAAATCATCAATTCTACTTTTAGATTTAGTAGTACGCGCTTTAGGTTGACGGCGCATCCATTCCAATTCTTTTTTAAAGAGTTGTTTGGCTTTACCAACTTCCGTCGCTTGATTTTCTATTCGAGCTTCTTTCTTTTCTAAATAGTAAGAGTAGTTGCCTTTATAGGTGTAAAGTTCGCCATGATCTAATTCTATAATTTCGTTACAAACACGTTCTAAAAAATAACGGTCGTGCGTCACCATAAATAAGGTTTGCTGCGTTTTTGAAAAATAGTCTTCTAACCACTCAATCATTTCTAAGTCGAGATGATTGGTAGGCTCATCGAGAATTAAGATATCTGGTTTACTCAATAAGGCTTGTGCTAATGCTAAACGTTTTTTTTGTCCACCAGAAAGTGTTTTAACTTTTAAGGTAAGATCATCTAATTTTAACTGGGATAAAGTTTGTTGGTATTGGGTTTCAAATTCCCACGCGTTATGCCGATCCATACCTTCAAATGCCTTTTGATAAGCATCCGTATCTTCAGGGTTTTTTAAAGCATGTTCGTAGGCTTCAATGATTTTTAGAATGGGAATATCAGACGCAAAAATAGTTTCCTCGAGGGTAAGATTAGGATCTAAATCTGGTTCTTGATCTAAAAAGGCTAAGCGCAGCCCTTTTCTAGCGACTATTTGTCCATCATCAGGAGTGTCTTTCCCAGCTAACATTTTAAGAATAGAGGTTTTTCCGCTTCCGTTTTTCGCCACAAAAGCGATTTTCTGATCTTTGTGAATGCTGAATGACAAATCTTTAAAAAGTACGAGCTCTCCAAATGATTTTGATATATTTTCTACGTTAAGGTAATTCAAACTATTTTTTTTGCAAAGAACGGAAATAAACCAAAAAGAAACGTATTAGTTTTGATATTAGTGTTGATACATTATATTTGTGTCCAAAGATCCATAGTATATATGAAGCCTATTAAGCTTTTAATAATTGTTTTGAGTTGTGTTGTTGTTTCGTCTTGTATCCCTCATAAAGACACGGTTTATTTGCAAGTTAAGGAGGGGGATGTTAACGATACGATTCCAAATAATTTGATTGAAATTCAGAAACCTTATCGTGTACAAGTTAACGATATCTTGAATATCCGTGTAAAAGCCCTTGATCAAGAAACGGTCACTATTTTAAATCCTACAGGAGACGGAAATTTAAATGCGAGCAGTGCTGAACGCGCTTTTTTTGATGGGTTCACGGTAGATGTGCATGGCAATGTCAGAATTCCGACGTTAGGTTATATTAATGTTTTAGGCTTTACCACGGAAGAAATTGAAAAAAGCATAGAAAAAAAATTACTAGAAGAACAATTTAAAGAAACGGCTAATATTTTTGTGACGGTAAAACTAGCAGGATTAAGATATACGGCTAGTGGTGAAGTAGGGAGGCCTGGAAGTCAGGTGTTATTCACTGAACGCGTGAATATATTTGAAGCGATTGCGAATGTTGGAGAAATTCCTTTGACTGGTAATAAAAAGGATGTTAAAATTATTAGACAATATCCACAGGGTCAGAAAATACATAGTTTGGATTTAACTGATATAAAGGTTATGGAGTCGCCGTATTATTATATTCAGCCTAATGATATTATTTATGTTGAACCGTTGGTACAGAAGACCATTGGGACTGGTACAACGGCAATTTCTAGTATCGCTACAATTGCTTCAATAGTTTCCTTAATAACCACAGGGCTTTTACTTTATTCAAGATTATAAATTATTATGAAGGATTATGATGAATTAGAAGACCATGAGTCACAAAGTATAAGTTTTGACTTTAGAGGTTATCTTTTTAAGGTTTTAAACCTATGGAAGTTTGTTTTAATTTGTGCCGGTGCAGCAATGCTCATTGCTTACTTTATAAATGTTAGAAAACAAAATGTCTATAAACTCGATTCTTTAATTTCTGTAGAAAACGATCAGAACCCTTTTTTTACAGCCAATACCAGTATTTCTTTTAATTGGGGTGGAGCTTCAGGGAAAGTAGGGAAAGTCATGACTGCTGTAAAAACCCGGACGCACAATGAACTAGTTGTAGATTCTTTGCAATATTACATGCAGTATTTAGAGGAGGGGAAGTATCATAAAATAGATGTTTATAAGAAAGCTCCGTTCGAGTTTATAATAGATAAATCGAAACCTCAAGTTTTAGAATATGCTGTAGGTATTCGATTTTTAAATGCAGAGGAATTTGAGGTTTTTACTGCTTTTGAAGGAACAAGTTCTAAAGGGCAGCGTTACGGTGATAAAGCTAAATCGACGGTTAAGATGACGGATGGTGTTTATGTAAAACGCTTTAGAAATAGGGAGCCAATTAACTTGCCATTTCTCAATGGAGAAGTTAGAATAAAGGCTTCTAATGATATTAAGCCTGGGGATGAATATTTTTTGAGATTTAAGAATTTCGATGGAGTTGTTAACACGTATAAAAATGGCATTATAATCAACACTTTTGGGGCTTCATCTGGTTCAATATTAAGATTGCAATTGGCAGGAAATAATAAAGAAAAAATTGTCGATTATCTCAATACTACTTCAGCAATTTTAAGTGCTACTGAATTAGAGCGAAAAAATTTATATGCTACAAACACCATTAAGTTTATTGATAGTAGTCTTGCAGCGGTAAACACGAGTCTTCAAGATTTTACCGATGAGATGAATCAATTTAGAAAAGATAATAAGGTATTTAATGTAAGTGCAGAAATTGCTCAAATATCAGAAGAATTAAGACAATTTGAATTGGCAAAACAAGAAGAAGAGTCTAAATTAGAATATTTAAAGAACCTCGAAGTATATTTAAATACAAAGACAAATTACACAAATATCGCAGCTCCAACGAGTGTAGGTATAGAGGAAAGTAACATTTTAAATAGTGTATCAAACATAGTAGCTTTAGCAGCGGAGCGGCAAAATTTAGAATACACAACTAAGGAAAGTTCAGATTTGTTTAAAGAGTTGGATCGCCGAATAGATTCTGAGAAAAATGTCTTGCTTGAAACGATTGATGCAACGAAAGGAACAATTGGAATCCGTGTTGGGACTTTAAATCGAAATATCGCAAATTTAGAAGCGAAACTGACCGGCCTACCTGAAGATGAGCAACAATATTTAAAAATTCAGCGAAAGTTGGATATTAGCCAAGAAGCATATGATGTTTATATGTCTAAACGTAGTGAAGCAGCCATTGTTAAGGCAGCGAACATTTCGGATATTACCATTATTGATGAAGCAAAGGATATTGGAAGTGGCTTGATTGGTCCTAATAAGACCTTAAATTATTTGATGGGGCTAATGCTGGGCTTTTTTATTCCAATGTTTCTTATCTTTATTGTCTTTCTTTTGGATAATACCATACATGGTTCTGATGAGATAGCTCGCTTATCTAAAATTCCAATTTTAGGACTAGTTGGGAAATATCGGTATAAAAATAACTTGGTTGCTTTTGAAAAACCAAAATCCGCTGTAGCAGAGTCATTTAGGTCGATAAGGTCAAGTTTGCAATTTATCTTTAATAAAAAGGATTCCGAAGAGGGGGCAAACACCTTAATGATTACCTCTTCAGTGAGTGGTGAAGGTAAGACGTTTACATCTATAAATATAGCTACAGTTTATGCACTTTCTGGTAAAAAGACTATTCTTTTAGGGTTGGATTTACGAAAACCGAAGATTTTTGATGATTTCAACATTACCAATGATAAAGGTGTTGTTAATTATTTAATTGGGGATGATGATTTTGAAGATATTGTGACTCATACCCATATTGAGAATTTAGATATTATACCATCAGGTCCTATTCCGCCTAATCCTTCTGAGTTATTAATGAGTGGTAATTTAAAAGCATTAATTAGTCAACTTAAAGAGGATTACGATATGATTATTTTAGATACTCCACCTTTAGGTTTGGTTACGGACGCTTTAGAGCTCACACAATATGCGGATGCAACTATTTTTATGGTGCGTTTAGATTATACGAAAAAAGGCATGCTGCAATTAGTAAATGCTAAACATCGCACTGGAGAGCTGAAAAATGTACGTTTTGTTCTGAATTTTTATAGGCATAAAAACAATAGTAATTATGGGTACGGCTATGGCTATGGTTACGGTTATGGCTACGGTTATGGTGTGTATGGTAATGCGTACCATGAGAATGATAAGCAGTCTATTTTTAAGAAAATAAAAGGATTTTTGAGGCGGCTTTAGTTGTTAGTCTTAAACTATTGGCCGTTGATTATTTATGAGGTTCAATTTATTTTCTCTTGAAGTCAGGACGGATCTTTAAAAAAATGGATGTTTTTTTAACTTTATACTTATGATTAGTAAAAGTCAGCTTTGGGTTAAGCGTATTTTTGATGTTGTCATTGCTATACTTTTTTTACCTCTACTTATTTTTCCTATTCTATTGTTAGTTTTCGTTGCTACTATAGATACTAAAACATGGGGGATTTATTCTCAACTTCGTGTTGGGCAGTATGGAAAACTTTTCAAGATTTATAAAATTAGAACTTTAGTTGGAGGAGAACATTATTTAGGTCAAATGAATAGTTATGCGACTTCCATTGGTCGATTTTTAAGACGTAGTAAGCTAAATGAGTTACCTCAATTATATAATGTACTCATTGGAAATATGAGTCTCGTTGGTCCAAGGCCTGATCTGCCAGGCTTTGCAGATGTCTTAACGGGGGAGGATCGCATCATTTTAAAAGTCAAACCAGGTATTACTGGACCAGCTACTTTAAAATATAAGCGTGAAGAAGAGGACTTAAATTGTCAAAACGATCCAGAACATTACAATAGAACGGTGATTTGGGTCGATAAAGTGAAAATTAATAAAAAATACGTTCAAAATTACAGTTTTTACTTAGATTTGACTCTCATTGTAAAATCTATTTTAAACAAATGAATCATTCAGAGGATAAAATCGCCATTATAGGATTAGGTTATGTAGGTTTGCCACTTGCTGTAGAGTTTGCAAAACAGTTTTTAGTTGTTGGTTTTGATATTAATAAGCAGCGCATCAGCGAATTAAATACAGGATTAGATAAAACTTTAGAAGTAGAGAATGATCATTTGAAATCGGTTTTAACTTCAGATATAAATGCCAGTAAAGGTTTACTTATAACGGATGATATTAACGCCTTGATTGCTACTAATTATTATATAGTCACAGTTCCAACACCGACAGATGCCTTAAATAAACCTGTATTTACTCCTTTAATTAAAGCTAGTGAAACTGTAGGTAAAGTGTTATCTAAAAATGATATTGTGGTATATGAGTCTACGGTATATCCAGGAGCAACAGAAGGTATTTGCATTCCTGTATTAGAGAAAACTTCTGGTCTGGTTTATAACCAAGATTTTTATGCGGGTTATTCTCCAGAACGTATAAATCCGGGTGATAAGGAGCATACAGTTACAAAAATATTAAAAGTAACCTCTGGTTCTACACCTGAAATAGCTATAAAAGTTGATAACCTTTATAAAAAAGTTATCGTTGCAGGAACACATATGGCACCTTCCATAAAAGTGGCAGAAGCGGCTAAAGTGATAGAGAATTCGCAACGTGATATCAATATTGCTTTTGTAAATGAATTGTCTAAAATATTTAGACTTTTAGATATTGATACTAAAGCTGTTTTAGAAGCCGCAGGAACCAAATGGAATTTCTTAAAGTTTTCTCCAGGTTTAGTAGGAGGGCACTGTATAGGAGTTGACCCTTATTATTTAGCTCAAAAAGCTATAGAGTCGGGGTATAATCCTGAAATTATTTTAGCAGGTCGCAAGATGAATGACAGTATGGGTGGCTATGTAGCTACCGAAACTGTGAAAATGATGATTAAAAAAGGGGCGACCATTAAAGGCTCAAAGGCTCTTGTGTTAGGGGTTACATTTAAAGAAAATTGCCCAGACATTAGAAACTCTAGAGTTATTGATATTATTGAAGAATTAGAAACATACGATGTTAATGTTGATGTGTATGATCCATGGGCTTCAGTTGAGGAGGTTAAGCATGAGTATGGTTTTGACTTAATTACAGATTTTGCAGAATTAAGCTCAGATTATGAAGCTGTTATCTTAGCGGTTTCTCATAATGAATTTTTGAAACTAGATATAACAAAATTAAAATCACAAACAGGTGTTGTTTTTGATGTAAAATCCTTACTTCCTATAGATACCATAGACGCTAGATTATAATGTACAACAATCCACATCATACCATAGACCTTTCTGAGTTAAGTTTTTTAATTACTGGAGGTGGAGGCTTTATCGGTTCTAATCTCACCGAATACTTATTAAAATATAAAGCTAAGAAAGTTCGCGTTTTAGATAACTTTTCTAATGGTCATCGCGAAAACTTAATTGAATTTATGAATCATCCTGCCTTCGAATTGATAGAAGGAGATATTCGGGATTTGGAAACCTGTAAAAAAGCGATGGATGGTATGGATTATGTGTCGCATCAAGCCGCTTTAGGCTCGGTGCCACGTTCTATTAATGATCCAGCGACAACCAATGAAGTTAATATTTCTGGGTTTTTAAATATGATGATTGCATTAAAAGATAGTTCAACTGTAAAACGCATGGTGTACGCTGCCTCGAGTTCTACTTATGGTGATAGTAAAGCTTTACCCAAAGTGGAAGATACTATTGGAAAACCGTTGTCGCCTTATGCCGTTACTAAATACGTTAACGAATTATATGCTGATGTCTTTGGAACTACGTATGATACTGATGTTATTGGCTTACGCTATTTTAATGTGTTTGGGCCTAAGCAAAGTCCAGATGGAGCTTATGCGGCTGTAATTCCGTTATTTATGCAAGCGCTTAAAGATAATGAGCCTTCGAAGATTAATGGAGATGGAGAACAAACTCGTGATTTTACCTTTATAGATAATGTGGTACAAGCTAATGTTAAAGGTTTTTTTGCTTCTAAAGATGCTAAAAATGAAGTTTTCAATGTGGCATGTGGAGAACGTATCACCATAAATTATCTATGGGAATCCTTACGTATTGCAGCTGACTCTGATTTAAAAGCTATTTACGGGCCTAATCGACAAGGTGATGTAAGAGACTCATTAGCTGATATTTCTAAGGCAGAAAATTTATTGGGTTATAAGCCACAATATACGGTTAGAGAAGGGTTGAAGATTACTTGGGATAGTTTTAGTTAGTTGTGAGTTGTTGTAGAATAGATTTCTTGATTACTTTACTAAGTTACAAATGCAGTGATCTAAGGCTACTGTACCAATAAGAATGTCGGATTGCTATTTAAAAGTCGTTATTAATTCTATTACTTATGTTTTCGTTTCCTTATGTAATTAGTATATTAGCCTGTTGAAAAAAGGAACCATTTTCCTCAATTTCAGTAATTAACTATGGCTTTAGAAACTCGTGTTTACCAGAAGGAACGTACCATAAAATTTGGCAAGCTTTTAAAAGCGAGTTTGTCTGATATGTATCATTCACGTTTTTTAGCACGGCAATTGGCAGAACGTGACATAAAAGCAATGTACCGCCAATCTTATTTAGGGATTCTTTGGGCGTTTATTATGCCATTGACGACAGCTGCCGTTTGGATTTTTTTAAATAGCAGTGGTACGGTTAAGCTATCTAATACAGGTGTCCCTTACCCTGTGTATGCTTTTACAGGTACGTTAATTTGGTCTATTATTGTAGCTTCCATAAATTCACCAATGCAAAGTACGCAAGCTGCTAAGGGTATTTTGACCAAAATAAATTTTCCAAAAGAAGCCTTATTACTTTCGGGAGTTTATAAATTGTTATTTGATAGTTTTGTCAAGATCCTTATTTTAGTATCCTTCGTGTTTTTGTACGGTGTTGGTTTTAACACCAGTTTGTTTTTGTTTCCTTTCGCTATTATTGGTGCCATTATTTTTGGAACTACTGTTGGTTTATTTTTAACTCCAATCGGTTTGTTATATAAGGATATTAGTAAAATTATCACGTTCGGTATGCAGTTTTTAATGTATGTTACACCCGTGGTTTATGCGATTCCGAGTACAGGTATAATGAAGAGTATTATGCTTTGGAACCCTATAACTCCAATTGTATTAACTGCTCGTGATTTGGTAGTGGGATTCACCCCCGAATATCTCGGTTATTTTTCAGTGGTATTAGCGGTCTGTATCCCCTTTTTATTTTTAGGGTTAATTATTTATAGGATATCTATTCCTATAATTGTGGAACGTTTGAGTGCGTAGTAGGTTTAAAGCAATTAGGGAATAGGGTGTTTTTTATTGTATTATAATTTTTGGGAATAACGATTTTATAAAATTAGATGTCAGATAAGCGTGTAATATCATCTTCAGATAATGAAGTACTTGTAAAAGTTGAGGGATTAAGCAAAAAGTTTTGCAAAGATCTTAAAACAAGTTTATGGTATGGAGTTAAAGATTTAGTAAGTGGTGTTAGCGGTTCTAGTCTAGAACGCCTTTTGCGCCCTAAAGAATTTTGGGCGGTTAAGGATATTAATTTTGAACTTCGCCGTGGTGAATGTTTAGGTTTAATAGGCCATAATGGGGCAGGTAAAAGTACCTTGCTCAAAATACTCAATGGTTTAATCAATCCTGACGCAGGAAAAGTCACCATTAAAGGCCGTGTTGGGGCGCTTATAGAATTAGGAGCAGGTTTTAATCCTATTCTTACCGGACGTGAAAACATTTATAACAATGGTGCTATTTTAGGCTTTAGCCGCAAAGAGATTAAAAGTAAATTAGATGACATTATCGCCTTTGCAGAGCTCGAAGAGTTTATAGACATGCCTGTACAACATTACAGTTCTGGAATGAAGGTGCGTTTGGGTTTTGCTGTTGCGGCACAGATGGAACCCGATGTGTTGATAATAGATGAGGTATTGGCTGTTGGAGATTTAGGGTTTATTTTAAAATGCTTTAAAACTATCGATACTATTTTACCGCATACGGCTGTGATTTTTGTATCTCATAATATGCCGATGGTGTCGCGGATCTGTTCTCAGATTATTTTAATGGAACATGGTTGTGCTCAATTTCAAGGAAATGATGTGAGTAAGGGTATAGATTTGTATTATTCTCGATTTGCAGGTAATAGTTCAAACGTTGTATTTACAGATGGATCATTACAATTAAAAACTATAACACTATTAGGCGTTCAAGAGGAAGAGGGGTTACCTCAAGTTTCTTGGATGGATAATTTTAAAATAAAACTTGAGTTTGAGTCTTTACTAAATAGGGAGGTCCCTAATTTCTTTATTACAATTTTTGATAAAGAGCAACGACCTGTGGCAGCATTTGAACAAAGGAAACAAACGGATAAATTATTTTTTAAAGAGGATAATGTATTGTCTTTTATAGTAACTCATAAAGGGCTACAACTATCTAAAGGCCTGTACTCGTTGAATGTCTCTGCTACTGATGACGCCTCAAATGAGCCAATCTTAAGGATTAACGATGCCCTAAAATTCCAAGTCATTCATTCAAAAGATATTTGGCCACCGTTACTTTTAAAAGCGACCTACGAAAATTGCTAATATATGTTTTTAAGAAATAAAAATGATAAGGTGTTCTGTATTGGTCGTAATAAAACTGGTACAACGAGTTTGGAGAAAGTATTGAAGGAATTTGGTTTTAAGATGGGTAATCAGATGGAAGGTGAGATGCTTATATCAGCTTATCGAGAACATGATTGGGATAAAATTGTGAAATTTTGTAAAAGCGCCGAGGCATTTCAGGATGTTCCATTTTCATGGCCTTATACTTGGTTATTTTTATATAAAACGTATCCAAACGCTAAATTTATCCTCACGGTTAGAAATGAGGAAGATTGGTACCGATCGATTACATCATTTCATTCCAAATTGTTTACTGAAGGAGAAAGAATTCCTGTAAAAGAGGATTTAATAAACGCAAACTATAGATATCCAGGATTTATTTGGGAAGCTAACAGAGCGGTATGGAAAACTCCAGAAGATGATATCTATAATAAAGACCTATTTATTGCTAATTATAGAAGACATAATGAAGATGTTCTTCATTTTTTTAAAGATAAACCAAACTTTATTTGCCTAGATGTATCCCAAAAAGAAAGTTATAAGTTATTAGCTGAATTTTTACAAAAAGATGCACTACATGAAGAGTTTCCTCATTTGAATCAGACCAATAATGATTAACGTTACAAAAACATTTTTACCACCACAAACCGAATATCAAGCTATTTTAAAAAAAGCTTGGGATACAGGGTGGATGACTAATAGAGGAGTACTGGTAAAAGAATTGGAAACTAAAATATCAGCCTATTTAGATACTCCGCATATTATTGCTATGACCAATGGGACTTTGCCATTACAAATAGCCATTAAAGCATTAAAGCTTCATGGGGAAATTATAACCACACCTTTTAGTTATGTGGCCACCACGAGTAGTATAGTATGGGAAGGCTGTACGCCAGTTTTTGTAGACATTGCCCCTGATTTTTTAACCATTGACGAAACTAAAATAGAGGTCGCAATAACCCCTAAAACTACCGCTATTCTTGCAACTCATGTTTTTGGTAATCCTTGTAATGTTGAAGCTATAGCCGCTATAGCAAAGCGCTATCATTTAAAAGTCATCTACGATGCGGCACATTGTTTTGGTGTCACATATAAAGGAGAGTCTATTTTTAATTATGGAGATGTCAGTACCTGTAGTTTTCATGCAACTAAACTATTTCATACCGGTGAAGGTGGAGCGGTATTTTGTAAACCAGACTATTACGATGCTATATTTTCTCATCATAATTTTGGACACGATGGTCCTGAAGCTTTTCAAAGTTTAGGGATTAATGCCAAGATGAGCGAGCCACAGGCTGCTATGGGATTAGCCGTATTGCCTTATATGGATGACATTATAGATAAGCGTCGAAAAATTGTAAATGCCTATGATCAATTATTTGAAGAAGTTTCAGCCATTAAGCAATTAGTAATTCGTTCGGAAACACAATGGAATTATTGTTATTACCCAATAATTTTTGAAACGGAAACACAACTCTTAAAAGTTATAGCGGTTCTAAATGATAAAGCTATTTTTCCTAGACGCTATTTTTATCCAAGTCTAGAGACCTTACCTTATGTACAGGCTGTTAATTTACCTCATTCGGCTGCCATATCAAAACGTGTTTTATGTTTACCACTCTTTCATGATTTAGATATAGAGAGCATACAATATATTGTTAAATCTATAAAAGAAAACATATGAAAATAGCGGTTATGCAACCATACATATTTCCTTATATAGGATATTTTCAGATGGTTAATGCTAGTGATATATTTGTTTTTTACGATAATGTAGATTACATTCAAAGAGGTTATATAAATAGAAATAACCTATTGTCAGGTGATGGCAAACAGTATTTTACAGTTCCTGTAAAAAAAAGTAGTTTGGGGACGAAAATAAATGAGGTTGTGATAAGTGATTATGGCAAGTGGAAAGTTAAGTTTCTAAAACAAATTAAATTTACTTATTCTAAAGCTCCATTTTTTTCTGATATTTACATGATTTTAGAGCAATTTTTAGAAAATAAAAAGTACGATAAAATCAGTGATTTCTCAGCTGAATCCGTTATTATGATATGTAATTATTTAGGGATGCAGAATCAATTTTTATTTAGTTCAGAAATTGAAGGATTAAATGAAATTAACGATAAGGTTGAAAAACTTGAACATATTTTAAATACATATAAGGCCAGTGAAATTATATTACCACCGGGTTCAAAAGAATTATATAAAAATTGGGAGCCCATTAAAGCTAAAAAAAGGACATTAAAAAGCCTTGAAATTAATTATAAACAATTTAATTTTCAATTTGTAGAAAATTTATCCGTTATAGATGTGTTAATGTTCAATGAGGTTGAAAAAGTACAGTCATTTATAGAAAAAGTTAATTATCAATGAAAACAATAACAGGCATTCATGGCGTACCAAGATCTGGAACATCGTGGCTAGCTCAAATTTTTAATGCGTCTCCAGAAGTAAGATTGAAGTTTCAACCTTTGTTTTCATATGCTTTCAAAGAGGACCTTAATGAATTTTCTTCAGCTAAAGAAATCACAGAGTTTTTTAAAGCTATTTATAACAGTGATGACGATTTTATTAATATGCGGGATACTGACTTACTTAAAGGTTATCCTAAATTTCAAAAATTAGCACAACAACAGCATTTGGTTTTTAAGCATGTGCGTTACCATTATATTCTACCTAATTTAATGAAGAACAATAATCAAGTAAAACTAATTTTAGTGATTAGAAACCCATTGTCTGTATTAAGTTCTTGGAAAAATGCACCAAGAGAATTTGATCCATCTTGGGATTTTACTAAAGAATGGAAATTAGCACAACTAAAAAATACGAATAGGGCTGATTATTTTGGCTTCGATAAATGGAAGGAAGTTACAAAAATGTTTTTAGCATTAGAAAAAACGTATCCACAGCGGGTGAAATTGGTGACATATAAGTCGATGCTTAATAATACATTAGAGGTGTCGAAAGCGTTATATGACTTTGCAGAAATTACATTTGGGCAACAATGTGAAAATTTTATTAATGAAAGTAAAACGATACAAGTTGATCACCCAAATAGTGTTTTTAGAGTTAAAATTAATGATGAAGCTTATAAAAATGATATAGCCATAGATATCCAAGATGAAATTATTCAAAATTTGAAAGGGACAAATTTAGAGCGCTTTTTATATGAATAAGCAAACAAAACCACTTGTTAGTGTAAGCGTGGTAACCTATAATCATGCTAGTTATATTAAACAATGTTTAGATGGAATTTTAATGCAAAAAACTACGTTTCCTTTCGAAATTATTTTAGGGGAAGATGATAGTTCTGACGGAACTAGAGCTATTTGTAAAAATTATGCAGAACGTTTTCCAGATAAAATTAGATTGTTTTTACGCTCTAGAAAGGATGTCATTAAAATCAACGGTAAGCCGACTGGGCGGTTTAATTTTATGGAAAATTTAAAAGCCTGTCAAGGAAAATATATAGCATTATGTGAAGGGGATGATTATTGGACGGACCCTTTAAAGTTACAGAAACAGGTTGATTTTTTGGAAGGGAATAGTGATTTTTCTGGAAATTTTCATGATACTTTAATGATTAATGAAAATCATATAAATTCAGAACTAAAGCCTTGGAGAGTTTATGACAAACAAATTTTTAAACTGGAAGACACTTTATCGATAACAGCGTTATTTCATACAAGTTCATTTCTATTTAGAAGAACTAATCTAATTATTCCTAGCTGGTTTAAGTCAGTTCAAAGTGTTGATATGGCATTGTTTACAATTTTGGCTTCTACAGGTAATTTATTTAGAATCGATGATGTTATGAGTGTGTATAGAAAAAATGCAACAGGCATTACGAATAACGTTAAACCAATTGATTATCATAATAATCGTATTAAACTGTTTAAACATCTTAATGATTTTTTAAAGGATAGAGATAGAAATCGAATATTTAAAATAATCAATATTCATGAAGCACAATTAAAAAGATTAACTAAAGAAAAGTCTTTGTATTATAGATTGAAAAAGCGTTTAAGATGCATGTTCAAACAATAATTGTGTATTAAAATAAAAGAATACTAATAATAAATGAACATTGCTATTTTTTCACCTAGTCAAAATCCTTATTCTGAAACTTTTATTCAGGCTCATAAAACCTATTTAAAAGACGATGTGTTCTATTATTATGGTCCATACGGACGTATTAAGCTAGAGGGTTCTGGGTATTTAATATCAAAGACGGAAGCATGGCGCCATCGTTTGATTCGTAAACTAAATAATTACTCTTTTAAGTATATTAACGAGCAATCTATTTTGGCTTCCTTGAAAAAGCAAGCTATAGATGTGATTTTGGTAGAATATGGAACGCATGCCTATCATTTATTAAATTTTTTAAAATTGAGTAATTTGCCAATTGTGGTGCACTTTCATGGATTTGATGCTAGCGTACATGACGTGGTGAAAAAATGTAATAACTATAAAGATGTATTCGGACATGCCACAAAAATCATAGCAGTTTCAAAAAAAATGGAACAAATGTTATTAGATCTTGGATGCCCTAAAGAAAAGCTTATATATAATGTCTATGGCCCACAAGTAGAATTTCAAAAAGTACAAGCATCTTTTTCAAAAAAACAATTTATTGGGATTGGGAGGTTTACTGATAAAAAGGCCCCTTATTACACAATTATGGCTTTTAAGGCAGTGCTTAGTAAGCATCCTGATGCAAAATTACTGCTGGCAGGGGACGGGGAGTTAATGAATGTGTGCCAGAATATAGTTCGTCAGTATCAACTGGAAAATCAGGTAGAATTTTTAGGGGTGGTAACACCAGACGAATACAGAAGGCTATTAGGAGATGCTTTAGCCTTTGTGCAACATTCTATTACTGCGGCGAACGGAGATATGGAAGGTACGCCTTTGGCTGTTTTAGAAGCTAGTGTTGCTGGATTGCCTGTGATTTCTACCAACCATGCAGGAATACCTGATGTTATTATCCACAAAAAAACAGGATTGTTGAGTGAAGAACATGATGTAAACAGTATGACAAACCATATGATTAAACTTTTAGATGATAGGGATTACGCTAAGCAATTAGGTGATGCTGGTAAAGCGCATATTTTAAAATATTATAGTATGCAGAGACATATTCAGGGGCTTCAAGACATTTTAGAAGAGGTTAGTCTGGAGAACTAAATAATAACATCTAACTTCGAGATTTTTATTCACTTTAACCATACCTTTTTTTTAAAGTGATTTAAAAGTCGATGTTGTCTAATTTAAAAAAAAAAGAATACTAGATTTATAATTTAAGAAATGTGTTGATGACGACTCCCCTTATTTCTATTATAATACCAGTGTATAATCGTGCCAATTTAATTGGTGAGACCTTAAATTCTATCGTATCTCAAACGTATGCGAATTGGGAGTGTATTGTTGTAGATGATGGGAGTACAGATGCAACAGCAACCGTAATTAATACATATGTAAAAAACGATGAGAGGTTTGTTTATACAAAAAGACCTTCAGAGAGCATAAAGGGAGCTCCCTCATGTCGTAATATTGGTTTAAAGCAATCTAAAGGCGATTACGTGATGTTTTTTGACTCTGATGATCTAATGCCGATTAACATGTTAAACCAACGAGTCCAATTGGCATTAAATAACAAGGGGTACGATTTCTGTGTCTTTCAGACCATTCGCTTTTATGACACGATTGAAAATAAAGATTGTTTATGGAATGATTTAACCCAACCTAATACAGCCGATTTCAAGAGCTTTTTAAATTTAAGTCCGGTTTGGCATACGTCTGGCCCCTTGTGGAACAGAACATTTTTAATTGATAAAAATCTTTTTTATACAGAAGGTGTTCCATCTTGGCAAGATTGGGAATTTCATATTCGTGTGCTTTTAATTAGTACCAATTACGTGAAATTTCCAGATGAATCATGCGCTGCCCTTCAACGATTTCATAAGAATGAAACTATAAATAAAAATAATTCTATCTCAGTAATAGAAAAAAGATTGGATTTGATTTTTATTATGTTGAGTGAGATAAAACAACATTCGGTATTTGATGAAAAAGAGGTGCAACTATTATTATTTAAGTTGTTTTATTTTGTCATTTCCAAACTCCCAATAACCAGTTTTGAACAAGATTTATGGAAGAATATTCAGAACATTTTATACCTTGTACCAAAAATAGATTTTTGGTTTTGGAATTTATTATTGTTTTTTAGAAAGCGTCAAAATAAAATACTTAATCGTATCGTATTCAGGTTTATATTAACACTTAAAATGATTTATTTTAACAAACGCTTTGCTGTTGAAAACTATAAGAATAGAAGTTGGTATAAAATAAAATCTAATACCTCTAAATTTCCCTCTCAATTTATATGAAAAAAATTTTATTTATCAACCATTCTGCATCAAGAACAGGAGCACCAATAATGTTGCTGCATTTTTTAAAATGGTTAAAATCAAAAAATGTAAGATTTGATGTTTTAAGTTTACAAAACGGGGATTTACTAGATGAATTTTCAATTATTAGTGATCAACATTTTTACAAGATAAAAAAAGATAATCTTTTCGTAAAAACTAAACGGTATATAAATTGGTTTCAGGAAGAAGGAAGTATTACAGGGTTATTATATCCAGAAAGTGATCTTAAGTCAATTTCTAAAAATAATTACAGCTTGATATATGCTAATAGTATATTAAGTCTGCCTGCTGGCTATTATATAAAAAAAAATAGTTTAAATAATTTACAATTATTAGTGCATATCCATGAATTAAATATTGTCCTTCAAAGATATTGCCCAAATTTCAGTTTTTTTTCATCAAGTATTGATCACATTATTGCTGCATCATATAGAGTCAAGGATAATTTAATATCTAATTGGGGATTTAAGAATAATGATATTAGTGTAGTTTATGAACATTCTACGATGCCTAGTGCGACGCCTAATGCCGTCAATAAAAAAATAAGAGAATTTATTGTAGGGGCTTCAGGAATTGCAAGTTGGCGTAAAGGACCTGATTTTTTTTTAATGGTAGCTAAATATGTTTTCGAAAAAATGCCGGAAGCTACTATTCAATTTCAATGGGTTGGAAGAATTTCTAGTTTTAATCGATTAATTTTTGAAGAGGATTTGAAAAAATTAAATCTAACTAATAAAGTAGAGTTCGTTGGTGCCAAGGAAAATCCACACGATTATTATTCTAATTTTGATATTTTTTTAATGACTTCAAAAGAGGATCCTTTTCCATTAGTTTGTATCGAAGTAGGGATGTTAGGAAAACCAATTATATGTTTTAAAGGTGCTACAGGTACAGAAGAGGTTTTAGAAACTATAGAAGGGACTATAGTGCCTTACATGGATATAATTCAAATGGGAGAGTTAGTGATTAAATATTACGAAAACACCCAGTTCAAAATTGAAGTTGGTAAAAAAATGAAAGATGTTTTTCAAGAATTTACTCCCGAAAAACAAAGTGTAAAATTTTATAATATAATATTGAGTTTGATTAATAACGAATCTTAAGTGAAGCATAAGTAACGTCACATAGGTAAGCGAGAGGTTAGAATGGTTAATATGGATATGATACAGCTGAAATTAATGAAGAATTATCTGTTATTGAGCGTGAAAAAGGAGCAGGTCTACACTATAGCTATAATTTATTAAATAAATATTATTCCTTAAAGGCCTAATTGAAATTGCTGTTGTTATACTTTTAACAATTTTAAAGCACGCCTTCCCCAAACCGATTGGGTCAGTTTATTCGCGAAATTTAATTTTAAAAGTTCTTTCTTAAGGGATTTTTCAGATTTTAGTTTTTCAGTGAGTTCCTTTTTATAATAGTTATATAATGCAATGTCGGCTGCATTTTTAGTGGCTATTAAAGCTCTAGTTTTTTCATTAATGGTTTTTACAGCGTGCTCACTTTTTGTCTTATTTTTATAATGATAATAGGGAATACCCCAGCCATATTTAATTTTTAACAACACAAGAGATTCATTGTAATTCTCTTGTAGGCCTACAAAAGAAAAGTGCTCATTGATGTTTAGCATGGCAGTTTCTAACATTGTATTTGGATCTCCATGTTTTAAGCCACTAATTAGCCGTACTTGTGCATTATTAACATCAGATGCTTCAATATTTTCAACAAAATCATGAAAAGACATGTTGTTTTTAGTAATTGTATTATATAACCTATGGCTTGGGCGAGCTTTTACAAAGTTATAAAATGATAAAAGCCTTTTTTCAGGATGTCTTAAAAAAGTAATGTATTTAGAATCACCCGTCATATGTTTATGTAATCCGTAATACATGTGGCCTTTAAGAACGTCAATTTTAGCACGCTCGCATTCTGGTAGGTCAATGAATTCTTGAGTAGTTAATTCAGAATTGCTCTTGACTCTAATTTGAAATACCCTATCTTTAGAATACAGTCGATCTAATAACCGGTTAAAAGTCATTCCTCCATTTTTAGGAAGGTGTAAAAAAATTAAATTCTCTTTATTAGGTGCTCTCATATTTAAATAACTACCAATCGTTTTCTTCATAAAAATGCTTCCAAACCTCAAAAGTACCTTGTTTAATATGGTCTATTTCACTTTTATTTAATCGATTTTTCCATGATTGAATATTCGATTTAGAATCTCTATTTAGTTCAGTACTGGTTTTAGATGTTGTTGTTTTTAATAGGTATTGCTGCACATTTTGATCGAAGGGTACATTTAAAAATTTGAATATATGTTCAAACTCTTTTATTGGGCTTTTAGAAAGGTCTTCGTGTTTTACAAAATACCATTTGTCAGAATAGCTTTTTTGATAGTGTAAAACCACATGGTATAAAATGGTCCACAATAATATGCCTTGATCTACAATGCTATGTTTGTTGTTGGCGTATAAAGCAATGGGTTCTCTGTATGGTTTAAGCAGAGAATTCATTAATTCAGGTTGATTTAAAAAATTATTAAAGTCAAATTCCCATTCCTTTACTTTTATACTTGCAATAAAGGCCGCCGGATGTCTAATTAATATAACAACATCGAGGTTAAAGGATTGGTAAAGCCATTCTGCCGATAAAAGAGCGATAGGGTCTTTTAAAAGGCTGCGTTTAGTAGCTTTTCTATTAAACTCTAATAGTTGGGTGTAAGTGTTTTTTAGCAGAGATTTATCGTTGTCTTTTGTGAAAATTTTAAAGGCAAAGGGATCTAGAAACCCATTTATATAGGTTCTTATTTTATCTTGGTAAACTTTGTTTTGATTGCGATGAATATACTCAAACCAATATTTAAGTGGTGCCTTATATTTCTTTATAGCAATATTAAAAGGTTCTTGTACGTATCTTACCTGTTCAGATTTGCTAATAACTTTACCTGTCCAAGTCGACCCTGAACGATGTGCTCCCGTAATGAGAATTCCTTTCTTCATTGAATTATATTGTACATGGGCTAAAGTAATATTTTTTCATGAAAAGAATTTTTCAATAACCTCAAAATTAAAATACAAACTCTTATTTTTTTTTATAAGTTTGACTGCTATGGAAAAATTCGTTTCTGTTATACTTCCTAATTACAACCATGAAGCCTACTTAGAGGAGAGGTTAAATAGTATTTTTAACCAAACTTATCAAAGTTTTGAAGTCATTATTCTAGATGATTGTTCTACAGATGAGAGTCTAGAAATTTTAAAACCTTATGAAACTCACCCTAAAGTAGCTCATTTGATATCTAACAAAAAAAATAGTGGCTCACCTTTTATACAATGGCAAAAGGGCTTGGAGTTAGCTAAAGGTGATTTAATTTGGATTGCAGAAAGTGATGATTTTTGTGATTTGAACTTTTTAGAAACACAAATAGAAGTATTGCAAAGCGCTGATGTGGCAGTGGCCAAAACAATGGCTTATTTAAAAGGGACAAGTATAAATGAAGTACGGCATCCTATTTTTGATTCTGATAAGCAAAAAGATAGTATACTTTATTGTCCCATTTTAAATGTGAGTAGTGTCCTTTTTAAAGCGTCGGAATTTGAAACCAAAAAGAATAATTTTTATACAGGTTTTAATATTATTGGTGATCGGGTATTTTACTATGAATTTTTTCGAAATTCAAAAATAATATATAATAAAAACACCACGAGTTACTTTAGACAAAGTGAATCTAATACCTCTAAACTTGAAGGGAGAAGTTTACCGTATTATAGTCAATATTTAAAAGAGCATTATCAATTTATTCAAAATGCAAAAACTATTGAGCCAATAAGAATAAAGCCTTTTGTTAAAGTCTATTACACCCGATTTTTTAACCGTGTAAGAGATAGAGTTACAAAGCGACAAAAATTTTCAATTAATTACATTAAATTATTTATGGTTTATAAATTTAAGAAGTTAATATAACTCTATTAATGTGTAAGAGTTTACAAATTAATAAAGTAGTTTTATCCCCATTACTAATCGCCAAAATAAAAGTTAAAAATACATTATGCTTCATTCTCTATACAACTACTTTCTAACGCATAAAAAAAATAGGCAGCGAAATTCGTTACATAAGTGGTTGCATTGGCAACTCTACAAATTCTTGAAAAGTCAATTAGTTGAGCATTATAAGAACCTTGCAACAAGTAACTTAAGAGTGGATGCTAGCAGTAATATTGTAGTAAGTTTAACTTCTTTTCCGGCTCGTATAGATGTGGTTCATTTGGCCATAAGAAGTGTTTTAAACCAAACTAAAAAGCCTAAACAAGTTGTATTGTGGTTAGCTAACGAGCAATTTCCTTTGGGAGAACAAGGACTGCCAAATAAGTTGTTAGAATTAAAACCTTTAGGTTTAAAAATTGATTTTTGCGAAGATATAAAAGCACATAAAAAGTATTTTTTTTCCTTCCAAGAATATTCTGAAAATCTAATTGTAACCGTTGACGATGATATTATATACCCTAGAAACTTTCTTGAAGTGTTACTAGATACCCACCAAAAATACCCGAATTGCGTCGTTGCTAATCGCGTTCGTTATATGGAAGTTGGAGCTGATGGGTTTAAGCCTTATAGAGAATGGAAAATAAATAAAGTTGACGGAGATAACCCTTCTAAAAGAATATTTTCAACAGGTGCTGGCGGTGTATTATATCAACCTCGTTTTTTTCAAAATTCATTTTATGATATTGAAGGCATTAAGAAAACGAATTGTAGAAATGATGATATATGGTTAAAATCTGGTCAACTTGCAAATAATGTATCAGTTGCATTTACCAATTTTTACGTTCGGCAATTTATAGAGATACCAGATTCTCAAAAAGAAAGTTTATTTTCCTCTAATGTGTTTGAAGCCGATAATGACAGACAAATGGATGAAATTTTTAAATACTTTGGTATTACTAATAAGGCGTTTGATTAATGTTTTAACCCATGATTTGGTAAGGTGTTTATTTAAATAGTAATTTTACCAAATGAAATGTTTTATAGTTTGATTTATATGGGGTCCAATTAATTAAGAGAGTGGTATCAATCAAAATGTTGGCATTACTAAGCATAATAAATGCAATAAAAAGAATTAAAGATGCGTGTAGGTGTCGTTATGACTGTTAAAAATGAGGCGAGATTGCTTCGTCAAAATATACTTTACCATTTAGGATTAGGGATTGATAAAGTATACGTATACTTAGATAACACAACTGACCATGGAGATCAAACAGTTTCTGATTTAAAAGCCGTTGAAATTAATAACTCAGTATCCCCAGAGTCTTATAAAAATGTACCCTATTTAGAGAAATTTTGGAGTAATGCCGCTGTGCATCATACGGCACGTCAATGTCTCAATACCTATGATGCTATACAAAAGTGTAAAACAGAACGCATTGACTGGCTTATTTCCTTAGATGCTGATGAGCTTTTTTTAACCACTAAAGATCAAAGGCAATCCTTAAAAGAGTTTTTTATAGCCGCAAGCAATGAAGGGGCTGATATTGTTAATTTGAAACCCATGGAGGTGATTGCAAGGAAAACCGCCTACAAAAATGTGATGCAAGAGGAAACGCTGTTTAAAACTCAGAAAAATTTCAATTCTAAATTTGATCAAATTTATCAAAAAATCTTTGATCCGTATCAAAACAGTTATTTAACGGTTTCGTATTGGTTAGGGCATACAATGGGGAAGGGGGCAATAAACATTCAAAGTTCTGTTATTCCAAATAATGTGCATCGTTATTCAGCTATAGATGGTAGCGAATTAAATATTCACAATAATGGTTATATACTGCACTATCATAGTTATGACTTTGAGGATTTTATAAAGAAATTCCAGAATTTTAAAACCCATCCAGATACATTCTTAAGTGGTAATAAAATAGAAGACTTAAAAAGTTTGTGGATAAAACTAGTAAATGATAAACACTATTCAAGGGAAAGATTAATGGAATATTTTGAGAAAAATTTATTGTTTACACCATCTAAATTGAAGCGGCTAAACCAAACCAGAATGTGGAATCTTCTAAAAAGAAAAGAATCCGCAGTAATTTCAATTGATTTGCCTAAACAAATTTTAGATCAGGTACAGCATTAATTCTATTAAGAATATTAAAATATATCATCACCTTGAAAACAATTAAAACTCCAATAATACCATTAAAACAAACTATTGTTAAAGTAGAAGGAGTTCATGAACCTAATTATAAGGCTATTTGTATATTTGCAGCTATTGGATTCTTTTTAGATGAAGATACTTATTGGAAAGATGAGAAAGTTTTAAAACCGAGGTCAACCTACAATTTTGATGTAAAAGGTAATATTATAAAACACAACGAATATTTTAACTGGTATCATCGTCCACGTAACATTTCATTTAAAACGGCCGTAGATGAATTTACCGACTTATTTGAATTTGTTATAAAAGAACAAAGTGCAAATCACAGGGTTTTACTACCACTTTCGGGCGGTATAGATAGTCGTACTCAGGCAGTTGCGCTTAAGCAGCTAGGTGCTGATGTTCATTCTTATTCTTATCGGTTTAAAAATGGTTTTAAAGAGGATGTAATAGGGAAAAAAATTGCTGAGGCTTGCGATTTTAAATTTGATTCTTTGGTAATTCCACCAAACTATCTTTGGAACGTCATAGAAAAGATGGGCGATATTAACCATTGTTATTCAGAATTTACACATCCTAGGCAAATGGCTGTTTTAGATGAGTTTAGTCGAATGAATGGGCAATTTTCGCTAGGGCATTGGGGAGATGTGTTGTTTGATAGCGGAATTGCAGAAGCTTACAGTTCATTATCAGATGTAGAAATAATCTATAAAAAAGTGGTTAAAAAAGGGGGGATTGCTTTAGCTACTCAATTATGGAAATCATGGGGGCTAGAAGGGGATTTTGAATCTTATTTTAAACAACGAATTCAAAATTTATTGAATGAAATAGATATAAGGGATAAGAGTGCGAGAATAAGAGCTTTCAAATCTTTGTATTGGGCACCAAGGTGGACCTCTGTTAGTTTAAGTTTCTTTGAAGTTGCACACCCCATACATCTACCGTATTACGATGACCGAATATGTCGTTTTATTTGTGAAATTCCTGAAGCCTATTTAGCAGATCGAAGAATTCAAATTGAATACATTAAAAATCGAAATCCAAAATTGGCAGCAATAGCATGGCAAGATCATATGCCTTTTAATTTATACACTTATAAAAATCCTAAGTTGTTAAAGTCTATTGTCTACCGCGCTAAGAATAAATTGGAGCGTGAAATCAATTCATTAATGGGAATGCCTTTTATTCAACGTAATTGGGAACTACAGTTTCTTGGCCAGTCAAATAGTAATCAATTAGAAAATTATGTTTTCGATTCTCAATTTAATGCATTTATAGGATC
The DNA here is from genome assembly GCF_018860545.1 of Winogradskyella psychrotolerans. Taxonomy (GTDB): domain Bacteria; phylum Bacteroidota; class Bacteroidia; order Flavobacteriales; family Flavobacteriaceae; genus Winogradskyella; species Winogradskyella psychrotolerans_A. The sequence goes on along the minus strand of NZ_JAHKPN010000044.1, from coordinate 85,999 downwards.
TGATGTGGTGCCAACAATTTATAATGCTTTTAAAAATAAAGATGCCGTGTTTTATTCACATGCTGTAAGTATGCTTTTGACGCTAGCCCTGTGGTTAAAGAAAAATAAACAACCATAGTTTTAATAACGATATTTTTTAAAACGGCTTCCATATAAATGGTTTTAAAATATTATTTTTGAGTTTTAATATGGTATGACCAGAAAACTTCGGATTCTTTATAGTATTCCCAATTTTGATACTGCGGGTAGTGGCAAGGTTGTTGTCGACTTAGTAAAAGGTTTGGATAAAAAGAGATTTTCCCCCGAGATTTTAGTGAAGCACAAAAACGGTGTTTTTTTTAAGGAAGTTGAAAAATTAGGTATTCCAATTCATGTTTTTCCTTATGAAACATCGTATTATCCGTTTTGGTCTTTTTTCTTCCGCTTATTAAAAGTTGTTCGTTATTTTAAAAAACATAATTGGGATATCATTCATTCTTGGCATTGGAGTTCTGATTTTTCAGAAGCCTTAGCAGCAAAATTTGCCGGAATTAAATTTGTGTATACCAAAAAAGCCATGGGCTGGGGTAATAAGGCGTGGAAGTGGAAATCACTATTAAGTACCAAAGTAATAGCTATTAATACGGCCATGATGACCGAGTTTTTTAATCCATTACCTAAGGTGAATGCCGTGTTTTTGCCGCTAGGATTAAATGTCGAAGAATATAAGCCGAAAGAAAAGAATAAAACGATTAGAGATCGTTATGCCATTTCTAGCTCTGAATTTGTAGTGATTTCCGTAGTTAATATGGTACCCGTAAAAGGAATAGAAATATTAATTGAAGCCGTAATTAGAACGCAACAAGAATCCATAAAGTTGTTATTAGTTGGAGATGACCGGTCTGATTATGTCGATCAATTAAAATCTAAATATAAATCGCGTCCTAATATTATCTTTATAGGTAAACAAAGTAATGTGCAGGACTATTTATCAGTTGCAGATCTATTTGTAATTCCTACAAAAAATGAAGGTAAAAAAGAAGGTATGCCAATGGCACCTGTGGAAGCGATGGCTATGGGAATCCCTGTTTTAGGGTCTCGAATTGCTGGTATTACAGATATTTTGAAAAATTTTGAAGATCATTTGTTTCAGGCAGGGGATATAGAAGAACTTTCAAAATTAATATGTCTCTTTGCTAGAATGGATGAGCCTATACGAAAAGAAATTGGGTTAAATATGCGCAAAATGGTTGTAGAAAATTATAGTTTAAGAGAATTTATAAGATCTAGAGAAAAGCTATATGAAAGCTTATAACAAACATTTAGTTGTCTTAGGTTCTGCAAGAAGTGGAACAAGTTGGTTTTCAGAGCTCATTGCGTTGCAACATCGCTACCGTATGCTTTTTGAACCAGAGCACGAATTTAATACGGCAAAAGGTAAATTAATTTGTGACAGATTTATTACCGAGAAGACTAAGACCAATAATATCGATAATTATTTAAAAAAGGTTTTTTCTAACCAAGTGGATTGTGATTGGATAGCGCAGATAAGTAACCGGAAATGGAAACGTCATCTTTGGCCTATAATTCCTAAAAAGTTTATTATAAAATTTGTGCGTTGCAATTTGTCTGCCCATTATATGGCGAATCAATTCAATATTCCCGTGGTCTTTATCGTAAGAAATCCTTATGACGTTATAGCTTCACAGCAACGGGTGAAATTTCCTTGGCTTTACGATTTAAGTTGGTTTAAAAGTCAAGATGTACTGTGTGATTTAATATGGGAACACTTTAATTTTAACCTTAAACAACAGAATGATTTAAGTGCGCATGAAAAACTCTGTATTCGATGGTGTATTGAAAACTCAATTCCTCTATTACGGTATAAAAGTGATGAGGCTTTTGAGTTGATTAAATATGAAGACGTTAATAATAATATTGATTTTTTTCTAGAGTTTTGTAAACGTTATGATTTAAAACCGTTAATCACAATTGAAACTGCTTTTAAAAACCCGTCTAGTAAAACACATCCTAAAAGTGAAATAAGAACAGGAAACAGAGCAAGTTCAAAATTAAATGCTAAAGAATGTGAGCAATTGAACACATATTTAGATATATTTAAAATTAATTTATATGAACGCGAATATTAGCAAATGAAAATTGCATTGGTTTTATCGTCTGCACCAAGTTACTCTGAAACTTTTTTTAATGCACTTATAGATGGATTAAAATCTAATGGTCATGATGTAAATTTGTTTACAGGGTCTGATTCTTCGACATATATGGCCTGTACACATATTAAGAATCCTGGAATTCATCGGTTAAGAGTGATTCAAATACTTAATATGATGTACCACTTTATTATTCTTGTTCCTTATTTTAAAGTGGTTAAGCGATTCTTTTATTTAGAAAAAAGAAAAGGAACACCGCATAAACGTATTATTGAAAAAATATACTTAAATGCCGCATTACTAAAATTCAAAGGAGAATGGGTTCATTTCGGATTTGCAACAACAGCATTAGAACGTGAAATGGTACCGCTGGCTATAAGAGCAAAAATGGCAGTAAGTTTTAGAGGCTATGACATTAATGTTTATCCTTTGAAGCATCAAAATTGTTATACAACGTTATGGAATCAGGTGGATAAAGTACATTCTATTTCAAATTTTTTACTGCTAAAAGCGTATAGTTTAGGTCTAAAAAAAGAAACAAAATTTAAGATAATATCGCCAGCTATTGATTTTAAAAATAGGCCTGAAATTAATTTACAATCGAATACTACTAAATTTAAAATTACTACGATAGCAAGGTTTAATTGGATTAAAGGCTTAGATTATCTTACAGAAATAGCTTCGAGATTGAAAACTGCCGGATTTGAATTTGAATGGACATTGATAGGTGATAATAATTCTTCAGAAAAAGAACGATTTTTATTTGAAATAAAGGAAAAATCACTCGAGAATTACATCAAACTTCAAGGGCAATGCTCACATGAAGACACGCTAGCTGTTTTAAAAAATAGCGATGTATATATTCAAACCAGTCTTATGGAAGGGTTTTGTAATGCGGTGTTAGAAGCTCAGTTTATGGGAATTCCTACCATTGCTTTTAGAGTCGGTGGACTTCCAGAAAACATAAGTAATCATAAAACAGGATGGCTAATAGAGCCCTATGATTTAACTGAAATGAAGGACATGATCATCGCAGTCTCTAAACTATCTACGGAAAAAAGAGTTGAGATAGGTCAAAATGCTATTAATCGAGTGGTGCAAAATTTTAATATGGAGCAACAGAAAGAAGCTTTTCAAGAGTTCTATACCAATGATTTTTAAAATTTATGTTATTTAACTCTATCGATTTTGCCGTATTTCTTCCAATTGTTTTTGGAATTTACTGGTTTATAGTATCCAAAAAATTAAAGTTACAGAATCTTTTTATTGTACTTGCAAGCTATGTGTTTTATGGTTGGTGGGATTGGCGTTTTTTAGCATTGATTGCATTTAGTACTGCAATTGATTATGCGGTTGGTGTTGCACTGTCTAAACAAAAAGAACGAACGACGCGTAAGGTACTATTATGGATTAGTATTGTTGTAAACCTTGGTTTTTTAGGCTTTTTTAAATACTATAATTTCTTTCTTGATAATTTTGTTTCGGCGTTTTCTTTTTTTGGAAAAAATATCCAAGCTAATTCACTGAACATTATTTTACCAGTTGGTATTAGTTTTTACACGTTCCAAACCCTAAGTTATACTATAGATGTCTATAAAAGAAAATTAGAGCCCACTAAAGATTTTATTGTTTTTGCAGCTTTTGTGAGTTTCTTTCCGCAATTAGTCGCAGGACCTATTGAACGTGCTACTAATTTATTACCTCAATTTTACGTCAAACGCCAATTCAATGCATCATTAGCTAAAGATGGTTTACGTCAGATGGTATGGGGATTATTTAAAAAAATAGTAATCGCTGATAATTGTGCGCAATTTGCCAATGATATTTTTTCTAATTACGATGACTATTCATCTAGCACGTTATGGTTAGGAGCCGTGTATTTTGCATTTCAAATTTATGGAGATTTTTCTGGCTATTCTGATATCGCAATAGGGACTTCCAAACTTTTTGGCTTTAATTTAAAACAAAACTTTGCAACCCCTTATTTTTCTAGAGATATCGCCGAGTTTTGGCGGCGTTGGCATATTTCTTTATCAACTTGGTTTAGAGATTATTTGTATATTCCTTTGGGAGGTTCGCGAGGAAAGAAAATTATTCAATTACGTAATGTATTTGTTATATTTATTGTAAGTGGATTTTGGCACGGGGCAAACTGGACATTTATTGTATGGGGAACTTTAAATGCCTTATTCTTTTTACCCTTATTATTAACAAATAAAAATCGTAAGCACACTAATGTAGTGGCTGAAAATCATACAATACCTACCTTAAGAGAAACGTTACAAATGATAATCACATTTGTACTGACAGTATTTGCGTGGATATTTTTTAGAGCAGAGAGTGTAGAAAAAGCTTTATTATATATCAAGGGGATTTTTGAGTTTTCTGTCCAATTAGAAGATCGTTTAACCTTGAACCGCTACGCTTTTGAATTGCTTCCTTTAATTGGCATATTAATTATTATAGAATGGTTTTCTAGGCAAAAAGAGCACCCTATAAAAACAAATGCTTATTCAACACTTTATATGATTTTTATACTGTTGTTGATTATTTTATTTGGAAGCTTTTCAAATATTCAAGAGTTTATATATTTTCAATTTTAAACTATGAAATCATTTTTAAAATATTTTATTGTCACTATATTTTTGTTTTTTATCCTCTTAGTGATATTAGATTTTACATACAGTTGTATCTATCGATATCCAGTACATGCTAGAAATAAAGTGTCTTGGTTAATGAATAAACCGGCGAATAAAGTATACGACTATGCCATATTTGGGTCTTCTCGTGTCTTTTTTCATTTAAATCCGGAACAAATTAAATCTAAAACAGGTTTAAATGGTATCAATTTAGGATATCCAGCTTCAAATAATTTTGAGATTAAATTAATGGTTCAGGAATTTTTAAAACATCAAAAAACAAAAAAAATTTTTATTCAGGTAGATGATCAGTACAATAAAGAGCATTTTGATCCTACGGCAATAATTCCCTGGCTGCCTTTTATACACAATGCAACAATTTATAACGAAATAAAAGCAGTAGATTCTACAGCAGTTTATAAAAAATATCTGCCCTTTTATAGGTATATGATTTACGATTCCAAATTAGGGTTTCGAGAGTTAATGATGAGTTTTATAAATCCAAATAAATTTGAATCTACTAATGGGTTTATCCCAATGTTTAATGGTAATAACGAAAGAAAAACGGCTAAAAACATCGTCCTAGAAAACAAAAAGAATTCTCATTTGGAAGCGATTATTGATATTTGTAAAAATAAAAATGTGGACGTATTCTTTTTTACTGCACCATATTATGATACCAATATTAATACCAATGTTTTAGAGCAAAATTTACCTAATTATAAAGATTTTTCTAATACTTTTGAACGTGAAGATTACTTTAGTAATTCTTCGCATTTGAATGAACGCGGAGCTGAAGCTTTTACTAATTTATTTAGCCTTACGTATTTTTAAATAGTATATGCATTATAGGTTTTAGTATGAAATTATATTACCCTAAACATCATTATAACAGTCAGTTCCGTGGACAAGTATTTCCGCTACTAAAAGCTTATATCAAAGATAATAATTTTACGGATGCACAAAGGATAGAAGTGTATGGTGTTAGCGACCGTGATTTTAAATTAATTGAAAACATTGCTAATGCCGATGTTGTAATTTTACCGATGTCTTGGAATTATTATATTAAGAACAAGCAATTAAATTTAGCTTATAACTGTATTGAGGAGGCTAGGGAAAATGGCAAAAAAGTATGGTCTATAACTACCGGTGACTTTGGTGTAAAAATACCATCATTTAAAAATTTAACTGTGTTTAGGCAAAGCGGTTATGTGTCTAGAAATCAAAAAGGACATTGTGGATTTCCTTCGATAATAGAAGATTATTTACTTAAAAATAATTTAGAAAAGGAGTATCTAAAAACAAAGTACAGTTTAAAACCCGTTGTTGGATTCTGTGGTTTGGCCGTAAACTCTAAACGCAATGCGCTACTTGAAAAGGCTAAACAAATTTACAGAAATTTAAACAGCGCAATTGGAGGGACGCATCATGAAGCACAGCGCATTATAGCTTCAAGTTATTTACGCGCAAATTTATTACAGAAATTAGAAAAACATAAAGCCATAGACAACCGCTTTATCATTCGCGAAACGTATAGGGCAGGTGTTACTAAAAACAAAGCCTCTCATGATACCACTTTAGAGTTTTATAATAATATTTTAAATTCACAATATGTGCTATGTGTGCGTGGAGCTGGAAATTTTTCTGTGCGTTTTTACGAAACATTAATGATGGGGCGCATTCCTCTATATGTACATACGGATGGATTTTTACCCTTATCAGATACTATAGATTGGAAATCGCATGTGGTTTGGGTTGATTATAAAGATAGGCACCGTATTGCTGAGATTTTGTTAGAATTTCATCAGCAATTAGATCAGAAACAATTAGTTGCTTTATGTCAAAAAAATCGCAAATTATGGGAGGAGAAACTAACGCTATCAGGTTTTTTCGAGACCCAAAAAGAATATATTTTAAAGAATTAAATGAAATCATTACTAAAATTTAGTTTTGATAATTACAGTTTTTCAAAATTGTTTTAAGTAAATGTTTAAAAATTGTCTTACAGAGGTTGGTGAAATAAATAAACGATTATGAAAATCATATTATGTGCAGGTATTTCGGTTAGGTCGGGTACAAATTTTATGGGGAGTATTTTTTCGGAAGTACCGAATGTTTCATCTATACCCAAAGATAAGTCAAAGGGCGAGTTTCCATTTTTTAGAGATGAAGTGTTTCAAAAATATCAAGATTGGATAGCCAATTTTAATAAAGGTATGTTTGTAAGAGACACTTTAAATAGTGATAAAATGAGTCCGTATTTTGGAGAACTATTTTTAAGCTATTTGAAGGATGAATACAATATTACAACCGATGTTATTTTTGTGAAAGACCCGAGTTTAAATAATGTTGAAAAATTTTTCGATTTTTTTCCAACGGGAAAATTAATTGTTTTAACCCGATGTGCTCCAGATTTGTTAGCGTCTTCATTAAAGGGGTCTCTATTAACTCGAAGTAGCTATAGTATAAAAAAGAAAATACTAGCGCGATTAAAATATATTACAGGTTATAATATGATGTCTTATGCTAAGGCTTATGCTAAGCATGCTGAGAAATTACATAAACTAAGGCGTGAATTACCTGGCCGCTTTTATGAAGTTAAATTCGAAGACATCGTTGAAAATCCAGAAGTTAAAATACCAGAATTATTTTCGTTTTGTGAGATTGATTACAATGAAGACGTTGTTGAAAAAGCGGTAAATGCAAAAGTAGTAGGGTCTTCTTATTTTGGTGCTGGAAAGCAAATTCAAAACTGGGGGAAATTAGATAAAGATGAGAATTTTAATCCATTGAATAGATACAATTCATGGGGGTGGTTAAATCGTTTTTTGTATAATAAATTTGCGAATGCAAGTAATAAATCACTAGGATATAATCATAAAATTTAAACGTTGGCTTTACTGTTAAATCGTTTAGTTTTTGTAAAAAAAAAAAGTTTGGTAACCTTGTAAAACTATAAATGCAAATTATAAAAATTTAAGTATAGATTTTAATTAAAGATCAAACAATTCTAGAAACCTCTAATTTTATACGAAACCTTATATATGCCTTTTCAATTTCTTAGATACTTACAACCCACACATTATTTTCGTTTGTTTACAGCAAAGGGAGGGAGTGTATTTCCTAAAGCGTCGGCTTTGGAGACCAATGTTTTAGAACAGTTGGCAGAGGATTCGGGTTTTCAGTCAGCAAAGGCAAAAGCTTATGACATGTCATGGCAAGCTACTCAAAAAGGCTATATTGGATCGGCAGCCATGTATACCTGTTTTGAGCCGGTACCGTTAGCGGATGAGTATCGTTTTATTCGAAAATATTTTAATAAAGCTTGGGTGCTGTATGTTTTATTAATACGGTTATTGAGTTTTAAAAATCCTATAACTGAACTCAAGGCGTATTATGTCACTAGGGCAGTAAAGAGAAGTACCTACTTAGAAACGCCAATTAATCACAAAGAGTGGTTTAATTTTAAATCATCACTAGTAATTGAGCAACCAAAAGTATCAGTTATTATCCCTACGTTGAACCGATATACGTATTTAAAAGACGTTTTGCGAGATTTAGAACTTCAAGATTATACAAACTTTGAAGTAATTATAGTAGATCAATCAGAACCATTTCAACGCCAGTTTTATAAAGGTTTTCAATTAGATTTACACGTGTTATATCAAAAAGAAAGAGCCTTATGGTTGGCAAGAAATACCGCTATTAAGAAAGCTAAAGGAAATTTTCTACTGTTGTTTGATGACGATAGCCGTGTCGATACGGATTGGATTACAAATCATTTAAAATGTTTAGACTACTTTAATGCAGATATGTCCTCAGGTGTATCTATATCTAAAGTTGGGGCAGAAGTGCCATCAAATTATAATTTTTTTAGAGTAAGTGATCAATTAGACACAGGAAACGTGCTAATTAAACGAGAGGTTTTTGAAGAGATAGGGTTATTTGATAGACAGTTTGAAAAGCAACGGATGGGAGATGGAGAATTTGGGTTGAGGTCTTACCTTAATGGTTATTTAAATATATCGAATCCGTATGCCAAACGGTTGCATCTAAAAGTTGGCTCAGGAGGGCTTCGAGATATGGGGAGTTGGGACGCGTTTAGAACAAATAATTGGTTTGCACCACGACCAATACCTAGTGTGCTGTATTTATTTAGACGTTATTTTGGTAATAAAGCGTCAAGGTTTGCATTGTTTAGAACAGTACCAATCTCTATTATGCCTTATCAGTTTAAAAAGAATAAACCCTTGTTAATTCTAGGCGTTTTTGTTTCTTTGTTGTTAGTGCCTTTAGTGCTATTTCAGGTCTTAAAAAGTTGGAAGCTTGCAAGCAATAAATTGGAGGAAGGTGCTTTGATTGAAAAGTTAGGTGTTAGGGATGAGTTGTTAAGTATTTAAAAGGAAGTAGCGGAGAGTATTGAACTCTTTTAAAATTGATTTCACTCAGTAAAAGTTTAAAATAGATTGAATAAGACGATTCTTATAGTAACTTCAGAGTTTCCACCACAGCCTGGTGGTATTGGAAACCATGCTTATTCATTGGCCTTGTATTTATCTAAGAACCATTATAAGGTAACTGTTATAGCAGATCAACGCGATGAAATTAATATAGATGAATTGTCTTTTGATGCCCAACTTCCATTTAATGTGCAAAGAATTACATTAACTAAACCGAGGTTTTTAATGTATTTTAATCGCGTGGTTGAGACCTTTAAAAATCTAGAAAAGACCGATTGCATCATTGCTACAGGAAAGTTTTCATTGTGGAATGTTGCTTTTTGTTCGCTATTTTTCAAACGGAAAACTATGGCTGTAATTCATGGTACGGAGGTGAATTTTAAATCTACGCTATTAAAAAAAGCGATTGATTTATCTCTAAAACAATTTAAAACTATAGTAGCAGTATCAAATTATACGAAAACCTTAGTTGCACATTTGAAACAAGATGTGGAAGTGATTCCAAATGGAATTAGTATTAATCAATGGAAAAGAGAAGGTTTGATACCATCTCAATTAGAAGGGAAACCTGCAATCACTACCGTTGGACGGGTAAGTTTTAGAAAAGGACAATTACAAGTTATAAAACTCTTACCAGATGTAATAAAAGAGTTTCCTGAAATACATTACCACTGTGTTGGTATTCCAACTGAAGCGGAAGACTTTAAACGTCATGCCAAAACATTAGGAGTTGCTGATAGGGTGACATTTCACGGTGCTTTAGAACTAAAAGAATTACAACAAAAACTAGTAGGTAGTGATGCTTTTGTAATGCTTAGTACTGAAAGTGAAACTGGTGATGTAGAGGGGTTTGGCATTGCTATTTTAGAAGCTAACGCATTAGGAATACCTGCAATTGGCTCTAAAAATTGTGGTATTGAAGATGCCATACACCATGGGAAATCAGGACTATTAATTAAGAATGAAAAGGTTTCTGAATTTAGTATGGCTCTTAAATCAATTTTAGCAACACCAGAGGTTTATCAACAAGCGGCTAAGGATTGGGCAGCGTTGCATTCTTGGCACGAAATAATTAAACGTTATATCAAAGTTATTGAAGCTTAATCAATGAAATTAGCCATTATTTCTCATACAGAACATTATAAAACGGTTGATGGTACCTTAGTAGGTTGGGGACCAACGATTTCTGAAATTAATCATTTACTAAGCGTATTTGATACCATCTATCATGTAGCGATGTTTCATCATGGCAAAGCACCGGCAAGTGCCTTACCATATCATTCAGATCGTGTTATTTTTGTACCATTACCAGCCTTAGGTGGTGCCACAATTGGATCGAAATTTGACTTGCTTTTAAAGGCTCCTGTCGTTCTAAAACATATACATAGTACCTTAAAAAAAGTAGACTATTTTCAATTTAGAGGACCAACAGGAATTGGAGTTTATGTCATTCCATTTTTAGTGTTATGTGTAAAAAAAAGCGGATGGTTTAAGTATGCTGGTAACTGGAATCAGAAACAACCGCCATTAGGTTATCGATTGCAGCGCTGGATGATGAAAAATCAGTCACGGTTGGTAACCATCAATGGATCTTGGGAAAACCAACCTTCGCATTGTATAACATTTGAAAACCCGTGTTTAACTGAAACCGATTTACTAGAAGGAGAACAAGTGTCTTTAAATAAAACTATTGATGGCGCACTAACATTTTGTTTTGTAGGCAGATTAGAAAAACCAAAAGGAGTGGAACGAATCATTTTAGCACTCACCAATCTACCTGAACATTTAAAAAACAGAGTAAACGTTGTACATCTGGTTGGAGAAGGTGAAGCATTAGATTATTTTAAGTCAATTGCTGCAACATCTGGTATTAATATTAAATTTCATGGTGCGTTACCACGAGAACGAGTATTTGAAATCTATAAAGAAAGTCATGTGTTTTTAATGCCTACAACGGCTTCAGAAGGCTTTCCAAAGGTAATTGCAGAAGCCATGAATTTTGGTTGCTTACCCATAGTTTCTAGTGTGTCGTCTATTAGTCAATATATAAAAACTAATGAAACCGGAATTTGTTTAACAAATGTTGCTAGCGAAACCGTGACAAGTACGCTGATTTTAGTTTTGAATATGGATGTTAATCTTCATCAAAAAATATTGAGGAATCAACGTGTTGTTGTAAACAAATTTAGTTTTAGTCATTATAATCGTCGTGTACTAACCGAAATAACAGATTACTCAAAGTAAAAATTTTTATACTAGATTGTTTTATTTAAAATTTCATTATTTAAACGTGGTTTTGTAGGGATTTCGGAATTTAACGCAAAGTTATTTTTAAAATGACACTGATTTAAAAAAAAATCATAATTTTGAGCACAATTAACTCATTACTATTTTCTTAATGTCATTAAAAAAAATTCGTTGGACGTTAAAACGTCATCCGTTTCTGTATTTAACTCGATTTCGTTTGCTTTCTAAGAATTCTGATGCTGCGTCTATTGCTACTGTAGCATATAACGATTGGAATAGAAAAGGAGATATACCAAATTTTTTTAATGATATTAATATTGAGATTTTTAAAAAGGGTAAGCCAGAGACGGCCTTAGAGTTGGCAAAATGCATATCTTTATGGTTATGTGAGCATACAAAAGTTGGTCCAGGTTTAAGTAAGCCCTCTGATAAAGCTTTAGAAACCATGTTGTACGGTAACGGAGGGGTTTGTAGTGACATGGCACAAATTTTCAATAATTTTTGTCTTATTAACGACTTACAGGTACGCGAATGGGGGACGACGAGTGCTCCTTTTAATCGTGCTAATGGTGGACACTCTTTTAATGAGGTTTATATTAAGGAATTAGATAAGTGGGTGTTAATTGACCCCTCATGGGGCATGTTATTTTATAACGAAAACGGGTCACCATTATCTGTACTTGAACTATATAATCTGTCGCGGTCAGGGAAGAAAATTAATTATAAGTCTTTTATTCCCAATAAGGTTATAAAACACGAACAAGTGACGAAGAACTATTTAAATCCAGATATCACGCCATTTTTAATATGTAAGTATAGGAACAAAACGTATGATCGTTATTTAAAATGGGCTCGACCTTATTTACCGGTCTTTGTTATTCACTTTATAGTTTATCTGTCTGGTAGAAGTTATTTTTATCAGTTTCCAATAGATAATTATAAACGGATTTTTTCGTAACGTTCGTAAAGCTTTAATTTTATATTACCTTGCAATTCTTATTCAATAAATAAACTAACTTTTTATATTGAAAACCAATATTACCTATATAAGTATCATTGCGATACACGCGGTGTTGGGGATGTTGATTTATCTCAGTGAAATTATAGCCAAAGTTTACTTTTTTGCTGCTCTTTTTTATTTTATTTATCAGGTAGTTATAGCTCCAAATCATCGAAAAACTTTAGAGGTTTTAAAGGCTTGCGCTTATTTTGTGGGCATTGAGGTTTTTATGCGGACAACTAAAGGTTCTGTTTCTTATGAGGCTTCTAAATATTTGGTAATTCTTTTCACGTTGATCGGGATGTTCTATAAAGGTGCTTCAGGTAAAGCATATCCATACTTTTTGTACCTAATGTTTTTAGTGCCATCTATATTTGTCGCATCCACAACCTTGAGTTTTGATGCTAATTTCAGGACTAATATCGCTTTCGTTTTAAGTGGGCCATCTTGTTTGGGGTTCGCGGCACTTTTTTGTTATGATAAACAAGTGACATCTCAACAATTGCAAAGGGTGCTTCTATTTATGCTGTTACCACTTATTGCTCATGCAACATATAATTTTTTTTACACTCCTGATTTAAAAGATATTATATCTAATACAGCCTCTAATACGAAGGCCTCTGGCGGCTTTGGTGCTAATCAGGTTGCTACAGTTTTTGGCTTAGGAATGTTTATTTTAACTGTCCGATTTTTTATGAAATCACCGAATTTGGGCTTAAAACTTTTAAATATAGGGCTTTTCGGAATGCTTACATTTAGAGCGTTAGTAACCTTTAGTCGGGGTGGGGTCATTGCGGCTATTATAGCAATACTTGCGTTTTTGATAATTTATTATGGTTATGTCAGTGTAAAAAAACGAGTGGAACTTATTCAATTATTAGGCTTATTTTGTTTTGGTGTTTTTGCGGTTTGGTTGTATACTTCTACACAAACTAGTGGTATGCTTGACAAACGCTATGCTAATAAGGACTCTTTAGGACGTGAGAAGGCGGATATTTCAACAGGGCGAACTGATTTGTTTATAGAAGAAATAGATGGTTTTATCAATAATCCCATTTTTGGGATAGGTTCTAGTAGAGCTAAAGACCAACGTATAGAAGATTCTGGTCAAGGTGTGATTTCTCACAACGAAGTGAGTAGAACCTTAGCAGAGCACGGTATATTTGGGGTGTTTATATTAATTATTTTAATTTTTAAACCATTGTACTACCGCGCGCAGAACAGAAATAATGTATTTTTTTACGCCTTTCTATGCCTTTGGTTTGCTACTATTAATCATTCGGGTATGCGCATAGCTATGCCGGCTTTTATCTATGCCCTTGCCTTATTAAATGTTAAAAATGATAAACGTCCTATACATAGGAAACAACTTAAAGAACAAGCGGTCTAATATATCCGGAGTTCAAACCCTAGGAGTTTTGCTAGAAGGAGATGGTTTTACGGTGTATTATGCTTCTAGTATACCAAATAAGATATTACGGTTGTTAGATATGCTTTGGTGTGTTTTTAAATTACAGCATAAAGTTGATTACGTACTCATTGACACATATAGTACTCAGAATTTTTATTATGCTCTTTTGGTAAGCCAATGTTGTCGACTATTTAAAATCCCTTATGTTCCCATCTTACATGGGGGAAATCTTTCAGCGAGATTAGAAAATAATCCTAAATTAAGCGCAGCTATTTTTAAAAATGCACATCAAAATGTCTCCCCTTCTTTGTTTTTGAAAGAAATATTTCAAAACTATGGTTATGATACAATTCACATCTCAAATGCCATAGAAATCCAAAACTACCCTTTAACGTGTAAAACATTTGATGCGCCAAAATTACTTTGGGTGCGTTCATTTTCAAAAATTTACAACCCTAAATTAGCTATTCGAGTATTTTCTATATTAAAAAAGACATATCCAAATGCTACGTTGTGTATGGTTGGCCCGGATTCAGATGGTACATTGAGAAAAGTTAGTGACTTGGCTTTAGAACTTAATTTAAATGTTAAATTTACAGGCAAACTAAGCAAATCAGAATGGATAGCGCTCTCGAAGCAATATAATATATTTATTAATACTACAAATGTAGATAATACACCAGTGAGTGTTATTGAAGCGATGGCCTTAGGTTTTCCAATTGTTTCAACGAATGTTGGGGGTATCCCTTTTTTAATTTCTCATAATGACGATGGCGTTTTAGTGTCTCCCAATGATATAGATGCCATGGTAAACGCCATTATTAAAATTCAATTAGACCAAAATCTTAGAACAAATTTAATGACTAATGCACGTTTGAAAAGTGAACATTTTACTTGGTCTGCAATTAAACCCTTATGGAAATCTCTTTTGTCCTAAGTTTTTGTTAAAAATCATTTGAACTTCTTATATTTACAGCACTGTTTACTTTCATAATGACGAATAAAAAAGGCATTCATTTCGAAATTTCTGAACGAAAAATTCTACTTAGAGTTTTAGATTTGCTAATGGTGTTTTTTGGGGTCTATGCTTTAAGCCTTTTTTTTGACTTCGAATATATTGAAGTTAGTGTTGAGAATAGTGTCGCTCTAATTTTATTAGGAGTTTATATTTCCCTATTTGGAACTATATTCGAGTTGTACGATCTTCAAAAAGCCAGCCGTTTTGATAGTACATTTAAAAATATTGTTATATCGGCTTCAACAGTCGTACTTTTTTATTTACTGACACCCATTTTATCTCCCATATTACCTAATGAACGAATGCAAATAGTGTACCTCTATATTGCTATCATTATTTCAATTTTGTTATGGCGCCTTGTTTACATTAATTTAGTGGAATCACCACGCTTTTATAAACGTGTACTTTTGGTTGGTGAAATTTCTAATATCCAAGGTTTAATTAAGGCATTAAATACTTCAGACCCCAATTATAAAATCGTTGGTTTTATTAATAGCGAAGCTTCTTCAGTTGAGGCTGTTAAATATAAAGGGCTTCCAGAATTTGAAGCAAAAGATTTTTTAGAGACTATTAAAAAGGAAAACATATCTGAAATATTAGTCGCTAGTTTTAATTCAGAAGCCATCATGGCAGGGGTGTATCACGATCTGATTTCATTGCTAGAACGTGGTTTTAAAATTAGAGATTATACTCAAGTTTATGAAGAGTTATTGCATAAAGTGCCTATTCAATTCGTGGGTAAAGATTTCTACAAGTACTTTCCGTTTAGCCGCAGTAATGAAAATAAACTTTATATGTTTACACAGCGTGCTTTTGATATCATTTTTGCTATTATTGGTTTAGCCGTTGGTGTGTTGTTATTGCCTTTTATTTTAATAGGAAATGCAATAGGAAATAGAGGGCCTTTATTTTATTCTCAAGAGCGCGTTGGTAAAAATAGTGTGCCTTTTAAGATACTTAAGCTTAGAAGTATGGTGATTAATGCCGAAGCTGATGGTGTAAAATGGGCACAAAAAAATGATTCTAGAATAACGAAATTTGGAATGTTTTTAAGACGCTCTCGTCTCGATGAAATTCCACAGTTTTATAATGTTCTTAAAGGTGAAATGAGTATAATTGGACCACGTCCAGAACGCCCTTACTTTGTGAATGAATTATCTCAAATCATTCCATTTTATGAAACACGACATATTATTAATCCAGGTTTGACGGGTTGGGCGCAGGTAAGTACACGCTATGGTGCTTCAGTGGATGATAGCCTAACTAAACTTCAATATGATTTGTATTATATCAAACACAGAAGTATATTCTTAGACTTAAATATTGTTATTAAAACCTTAAGTACCATATTGTATTATAGAGGGCAGTAGTTTTGAGTTGTTGGTTGTTGGTTGGAGGTTATGAGTGTGAAGTGTGAAGTGTGAAGTGTGAAAAAATTAAGAAATACGACTAAATTATCATATATTCCTTATAAAGAAAACTTCATTTTCCGGGATCTTTTCAATTATTCTACAAATTCTAATAATCCGATGTTCTAATAGGGTTGATGTGATTATTTAAATAAACACAAATTCTCTAACTAATTATTAATCAAATATTAGCGATTTAAAATTGTTAGGTGTTTAGGCCTAATTCTGGTTAAAGAATTTTACTAAATAGATATATCTTACTAATAATGCAATGAGCAAAGGAATCAAACCTATTGCAAAGACTTGTACTCCGATAACCCAATGTGATGTGAGTAAACAAAGCATTATAATTAGAAATTTTAAATACTTTTTAAACCAGGTTTTAACTTCTGATTTTAACACTTGGGCGATTACCAAAATGTTAAGTGGAAATGCCCATAAGAGATTATAATTTTGAGCTGTAGCGGAATGGTCTGTAGCAAACCATAATAGCAAAATAAGGATGCCAATAAGACCTGTTGTACTAAAAAGAATCAAGTCTAACCACTTATGTCTTGTTTCGTTTTTGTAATCCTTGTATGTAATATACAGTATAATAAGCGCTAACAAACCAATTATAACCAATGGACTCCATAAGATGTTTGAAGCGAGGTTGGTTTCATTCTTCTCATATAATACAGATGAACTTGTTATTAGATTTTCCGAAGTATTTATTTTTGCGGTTTCAAAAAATGCATGAATGTACTTCGGTAAAAACATAAACTCTCTTTGAGAGGCTTGTTTATCTATAACCGATCCCAAAGCAATATCAATCCCAAAGCTTCCCCACGTATTTAAACCAACCTGTTCATGTATAAGTTCTCTAAATGTTTTTGATTCAAGATTCTGAGGAGCAATAAATTCTATTTTACTTTTCGTTGTTGTTTGTGCAACATCTCTAATTCTTGTAGCACAATTATCATAGAAAAAGTCGTATAAATACCGTCTGTTTTCAGGCTTGTAATTGTTTTCTAAATAGTTGAATAAATTCTGTTTCTCTTCAGCTGATAGGTTTAAAACTTGCTCTTCAATAGTACGATTACTCTTCGTATAGGCGTAATAAAAGGCATTAAAATTATGTCGACTAATGAGGTAATTGAGTTTGCCTTGTGCAAATTTTAAATAAAAATTAGGAGCATCAAAATCATATTCCCCGTAGCCATAAACGACGTCTATCCCTAAATTTGTATCTTTTATTCTGAATCCATTATGACCAAAAGCATCATTTAAAGACTCGCCTGGGCCAATGGTTAATACCGATATTTTTGCGTTGTCAGAAAGTTGAAATTGTTGTGCAAATGTTGAAATAATCGTAAATAGGAAAATAAATGAGAACAACTTTAATTTCATAAGTATAACTATCTAAAGACGCTAAAGTCTATTTTTAATGAAAACACATTTGAATATAATGCTGCGCTTTGGTCTCCGATATCGGTAAACGCATAATCTATTTGAATGCCTCGATATTTAAAGCCCACACCGAAATTTGGTTGAAATGTGAGTTGCTCGGAATCATCAATTTGAAGTTCGTTTTGAAAATTACCTACTCCAGCTCTTAAAAACACTAAATCGGTATACCCAAATTCAAAGCCTAAAGCCGGATTAATACTTGCAAAAGACGTAGAAATAATATCATTATTTTCGGCAAAACGCATATTTAGATTTGCGGCGGCCAATAAGGCATAATCATAGTTGAAAATCCATTTTTTAGACATTCCAATTTCTAATTTAGGAATGGTGATTTCCGTAGTTTCTGGTAATTCTTGATTTTCACCATCAACGGCTCCGCTGATGTCTTCAAATTTTTCTTCATCAATTGACCAAGCATTATATGTAGTTGTAATATCTCTGGCCATGATACCAAACTTCCAATTATTTTTGCTTTCAAATTGAATTCCTGCATCGAAACCAAAACCCCAAGAAGAAGCAAAATCACCTATAATTCGTCGTATAATTTTGGCATTCACTCCAAAATTTAAACCATCTAAAGGTAGCTTTCTAGCATATGAAAACGTAAGACCATAATCAGCTGTAGAAAAAGAGCTTATTCTGTCGTAATTAATATTCCCTTGATCATCTATTAATTGTGTCGTGTCTAAAATGTCATCGACTCCAAATCGAATGAGTGATAAACCTACTGCGCTTTTATTATCTAAAGGCATCGCATAGGCAATGTAGTTATAGTTGGCAATGTTAGCAAAATAACTAGAATGCATTAATGCCAACTCATTATCTTCAAGATGTACCAATCCTGCTGGATTCCAATAACCAGAATTTACATCGTCAGTTTGTGATACTACAGCATTACTCATACCCAGAGCAGCTGCATCAACACCAATATTCATAAATTCATTAGAATATTTTCGCGTTGTTTGAGCAGAAACCGTAAGTGTAGCAAGTGTCAATACCAAACTAAACACATTATGTCGCATATAAATCGTTTCTTTTTAGCTTATTTTTTATTAAAAATTGTTATCGTAACAAAGGCTATGCTAAGAATTTGTAATTTCAATTAATCTAAAAATAATTCAATTTCTTTATACGATATTAGTCGTTCAATTTGGGATAAGAGAATTACATAGTAACTTTTCAATAGCAAAAATTTTTTACAAAGATGCACATTATTTTTCTATATATTTAACTGATAATTATTGTTCTTATTGTTTTATTTTAAAGCAATTCAGAAAAATAGTGAGATTGGACGCAAATACTTTTATATTTTTACAAAAAATATATTTATGAGTTTTAAAAGGCACATTCCTAATATTGTTACGCTTCTCAACTTGTTTTCGGGTTGTATTGCTGTAATATTTGCTGTCAATGGTCACTTTATTGCAGCTGCTATTTTTGTGTTTTTAGGAGTGTTTTTCGATTTTTTTGATGGTCTTTTGGCACGGAAGCTAAATGTTCAAAGCCCATTGGGTATCCAATTAGATTCTTTGGCGGATTTAGTTACGAGTGGAGTAGTGCCCGGCATTATAATGTTTCAACTGATTTCTGAAGCTACAAATTCGCCAAAACTAGGAGTGAACTCTAATACTTGGAATTCTGTATTTCATTGGGAAGATTTTCAACTGCCATTGCTACCTTTAATTGGTTTATTGATCACTTTAGCATCGGCATATCGTTTGGCAAAATTTAATATAGATGAAGATCAGCAGACCTACTTTAAAGGTTTACCAGTACCAGCAAATACGTTGGTTATCTTATCATTACCATTAATTTTAGAATATCAGAATAATGATTTTATGAATTCTATAATTTATAACCAATGGTTTTTAATCGGTTTAACGTTTTTGAGCTGTTATCTGTTAAATTCGAATATCAAATTATTTGCTTTAAAATTTAAAACTTGGGGATTTCAGGATAATGCGGTACGTTATATATTTCTATTGCTGAGTTTGGTGCTTTTAATTGTACTTCATTTTGCAGCAATCCCACTTGTTATTGGGTTGTATATTGTACTTTCTTTAGTTACACAATCTAAAATTTAATTTCACTCAAACTTAAAGATAATCAATGGCTTCAGGATTTTTTGCATTACTCGATGATATAGCGGCTATAATGGATGACGTTGCTGCAATGACTAAAATCACGACTAAAAAAACAGCAGGTATTTTAGGTGATGATTTGGCTGTGAATGCTGAAAAAGCGTCCGGGTTTGTGTCTTCCCGTGAAATACCAGTATTATGGGCTATCACTAAGGGATCCATGCTCAATAAGCTCATTATATTGCCATTAGCATTTTTATTAAGTGCGTTTATACCAATGGCTATAATAGTAATATTAATTCTTGGAGGTCTATATTTGGCCTATGAAGGGGCTGAAAAAATTTATGAGTTTTTTGTGCCGCATCCCAAAGAAGTGACGGCCAAACTTAAAAAAGAATTTACAGAAGAAGAACTTTTAGATTTAGAAAAAGCAAAGATTAAGTCAGCTGTGGTTACGGATTTTATCCTCTCGGTTGAAATCGTTATTATCGCTTTAGGTAGTGTTGTTAATGAACCTCTTGTAACTCAGATTATAGTGGTTTCTATTGTGGCATTGATTGCTACCGTAGGAGTCTATGGTATCGTCGCTTTAATTGTTAGGATGGATGATTTGGGTTTAAGATTCATAAGTAAGAGTAATGGAGAAAGTGGATTCTTATTTGGTTTAGGAACGTTATTAGTTAAAGCGTTGCCTGTTGTAATTAGAAGTTTATCTGTTATCGGAACCATTGCATTATTATTAGTGGCAGGTGGTATTTTTGTTCATAACATAGAATTTATGCATCATTTCTTAGAGCAGATTCCTTCAATTTTACGTGATTTTATAGTTGGACTAGTGGCTGGTGCTGTTTGTTTACTGTTAGTCAATGGTGTGAAGTTAATACTTCCTAAAAAAGAAGGTAAGCATTAAAGGATTTTGGTGTAAGTGGATTCCTGCCTTCGCAGGAATGACAAACGAATTAGAGCTTAGTTGACGGTAAGTGGATTTCTGTTTTATAGGAATGATAATAAAAAATGATGAACGTGTTAAAATTCTAACTTCTTCTTACGTAACTCAAAATTTTGACCCAAATACACTTTGCGTACCATTTCGTCACTCGCTAATTCTTCAGGTTTACCAGCTTTAAGGATGGTACCCTCAAACATTAAATACGTTCTATCCGTAATCGCTAACGTTTCTTGTACGTTGTGGTCGGTAATAAGAATACCGATATTCTTTTTGGTCAACTTAGCAATAATACGTTGAATATCTTCAACAGCCACAGGATCGACTCCCGCAAAAGGTTCATCTAACAATATGAAGTTTGGGTCGGTTGCTAACGCTCTAGCAATTTCCGTTCTACGTCGCTCACCACCAGAAAGTAAGTCGCCTCTATTGGTTCTAATGTGGCCTAAACCAAATTCTTCGATAAGTGATTCCATTTTGTTGTGCTGTTCTTTCTTACTTAATTTTGTAAGTTGTAACACGCTTAAAATATTATCCTCTATGCTTAATTTTCTAAATACAGATGCTTCTTGGGCTAAATAACCAATACCGTTTTGAGCACGTTTGTACATTGGGAATTTGGTAATGTTAGTGTCATCTAAATAGATATTACCTCCATTAGGTTTAATAATCCCAACAATCATGTAAAACGATGTGGTTTTACCAGCTCCATTAGGGCCTAGTAAACCAACAATCTCTCCCTGATTAACTTCCAAAGAGACATCCTTTACTACTTTTCGTCCACTGTAGGACTTCATTAAATTTTCTGCTCGTAACTTCATATTTCGTATAACAACGTTAAATTTAATAAAATCATATAGATTCTATTGACTTTGGTTGTCAATTTATTAAAAGTTTAACCTTGTGAGTTGTGCGCTTCTATAGCATCCCAGTACTCGTGTGCACGACGTAAATGTGGGATAACAATAGTACCACCTACCAACGTGGCAATGCCAAGGGCTTCACTGATTTCTCCTTTGGTCAACCCTTCCTTATAAGATGACTCTAAGTGATACTTGACACAATCATCGCATCGTAAAACAGTCGAAGCCACCAAACCTAGCAGTTCTTTAGTCTTTTTATCTAAAGCTCCTTCTTGAAAGGCATTAGTATCGAGATTAAAAATACGTTTTACAATTTTATTATTATCGGCTAATATTTTATCATTCATTTTAGCGCGATAGTCATTGAATTCTTTTACAATATTAGACATAATTTAGGGCTTAACTTTTAGATTTTTTGTTTTCTCTTGCTTCTTTTCGCTTTTGATTTCTTACTACAATAGCCGAAATATAAATACTAGCTTGATACAATATTAATATAGGAATGGCTACGATAATTTGACTCGCAATATCAGGCGGAGTTATAATAGCAGACAATATAAGGACTATAACTAAAGCGTATTTTCTATATTTTCTTAAAAATTGTGGGGTAACTAACCCAACCTTCGTTAAAAAATAGATGACTATTGGTAATTCGAAAACTAATCCTGCAGCTAAAGATGATGATCTCACAATAGAATTATAAGAACTTAAATCAAATGCATTTGAAACTTCTTCTGCAAAGGTGTAGTTGGTTAAAAAATTTAATGATAACGGAGTAATGACATAATATCCAAAAGCGACTCCTAAAAAGAATAGAAAGGAAGCTATTAATATAAATCCTCTCGAATTTCTACGTTCTCTAGGTTGTAGTCCTGGACTTATAAAACTCCATAATTGATATAAGACATAAGGAAATGCGATAACTAATCCGGCATAAATGGATGTCCAGATATGTGCAGAGAACTGACCTCCAACCGATCTGACTTCAATTACAAAAGGCAGTTCATTGGCGCAAAATGACATATCCATGCCAAAAAATTTAGACATTTCACAAAGTGCAACATATGTTGGGAAATCCATGTGCTTTGGAGCCATGATAATCCCAACAATAAAATCTTTAAAGATAAAAGCTAAAGTCGCGGCAATCACAATACTAAGGACTGCTCTAATTAAATGCCATCTTAATTCTTCGAGATGATCTAAAAAAGACATCTCATCTACATTCTTTTTCGCCATTATATAATGCCTTCTTTTATTAAATCGTGAAGATGAACTACTCCAGAATACTTACCGTCATGCTCCACCAGTAATTGAGAAATACCAAATTCTTCCATAACTTCCTTAGCATCCACAGCCATGGCGTCTTCCGAAATACGTCTCGGATTGGTACTCATTATGTCCTTTGCTTTTAGAGTCATAAAATCATCACTTTTGCTCAGCATACGTCTTAAATCTCCATCTGTAATAATACCTACAATTTGTTCATTATCTAGGACAGCTGTTACACCTAACATCTTTTCTGTAATCTCTACAATTACTTCTTTTAAGGAGGTTTCTAAACTGACTTGTGGTTTTTGATTTTGAGACGATAAATCATTTACTCTTAAATAGAGACGTTTGCCAAGTGCTCCTCCTGGATGGTACTTCGCGAAATCTTTACTAGAAAATCCTCGTAATTCTAATAAACAAACCGCTAAAGCATCTCCCATCACTAATTGTGCTGTAGTACTTGTTGTTGGTGCTAAATTATTCGGACACGCCTCATGTGTTACAAAAGTGTTCAAAACATAATCAGCTTGCTGACCTAAAAACGACTCAATATTGCCGGTAATTGCAATCATTTTATTTTTTGCGTTCTTAATAAGTGGTACTAAAACTTTTATTTCTGGAGTATTTCCACTTTTAGAAATGCAAATTACAACGTCGTTTTCTAGAATTAATCCAAGGTCTCCATGGATGGCATCTGCAGCGTGCATAAAAACCGCTGGAGTGCCAGTTGAATTTAAAGTAGCAACGATTTTGTTAGCAATAATAGCACTTTTGCCAATTCCTGTGATAATAACTCTACCTTTAGAATTATAGATTAACTCTACAGCATTTGCAAAATCATCAGTCAGTAATTCAGACAAATGTTCTATGGCTTTGCTTTCTATTTTTATGGTAGATGTTGCTGTTTTTAAAATGGATTGCTTAGTGTTCAAAACTTATTTTTTATTGAGTTTTCAAAGTTTAAAGAAATTGTTATCTTTAAACTTGTTGCAAATGTATATAAAATACCAATAGGGATTAATGAGTATTGCAGAAATTGACTTACACTCCGCATTAAAAAAGTACTTTGGATTTTCAGAATTCAAGGGCCTTCAAGAAGAAGTAATAAAGAACGTCGTAGCAGGTAATAACACTTTTGTTATTATGCCAACAGGTGGCGGAAAATCTTTATGTTATCAACTACCAGCGTTAATTGCTGAAGGTACTGCTATTGTAGTATCTCCACTTATTGCACTGATGAAGAACCAAGTAGATGCCATAAGGGCCGTGTCTGAACACGAAGGTGTGGCACACGTACTAAATTCTTCTTTAAATAAGACGGAAGTAAAACGGGTAAAAGATGATATAACAAACGGCATAACAAAACTGCTTTATGTCGCTCCAGAATCATTAACTAAAGAAGAGTATGTTGACTTTTTAAGAACCGTCAAAATTTCTTTTATGGCTGTAGATGAAGCCCATTGTATTAGTGAATGGGGACATGATTTTAGACCAGAATATAGGAATCTTAGGACGATTATTAAGCGAATTGGTGACGATATTCCTATTGTTGGACTTACAGCAACGGCAACTCCTAAAGTTCAAGAGGATATTTTGAAGAGTTTAGGGATGCCGAATGCGGTGACTTTTAAAGCGTCTTTTAATAGACCTAATTTATATTATGAAGTACGTCCAAAAACTAAAAATGTAGATGCCGATATTATTCGTTTTGTAAAACAGAATGAAGGTAAGTCCGGTATTATATATTGTCTAAGTCGGAAACGTGTTGAAGGTTTGGCACAAGTGCTTCAAGTCAACGGAATTAAAGCAGTGCCATATCATGCAGGTTTAGATGCTAAAACCCGAGTAAAACATCAAGATATGTTCTTAATGGAAGATACGGATGTTGTGGTGGCTACTATTGCGTTTGGTATGGGTATTGACAAACCCGATGTACGTTTTGTAATTCATCATGATATTCCTAAGAGTATCGAAAGTTATTATCAAGAAACGGGTCGTGCAGGACGAGATGGAGGTGAAGGACACTGTTTAGCCTACTATGCTTATAAGGATATCGAAAAACTCGAAAAATTTATGGCAGGTAAACCTGTTGCTGAACAAGAAATAGGACATGCTTTACTACAAGAAGTGGTGGCTTTTTCTGAAACTTCGGTGTCTAGACGTAAATTTATCCTTCATTATTTTGGAGAAGAATTCGATAATGAAACAGGTGAAGGTGGAGATATGGACGATAATGTTCGGTTTCCTAAAAAACAAGTAGAAGCGAAAGACGATGTTAAGATTCTTTTAGAAACCGTAAGTAAAACCAACGAAAAGTATAAAGCAAAAGATTTAGTGCAAGTACTTGTTGGAAATTCTAATGCGCTGATTACGTCTCACAAAACAGATTTGCAAAATTTCTTTGGTGTCGGTAAACATAAGGAACCACGTTATTGGATGGCTTTAGTTCGTCAAGTGTTGGTTGCGCGTTACCTAAAGAAAGATATTGAAACCTATGGTGTTTTAAGGTTAAGTGAAACAGGAAAGGAATTTATTAAACAACCAACATCCTTTATGATGGCAGAAGACCATGTGTTTGATGAAGATTCAAATGATGGTATTGTAACAAATGCAAAAGGAGGAGGAGCTGTTGCCGATGAGAAGTTAATGGGAATGCTTAAAGACTTGCGTAAGCGTAATGCTAAGAAGTTAGGCGTGCCTCCATTCGTGATTTTTCAAGATCCTTCATTAGAAGATATGTCATTAAAATATCCTATTACTATTGAGGAATTAACGAATGTTCATGGAGTAGGTGAAAGTAAGGCTAAAAAATACGGAAAGGACTTTGTTGGTCTTATCTCGGATTATGTCACTGATAATGATATATTACGACCAGAAGATATGGTAGTGAAATCTACCGGGACTAATTCTGCCATAAAACTATACATTATTCAGAATGTCGATCGGAAGTTACCATTAGATGATATTGCCTCGTCCAAAGGTATGGATATGTCTAAGTTTATAAAAGAAATGGAGGCTATCGTATTTTCTGGTACCAAATTGAATATCAATTACTGGATTGATGAGATTTTGGATGAAGATCAACAGGAAGAAATCCATGAGTATTTTATGGAATCTGAAAGTGATAAAATAAATGATGCTATTGAGGAATTCGACGGTGATTATGATGATGAAGAATTACGATTGTATCGTATTAAGTTTATGAGTGAAGTGGCTAATTAGTTTTTAGTTGGTAGTGAGCATTGAGAAATGGTCACTGGTCAGTAGTCAATACCTTTCTCAATGATATAATTTTAGGGCGAAAGTTCTTAATTTAATAATTTTGTATCGAGAATACCTTTGTTTAAAAGTCCTCGATACAAAATTAAAATTTTCATTACGTTTCAATTTTAATTCCACTCGAACTGACGAACTATTTTATTCCTCCTCCTCAGTAGCTTCAATTACAACATATTTACTAAATAGAATATCGTGCTTTTTAACCTTTAATTGAATACTACTAAGCCTTGCACTTTCTAATTTTTTTACTTCGCTTTCTTCAATCTGAAAATCAATCTTAGTGATGTTTCTACCTTTAATATCTGAGCTTTCAGATTCAAATTCTGGCATATCAGCTTCAAGTTTTAACTTGAAATTATCACCAATAAAAAAAAGTTGTGCTCCGTTTTTACACTTAACATTAAGTTGACCAACAATAACGGTTTGAAAAAAGAAATAACCTCCCAATTCATTTAAACCAGCAAAAAGCACATTGTGATCAGAAACACCAAATGGTTTGTTTTCAACATCATTAATAATGGCTTCTATTGAGTCACCAGAGCTAGATTGTGATTTAGAACCAAAGAATTTAGATAAAAATGCCATGACTAATTTTTTTTCAAAACTAAGAAAAAAAATAAACCTCAAAATTAAAATCTCAAATTCCAATAATTTGGTTCTCTGTTACATAATTAAAAGGGGTTGATTATGGAGATTTTTAATCTTAGTGTAACTCTGTGTAATAACTTCCAACGTCACGCTTCAAACTTCCAAATCAGTTCACTATCTTTGCACTCTTAAACAAAATAAAACACAATGCAAGACGGTATATACGCAAAATTCACTACTTCAAAAGGTGAAATCTTAGTAAATTTAGAGTTTGAAAAGGCTCCAGGAACAGTTGGTAACTTTGTAGCTTTAGCAGAAGGTAATTTAGAAAATTCAGCAAAGCCACAAGGTACTCCATATTATGATGGTTTAAAATTTCATAGAGTTATTCCAGATTTTATGATTCAAGGAGGTTGTCCACAAGGTACAGGAACAGGAAATCCAGGTTATAAATTTGATGATGAATTTCATCCAGATTTAAAACACAGCGGTCCTGGAGTTTTAGCTATGGCAAACTCTGGTCCTGGCACTAACGGAAGTCAGTTTTATATCACCCATATTGCAACAGATTGGTTAGATAATAAACATACGGTTTTTGGAAACGTAGTAGAAGGACAAGATGTTGTAGATGCTATTGCGCAAGGTGATAAAATTGAAAGTTTGGAAATTATTAGACAAGGTGATGCTGCTGAAAATTTTAATGCTATAGAAGCCTTTAGAACTTTTGAAGGATCTCGTGAAAAACGAATCGCTGCTGAACGTGAAGCTGCAAGAGCGGAACTAGATAAATTAGCGGTTGGATTTGATGAAACAGCATCTGGGGTACGTTACCAAATCATTCAAAAAGGAGATGGTAAAAAAGCAGAAAAAGGGAATACAGTATCTGTACATTATAAAGGACAGTTAGCTGACGGAACAGTTTTCGATTCGTCATATAAAAGAAACTCACCATTAGATTTTCAAGTTGGAGTTGGTCAGGTAATTGCAGGTTGGGATGAAGGTATTTGTCTTTTAAATGTAGGAGATAAAGCACGTTTAGTAATTCCTAGTGATTTAGGTTATGGTGCTGCAGGTGCTGGTGGAGTCATTCCTCCAAACGCTACTTTAGTATTTGATGTAGAGTTAATGAATGTAAAATAAATATACTTTATTAGGTATTTACCTATTTAAATAGAACAAGAAAGCCTCCCTAAATGTGAGGCTTTTTTTTGTGAGATTAAATTGATAACACAATTTATTAAAAGTTAAGGTATTTTTCTTAGAGCTTCAACTGCCACATTGGTTATTCTTAACATACTTTAAAGGTATTCCGTTGGGTTTTAAAATTGAGATTTAATGCGAAGTTTACTTCAATACAATTCTCAAAATCGATTTATCTCGCTATTATAAAAATTGATTTTTAACAGTTATTATTGTCAATATTATTTAATTTTATGGAAACTCAAAAAAACAATTTATGAAACAACTATTACTCAATTTATTTACAATCATCGGTGTTTTCGGTTTGGTTGGTGCACAAGGTTTTACCACACCAGATATAGGTGGCACGTATACTTTAGACGACTTAGTCGTAGCAAGTCCGACTACCATTTCGGTAAATGGAACTACATATACTTTGCAAGAAGATTTGACAATTTCTACATCAGATACTTTTAATATTAGTGATGATGTTACCTTAGAAATTGGAGAGGATATTAGAATTACCATTTACGGAACTTTTAACGTGGATGCAGACAATGCCGTTTTTACAGCTATAGATCCTGCTGCACCGTACGATGGCTTTCGATTTGAAGAATTTTCAGATATTACCATTCAAAATGCAACGATACAATATGGAGGAGGTTTACGTGTTTTAACAGAAACGTGTACTATTGATAACTGTTTAATTACCAATAATGTTGCTGGTGTTTCTACAGGAGGTGCAATTGGACTCTCAAGAGGAATGCCTCAAATTACTAATAACACCATAACTTTTAATGAAACTACAGCAATTGGTTCTGGCGCTACAAATACGGTTTCTCCTTATATTTTTAATAATTATATTGAAGGAAATAACCAAGAGAATTCCAATCGTCCTCAAATTAATTTAGGACCGACTTTAGTTGATAATCCAACACAAATTATTCAGAATACTATAAAAGGAGATCGCACGTTAACATCTGTAGGTGGTATTTCCGTTTCTGATTTATTAAGTACAGGAGGTGTGAATGCGGTAATTGATGATAATATTATAAGTGATAATCGTTATGGTATTGCAATACAGAGTAACAATGTTTCTGCATATATAAGAAATAATGTGATTGAAGACAATGACTCACAAGGAAATGCTGGTCTTGGTGGAAGTGGAATTAATTTAGTTGCATCTGTAGAAGGTAATGTCGTTGTAGCTAGTGGAAATGAAATTCGTAGAAATTTATGGGGAATTACACTTCAGGGAGAATCAATGATTAACTTGGGTGATAATGCCGATAATATTGGGCAGAATGTGTTTTCTGAAAATGGTAATGGAGGTGTGGTTTATGCACTTTATAACAACACCGACAATCCAGTTTCGGCTATGCATAATTGCTGGGATGAAACGGATACACCAAATACAGTGGCAGACGCAGAAGCCGTAATTGTACATGAAAATGATGTAGCATCTTTGGGATTGGTAACGTTTGATCCTGTAGATTGCGGATTTTTAAGTGTTGATGAATTGGCTTTACATAGTATAACGATATATCCGAACCCTACGGATGGAGAATTCAATTTGGATAACAATAGTCTATTTAAAGAATTGAATGTTTATAGCATTGAAGGTAAATTAATTATGCAAAAAACACTTCAAATAGGCGCGAATACGTTGCGCCTTGATTTAAGTACCGGAATGTATCTGTTAGAATTGAATGGAGAAACTTCAAGAACAATTAAAAAACTTGTCGTTAAATAGCGTCGTTTCTATATAATACTGAAAAGCTCCAACGAATAGGTTGGAGCTTTTTTTTAAATTCTAATAATTTAAACTTCACTATTCTTAGAGGATTGCCTGTTGTTTTACAGAACCACTTTCAATAATTCTCCGTACTTGTCCCCAAAACGTGGTTAAAGAATTCGATGAATTATCTGAAAGTTTTGAAAGTAATAATAAGTTATTTACAAATTGGACTACGAATTGATCTTCTGGTTTATGATAAGCCATATTCCAATCCGTAAAAGATCTCGTGTCAACACTATTTTGATAAAGTAGCATAATATTATGATGGCGTTTATCTCCTTTAATTTTTTTATAAACTTCGAGGACATCTTTTTTCTCTCCTTCAAGGATTTGAACAAAACTATCATTATGGTAAATGAGACATCCTGTGATATTTCTTTCTCCATTTATTGAAGTGGCTTCTTCAAGAATATTTTCTAAATCTTTAGGAGAAAGTCCAGAAATTGATTGAGAATGGTAATTTAATTGATACATAATTCTAGTTATAATAATATAGACGTACTGATAATAGTTATTTCTTTTGAGTTAAAACCAAGCTCAACTGTTTCCCAAATATAGCAGTTATACCAGCGGCTAAACCACCAATTAGACCTGTGACTAACATTAAAACATACGGATTACCACCTAAAGGTAAAAGTACAGCTATGCGTTTGGCTAAAGTGAAATCGTTTCCACTACTTAAAAAATAACTCAATACAAACCAAAACAAAAGTATGGCTAAAAAAGGGATAAAAAACACGGCTATTCGTTTTAATGGAATAAATAAAGCCGTCGCTACAGCTGCAACCATTATAGACCACCAAGGCAGAAATAATGAGAGTATATAAGCGCATATAATTGTAACTATAAAATTTATGATATTCTTAGTCATTAGTTCTTAGGTGTTAGGGTTTGTGTGCCAATAATAGCGTCGGTTGCAGTATTGCTTTGTAAAAAATTAAGCTCGTGATATTCACCTGCTGCCCAATCGTCAATAAAATTATCGTAATATTTACTACCAGGATTTCCAGATTGTCCACCAGGATAAATCCCTAAAGCGGTTGGAGGGGAAGTCATTTCTACAATCATTCTCCAAGACGGTCCGTGATCTTCAGACGTTGCATTTACAATGCTTCGGTCACCACCAATCGGAAT
Source organism: Winogradskyella psychrotolerans (assembly GCF_018860545.1). GTDB lineage: Bacteria > Bacteroidota > Bacteroidia > Flavobacteriales > Flavobacteriaceae > Winogradskyella > Winogradskyella psychrotolerans_A. Next base: position 55,079 of record NZ_JAHKPN010000044.1, on the reverse strand, counting down.
ATCAAAAACTGAAAATGCAGGTAAACCTTGTAGTAAATGATCTGCATGAGTTGCTTTATATTTAAGCCAAGTGTAATCTCCTTTTTCCTCCTTAATTTCTATAAGTCGTTCAGCGGCTGATTTAAAGGCTAATAAAAATAGATCTTTTGCAGTTTCTGTTTCAGGTGTATCCTTGATATCCATAAAATCATCATCACCCTTATTTTTAAGTAAGTAAATGGTTTGGTAGGTATAAGGTGTGTCCAACAGTGTATCGTCATCATCCATTTCATCCCAGACTAAATTGTAAAGCTTACCATACCACTGTCTAAAAATACTTGGGCCAACTTCATCAATGTCATTATTAAACTTCCAAGCTTTTATTTCATTATATATGGCTTTTTCTTCTTTTGTTAAACTTGAAACATCCATGTGTTCTAACATATAAGGGACTATTTCAGCAGCTTTTAAATTGTAATTGTTGTTATGTAAATCTTTAAAATCTTGAATACTGAATTTGTCTTTAGTATTAAAATAATCATTAATTACACGATTCCTATACGTTTCATAACCATCATTGAATACATAATAGGGATAGGTTTCGTCTACGGGATGCTGATTTGCAGAGCTCACAAAACCACGTTCTGGATTTTTAGTATAGGCATTGAATTCTTGTGCAATAAAACTCTGCCAATCGTTTTCAGATTTACTACCGTCCATTACAAATTTCCCTTGACCTTCCCATTTATTAGGAAATAAGCCTTGTACCCAAATAGCAATATCACCTTCGGTTGAAGCAAAAACAAAATTTTGAGCTGGTGCTACCCAATGTTCTAGGGCTTTGGTATAATCATCATAATTTTTGGCTTTATTCATCTCCGTGAAGGTTTTCTGACCATTACTAGGAATATGACCTGTCCACTGCATTGCGTAACCCGATAATTCATTATCAGATTTAAAATTCTTATCATACACCACTGGACCATGATGGGTGTATACCACAGAATCCTTGTAAGTTTCCTTTCCTTTAATCTTTATCTCTTCGACTCTTACAGAAACATCCTTCCATTCGTTGTCAAACTTGTATTGCGTTCTATTGTCATTAAATTCAATTTTATACCAATCAATAACATCTCTCGTGGCATTGGTTTCTCCCCATGCAATATGTTGATTAAATCCTGAAATAACAGCCAGTGCACCTGGAAGCGTAGCTCCAAAAGTATTATGGTTAGGAGTACTGAGTTGCATCACAAACCAAATAGAAGGTAGGTTTAAACCTAAGTGTGGATCGTTAGCCAAAATCGGATGACCTGAATATGATTTTTCACCAGAAACGGCCCAATTATTACTACCATTATCAGGATTGGGTTGATCAATCGTCTCAGGAACGGCCTCTAAAATAGTATCGGTAAGAGATGCTGGACGCGGTGTTTGTGGAACATTAATATAGCTCCAATCGGTTGCTTTAGGAATTATAGGATCTGTTACATCAAAGAAATCAGGGAATAATAAATCGAATTGATCCTTTCCAAATACTCGTAGCGCATTTGTGTTTTCCATGTCTTCATCTCCTCCTGCCAGCATTTTAGTCATGTACATTAATAATAATGCTGTTTTCTTAGGTGTCCAAGCTTCAGGTTTATAATCGAGTAACTTATATTCAACAGGTAAATCTTTAGACTCTAATTGATTGATGTAGCTATTCACTCCATCTGCATAAGCCTGAACAAAAGTTGATGTTTTTTCATCTTCAGCCATTTTTTTTAAGGTTTGCTCAGCGCCATAACCCATACCCCGTCTGCGTTCTTGTCTGTCATAATTAAGTGCTCCTTCTCCAATAATTTCAGATAAGCGACCAGCGGCTGCATAGGTCTGGAATTCCATTTGCCATAATCTATGCTTTGCCGTAAGATAGCCTTGTGCTCGGTAAAGATCGATTTCATTTTGTGCGAATACATGTGGGATTAATTCGGCATCATAATGTACTGTAACTTTATCTTTTAAATCAGGAATTGAAACCTCGCCTGTGATGGATTCGTCGGTTTCATTTTGCCAAACTCCAGTATATGGATTTAAGAATTTACCGATGGGTGGAATAGACCCGAACTTAGTGTTTAATGCATAAAAAATGCCTATCGTTAGTACGAAGGATAGAATTAGTTTAAAATACGTCATGAAGTTGAGTTATAGAGAATTTAAAAATAGGAAAATAATTGGTATAGTAAGATATGAAACTGAACTTAATATCAGTAATGCAGAATGTAAATGGGTTACTTTTAAATTACACGAAGATTTACAGAGGTTGTACAGAGGTGCGCAGAGAGAAAGACGAAAAAAAGAAATTTTAATTTCATTTTAAAAAGAAAAACTATTTTTTTAAGAGTTAAGAGTTAACGAAGCACCAACTTCTTAACGACTTCTTTTCTTAACGATTCATTAAGCATTTTTATAATTTTTTCTGTGCCGTAACTCAATTCTTCTCTAAGCACACTAGAACTGAGTTGAACATAGAGTGTATCGTGTTTAAGCTCAATTGCGGAGGTGTAATTGTTAACACCATTTCCCATTAAATTGGCCCATGCTTCACGTACTTCTACTTTGTCTAAACCAGACTGTAAATTGTTGGTTTGTACAAACTCTTTTAGAATGTCTTGAATGGGTTGATTATCGTTGTTTCGTTTTGCCATTGTAATTTCCTTAATTATTCTAAATCTAATTGAATAGGAGTGTAACGTTTATAAAGATACACATTTTTATCGTCGTTAATAAGTTGTAACTCTTCTGGTGTTGCTTCCATTACGGTTTCTGACCAATTGGCGTAAGGTGTTTTATAATATATTTTTAATTGGTTGTTTTCCACTTTTAAGTGAATAGCTTCAGCATCATCTGATGTAAAATAGGTGTCATTTAAGCCTGGTTTTAGTTTTTTTCTGAATCCTTTTAAACTATCATTGATGCTGATATAGTCAATTGTTTCGCTAAATTGATAGGCTTTTTTACTGCCATCAGCCATTGTTACTTCTTCAATTTCCCAATAGCCTTCTATATGTTGAATGTAGGTTTCTGGGTTTTCAGAACAACTAATTAGAACGAGGCCAAGGAGCCATAAATAGTTTTTCATAATTTAAACATTTTATAGGATTGATGCGTTTGTTTTATCACATCTTCAGTACGTTCTGCATGGGTGTCACTGATAAAAATTTGTCCAAAATGTTCATCATCTACTAAATTGATGATTTGTGAGACTCGGTTTTCATCTAACTTATCAAAGATGTCATCTAACAATAGAATAGGAGAAACACCACTTTGTTGTTTTATAAAATCAAATTGCGCCAACTTTAACGCAATTAAAAAGGACTTTTGCTGACCTTGACTTCCGAATTTTTTTATCGGAAAATCATCAATCAAAAACACTAAATCATCTTTGTGTGTTCCAACACTAGTATATTGTAAAGCTTTGTCCTTATTAATAGTTTTGTTTAGTAAATCTTTTAATTCAGAATCAAACAAATCGCTTTTATACGTTAAATCGATAGCTTCTTTACTCTGACTAATAGCCTCGTAGCGTGATTTAAAAATGGGAATAAAGGTCTTTAGAAACGTATCTCGTTTTCTAAATATTTCGGTACCGTAAGTATGAAGTTGTTCGTTATAGATAGCAAGTGTATCGGCATTAAACGTATTATTTAATGCAAAGTATTTTAATAAGGCATTACGTTGTGATAAAACCTTATTATAATTAATGAGTTCCGTTAAATAGCTTTTATCACTTTGCGAAATGACACTGTCAATAAATTTGCGTCGTGTATCACTACCTTCAATAATTAAATCGCGATCTGCAGGAGAAATTATAACCAATGGAATAAACCCAATATGCTCACTAAACTTTTCGTAAGCTTTACTATTACGTTTTATGACTTTTTTTTGACCTCGTTTTAAAGAGACTATGATTTTTTCGGTACGTTCATTTTTAGTGAAATTACCATCTACTACAAAAAACTCAGCATTGTGGTTGATATTTTGAACAGCAATAGGATTAAAATAACTTTTACCAAAAGCCAAATGATAAATGGCATCTAAAGCATTCGTTTTTCCGATACCATTGGCCCCAACAAAACAGTTGATTTTGACGTCGAAATCAAAAACCTGACTTTCAAAATTTTTATAATTAACTAAAGATAGTGTGTTTAGATTCATGAAAAGATAGCATTATGCCTAATTTTACTGATGTAACAAAGCATTTTGAGCTTGTAATTAATAATTCAAAAATAACAAATAAATAGGCTTTTAAATCCCAATAAAAATTTTATTTTTGCGGACGCACAAAATGACAAGTTATGGCAACGTATAAGAAAAGAGGCTACAAACCTAAGACAGTAAAAGAGAAGGAAGAGGTTTTTGAAGAAGAATCAACAACAGCAGAGGTGTTTAACACTTTAGATGAAGGTGCTTCGAGAACAGAGGAATGGGCTGTTAAAAATCAAAAATACATTTTAGGTGTTGTGGGAGCTATAGCTTTAATAGTTTTAGCCTATTTAGGTTATAATAAGTTAGTAGCAGAGCCACAACAAAAAGAGGCTATGAATGAAATGTACATAGCTAAAAAGTATTTTGATGATGCTGTTAGTGGTGTATCTTCAGATTCACTTTACAGAATGTCTTTAGATGGCGGAGAAGGTAAATACGGAATGCTAGATATTATTAATGAGTATGGAGGAAGTCCTGCTGCTAATTTAGCAAACTATTATGCTGGTATGGCATATTTGAATTTAAAAGATTATCAAAATGCTGTTGAGCATTTAGGGAATTTCTCTAGTGATGATAAAATGTTGAATCCTATCGCTAAAGGTGGTATCGGTGATGCATTTGTGCAGTTAGATCAAAAATCAGATGCTTTAGGATATTACGAACAAGCGTTTAAGGCTAACGTAAATGACTTTACAACTCCATTATACTTAATGAAAGCAGCACGTGTGGCTATCGATTTAGGAGAGAATACAAAAGCTTTAGAGTATTTAAAGCGTATAAAATCTGAATTTTCTGCTTCAACTGAAGCAAAAACGGCAGATGTTTTAATTGGAAAAGTAGAAGCAAGCTTATAGTATATGGCTACTGTAAATCATAATTTATCGGCTTACGATAAAGCAACAATCCCAAACGCGAAAGATTTTCGGTTTGGGATTGTTGTTTCAGAATGGAATGACAAAATTACCGAAGGCTTATGGAAAGGTGCTTTTGATGCGCTTTTAGATTGTGGTGCTATTAAGCAAAACATTGTGCGTTGGAATGTACCTGGTGCATTTGAATTAACCTATGGTGCGGCCAGAATGAGTAAAAGTATTTATGCTGATTCTGGGATGTTAGATGCTATTATTGTTATTGGTTGTGTGATTCAAGGTGAAACAAAACATTTCGATTTTGTTTGCGAAGGGGTAACTCAAGGGATTAAAGATCTTAATGTAAAAGGAGATATTCCGGTTATTTTCTGTGTACTTACCGATAATACAGAGCAGCAGTCTATTGATCGTTCTGGTGGAATTCACGGAAATAAAGGTACTGAAGCAGCTATTGCTGCGATTAAAATGGCAGCTTTACGTAAGGAAACTGCTTAAGTATTCAGTTCTCAGTCCTCAGTTGGCAGTCACATCGCCTAAAATGATACATACTGACCTTTTGTTGTAAACTAAAATTTCATTTTGCACACTGCACACTGCCAACCAACTCTGGCATCCTTTTTGTTCATAATTTTAAGGAATCCTTAAGGGACATTTTCTAGTATTTTCAGTAACTTTGATTAAATCCAAAAGCTATGTTTTCAACATTTTTCAAACAAAACAAAAACAAACGGTATAATTATACTCCTCGCTATTATGATGAGCGAAAAGAGCGTATGGATAATTTGAAAAAAAAGCATGGTCTTATAGAGGATGATGGTGATGGCAAACGATTTCATAGAACTAATTTTAGAGATGAGTGGAACCAAAATAGTAAGATTCAGAGTGATAAAAACACGCGAATTCGACTATTAGTAATCGTTGCTTTTCTATTATTAGCAGCGTATGTTACATTGAGTTATATTGATATTTCAGCCTATTTGTAATGTCAGATATTATTCAACTTTTACCAGACCATGTTGCTAATCAAATCGCAGCAGGTGAGGTCGTTCAGCGTCCGGCATCAGTAGTTAAAGAACTATTAGAAAATGCCATTGATGCTAATGCTACAGAAATTAAACTCATTATTAAAGATGCTGGTAAAACCTTAGTGCAAGTTATTGATAATGGTAAAGGCATGAGTGTTACTGATGCACGATTGAGTTTTGAACGTCATGCCACATCAAAAATTAAAGCTGCTGAAGATTTATTTCAACTGAATACCAAAGGGTTTAGAGGTGAAGCATTAGCGAGTATTGCGGCCATTGCCCATGTTGAACTAAAAACAAAACAAGATGAAGACGATTTAGGGACTGCCATTGTTATAGAAGGCAGTGAGGTGAAATCTCAGGAAGTTTCCGTAACTCCAACAGGAACTTCGGTTGCTGTGAAGCATCTATTTTTTAATATTCCAGCAAGACGTAATTTCTTAAAGTCAGATACTGTAGAGTTACGTCATATTACCGATGAATTTCATCGTGTAGCGTTAGCACATCCTAATATCGCTTTTGCTTTTTATCATAATGGAAGTGACTTATTTAATGTGCCTCAAGAAAATTATAGACAACGCGTAGTGCATATTTTTGGAACTAAAACGAATGAAAAATTAGTTCCAGTTGAAGAGGAAACTGAAGTTTTAAAAATTTCAGGATTTGTAGGTAAACCTACATTCTCAAAGAAAACCAAATCCGAACAATTCTTTTTTGTAAATCAGCGTTTTATAAAGAGTCCTTATTTGAATCATGCTATAAAATCAGCATTTGAAGGCTTATTAAAAGATGGGTATCATCCAAGTTATTTTTTAAATCTTACGGTCGATCCAAAATCGATAGATATTAATATTCATCCTACTAAAACTGAAATTAAGTTTGATGATGAGCACACACTTTATGCAATTTTGCGTTCTGCTGTAAAACATAGTTTAGGGCAATTTAATATTGCTCCTGTTTTAGATTTTGAACAACAGAGTAGCTTTAACACACCTTATGATTACAAGGATAAAAAAGCTTCCACACCAGCCATTGAGGTAGATCGTAGTTTTAATCCGTTTGCTGAAGATTCAGGTGTTAAGCAAAAAAGTACAAGTCATAATACGGGTTTCAAATCGGCTCCTACGTCGTCATGGGAAAGCTTATATGTTGGTTTAGAATCTAAAGGAAATAATTCACCTTCTGATTTTAGTCAGGTGACTTTTGAAAGTGAATCGAAAAATGAATCTATTTTTAGTGATTCGTCTATTGAAACCACGAAAACGACCTTTCAATTACAGCAAAAATATATTGTGAGTACCTTAAAATCTGGGATGTTAGTTATTGATCAGAATAGAGCGCACCAGCGTATTTTGTACGAAAACTTTTTGAAACATATCACTATTAAGGAAGCTACGAGTCAGCAATTATTATTTCCATTAGAATTGCATTACACTCCTAATGAAACTAAAATTATCGCGGATCTTAAAGCTGATTTAGAGCATACCGGTTTTGTGTTTTCAGAATTGAATACTAAGGAAATAACAATCACAGGAGTTCCGGTTGGAGTTCCAGAAAGTGAAGTGTCTATTATTTTAGAACAATTAATTAGCGATGTCGAAAATGATGTGCCAGACACTAATTTTAGTGCTACTGATTTATTAGCTAAATCTATGGCGAAGAGTTTGGCTATTAAAAATGGTCAATCGTTAAATAGTACCGAACAAGAGCATATGGTAAATAGTTTGTTTGCCTGTAAGGAACCCAATGTATCACCAACTAATCGACCTACATTTATAACGATGGCAGTTGATGATATAGAAAAAAAATTCATGTAGACTATGAGATTTAATATAACAGATGCCGTAAAGCACTTAATCATTATTAATGTTGTAATGTTCATTGGGACCGTTGCATTGGGTGATGGTAAATTATTTTATAGTTTGTTTTCAATGTTTTTTCCAACAAACGATTTGTTTCAACCTTGGCAAGTTGTGACGCATATGTTTATGCATGGAAGTCCAACGCATCTTTTGTTTAATATGTTTGCTCTATGGATGTTTGGAACTCCTGTTGAGCAGCGTCTAGGGACAAAAAAGTTTCTGTTTGTCTATTTCTCTGCAGGTTTTGGTGCCTTACTATTTCAATTAGGTTATTATTATATTGATTATTTATCCGCGATGCAAAGTATTGCTGATTTAAGTTTAAGTAAGGAATTATTGCATGAAATAATGAATATCGATGCCACTTCAGGTGATTATATTAAAAGTGAAATTCTTTATCAAAAAATGATTCCACTCTTGAACGATGCTAATTTTACGACTGATATTTCTGGCGATAATTTTAAAGTGTTATTTGATTTAAATGTTCTTAATAGGAGTACAATGGTTGGGGCTTCGGGTTGTATCATGGGACTATTGGCCGCTTTTGGTATGATGAATCCTAATGCAGAATTAATGATGATTTTCTTGCCAATACCGATTAAAGCAAAGTACTTTATTCCTGGAATTATACTATTAGATGTTATTTCGGCAATAACAGGAACCTCGTTCTTCAGTCCAAGTAATACTGCCTATATGGCGCATGTTGGAGGGGCAGTTATAGGCTTCTTAATTATGTGGTATTGGAAGAAAAATGACATGAATAAATTCCGTTGGAACTAATTATGAGTACAGTTAACGATTTAAAATACAAGTTTAGAAACCTCGACGCTTTTGGTAAAATCATTGCCATTAATGTGGTGGTGTTCATCATTGGTTTGATATTTAAATCCTTATTGCGATTTAATCTCTTTGCTTATTTTGAATTACCATCAGGCATCATGGATTTTCTGTTTCAACCCTGGTCTTTAATAACCTATGGTTTTCTGCATAATGGATTATTTCATTTGGCGTTCAATATGCTATTTCTCTATTATCTATCTCGAATGACCACCAATCTATTTCGTCAAAAAATGGTTTTGAACATTTATTTCTTGGGAATTATTTTTGGTGGCTTAGCATACTTAGCGTTTGAAAATCTCATTCCAATCAGTTCTTATGGTGTCAATGGAAGTTTGGTAGGAGCATCGGCTGGTGTTTCTGCATTATTGCTTTTTGTGGCGGCTTATATGCCAAATACGGAAATTCGATTATTCAATGCCTTTAATGTAAAATGGAAACATATTGCCATGGTAATTGTTGGTTTGGATTTGTTTAGACTTATGCTTGGACTTAATCAAGGTGGTTATATAGCACACTTTGGTGGTTATCTTTTAGGGTACATTTATGCCACAAAACTTCTTAAAGGTACCGACATTGGAACTGGTTTTGAACGTTCGATGGATACTGTAATGAGTTGGTTTAAACCAAAATCTAATTTAAAAACGGTATATCGTAAACCGGAAAAAAAGACATACGCAGGGAAGACTAAAGATGAATTTAATACGTTCAATAATCAGAAAAAAATAGATTTAATTCTAGATAAAATCAGTAAAAGTGGCTACGAAAGTCTAACCGCTGAAGAAAAGGAATTTCTATTTAAAACAGGAAAGTAATAATACAGTCTTTATTATCTTGATAAATTAATATGAAAGGTTTAAAATTAGGAAGTAAAATAATATTTGTTATCAATTCGTTGGTAGCATTTTTATTGCTTACATCTTATATATTGCCTTATATCCCACCTAAAAATTTTGCCTCCTTATCTGTATTAAGTTTAGGTGTGCCATTACTTATTTTACTTAACGTCGTCTTTTTAATTTATTGGTTACTTCGCTTAAAAAAGCAAATGCTTCTGTCATTGGTAGTGTTGCTATTAGGTTGGAATCATATTAATTCCATGTATAAGTTTTCATCGTCTGCCGAAATTAAAGATGAGGCTAATTTTTCGGTGATGTCATTTAATGTGAGGTTGTTTAATAAGTATGATTGGTTAAAGAATAAAAGCGTAAAAGACAGTATCATTAATTTTGTAAAAAATGAACAACCCGATGTTTTATGTCTTCAAGAATACCCTAGGAGTGAACAAGTAAAATTTGAAGGTTATAATAATTTTAATGCTACTTATAATAAAGGTATAAGAGGTGGTCAGGCAATTTACTCTAAATTCCCAATTGTTAATTCGGGTTCGTTAGAATTTCCTAATACTAATAACAACGCTATATTTATAGATATCGTTAAACAAAAAGACACCTTAAGAATTTATACGTTTCATTTACAATCTTCAGGTATTGAGACGGACGTAGAGAAATTAAAAAAGGAAACCTCTAGTCATTTGTTTAAGCAAGTTGGTGCCACATTCAAAGCACAACAAGACCAAGTAGAATTATTTTTAGCTCACAAATCAAAGTCTAATTATAAAACTATTGTAACTGGTGATTTCAATAATACAGCCTATTCTTATATTTATAGAATGGTGAAAGGTGAGGATTTAAAAGATACGTTTGAAGATGCTGGAAATGGCTTTGGTAGAACTTTTGATTTTAAATTTTTCCCGATGCGTATCGATTTTATTTTGGCTGATGAAGATTTTACGGTGAATAGCTTTAAAACTTTTGATGTAAAACTATCTGACCATTACCCTATAAAAACAACGCTGAGTTTACCCTAATTACATTAGCCCACAATCTGCTATATCTGCAATAATGTGAATGATTAAACCCATACCAATTAATCGTGTTTTTTTAGGAATTAGTAGGACTAAATAAACCACAATAGCATAATAGGTGTGGAGTGGATGAAAATTGATACTACAACGGTTAGGGTCAAAAATAGGATTGGCTAATAAATGATCTAAATCAATTAACATTCCTAAGATCATAATACCATACGCTTTAAGCCAATAGCTCTTGTAAAATATTAAGGCAACAACTAGTGGTAAACCGAAATGTATACCATAATGGATTGATGACTGAAGCATTCTGTTTTATCTATTAATACGACTTAACTGTCTATTTATTTTTCAAGTCGTAATTTCTATTTTTTTAAATACAACGCCGTATTAGGCCCTTCATTAAACAAAAGGTCTAAAATACTAAGATTAGAAATAAAACCATGTTTCTCAGTAAACACTTGAGTGTAAGTTTCAAAAGGTTGAACTACAGCATTCCGCTTTACTAAATTTCTAAAATCAGTTTTATCTACTAGCTCTTTTTCAAAACGTACTGTTTTAATAGGATGAATGTCTAGTTGAAGACTGTTCAAGAGCACTTCTATACATCTCAAATTTAAATCTAAGATATAATCGAAACGTTCTTCAAAAAGTGGCATTAAGTCATCTATATAAAATTCGAAGAAAGGCGACATACTATAAGCTGATTGCAACGACTTTAAATGAAGAAGTTGCCACTGTTCTTCGTTAGCAATTTTGACATCTTTATAAAGCTGCCTGTTTTTCTGAGTGTAAGTCACAGGAACGGTTAAAGCCAATTTTCCATTTGCCCCATAAATTTCTGAACGGTTTCTGTAGGATTGTTTTTGGTAATTGTCAGAGACTTCGAGATGTATGGCATCCGAATTTATAATCGCCCAAAAATGTGCCAAATTTGGAAAATATGTAGGATAAATAAGGCTATTCATATCTGTAAAACCGAAAGATTTAATTTTATTGAGACGAGTTTTGAAATATTAAATGAGATTTAATTAAATATATCGTCATCTATTTTAAGTACCTAAAGGCACTCTTTAACGTATCAATGTTTTAGTTTTTCAATAAGACCAAACCTCAATTACCACTCTAATTTTCGTTTGCCTTTTTCTTACGTCTCCATCTATTGAACAACGTAATTCCTAATACAAGTATAATAAAAGGAATTAAATAAGACGTGCGTTCGTTACCACCACTTACCGTTGTAAATATGCGGTCCCAACGGAAACTCCAGTTTTTAATACCATGGTTAATACCGTCGATACTCATCCAAATAAATACAGGTTTACCGAAAATATGGTTGTTAGGCACAAATCCCCAATAGCGACTATCTATAGAATTGTGTCTGTTGTCTCCCATCATCCAGTAGTAATCTTGCTTAAATGTGTATGATGTTGCTAGTTTATCGTCAATAAAAATTTCGTTATTTCTCGTAACTACTTTATGACCTTCGTATTCCTCAATCGCACGTTTATATATTGAGATGTTATCTAAAGACAAATTAAGAGTAGCTCCAGCTTTTGGAATCCACATTGGACCAAAGTTATCTGTGTTCCAAGGGTACTTAGTATCATATGGAAAAATAGTGCCATCGACACCCTTTGCTTGTTTTATAGGTGTTACTATATCTATATTAGGTTGTACTTCTAAATGTGCAATGGCTTCATCAGTGGCTGCAAAAATGGTGTAACTACCATCATTCATTAAGCGCGCTCCATCCGTAATACCAATTTTATTTAATAAGTCGAAAAATTGATATTGTTCAGCTTGACTAGTATGTTGCTTTTTTAAAGTCACACGATAAGAAAACTGTAAATGCGATCTTGGTGGTAGTTGATTTTGAACACCATTTATGAATACATATCCATTTCTTATTTCAAGCGTATCCCCAGCGACACCAACACAACGTTTTACTAAGTTTGTTTTTTTGTCTATGGGTTTGTAATAATTTCGATCTGGATGAAAATCATTCATATTCAACAAGGTGTCGGCAGGTTGATTAAACACCACAATATCGTTTCGCTCTACATTTTCAAAACCTGGAAATCTAAAAAATGGAAGTTGAAGTTTGTTAATCCAAGACGTGTTTCGTTTTTCGAAGTTATCATCATATAAATACGATTTCTTTCCAATAACAGGAATTGTATCATGTACCATTGGCGCACCAACGGTTGTCATCGGAGTTCTTGCTCCGTAATGCAACTTACTTACAATTAGAAAGTCGCCTACAAGTAACGATTTCTCTAAAGATGATGACGGAATCACAAAGGGTTGAAAGAAATATGTATGCACAATTGTTGCAGCAACTATGGCAAAAAGAATAGAGGTAATCCATTCTCCGGTTGATGTTTTAGGTTTTAATTCTCTGTCTTTAATATATGTAACGTCAGTAGCATAATTGAGATAGAAAAGATAAAACCCTAACGTTACAATACACAATAACGCGTCTACTTTACTGTCTTTTCCATAAGCACGTGCAGTTTCTACCCAAACAGCAGGAATCATAATTAGATTTACAATTGGTAAAAACATTAGGATGATCCACCACCATGGTCGTGAGATAATTTTCATCAGCACCACGGCATTATAGATTGGGACAAATGCTTCCCATGCTTTTCGGCCTGCCTTAATGTATAATTTCCAGGTTGCTAAACCATGAATAATTTGTATAATGAGTATAAAAATAAACCATTGTGTCCAGGTCATAATCTTATATTTTGTCTGTATAAATTGAAAATTATTTTAATTCGATGCAATACGTTGGCAAATTAACCAATGTTTAACACATCTTTCATATTAAAGATGCCTTTTTTATCTTTAATCCATTCTGCAGCAATCACAGCTCCCATGGCAAAACCTTGTCTGCTATGAGCCGTATGTTTAATACTTATAGAATCTATTTCAGAATCATAGGTGATTTCATGCGTGCCAGGAATACCTTCAATACGTTTGGCTTCAATATGGATTTCGGAGTCTTTTGGCTCATCTAGCGTCCAATTGTTATAATGGGTTTGCTCAATAATTTGTTCGGCTAGCGTTATAGCTGTTCCGCTTGGGGCATCTAATTTTTGTGTATGATGGATTTCTTCAATCTCCGTAGTGTATTCAGAAAAGCCAGATATCAATTTACTTAGCCTTTTGTTAAGTTCAAAAAAGAGGTTTACCCCCAAGCTAAAGTTTGAGGCGTATAGAAATGTACCGTTTTTTGAAGTGCAATAATCAATAACTTCATCATATTGACCTAACCAACCGGTGGTCCCAGAAATAACAGGAATTCCCGCATCAATTGCTTTTTTTATATTTGCTACTGCGGCATTTGGTATACTAAAATCGATGGCCACATCGGTGTCTGAAAAATCATAATCAGAGTTGGCGTCCGATACTTTTAGTACAATACTATGACCGCGATTGATTGCAATAGCTTCAATGCTTTTACCCATTCTGCCATAACCTAGTAAAGCTATTTTCATGTGTTTGTTTTTATTGTTTTTTAACGTTTGCGTGCTGTTCTTAACTCATCATTTTGTTGCGTGATGACATTTTGAACATATGCGTGTTATGTTAAAATTTAAAATTAAGTGTTAATCCTAAATCTGAAGTGTTTTCTAATTCATTATATTGATAATGCGGACTTAAACTTAGATTTTCGTCGATATTAAATTGAAGTAAATGTGCATCAATATTTGCGTCAATAATGTTTAGTGCATATAACCCAAAGGTAATTAAGAGCGACATCTCTTTGTTTTGTCTAAATTGTTCTTGCGCTCGTATAAGTCCATCGTCCGAAATTAAATCATAAAATTCGTCATCGGTAAAACCAGCTAAGCGACGTTTATAGGCATCTCTATAGCGGTCAAATTGTGTATCATTTCTCACATAGAAATAAATTCCGGTTCCAATTGCTCCCCAAACAATAGGGATTTTCCAATATTTTTTATTGTAGGCTTGCCCTAAACCAGGAAGTACTGCAGAATAGAATGCGGCTTTAGCTGGTCTTAATGGATCTATTGCTTTCCTTGCTATGGTGTCTATCGCAATAATAGGACTTTCTTTGATGCTAATACTTGTGCTGTCTTTTTCAGTTTGAGAAAACGAAAAAAGAAGCGAAAAAAAGCATACTAAAAGACTATAAAAACCCTTATTTGTCACGTTGAACTAATTTTTTAATGCGATTGAAGTCTTCTTCAGAATGAAAAGGAATCGTAATTTTTCCGCTTCCATTTTTAGCAACCTTGACGTCTATTTTATGACCAAAATATTCAGAAAAGTCTTTTACCCCTTTTTTAATGTTTTTTGGGATTTCATAGCTAGGTTCTTCTGGTTTAGAAGGAGTATCAGAATTTAGATTCTTAACTAATTGTTCTGTCGCTCTTACAGATAATTTATTGGTGATGATTTTTTCGTAAATCTCGAGTTGATCTATTTGGTCTTCAACATTAACTATAGCGCGCCCATGCCCCATACTAATAAAACCATCGCGTATACCGGTTTGGATAATTGGGTCTAATTTTAATAAGCGCAGATAATTCGCAATTGTAGATCGTTTTTTTCCTACGCGTTCACTCATCTGTTCTTGCGTTAACTGAATTTCGTCAATTAAGCGTTGATAGGATAATGCGATTTCAATAGCATCTAAATCTTGGCGTTGAATGTTTTCTACCAATGCCATTTCTAAGGACTCTTGGTCATTGGCAATTCTAATGTAGGCAGGAATGGTTTCTAAACCAATTAATTTTGAAGCTCTAAAACGACGCTCACCAGATACCAATTGATAGTTGTTGAATGCTAATTTTCTAACCGTTATAGGTTGAATAACTCCGAGCTCGCGAATAGAAGACGCTAATTCTCTTAACGTTTCTTCATTAAAATTGGTTCTTGGTTGAAATGGGTTGACTTCAATACTGTCAATGTCAAGTTCAACAATATTACCAACTACTTTATCTGCATTTCTATCTTCTGCCGAATTAATATCGTTTTCAGGATCTTTCAGTAAAGCCGAAAGTCCACGTCCTAATGCTTGTTTTTTTGTTGCTTTCGCCATTATAATTCATTTTTCTTAATCAGCTCTTTGGCTAAACTCAAATAATTTGCTGCACCTTTACTACTGACATCATAATTAATAATGCTTTCACCGTAACTTGGCGCTTCACCTAAACGTACGTTTCGTTGAATAATCGTATCAAATACCATATCGCTAAAGTGTTTTTGTACCTCTTCTACAACTTGATTAGATAAACGTAAACGCGAATCGAACATGGTTAATAGTAAGCCTTCTATATCTAACGCAGTATTATGGATTTTCTGTACACTTTTAATAGTATTTAACAGTTTTCCTAAACCTTCAAGCGCAAAATATTCACACTGAATTGGTATAATGACCGAATCTGCAGATGTTAAAGCGTTCAATGTTAGTAAGCCTAACGAAGGAGCACAGTCAATTAGGATATAATCATAGTCTGATTTCAAGTCGATTATAGCGTTTTTAAGCATATACTCGCGCTCTTCCTTATCCACTAATTCAATTTCTATGGCGACAAGGTCAATGTGCGCGGGCATCACATCTACATTTGGTGCGTTGGACGTTACAATAGCGTCTTTTGCATTTGCAGAATGTTCTATGACTTGGTATGAGCCTACAGCAACTGTTTCAACATCTATGCCTAAGCCAGAACTTGCGTTGGCTTGAGGATCGGCATCTATAAGCAGTACTTTTTTCTCTAGTGCTCCTAAAGAAGCTGCTAAATTCACTGAAGTTGTTGTCTTACCAACTCCTCCTTTTTGGTTTGCTATTGCAATGATTTTACCCATTAAATAATTTGGTTAAATATACGGGCTTAAAATTACGATTATTTACGACTTTAAGAAATTGAAGTTGTTAACAGTTCTATAAAAAAAAAACAGCCTTCAATAGAAATTATGAAGGCTGCTCATTAATATGGGTGTCATTTTATTGTTCTGGATTATGAATACCAGTGATATAGCCTTGGGTTAAATATTTTTTAGCCACACCATGAAGATCAGCAACAGTTAAACTGTTAACAGCCTCTTCAAATTTTAATATATTATGCGCGTCTTTTTTGAGGTAGTCTGCGTTTTTAAGTTGCCCTAACCAAAATTTATTTGTTTTCAAATCTTCTTTGTAGTCTAGGATCTGAGCTTTTTTCACCTTTTCTAGATCGACTTCTGTTGGTCCTTCTTTGATTAAAAGATCAACTTCTTTCATGGTTGCAGTAATCAATTTATCAACATTTTCTGGTCCACAAGGAAAACTAATATTGAATCGAAACCAATCATAAGGCATGTTACTTATACTAGCATTGGCACCAGCTCCGTAAACACCTCCTTCTTCTTCACGTAATTTTTCTATTAATTTAATAGATAACACTTCAGCTAAACTTTTTAGAGCATGTGCTTCTTTTTCATCGTAATCCGTAGGGCCGTGATATGTTATTCTCACTGAACTTTTAGGGTCTTCACCTTTTTCAATAATTTTTTTGTGAGATCCTGTTAATGGTCTAAAGTCACTGACTTTATAAGATTCATTGCTTCCTGTTGACGGTAAACTTGCTAAATAGGTTTCACATAATTCAACGAGTTTAGTTTCGTCTATATTACCTACAAAATAGAAATTGAAATCTCCGGCATCTGCAAAACGTTCCTTGTATTTCTCGTAAGCTAAGTTATAATCGGCATTATCCATGTCTTCAGCTGTGGGAAATCCTGTGTATCTTGGGTTTTTTCCATATATAAATTCAGATAATTGATCTTGAAAATAAAATTGTGGACTAGATAATAAGTTGCCTAAAAAGGCCTTTTGTTTGTCAGCAAAACTTCTAAAAGCGTTTTCATCTTTGTTTAAAGCTGTAAAATAGAGGTGTGTTAATTGAAATAGAGTTTCTAAATCTTTTGGTGTCGTATTTCCGGATAAACCTTCACTGTACGTGCCAATTGACAATCTCACATTTGCGATTTTACCAGACATCATTTTACTTAACTCAACCTTGCCAAAACCATTAACTCCAGCTTCAGTTAAACCTCCATTAGCGTTAGAGGTCGCTTTGTATGCTTCATCCGAATACAAGGATGTTCCTCCATAGCTAAACGCATCAAATAAAATTTCATCATTTTTAAAATCCGTCTTTTTATAAGTCACCGTTGCTCCATTATTTAAAATTAAAGTTGTGGTACCAAGAGTCTCATCGGTTTTATATTCTTTTATGCTACCTTTTGAGGGCATTTTGGTTATTAATGAAGCAGCAACAGCTTTATCTTCGTAAGGTTTTAGATCCATCGTTTTAACGGTATCCAATAACTCTAATACTTCTGCTTCTTTTACTTGTTTTAAATCGTCTTTTTCTGGGCCTGTGAGTATAACAACACGATTATCGTCTTTAATATAAGATTTAATAAGCGCATTAACTTCATCTAACGAGATAGTTGGCAATTGCGATGTTGTAAAATCGAATCTCCAATCGATACTAGGAATCGGGTTTTGCTCTAAAAAGTTATTGATGTAACGTCCAACAATTCGGTTAGATTCCATTTTATCTCTATCCTTGAATGCGCGTTCCAAATTAGCAATGATATCTTTTTTTGCACGCTCAAACTCCCCTTCAAAGAAGCCATGCTGAAGCACACGCTCATTTTCAACTAAGAGTGTTTTTAGCGCATCTAATTGTCCGGTTGGACTCGTCATAGCAGAAGATTGAAATGCATTTTTAGTTCGTGCATAGGTGCCACCGTAATACGTGAATCCATAAACAAAGGGTGGATTGTCGCCATTTCTAATTTCATCTAAACGGTTATTAATCATTTGAGAAAATAAATTCTCTACGATAGAGTTTCTGTAATCAGCGTAAGTCACATCGGGTTTAGCATTTATCTTATCTTTAAACATTAGTCTCACATTAGAGAATGGCGCTTCTTTATCAGATTCTATAGCTACAAAGGTTTCTTCGTGGTTAGGTAAATCAAATGACGGTCTAGGTCTTGGATTTTTAGGATTTTTGATGTGTGCAAAATGAGATTTTATTTTCTCTTCTAATGTGGCAACATCAATATCTCCGACGGCAACTACAGCCATTAAATCTGGTCTGTACCAATCGTTATAAAACCGTTTTAGGCTTTCGTATTTAAACGTTTCTAAGTTTTCTTTGGTACCAATTGGAAGACGTTCGGCATACATTGAGCCGTGCATCATTTTTGGCAAGTACTCTTGCATCATACGCTCGTCTGCACCTTTACCTAAGCGGTATTCTTCTAAGACAACACCACGTTCATTATCAATTTCTTCGTCAGTTAATAGTGCGTTGTGTGCCCAATCTTCAATAATTTGAAAACCTTGTTCCAATTTTTCTGGATCGTCACTTGGAATAGGAAGGATATACACCGTTTGGTCAAAACTGGTGTAGGCATTAAGGTGTGCTCCAAACTTTACTCCAATACTTTGAAGGTAATCTACTAATTCATTTTTTTCGAAATTCTTTGTACCATTAAAACACATGTGTTCCATAAAGTGGGCTAGGCCTAATTGGTCTTCATCTTCAAGAATAGATCCGGCATTAATCACCAGGCGTAATTCTACTTTGTTTTCTGGTTTAGGGTTGTTTTGAATGTAATAGGTAAGACCGTTTTCTAAAGTGCCAGTTTTTACATTTGAATCTGTAGGGATTGGGTCTGATGGGTTGTATGTAGCTTTTGATTTTGTAGCTACAACCTGCGCATTTAAAGGGAATACGAGGGTGAGGCACAACAAGATTGCTGTGCTGAAAACTAATTTTTTCATTGATTGATGGATTTAATAGGTTAATGTTTTATAAGAATATTCTTCTAATTTATGGATAAAATATTGATATATAAAAGAATAACAAAATTTTAACTAAATACTTAGTTGTAAGTTGTGGCTTGATTATTTAAGAAGTGAAGTATCTTATCAAAAAGTGCTTTACCACCAACTTCCCAAAGATTTATATGACCGGCCGATTCAACGTCTATAAATTCCTTGTCTTTACTTTTAATTGCAGAAAATATAGTTTCACTATTAGAAATGTCTATCGCTTCATCTTGGCCACCGTGAATAATAAGTGTAGGTTGGGTGATGTGTTTACTATATTTAATAGGACTGGCGTCATTGGGATCAAAATCTCCAATACGACCAGCTCTCTCTACTAAGAAGTCACTGACAAGCGCTAGATTAAAACCTGTATGACGTTTAAAATAGCCTTGAATATTCGATTTTAAATCTGTGTATGTGCTTTCAGATATACCATAGGCAATGCGGTGGTCTGATCCCATACTTTGAATTGTGAGCGCACCTCCGATAGATTGCCCCCAAATACCAATATTGCTTAAATCTTCTTCATTAATTAAAACATCAACTAATTTCTGAATGTCTTTAGATTCTTTAACTCCAAACGTAAAAAACTGACCCTCGCTTTCACCAAATCCTCTGATGTCTAAGGCGACAGAATTAAACCCATTTTTGGCAAGGAATTTACTTAAATCATAAAAATGCATTTTTGTATGGCTACTACCGTGTAGTAAAATGATGGTACCTTTAGGTTTTGCTATATGCGTGTAAGTTAATAGGGCGGACTGTTCAAGATTATCATAAGTTAAAAACTTTAGTTTTTTTCTCTTAAACATTGCGCTATTGTTCTTATATAAAGTGTCAGTATAAACATTCTGAGTTTTAAATGACTCTAATATCGGATTTCGTCTTTCTATAATGAAACGCGGAAAAATAAAATAGAAAATCAATAATCCCACCATAACCAGAATTAAAAACGTTCGTTTTAAGATTTTAATAATTCTGTTTTTTAGCATGCTCTAAATGTTTAAAATAAGGATTTGCGGTTCTTATTTAGTAGATCTTTATGTCTTGCAAGTGTATTAGATTTGTTGCTAAAATAAGAACTTTATATGTCACCTCCCTAAGGCATTAACTTAAGAATTTTAGATTTTTTGTCTGTTCATAATGTATTGAGTTTAGTATTTGCAGTTGAGAACGCGGAACGTTTTATTTACTTAATACCTTCCTTATACAAAATCATTGAGTTTGTATTCTGGTGAGAAAAACATAAAGTACTGATTTGTGGTTGTTTAAAATATGTTTATCTTTCAACTAATTAAAAACAAAGTCAATCATGAAAACAAATTTTCCCTCATTAGTAGTATTACTGCTAACGTTGTGCATGTCAAGTATCATTGAAGCACAGCCCAAACAAACCGCATCTGTAGAAGGCATTACAGAATACATGCTAGATAATGGCCTTAAGGTCTTATTGTTTCCTGATAATTCTTCACAAACCGTTACGGTGAATATTACTTACAAAGTAGGTTCAAGACATGAAGGTTATGGAGAAAAAGGAATGGCCCATTTATTAGAGCATTTGGTGTTTAAAGGCACGCCTAATCATCCAGATATTCCAAAAGAGTTAACGGCTCGTGGAGCAAGACCAAATGGAACAACTTGGTATGATCGTACTAATTATTTCGAAACGTTTAATGCTACAGAAGATAATATAGATTGGGCTTTAGATTTAGAAGCTGACCGTATGGTGAATTCGTATATAGCAAAGGAGGATTTAGATTCTGAATTTTCTGTTGTACGTAATGAATTTGAATCTGGAGAAAATAGCCCAACGCGAATACTTATGCAAAAGGTGATAAGTTCAGCGTTCTTGTGGCATAATTACGGCCAATCCACTATTGGTAATAAGTCAGATATTGAACGTGTACCCATTGAAAACTTAAAAGCATTTTATAAAAAGTATTACCGACCAGATAATGCCGTATTAATGGTAACGGGTAAGTTTGATACTGAAAAGACATTAGCTTTAATAGATAAGAAATTTGGGAGTATTAAAAATCCTGAAAATCCTTTAGTTGATGTGCCTACAATAGAACCTGCTCAAGATGGTGAAAAAAGAGTAGAGTTAAGTCGTGTTGGTGATTTGCAATTAGTATCGGCATTATTTCATACACCTGCAGGATCACATGAGGATTATGCTCCAATGGCTCTTGTAGAAAATATTTTGACAGATCAGCCTTCAGGACGCTTATATAAAGCGTTAATAGAAGGGAAGGAAGCGGCTTCAATTTGGAGTTTTTCACCTTTTACTAAAGAGCCTGGGTTTATGTATTTTAATGTTGATGTGCCTTCAGACAAATCTCTAGAAACAGCAGAAAATACAATGTTGAATTTATTTGATGGCTTAAGAGAGAACCCAATAACTGAAGATGAACTTAAAAGAGCGAAGGCTAATATTTCTAAGGAGATCGATCAGATTGCAAGAAATTCTTCATATTTAGGAACATATACAAGTGAGTTTATTGGTGCAGGAGATTGGAGATTAATGTTTATTCATAGAGACCGTGTTGAAGCGGCAACATTAGAACAAGTCAATGATGTGTTGGAACGCTATTTTATTAAAACGAATAGAACGGTTGGAAATTTTATTCCAACAAAAACCCCTATGAGAGTTGAGATTCCTCATACAGAAGGTTTAGAGGATTTGGTAACTAACTATAAGGGGAAAGAAGCGCTGAGTGCAGGTGAGGCCTTTGATGTCTCTTATGCTAACATTCAAAACGCATTAGAATCTGGTATGCTCGAAAAGAGTAAGATTGAATATGGTTTTATAAAAAAAGATAATCGCGGTGAAACCGTAAACATGTCATTTACGTTTAGAAATGGTGGTGTAAATGACCTCATGAATAAGGGCAACATCGCGAGTTTTACAGCTAGAATGTTAAATAAAGGCACAACATCTAAATCGAGACAAGACATTGAAGACAAGTTAAGTGCGTTAAAATCGTCAATCTACTTTAGTGGATCCAATGGTAAAACAACGGCATATATTAGCTCTACGAAGGAGAATCTTGATGAGACCTTGGTACTAATGACTGAGATGCTTAAAACTCCAGCTTTTGATAATGAAGAGTTAGAGAAATTAAAAGCAGAAGAATTAGCAAGTATTGAAAGTAATAAAACCGAGCCACAATTCTTAGTGCAAAAAAGATTGGGAGAGATCAATCAGAAATATAAAAAAGGGCATCCTTTATATAATATGACCTTAGAGGAAGAAATTGAGGCGATAAATAATGTGACCGTGGAAGGAATGAAAGCTTATTATGATGACTTTTATGGAATTTCAGATAGCGCTAACCTTGTTGCGATAGGGAATATCGATGAGGAGGCGTTAAAATCATATTTTGAAAAAGAATTTGCTGATTTTAAATCTGATTTACCGTATTCCGAAATTAAAGATCCGTATTCAGGAAATAAGCCAGCAAATGAAAATATCATCACACCAGATAAGAAAAATGCCTTTACACTTGGTTTCTTAAACTTTGAGGGCAGTGCGTATGATAAAGATTATGCGGCATTACAGGTTGCTGGATCGGTATTTGGTGGTGGTTTCCTAAATTCTCGTATTGCTACTAGATTACGTCAGCAAGACGGTGTGAGCTATGGTGCTGGTGGTGGAGTAAATGTTGATGGAGATAAAGATGACAAAAATTCAACGATGTATATTTATGCGATCTATGCTCCCGAAAATGAAGCTAAAGTGCAGCAAGGGTTTGAGGAAGAAATTGCACGTTTTATAAAAGATGGTATTACTGAGCAGGAATTAGAAGATGCTGTTAAAGGTTGGGTGCAAGCACAAAGTGTATCTAGAGCAAAGGATAATGAATTGTCTAGTACTATTAATAATAATCTGTATTACGATCGGGATATGATGTTTCAAAAAAATATTGAAGAGCAAGTAAAAAGCTTAACAACTGAAGATGTCAATAAAGCGATTAAGACTTATTTTAAAGAGTTTAAAAACTGGACGGTTGTCAATGCTGGAGATTACGAAAACTTTGAAATTAAGAAACCAGAAGAGAAGAAAATAGACGATTAAATGCGCTATCTATTAGTTTGAAAAAAAAAAGGCACTGTTATAAATAGTGCCTTTTTTCATTAATCTATTAATATCTCTAATATCTGAATGGCGGCATCACTGATTTTAGTACCAGGACCAAAAACGGCTACAGCACCAGCATCAAATAAGTATTGGTAATCTTGCTTTGGAATCACACCTCCAACAATCACCATAATGTCATCTCGACCGTAGTTTTTAAGCTCTTCTATGACTTGAGGGACTAGTGTTTTGTGTCCTGCTGCTAAGGAGGATATGCCTAAAATATGGACGTCATTTTCAACGGCTTGTTTGGCGGCTTCTTTTGGGGTTTGAAAGAGTGGACCAATGTCTACATCAAAACCAACATCGGCATAACCTGTGGCTACAACTTTTGCGCCTCTGTCATGGCCGTCTTGTCCCATCTTTGCGATCATTATTCGAGGTCGTCGACCGTCTTGTTCTGCAAATTGATCAGCAAGTTGTCTTGCTTTTTCAAAACTTGAATCGTTTTTAATTTCTTTACTATACACTCCTGAAAATGATTTAATTTGTGCTTTGTGTCGGCCGAATTCAGCTTCTAAAGCATCACTTATTTCTCCTAAAGTAGCACGTTTTCTCGCGGCATCTACTGCTAAAGTTAATAAATTTCCTTCACTTGTTTTGGCGGCATCCGTTAATTTTGATAATGCTTCGGTAACGGCAAAATTATCACGACTTGCTTTGATGCTGTTTAAGCGTTCAATTTGTTGTAATCTCACAGTTTGATTATCGACTTCTAATGTAGAAATAGGGTCTTCTTGTTCTAAGCGGTATTTATTAACGCCAACAATGATATCTTGAGTGGAGTCTATTCTAGCTTGCTTACGAGCTGCGGCTTCTTCAATTCTTAATTTAGGAATACCAGCCTCAATAGCTTTGGTCATACCACCTAATTCTTCAACTTCTTGTATGAGCTCCCAAGCTTTTTTTACGATGTCGTCAGTTAGTTTTTCAACATAATAACTGCCAGCCCAAGGGTCAACCGTTTTTGTAATATGCGTTTCTTCTTGTAGGTAAATTTGTGTGTTTCTTGCAATACGTGCCGAAAAGTCTGTTGGTAAGGCAATCGCCTCATCTAAAGCGTTAGTGTGTAAACTCTGTGTGCCTCCAAAAGCAGCTGCCGAAGCTTCAATACAGGTTCTAGCAACATTATTAAATGGGTCTTGCTCGGTTAAACTCCAGCCCGAAGTTTGGCAATGCGTTCTTAAGGCTAATGATTTTTGGTTTTTTGGATTGAATGACTTTACGAGTTTTGCCCAAAGCATACGCGCGGCACGCATTTTGGCGATTTCCATAAAATGATTCATACCAATAGCCCAAAAGAACGATAATCTCGGAGCAAAAGTATCAATATCCATACCGGCTTCAAGTCCTTTTCTTATGTATTCTAATCCGTCCGCTAGGGTATATGCTAATTCTATATCGCAAGTGGCTCCAGCTTCTTGCATGTGATATCCTGAAATACTGATACTGTTGAATTTTGGCATGTTTTGGCTTGTGTATTCAAAAATATCTGAAATGATCTTCATCGATGGAGTAGGTGGATAGATGTAAGTGTTTCTCACCATAAACTCTTTTAGAATATCATTCTGAATGGTTCCAGCGAGTTGATCAGGTTTTGCTCCTTGCTCTTCAGCGGAAACAATATAAAATGCCATAATAGGTAAAACAGCTCCATTCATGGTCATAGAAACGGACATCTTATCGAGAGGGATTTGATCGAAAAGAATTTTCATGTCTTCTACTGAGTCAATCGCCACACCTGCTTTTCCAACATCTCCAATCACACGTTCATGATCAGAATCGTAACCTCTATGTGTTGCTAAATCGAAAGCAACTGAAAGACCTTTTTGGCCTGCGGCTAGATTTCGTCTGTAAAAAGCATTACTCTCTTCTGCTGTTGAAAATCCAGCATATTGTCTAATCGTCCATGGTCGTCTTACATACATGGTTGAATATGGGCCACGAAGATTTGGTGCAACACCAGCTATAAAATTAAGGTGCTCTAAATCTTGAATGTCATCTTTAGAATACGTTGACTTTACAGTGATATTTTCAGCGGTTAAAAAGCTAGAATCTGATTCGGATTTTAAGCTTTTTGCTTCAGACTTTAAAGTGATATGTTGAAGATTTTTTCTGGACATTATGAACGTGGTTTTAAAAGTGTAACGTGACTATAGGTTTTGTCTATAGTGAGTTTTACTCTTTGTTTAATCTTTTGATTTCCAATTTTTCAGATAGTCTTTTTTGAATAATTGGTTCAATTAAAGTTTTGCGCTTTTCAATTTGTAAAAAAGGACTTGTTTCTAAGTCGTCTTTCATATTGTCTGCTAAATTGGGGTGCTTATTTGTTCCTAATAATACGAGTTTTTCGGTGTCAAAATCGGCTTGCTCTTTAGCTGCACTTTCTTTAATTTTACGTTGTATGGTGCCTTCTTTTAATTGGGTTAAAAAGCCTCCATTTGCTTCAATATCTTTAAAAAGAATTAATGCTTTTTGGGCTAATTGTTCCGTTAAACTTTCAATATAATAAGCTCCATCTGCTGGATTATTAACCTTGTCAAAGTAGCTTTCGTTCTTTAAAACTAGGAGTTGATTTCTAGAAATGCGCTCCCCGAATTCATTCGATTTATGAAATAAAGTGTCATAGGGTAAGTTGCAAATAAAATTGGCGCCACCAAGAATTGCACTCATACATTCCGTAGTGGTTCGTAGCATATTGACGTTATAATCGTAAATGGTTTTATTACGTTTGCTTGGCGTAGCAATAATTCTACAATCGGTATGGGCACCATATTCTGAAGCTAATGTTTCCCACAATTGACGTAAGCCTCTTATTTTTGCAATTTCAAAGAAATAATTGGAACTTGTCGCTAGGTTGAAGGTGATTTCAACGTCTCTCAGTGACGCGTCTTTACTGTTTTCAAAATGATTTAAGTATTCGTTAGCATGCGCTAAACCGTAAGCCAATTGTTGTACAATGGTTGCTCCTGCATTTTGGTATAAACTAAGGTCAATACTAAGTTGGTTGGTTGATGTTACAATCGAATCAAATTTACTGTGATCGTCGTTGAGGTTGTTGTACCAATTACCCGTTTTGGCTAGATGGCCTAAGATGTCTGTATGGATATTTACTCGAGACTCTTCGACTGCGCTCAGAGTGACATCAAGGATGTTTTCGACATAGTCTTTAGAAAGAAAATCACATTTAATATCAACACTTGTTTTAGTCAGGTCAATATCTTGAAACAAATCGTTAATGGAAACATTTTCAGATTCAATATTGAATATTAAACTTTCTGCACCGCGATTTATGGCATCTAAAGCAATGGAATTGGCGGTTTTGGCATCAATAGCAGTAATCGATTGAGAAATCTTCCAATGCGTTGCTTTACTATTTGAAATTTCTGGTAAGCTTTCAAATTCATCCGCATGATAGAATGGTTTTACATCGATGCCTTCATTGGTTTTCCAAATTAAGGTATCGTTGTAATCTGCACCTTTAAGATCGACTTGTATTTTTTGTTTCCATGCTTTTGAAGATAACGCTTCAAAGTCATTAAATAATGATTTACTCATCTTTTTTGTGTTTCGGAATACTATCTTCATATTCAATAATGAAGATATCTTCGTTAGGCTTTTTCATGTAGTAGGTTTCGCGCGCTGTACGCTCAATACCTTCATCTGTACTTAATTCTTTAATGGCTTTATTGTCTTTTGCCATTTCGTTGCGGTAGTGTTCTTTTTGGTATTCTAATTCCTTAATGTCGTTATTTAACTCATGATGAAATAACCATGAATGGGCGTCAAAAAATAACATCCAAACCACAAAAACGATAAGAACAAGGACGTAGATGTTCTTGAATGGCTTTAGATATTTAATATTGAATTTTGACATTATAAGCGTTCGTTGATTATGGTTTTAACGATATCGACAGCGACTGTATTGTATTTGTTATTTGGGATAATGATGTCAGCATACTCTTTCATGGGTTCTATAAACTGCTGATGCATTGGTTTTAAAGTAGATTGGTAACGTTGAAGTACTTCGTTGATGTCTCGACCTCGTTCTGTGATATCACGTCTTAGTCGGCGAATGAGACGTTCATCTGAATCGGCATGAACATATATTTTAATATCAAAAAGATCACGAATTTCAGCATGTGAAAGAATAAGAATTCCTTCAACAATCATTACTTTTCTAGGTTTTGTTACAATGATATCACCTGTACGATTATGTTTTACAAACGAGTACACGGGTTGATTGATGGAATTACCTTTTTTTAATTCCTTGAGGTGTTCTTCTAATAATTCGAAATCGATTGATCTTGGGTGGTCAAAATTAATTTTAACACGTTCTTCAAAACTTAGATGTGAGGTGTCTTTGTAATAAGAATCTTGCGAAATCACCCCAACTTGCCCTTCTGGCAATTCTTTTAAAATGGTATTTACAACAGTTGTTTTTCCGCAGCCTGTACCACCTGCGATTCCTATAATTAGCATATTTAGTTTGATTTATTTGACTGCTGCAAATTTAATTATTTAAGTAGAATTGAGAATTTATAATTCGGAAACTTTCTCAGGTGTCACAAAGTTGTCAATACTATTTCCCCAGCTATTATTGATGTAATTCATGACATCTGCAACTTCCTCATTTGAAAGTCCTAAAGGTGCCATCATACTGTTGTAGGTAATGCCATTGACTTTGATTTCTCCAGATAAACCAAATTTGACGGCTTTAATACTTTCCGTTTGATTGTCTCTTAGATAGTCAGAATCGGCTAATGGAGGAAATGCTCTAGGTATACCTTTACCATTTGGTAAATGACAGGTGGTGCACATATCGTTATATACCATTTTGCCACGTTCTATACTTGCTTTAAGTTTAGATTTATTTTGGCCAACAGGAGTATTATTTTGAACTGTTGCGTTGGTTTTTTTTGTGTTTGAATTACAGGACACAAATAGTAATATTAATAATCCAAGAATACTTAAATTTTTCATTTTCTAATCAATTTTACGATACCTAAATTTTCGATACCTACGTAAATATAACCATCTGGACCTTGTTCAACACATCTTACACGTCCTAAGCCATCTAGTAGGCGTTCTTCTTTAATGACTTTATTGTCTTTTAAAGTGCACATGTCTAAATATTGAAATTTCAACGAACCGACTAAGAGGTTGCCGTTCCAGTCTCCGTACTTATCACTTTTAATAAATGCCATTCCACTTGGTGCAATGGACGGATCCCAGTAATGAAGGGGTTGTTCCATACCTTCTTTTTCAGTGATATCTGTAAATTTTGTACCTACATAATTTATACCATAACTAATTACAGGCCATCCGTAATTCTTACCAGCACCTATGATATTTATTTCATCACCTCCTTTAGGGCCGTGTTCGTGAGTCCAGATTTGTCTAGAGTCTGGATGAAGTGTCATGCCTTGCGGATTTCTATGGCCATACGAGTAAATAGCTGTTTTTGCTTCAGCGTCATTAATAAAAGGGTTATCTTCTGGGATAGAACCATCATCATTTAGACGGTAAATTTTTCCGCCATCTCTTGTGATGTCTTGTGGGTTTTCATCTCTATTACCGCGTTCTCCAATGGAAAAATACAGGTAGCCAGCATCATCAAAAACTAAGCGTGATCCAAAGTGTTGTCCTTTGGTTGTATTTGGTGTAGCTTTATAGAGAACTTGTAAATTTGTTAAACTATTGTTTTCAAGTTTAGCTCTTGCAATGGCTGTATTTCCGCCAGAACTTTCACCTTCTGAAGAGGCGTAAGACAAATAGATCCATCCAGTTGTATCGTAATCAGGGTGTAGAATAATATCTAATAATCCACCTTGACCACGAACATAGATTTCTGGTAGACCTGAAATACTTGTTTTCTTGCCGTCTTTAAAATGAATAAGTTCACCAGACTTCTCAGTAATCAGCATTGAATCATCAGGAAGAAATGTAAACCCCCAAGGAATGTCCATATCAGGTACTATAACTTGGTGTGTGTTTTCTGTGTTTTTAGGATTTTTATCTTGAGCACAAGATAATGTGCATGTCAAAATTAAACCGATAACGAGACCTCTTAATTCCATAGTTTGAATGTCTTAAAACAAATTAATGTTTAAAGTTAATAAATGTTATTGGATTTTAAAGAAAATATCTATATTTGCAGTCCGAAATTGGGAATACAACTTCGGGGTGTAGCGTAGCCCGGTTATCGCGCCACGTTTGGGACGTGGAGGCCGCAGGTTCGAATCCTGCCACCCCGACTTCTTAAAAGAAAGCTCAGCATTTGCTGAGCTTTTTTTTGTTTTTAGATTGTTATTCTCGTAATTGAAAAATTATATAAGTAATCAGTGGTGATTGGATGAAATCATATTTGACATTTCAAGACTAATATTCCAAGCCTAAAAATTCATTGTCACTCAAGGTTGTAAGAAAGGCGATAAGATTTGTTTTTTCTTCTTCAGTAAGGGGAATTCTATTGTTATTATCTTTTAAAATAGGGTCGAGATTATCTGACGCTATAACCCCATTATCAAAATAATCTAGAACAGCTCTTAATGTTTCAAATTGACCAAAACTACCATAAGGTGCGGTATGTTCAATATTTCTTAAAGTCGGTACCCGAAAACTCATGTAATCTTCTATATCTCCTGTTACTCTTGCGCGTCCGGCTTCTTCGGTATTTGGATTAATTGGAAATCCTATGTTTCTAAAACTTTGATCCGTAAATAAGGCTGTACTATGGCAACTCGCACATTTTTGTTCAAAAATTAAAGCGCCTTGAGCTTCATCTGTAGTATAAGTTTCCCCTTCATTTCTTTGTATTCTATCGTATTTACTATTAGCAGAAATTAAGGTGTATTCATATTGTGCAATACTATTGTATATTCTGTCTGCTGTTACGTCTTCATCTCCATAAGCTTTTTCAAATAGGTCTTCATATTCAGGATCATTTTCAATTTTACCTATAACTTCTAAAATTGAAGAATCCATCTCTTCATGGGTAATGATAGGTACTAAGGGTTGGTTTTCTAATTGAAGTTTACTGCCGTCCCAATTATAAAAATTCATGAAAGCTAAGTTTTGAAGTGGAGGAGTATTCCTAAGACCAACGCGTCCTTCAACGCCAATGGCTAATGAATTATGGTCTGCAAAAGCGCTGGTTTGAATATGGCAACTAGAGCATGAAACCGAATTATCAATGCTAAATCTTTTTTCTGTAAATAATTTTTCGCCCAATTCAACACCATAGGTTGTGGGTATATTGTCGTAAAATGAACTGTTCAATAATGGAAAATCAGCAGGTATATTTAAGTCCAACTCAGGGTTTTCAAAAGTTGTAGGCTCATAGTTATCATCATTACTGCACGACATAATTAATACTATCATGGATAAAACAGATGCGATTTTTTTCATTTAAAAGGGCTTTAAAATCATGACAAATTAAAATAGAGTCGTCTGAAACACTATATTCAGACGACTCTAAACTAGATTAGTTTTCTATACTAATGATAGAGAACATTCCAGGACTTGTAGTGTTTGAGTCTCCTCCAATATTATCAACAAATTTCATCATTTCAGTAGCTGTGTGAGCACTTGGTGTGGCATTGTTAGTAATATCTTCTGTAGAAACTAAGGTCACTGTATAGCTATCTCCACTTAATAAATAATCAAAATCTGCTTTGATTGAAATCGTTGGTGCGCTATTTCCAACAACTGCTGTGGTTGGAAGTGTTAATGTAATATCTCTATACGCATCAACACCTTGGGTGTAATTACCTTCTTCGCCTTCTAAGGTGCTTCCCGAGTGAAAAGACAATTCTTTGTTGTCTGTATCGTAGAATCCTTCAATTTTTGTAAAGCGATATCCTGTTCCCCATTCCCAATGCATTTGTGTATCATTTGCACCTGCATTATCATAAAAATCAGGAAAGCTCACTTGGTCTAAAGTGTTTAAATCAGATCTTACTCCTAAACCAAATTTGATTTCAGAATAGTCACCAACAGGAATATCACTTAAAACATAACTTAAAGTTTCAGGATTTGATTGATTGACTACGGTAGCTCCATTGTCCAAATCATTCACGTTATATGGAATTTCTGTCCCATCGGCTTTAATTAAACGAATGTTACTAACTACGTATTTAACTTCTTGAAAGTGGTGCACTTGACCTGCATCAGATGTGTTAACAGTTGCTGAACTCGATGTCGCATCTCCAAGTATAATAGGTGTATCACCGAACGTGTTATTGAATTCTAGTGTTACACTATTTGCTACTGGGTTGTCATCTTCACTACTACAAGACATGAAAGCAACTAATACGGCTGCTGATAAAATATATTTTTTAAGATTTTTCATTTTAGATATTATGTTAATTGATATGTATGTTTTTTTAATAATAAGTATGTTTAAAGTCAGGTGCTAACATGGGAGGAGGAACTGAAATGTCTAGATAAGGTTCCTGATGGTGGAATTCTACATACCTCAATTTTATTTTATCATTAATAACGTTTGATGGTTCTAATTCAAATTCGGGATGAGAATCAAAAGCCAAATCAAAATTTTTGGTAGTCATTATTTTTTCAGAATCGCTTTGCTCAGTTTTTTGTAATTCTTTACTTAAATGACATTTCCCGTTACAGTGTAATTCGGGTTTATTGATGTTGATACAAAACTCTTTTATGATAGCTTGTTGGTTCAGTTTAAAGTGCATAATGACCACGGCTTGCTGAGAAACAACAAACAGAAATATAATAGTCATTATGTAGCTAAAAACTTTGTGCATCCGTTAAAAATTGAATTTTATAGAGGTGAAAATATTACGTCCCATTCTTGGTATATTACCCCAGTCAGCATAGGTGCTATAGTATTCATTTAATATATTTTCTGCTCCAACTTGCGCAACAGTTCTATAATCTTTAATACGGAATGTATAGTCTGCAGATAAATTCCATATCGTATATGAAGGGGTTTCATCTTCTCCGTATTCTGGACTGTAATGGATTTGTTCTAAATCTCCATTCACAGAGGTTTGAAAATTGAATTTGTTATATTTATAATGAAGTGAAGTTTGGTAGCTTAAAGGTCTAATAAACGGCAAATTATTTTCATTTTCATCTTTTCCACGAGCGTAAGTTAGAACGCCTTTCCAGTGTAAATCGTCTAAAATGGTATAGCTTGTATTTAATGAAAAATTAAATAAGGTTGAATAATCTAAAGAGGTGTAACCTTTAACACCTATCGATTGATAATTCATTGGGCTTCCTAAACTTAAAATACGACCAATGATATAATTTTCAATATAGAAATAATTCACATGGGCTTGTATGCTAAGTTTGTCATTTGAAAACCCTGCGCTGGCATTCGCTTCATACGAAATTTCATTATCAAGGTCTGGATTGCCTATATAATCATAACGATCAAAACTATTGTAAATGTAATAGCCATAGCCTTCAGAAACGGAAGGTGCTCTGTGGCCATAACCACCTCCTACTGAAAAATTGAACTTGTTAATATCTAACTGATAACCCGCGTGTAAGCTAGGTAATAGTCTTGTTTTTTCTTGAGGAGTTCCTGGGTGAAAAATCCAATTGAATTCCACATATTTAGAATGATTGTAATTGATACCTAAAGAACCGCCAAAATTCAATAGACTTTTGTCAGATATCTCCCAAGCGTTGTTGATGGAAAGCCCAGCAAAAGTTGTGGTGACTCCAGGCCAACTATAAGCAAACATCGTTCGTTCGCTTCGGTCTTGTGGATACATGCGCATTTCTGCGGTAGATAGATTATTATAAGCATTCAGCTGAATTTCTGAACTAATCTTGTTGCTTTTTAAATTAGCTTTAGATAATAATCCATAAGTCGTGCTCCAACCTGGCATGTCCATGTGCACTAGATTTTCAGGACGAGTCGTATCATCCATATAATGTTCTATAGCATTAAAATAGATTTTGGTGTCTAACGCTCTAAATAAACCCTCTTCAAATACGTGTTTATAGGTTGCTGAGGTAATTAGGGCGCGTGATAACCATAAATCCATAGGCAACGCTGGATAACCAACATCATTGGCTTGATCGTAAATCGCTTCTACTTTTACAGACGATAATTCACTTGTTTTGTACGCTAAGCCTAAAGATGCATTGAATTTTGTAAATTGCGAGTGGTTGACTTCATCGTTATTGCCGTCACTATAATTTTCTGCCTTTCGGTAGGCTAAACTTCCATCAGCAACAAATTTGTTACTAGAATAAGAGGCGTTCGCTAGGTTGAAAAACTGCTTGTTATTTAATTCAAATCCGGTTTGATAAGCTCCACTCCATGTTTTAGACAGATTGAAAGGAGTGCTTTTTCGTTTTAAATCAATACTTCCTGCAACAGTTGCACCATGCATGTTTCCTTCTTGTCCAGATTTTATATCAATCGACGCTAAATTATTACTCTCAACATACGAGGTGATAGGATCCATTTTATCGGTACACGCGCCAAACACATGCATACCATCAATAGTAATCGAAGAGCGTTCCGAGCTCATATTATTCAATAAAGGTTCCCAAGCATAAGCACCACGTTTAATAAAACTAATTTGATCTGAAGACGCTAAAAACTCATCAACTGAAACGGCCATTTTCATATCGGTTTCAATTTTCTTTTTGATGATAGTAATTAATTGAACCTCGTCTAGAGCTACAACACTATCCTTCTTAGTCTCTGTGTTTTGAGCAGTAGCGTATAGACCTACAAAAAGCAATATTATTAATGTTATGGATCTTTTCATTATTAAAATAATATATCGATATGCAATTCGCTTCTGGCTCCCTCAATGCCAGGTGTAAATTCTGTTGAGACTTCTGTACCTTTAATAATCTCTCCGTACGAATTTTGTAACCTAAAATTTAAAGTCCAATTTCCAGTCATGGTATAATTAACCACTCCATAATATAAACCATCGTCCTGTTGTGTTAGATCTTCATTATTTGGAGAGGAATGATTTCCCATGGAAGGTTCTGGCATTCTAGGGTCTAGTAATAAGGTGTAGTCTTCTACTTCTGAATATGAAAACTGTGAAGGATCTGGAAAAATGCCTGCTTCACCTGTCGGTTGATTGTATTTGTAAATGCCTGCAACCAATTCGTTTTCTGCAATTTTAGGTTTCTGAGGAGCTACTAAGGCTATAAAATAGTGTTCACCATCACTTCCTGTGAAAGCGGTCATATTTAAATTCATATTCGTTTGCGCTTCCACATTTATACTTTGGGTTACTGAATATGTTTCTCCATTATCTGAAAATGAAATATAGAGCTCCCAATATTGAGAATCATTAGTTTCACTGGTGAATACAGTATAACCAGCGTAATAATCGTCATCAATATTATATTCTAAATTATATTGATGCGGGCCAGAGGTGTGGTTACCATTATAGTTGGTCATAATAGGTAAAAACGTAACCTCTGAGCTATTCAGACTTTCATTAGTTTGTGTATTGGTGATGGTTAATTGAATAGCATTATAGCCTTTATAAAACGTTCCGTTTAAAGCATTGATACGTATTTGATAATTGCCTTCAATTATGGATACCACTTCGTCAAATTCAATATATTCAGTAACGACAGTGCTTATTTCAGATTCGTAATCTGTTTTGTCTAGGGTACAAGATGTCACTACAACACATAGTGTAGCCACAAAAAGCATGAATTTTTTCATCACTTAGGGTGTTTTAATTTTAAATAAAAACTTGGATATGTAGCTGTTTCGTCCTAACTCTTATAATTTGATGTAACTCGGTTAAACATTAAATTAATTAGAATTAAGAAGGACAAGTGCTGCCATTAAAATAGCCACATAAAATTGTCAGAAAACTCAACTGTATAGCATAGGTTTTACCATACTTGCATCATACCATGTGATGATATGACTATATGCAGTATTATGTAGCCGTGTTTGTATCGCTGGTAAGCGCTAAACAAAAGTGCTATGCAAGGAAGAGTTTGTATTTAAAATTAAACGAGTGGAGGATGAAAGATAAAATTCATAAAATCGAATTTATAAATTTTATTGTAAGTTGGTGTAATTTCAGAACCTTGTGTATTAGAGATGAAAATTACATTGTTTTCAAAAATATGTTGAAAGAATACAACTTGATGTTCTGATGACGACGAATGGTTTTTATCATTACTTTTTTCAGAATCTGAAGCTTTAGCTAATTCCTTTTTTAAATGACATTTCCCATTACAAGCTAATTGGGGCTTATCCTTATTAACGCAAAGTTCATTTTTAATATAATCATAAAAAGCAGCGTACTCCACAAATGGAATAGTAGGTTTCAAAAGCATAAATAATGCTAAAAAAAGTGTTGCTGTTTTCACTACGCAAAGGTCTTGATAATTTTTAAAATTTCCTAATGTTTTAAGATTTGAAATGATGCGTAGAAAGCTGAGTAGCTAGGGATATAAATAAGTGATTTAATGCATAAAACTATTTAATGAATTGTGATTTTTGAAATACTTAAAGCAATTTAAGTGCTGATAGAATTTAGAAAGTACTTAACGCTTTTATGAAATTATTTGATAGTATTTTAGCGTTTTAAAAAATAGTATTATAGTTATACATGAGCATCAAGATTGATAAATTCGTCCTATCTATTATTGTAATCATAATAATGGCTTACTTTTTTCCCGAATGGGGAATAGAGCGTAGTGCGATTCCATTAGATACAATTAGCGCTATAGGAATATCATTTATATTCTTTTTTTATGGTCTGAAATTAAGTCCTACACAGCTCAAAGCCGGACTCAAGAATTGGAAATTACATGTCTTAGTGCAAGGGTCAACGTTTTTACTTTTTCCGCTATTAGTTCTATTAATGCGACCGTTTCTTCAAAATGAAGCACAAGAAACGATTTGGTTGGCATTCTTTTTTTTGGCAGCATTACCATCTACCGTTTCATCATCTGTGGTGATGGTATCCATGGCAAAAGGCAATATTCCTGCAGCAATTTTTAATGCTAGTATTTCTGGAATTATAGGTATTTTAATTACTCCGCTATGGATGGGATTATTTATAGATAATACTCAAACTGATTTCGACTTTACTGATATTTACCTCAAACTCATTATTCAGATAATTGTACCTGTAATTGTGGGGCTTTTTTTACAACGTTATTGGGGTGGTTTTGCTCGTAAACACAGTAGTAAATTAACGTTATTTGATAAGTCTATTATTCTTCTCATTATCTACAAGAGTTTTGCGGCCTCGTTTTACAATGACATGTTTAGTGTGGTTTCACTTATAGATTTGCTCTTTCTTTTTGCGGGTGTCCTAGTTTTATTTGTAGTTGTTTATACGCTTATTGGTGTTTTAGCTAAAGCC
Organism: Winogradskyella psychrotolerans; assembly: GCF_018860545.1. Lineage (GTDB taxonomy): Bacteria > Bacteroidota > Bacteroidia > Flavobacteriales > Flavobacteriaceae > Winogradskyella > Winogradskyella psychrotolerans_A. Next base: position 18,018 of record NZ_JAHKPN010000044.1, on the reverse strand, counting down.
TTGCGTTTAAATACAAAGGATCAAATTACAGCACAATTTTGTGGAACTAAAAAATCATTAGTTCACGGTACTGTGTTCTCTAAAATACTATTTGGAAATATGGCTACTTTGGGTATAATGTTGTTACCATTAATGTTGTTTCATGCCACACAAATTCTAATTATTAGTGTTCTGGCATCAAAAAAAGCAAATGATTAACATACAATTGTTAATGCATTTGCTTTTCTAAATATATTTAGAACCACTTAAAGTGAATTCCGGAAGCGACTACGGCTCCCACTAATACGATAAGGATGAGTATTATAAATTTCGCTCCAAATTTAGTTTTAGCATCTTTTTGAAAAACGTAATCTCTTCGTTCTTCTTCCTCTTCTTTTACAAATTTCATAATTTCTTTATTTTATTTATTAATATATACTGTTTTAATATTTACGAAGGCCAACATACCTTCCTTAGATAATTCACGTCCAAAACCTGAAATTTTAGTACCACCAAATGGTAGTCTTGGGTCTGATTTTACCATTTCATTGATAAAAAAGCCTCCGTCTTCAATTTCTGATATGCGTTCTGTTGCTGCGTTGTAATTAGAAGTAAAAACCATGGTGCCTAAACCAAATCTTGAATTTGCGGCAATTTTATAAGCTTCATCTTCAGTTTCGACTTTAATAACAGCAGCAACAGGTCCGAAGGTTTCTTCTTTAAACACTGGCATTTCTGCTGTGACGTCAGTTAAAATGGTGGGTTGGAAATAGGCTCCGTCTCTTTGATTACCAAATTTTACTTGAGCGCCTAAATCGATCGATTTTTGCACTTGGTTTTCTAAATCTTCAGCTAAGTCTTCACGAGCTAAACACGATACGGTGGTCTCTTCCTCTAATGGATTTCCATAATTTAAGGTTTCAACTTTTGAGGTAAATTTGGTTATAAACTCTTCATAGATCGCGTCGACGACAATAAAACGTTTGGCAGCGATACAACTTTGACCAGAATTTTGCATTCGAGCTTTAACCATGGTGTCGATGTATTGATCTAAATCCGCATCTTCTAATATAATACAGGCATTATTTCCACCCAATTCTAAAAGCGATGGTTTTAAGTTTTTACCAGCAAGCTCAGCAATTTTACGTCCTGCGTTCTCACTTCCTGTTAAAGACACTGCTTTTACAATGTCATTGGCCATAAGCTCTTCAATAGTTTCATGATCCGTAATTAATGTTTGAAAACAACCTTTGGGGAATCCTGCATCAAGAAATAATTTTTCAATTGCAATCGCGCAACCTGTAACATTCGAAGCGTGCTTCAGTAAGGCTACATTTCCAGCGGTAAGCGTTGGAATAGCAAAACGAAATACTTGCCAAAATGGATAATTCCAAGGCATAATAGCGAGGATGCATCCTAAAGGATCATAACTGATAAAACTCTCATGTGCATCGGTTTCTATAATATCATCTTGTAAAAACTGTTCTGCATTTTTGATGTAGAAATCTATGAGATAGACACATTTTTCAATTTCAGCTTCACTTTCAAGAATAGGTTTACCCATTTCTTCGGTCATCAATGTGCTGAGCCCTTGTTTATTTTTATAGATTTCATCTGCTAAATTTTGAAGTAAACCTGTACGGTCTTCAATTTCAAATTGTTTCCAAGTATTGAAAGTGCTGTCCGCTAAGTTTAATTTTTCGTCTATTACGGATTTGGAATCTTTCGTATACGTTTCGAGATGATTTCCATTATAAGGATTGTATGTTTTTATACTTGTTTTCATGTTATCTTAGGTCTTTTCAAATTTAAATTTATTCCATATTTGAGGTTAATTCTATTACAAAAATGTTTAACGCTAATCCTAAATAGCATTACAGCTAATATCACTTTCTAAAGAGTTAAGCTATGGCGGGTGTTGCATTTATCTTTGTAACACAGCAACGTGCTGAACATTAAAATTAACATAAAAACATAACATCATGAGTAATAACGGAAATACAGTATTAGGAATATTAGCAGGAACAGCAGTGGGAGCTGTACTAGGCATCTTGTTTGCACCAGATAAAGGTAGTGTAACACGACAAAGAATAGCTGATGAAGCTGCAACGAAAAGAGATTTAATGGCTGAAAAGGCTTCTGAATTAAGAGATTCCTTAGGGAACACAATTTCTTCTCAAAAAGAAAATTTAGATCATCAAGTAGAAGCCATTGTATCTAATGCAAGTTACAAAGCAGAAGATGTGATTACTACGCTTGAATCACGATTGAAAGATTTAAAAGCTAAGAATAAAAATTTACAGAAAAAAGCCTAATCCATGAGTGTATTTAACGACATAAATCACACTGCAGAAAAAGCTTCTCAAATTGGTGAGCGCTATATAAGAGCGTCTCACCAATATTTTAGATTGAAAATTTTTCAACAACTAACGCTATCGTTAAGTTTAGTAACGAAGGTGTTAGCCGTGGGAAGTCTCTTCTTTGCAGGATTTGTTTTTCTCTCTATCGCTGGTGCTCTAGAACTTGGTAATTGGGCTGGTAGTCATGCTCTTGGGTTCTTATTGGTTGGGTTGATTTACGTTGTGCTTTCAATACTCATCTATTTACTGCGCTCTAAATTGAACGCGTACATTATAAAAAAAGTAGGACCTAAATTCTTTAATTAATATGGAGACTTATAAAACATTTGAAGATATAGATAACGATCTAAAGCGTTTTAAGTTAGAGCGTGATATTGCATGGGAAGAACTGAAAATGACAAAACATGAATTTAAGGAAGATTTACAGCCCTTAAATTGGGTGAATTCTGCTTTAAAATTAACTGGAAAATACAGTTTTATAGCCTTAATTAAGAAATGGATATTTAAAAAGTAAGATGATCTACGATGACTTTGTTAACGATGAACGTTTTTAATGCTAAAAAATACGTCTTGTGATACTTACAATTTGGTAACGCAGTCAATTTAAAATAGTTTAACCCAGTATTAAGTATATCTACTATAATATCAGCAACTTCAACTAAAACAATACTATTATGAACATATATGAAGCCATAAGACACGACCATGATATTCAACGCAATTTGTTGGATAAATTAGTGGAGACATCTGGAGATACCAAAACACGAAGTGATTTATTTAAAGAATTACGCAAAGAATTAACGATACATGCGAACGCTGAAGAGCGCCATTTTTATAAGCCTTTAATTCCATCAGATATGATGCAAGACCACGCTAGGCATGGAATTGCTGAACATCATGAAATTGATGAGCTTATTGAAAAGTTAGAAGAAACAGAAATGGATTCTTCGGCTTGGTTAAAAGTGGCTAAAGATTTAAAACATAAAGTAGAGCACCATTTAGAAGATGAAGAGCACTCGTTTTTTCAATTATCTGGAAAGGTGTTTAATGACAAAGAGAAGGAAACACTCGCCACAAAATATACTGCTTATATGAAAGCGCATCGATAAAAATATAGATAGAAAAAGAAAAATTAAATCACGGATTAAAGCTGCCCTTTAACATTTTAGAGGGTAGCTTTTTCTTTTGTATTGTGGTTATATGAGTGATAATTTGTGTTGGTTTAACCTTTTCTTATCTTAATGTATGTTAAGTTTTATAGCGGTATTTAATAGCGTTAATGTCTCTGTTATTTGAATTAATCTATCCTTATAAAGTTAATTACTTTTGAGTATCAATAAGTGCTATGAGTAGTACTAATGATGTAAATAGGTAAGCATCTTAATAGCAAAGTTACCTTAAACTAAATAGAAAACACAATGGAAACATACACAGAACAAGTAGGAAATAAGTTAAATGGTTTATTAGAGAAAAATTACGATGCAGAAAAAGGATATGCAAAAGCTGCTGAGAATACAGAGCACTCAGGGCTGAGTAGTTTTTTTAACCGTAAATCACAAGAACGTAGAATGTTTGGACACGATTTGAAATCAGAGATTAAAGCCTTTGGACAAGGTGTAGATAAAGGTGGAAGTTTTACAGGTTCAGCTCATAGAACTTGGATGGATGTTAAGGCTCTATTTTCAGCAGATAATGAAGAGTCTATGTTAGAAGAAGCCATTAGAGGTGAAAAAGCATCTGTAAATGAATACGATGAAGTATTGCAAGAAGCAAGTTTACCAAGCAGTACGAAATCAATTTTATTATCTCAAAAGAATCAGATTCAGACGGATTTATCTAAGGTAAAATCTTTAGAAAATTTGAAATAAAACTGATATAAATTCAGTTGAAATATAACGAGAGTGTATTCCATGTTTTGGAATACACTCTTTGTATTTATACTAGACTGTAGGTATTAGTAATACGGTTAAAATCAACAGCGTATGAGCAAAGCTAACGTCTAATTATAAGCCATCTTTGTAGTGAAGGTTAGAGGTACTAATCAATTAACTTAAAACCAAAAAAATATGTTACGTTGGACAATCACATTCGTTATAATAGCAATCATTGCAGCCATTCTTGGATTCGGAGGAATCGCAGGAGCAGCAGCAGGAATAGCAAAAATTATCTTCTTTATATTTATAGTACTCTTTGTACTGTCTTTATTAAAAGGAGTCATTAAGAAATAAATAGTTTAATACATACACGTATTGAATGTAATAGCCATGGAAATTTAGATTTTCATGGCTATTTTTTATGTCTTAATAGTGGAGCGGCTATAATGTCATTCAACACGTTTGTAATTCTCAGAATATATTTTATTGCCATCGTCGTCGATTTCAATTTGCTCAAAGCGATCGTCAGATAATTCAAGTTTAAAATTAAATTCTTGTTGTTCTTTAATAACGTCATTCATAAATGCCGAGCCAAACTCTAAAACTTCAGTTAGATCATCGTCATTGTAATCATAAGTGCCATAACCGAAAAACTCTATGGAATCGGTTTTTAGAAGTTTACACCACATCACCTTGTTGTCAGTATATATTTTCACTTGTCTAGAGATGGTGTTATTAGAAAATGAATCAACAACCATATTATCTTTATAATTATAAAAGCCAACAAGTTCCCAGGTACCTTTGAGTTTGTTCTTACTTGTTTCCGAAATTTCTCCCGTTTCAACATTTTCTATCGCCTTTTGATCGTGTTCTTTGCAAGAAGATATAAACATTAAAGCCATACTTAAAAGGACTATTTTGTACTTCATAATTTCTAAGGTTTTAGGATTAAACACCTTTAAGTTACGAAATTATACGCAGAGCGCGTTTGGATTGATAAAATTAATGACGTTATAATGACTGTTAATAACTTCATTGTAAGGATTTGAACAAAAAACCTACTTTTGTTTATATAATAAAATACAAGAATATGTCTGATACAATCGAAAAAGTAAAGTGTTTAATTATAGGGTCTGGACCAGCAGGTTACACAGCTGCAGTATATGCGTCTAGAGCAAATATGAATCCAGTTTTATATCAAGGTGAACAGCCAGGTGGTCAATTAACAACAACTAATGATGTTGAGAATTTTCCAGGTTATCCCGAAGGTATTACAGGACCAGAAATGATGATGCAATTACAAAAGCAAGCCGAACGTTTTGGAACAGATATACGCCATGGTTGGATTACTAAAGTTGATTTTTCAGGTGGGATTCATAAAGTTTGGGTAAATGAAGAAAAGGAAATTCATGCCGACACGATAATAATTTCTACAGGTGCTTCTGCAAAGTATTTAAACTTGCCTTCTGAACAAAAATATTTAAAGTTAGGTGGTGGAGTCTCAGCTTGTGCGGTTTGTGACGGATTCTTTTATAGAAATCAAGACGTTGTTATTGTTGGTGCTGGAGATTCTGCATGTGAAGAAGCACATTATTTATCTAAATTATGTAAAAAGGTAACTATGTTGGTGAGACGTGATGAATTTAGAGCGTCTAAAATTATGGCACAACGTGTTAAAAATACGGAGAACATTGACATATTATTCAATACAGAAACTGATGAGATTTTAGGTGATGGACAAGTGGTGACTGGTGTAAGAGTAATTAATAATCAAACTAACGAAAAACACGACATTGAAGCTACTGGCTTTTTTGTTGCCATTGGTCATAAACCGAATACAGATATTTTTAAAGATTATTTAGATTTAGATGAAACAGGTTATATTATTAATGCCATACCAGGAACTAGTAAAACCAATGTAGAAGGAGTATTTGTAAGTGGAGATGCGGCAGACCATGTTTATAGGCAGGCTATTACAGCTGCAGGGACAGGTTGTATGGCAGCTTTAGATGCAGAACGATATTTGGCAGCTAAGGACGCTGACTTTGAGATTGCTACCTCGAGTTACAACTAATTTAATTAGAACATACATGAAGCCGAAGTTAACCACTTCGGCTTTTTTTTGTGCAATTTTTAAAGGGTTAAAATTGCTAATTCTTTTTTGAAATGGCTGGGATATGACATTTATCATAATTTAAAACGCTTTTTATGCAAATCTTTGCGGTATCATTAAAACACAAACAATATTATGAAACATTCAATTAAATTCTCAGTATTCTTTTTTGCAGTTTTTTTATGTAGTCTGCTTTCTTTTCAGGTTGCTTCATCTCAAAATTACAGTTTAAATAATTCATCTTCTGTTTTAGAAGTGCACGGTACATCTTCTTTACATGATTGGGTATTAGAAACTGAAAAGCAATCTGGTAAAATCGTAATTACAAACTCAGCGGAGTTAGAAATTGGTAGCCTTAATATTTCAGTACAAGCGGAAAGTCTGAAAAGTGGAAAGTCTTCAATGGACAAAAACACTTATAAAGCTTTAAACACAGATGATCATAAAACTATGGATTTTACATTAAGTTCTGTGAAAAGTGTGGAAAAGCTATCAGATAATTCTTTTAAAGTTTCTGCTTCAGGTAAAATGACTATTTCTGGAGTAACAAAAACGATTTCTGTAGACATGACAGTTAAGCTAGAAGGAGATAAGGTTTCACTTAATGGTGAAAAATCATTTAAAATGACCGATTTCGGGATTGATCCTCCTAAAGCCTTATTAGGAACCATTAAAACAGGTGATGCGATTAAAATCGTATTCAAAAGTGTATTTAACAAGTAAAAATCAAAATAAAAATCAACTTAAAATTAAATAATTATGAAATCAGTATTAAAACTCGTAACGCTAGCTATAGTGCTATTAATGGGATATTCTATATCTGCCCAAGACAAAAATCCAAGAAACTTTGATAATTATAGACAACCAGATCAAAGAGGAGTTAACGTTTTTGAACCTAAGAAAGATACGCTTACAACTTTTGAAGATCTTCATGTTAGAATCGGTGGTTCCTTTGCACTTCAGTATCAAGCACTTGATAATGAAAATTCAGGAGTGGTGCCATTAAAAGAGATTGGATATAACTTTAATTTAGCAACTGCAAATTTAGATCTTGATGTAGCACTTTATGATGGTGTTAGTATGCATTTAAGAACGTATTTGTCTTCTAGACACCACAATGAACCTTATGTAAAGGGTGGGTATTTTCAAGTTGATAAATTAGATTTTATCAAGGAAGGATTCTTAGAAGATATTATGAAGCATACGACTATTAAAATTGGTCATATGGAAAATAATTATGGTGATGCACACTTTAGAAGAAGTGATAATGCTCAAGCAATTCACAACCCATTTGTAGGTAATTTAATCATGGATTCTTTTACTACAGAAGTTGGAGCAGAAGTTTACTATAACACTGGTAATGGATTTTTTGGAATGTTAGGATTTACTAATGGTAAATTAAATCAAAGTGTAGAGGAATCTAACGGATCAACTGGTGGAGCAGTATTTTTAGCTAAATTAGGATATGACAAGCAAATCTCAGATGATTTAAGATTTAGATTAACAGGTTCATTGTACAATACAGGATATGCGCCAAACGTGTATTTATATAACGCAGATAGAGCAGGTTCTAGATATTATGATGTATTACAAGATGCTACAGCAACAAGTGATAACTTTAGATCAGGTCGTTTTACACCTGGATTTTCAAACCAAATTACTGCAATTATGATTAACCCATTTGTAAAATATGGTGGTCTTGAAGTATTTGGTACAGTTGAATTATCTTCTGGTAGAGCATTATCGGAAGCAGACAGAAGAGATGCTACACAATATGCAGGTGAAGTTCTTTACAGATTTGGAGAAGCTGAAAACGTATACTTAGGTGCACGTTATAATACTGTGAGTGCTGAGTTAGCAAGCGGTGATGATATAGATATCAATAGATTTCAGTTAGGTGCTGGATGGTTTTTAACTCAAAATATCTTAATGAAAGCTGAATATGTTAACCAAGAATACAGTGGTTATGGAACAGGAAATCTTCTTGAAGATGCTCAGTTTAATGGCCTTATGTTAGAAGCAGTTATCAGTTTCTAAGTAGTAATTTTTCTTTAAAAAGACCTCCATCCTTTAGATGGAGGTCTTATTTTTTTTATATTTAGTTATGTTTAAAACTATATCATTTCTCATTTTATTCTTTCTAGGGTCTATAAGTTCTACGTTTTCTGAAGTAGAAAATTTAGAATCTAAAGAATCAACGGTGCTTTTATCTTCGGAGAGTTATCTCAAAATTAAAGGTAAAACTAATGTTAGTACGTTTGAATGTCAATTTAATATACACACGCTTTCTGATGCAATACCTATTAAATACAATCATTACGATGAGTCTATTAAATTTAAAGACACTAAATTAACCTTACCTAATTTAGAGTTTAATTGTGGTGGTAAGGCTATTAATAAAGACTTTAATAAATTACTTAATACTGAAGAGTATCCTGAAATTACGCTTAAGTTAAAAGAGATTTCTACAGTAAAGCTAAACGATGATTCTACTTCGGCAGTTATAGAAATTACCTTAAGTAATATTGTGAAAACGTATACCGTTCCAATTCATATTAGTAAGGATGCTGATTTACATGTTAGTGGCATTTTACCATTGGATATTAATGATTTTCATTTAACTGCGCCTACTAAAATGTTAGGTATGGTAAAAGTTTCTCCTAAAATAGAGATTCAATTTTCTCTTAAGATTTTAGAGAGCTAGTCATTAATTTAACGTTGTTTCTTTTGCAACTTAGCTGTATCTTCAAATTTAGTAATGGTAATAGCTGGATTTCCAAAAAGGTAAACTTCACTATTTCCTGAGGCAGCAATAGAAATGTTTTCGCTAACAGCTATAGTTACATCGCTATTGTCTTCTAGACTTACTTCCGAAGTTTTAACGTCAAATTTTGATCCGTTAAAATTGGTAGAATTATCCATTCTAATCACTGATGTATTGGCATTACCTTCAATAACAGCATCAGATCGTAAGTACAAATCAAAATCTGCAACTTTACTAGTAATTAAAGCATCTAGCTTACTATTATCGGTTAATTCTATTTTAGTGTTATTAGCAGTTAAATTTAATCTTGTTTTAGACTTTCCTGAACTTTTATACGTGAAGTTTTTAGCGTTAATATTCAAATAGGCTCTAGAGTTGTCTGCAGTTGTTAAAGTGACATCTCCGAGTTCCATGGATGTTAATGATCTTATTTCTCCGTCACCTCTAGTTTCAATAGCACTAAGGCCATCACTATAATTGACGGTAATATTCAATTTCTTTTTAGACATAATACGAGTCGTTTCTGTAAAAGAAAGTACTCCGTCGGTTACATTAAATTGAATCACCTCATGAAGATTATCATCGGCTTCAATATTTACTGACGGTTTGCTGTTATAAACGATTTCTATCGAAAAATCACCATCTACCACTATAGAATTAAAGTTATCGACGAAGGTTTGCTTAATAGTAACATTTCTGTCACCCTTAATTTTGTCATTAGATTGCCCTTGTGCTACTGGTATAGCGATCATCATTGAAAGTAGAAGGAGTATTGTTTTTTTCATGTTCTAAAGTTTACTGTCTTTAAAAGAGACACAAAACTCATAAAATAAGTCACTTTTTATCGTTTTTAACTTAATATGAAGTTCTGGTTGTCAATATTAATGATTTCTGTTTAATATTGGTTAATTTAAAGTGAATAAACTAAGATAAGCAAAAACCATCCCAAACTCTAAAAGAAGTCTAAGATGGTTTACAATTGATTGATTAGTAATTGTTTAAATTGAATAAAAATAATTATTTATGCCATGCGTACATGTTTAATGTTGTCTAATACTTCCTGCAGAACTATCAGATTTTTTTACCTTTTCAGGATTCCCATAATATTTGATGTCTCCTCCACTCGTAGCATTGGCCGTGAGCTCTTTAGAGGTATTAACGGAAATGTCGGCTCCACTTGTGACGTTTACTTTAGAGATTTCTGCTTGTAATTTAGAAGCATCGATATCACTTCCGCTCGTTGCATCGGCAATGAATGTTACAGTAGCACCACGTAATTCCATATCGCTACCACTCGTAGATTTGCAATTTAAAGTGTCGGTTTTAAGGTCTAAAGTGATGTCTGCTCCGCTGGTTGATTTCAATTCTAAATTTGAAACATTAATAGTGTTTGTTGAATAAACATCACTGCCACTCGTAGCATTAATTCTTGAAATAGTTTTAACAGTTACCATCACTTTTTTTGATGTAGCACGTCTTATATTTTCTGTTGAATAGATTTTTAACACTCCATTTTCTACGTCTGTCTTAATAAGATTATGCAGATTTTCATCAGCTTCAAGTGTTACTGCTATGGCATTCGATTGTGTAATATAGAGATCTATACCTTGGCTGACTTTAATTTCACTAAAGTCATCAGAAAGGCTTCGGTCTGCGACGACAACATTACCGTTGCCGTCAATACCTGTCATTATATTGCAGGATAGCATGGTAATACTAATAATACTAATTAGGATAATTCTGATTAACGTAGTCATAATTTCTGTTGGTTTTTTGATTGATGAATGATTTCTAATGTAAATTTAAATTTATGAAGCGTTATTTCATATTTTAAAGTGATGAGTTGTTGAATCTTAAGTGTCAATTGTCATTAACTTCAATATTAACGCCGTCTTCATCATTTATTTTGATGCTCACTTCTGGTTTGTTAATTTGAGATGGTGTCTCATTAGTGATGCTCTCTATGATTTCAGTGGATTCTTCAATAAATTCTTCTTTTTCTTCTTCTATGATTTCTATTTCTTCAATAACCTCTTCTTCACAATCCAAGCATTCAACCTCATTCTTGTTAATTTTTAAATAATGCCCATCATTAGAATTCGTTAAAAGACTGTTGTAACTGTTGTAATAACGATTTATATATCTACTGGTATTTACGTCAGAATAAAGGACAGCTCCTTCAGGTAGATAAAGGATCACTCTAACTTCTTGTTCGCTGTACTTATTTTCTACATCTGATGCATGATAAGCTTCTAGTTGTAATTCGTTATTAGAGAATGTGTAGTCGTAGCTAATATTTTCGGCACGTTCTTTTGCACTACTATAATTGCTGCCACTAGCTTCTTTTATAATGTTGATTTTGGCGACAGAATCTGTTGTTGAGTATACAATTATTCTTATGTTGGAAGATACTAGGCTGCGACCATTGTCATCTTCTGTTATCCTGAAATTATTGTGGTCGCTATAGACGAAGCTATTAAAGCGATCAAAACCTACCATCTTAATTTTTAAGGTATCGTTGGCCTTTATGTTAAGGTTGGCTTTAGACATAATTTCAGCGTCATAAGCATGTTCTGTTGCTTGTTTTACACCTATAACGACGATTCCGATTATGGACATTAGCCATAAGCCTAAAAGTGTAAATTTTGCAACATTACCAATCGATTTTAGGTTGTTCACTAATATTTTTAATCCTGAATAAAAGACAAAGAAAAAAGGAATAGCAAATACAAAAAACAATAATGTAGACATTAACCACATTGGAACGTTAGCTGCATTTGCTGCATCTAAGAAATCCATAGGAGGAAAATAGATTGCATTTGTAATACCAACTGTGAAATACGCAACAATTAAGGCAATTAAAGCTGTGATTCCCGTAAAAATTAATATGAGACCAATAAATTTGGTGAACAATTTTAGAAAAAACATGATGATGTTTCCAATGGTATCAAAGAAGTTTTGAGAGCTCGATTTTAAATTCGTTCCTTGTTTTTGAAAATCAACATTTTTTACGGTTTCAGAAATATTATCAGAGACATGGTCAAATCCTTTTTTTAATTTATCTCCATGTTTTTTTAAATCGACATTTTTTACCGTTTCGGACACCGTATCAATGCCGTCTTTAATTTTTTTTTCGATGTTACTAATATTTACAGGATCACCTGTCATGGTGAGTTTTTCCGCTGTCGTTTTTGCTTCAGGAATCAAAGCCCACAATAAAATATAGAGCAAAATACCAGTACCAGCACCAAAGATTAAAAGTACCCAAAGTAGACGCACCCATAAGGCATCTATTCCAAAGTAATGTCCTAATCCAGCAGAGACACCACCAACATAAGAATTGTCTGTATCTCTATACAGGCGTCTTGATGGACTTGATTTTTGCTTGTACTGTTGTTGTGGTTCATCTTCAAAAATTTCATCATCTACTAAATAGTCTTCAGGTTGTCCCATAATGGTAATCACCTCGTCAACTAATTTAACACCAACAACTTGTTTTTCGTTTTGAATACGCTCTGCAAATAATTCGGCAATGCGTGCTTCAATATCAGCAATGATTTCTGAACGACCTTGAGAGTCCGTAAATGAACGTTTTATAGCCTCAAGATAGCGCGATAATTTGAGATATGCATCCTCATCTATATGGAAGAATATACCTGCTAAATTTATATTGACTGTTTTATTCATTTCTTTGGTGTTTTTGTATTAGTGACTAGGTTAACGGCATTTTGTAGATCGCTCCAAGTGGAGTTTAATTCATTAAGAAACAGTTTTCCTGTCTCTGTAAGCCCATAATATTTTCTTGGTGGACCAGACGTTGATTCTTCCCAACGGTAGTTGAGCAATCCTGCATTTTTTAATCTTGTTAATAGTGGGTATATAGTGCCTTCTACAACAAGCATTTTTGCGTCCTTTAGTGTGCCTAGAATTTCTGCCACATACGCATCTTCGTCCTTCAGGATAGATAATATGCAATATTCTAGAACACCTTTACGCATTTGTGCTTTTGTGTTTTCTATCTTCATATTAAGAGTGTCTTAAATTTAATTAAACTGTTCATTTTTTGATTGATTTGATTATTGATGATTATTTTGATTACTGCGATGATTTCAGTCAACCTTACTTTAAAAAATTAATGGTTAATGGGTATTTATAAATGTGTCCATCTCTAGCGGATAAACTCGCTTTAACGATTAAAGCTAACTCAATAATAAAGGCTATGATGGCTAGCGCTCCCAATCCACCTCCAATATAAAGTAGAGGAGAAGGCTCACCGATGTTAATATGGAATTTATGGAATCCATTAAAGTCTATAATATCCATACCTCGGAATACTTTAAATATGAAAAACGGTACACTTAGCGTCCCTAAAATTATAGCATAAAGTAAAACACTAATCTGAAAATTAATAGCTTGTTTACCATGCTGATCAACAAATTCAGATTTATCTTTATTGGCAGCCCATAATACTATAGGTCCAATAAAATTCCCAAACGGAATAAAAAATCTTGAAAAGGTGGACAGATGAATAAATGTCGCTAGATTTCTATGGTGATTATTTGTCATAACTTAAAAGATATAATAGTTGCTTATACAAATATATGTCTTTAAGAAGGTATTATGTTACGCATAGTACTTAAAATTAACATTTTTTTAACATTAGTAAGGTTGGATTATTTCGATTATTTTAGTGAAAAATATGGTTAATACTTATGAATATAACTCCATCTAAACTCAATAAATACCTAATGTTTAAGTTGCCTGCGGCTTATTTTACAGGCGTACGAACCAAAGAGTTGCATGAAAACGCTTGTATTGTGACCGTAAAACATCGTTGGGTAAATCAAAATCCGTTTAAATCTATGTTTTGGGCGGTTCAAGGTATGGCTGCCGAATTAACAACAGGTGCACTCGTCATGAAAAAGATTAAAAGTAGTGGTGAAAAAATTTCGATGTTAGTTGCTTCTAATAACGCATCGTTTACAAAAAAAGCTACCGGAATAATTACGTTTAGCTGCAGTGAAGGCGGTAAAATAGATGAGGCCATATTGGAAGCGATTGATACCGGTGAAGGGCAAACGGTATGGTTAAATGCAAAGGGTGTAAATGCTGATGGAGTCGAAGTCTCAACATTTAATTTTGAATGGACGTTAAAAGTTAAATCGTTATAGTGTTTTTAGACAGAATGCTGTTTCAATCAAAAGACATAGAGAATTAAGTTTTTAGGTTTGAAGCATGCGTATTTATAGTTTCGATTTTAGAGTTTAAAAAAAGAGCTGTAACAAATCGTCACGTTTAACAACTTATATAGGAATCAATGTAACAACTAAAACATTTTTTATTATGACAGCACACGAAATTGACTACCGTATCTATGGAGAAGAAATGCAATATGTAGAAATAGAACTCGATCCACAAGAAGGTGTTATTGCAGAATCTGGAAGTTTTATGATGATGGATGATGGTATTAAAATGGACACTATTTTTGGAGATGGCTCAGGAAAAGATTCTGGGTTTTTAGGAAAAATTTTAGGAGCTGGGAAACGAATCCTTACAGGTGAAAGTTTGTTTATGACAGCTTTTTATAACGATCTTACAGGTAAGCGCAATGTATCTTTTGCATCTCCTTATCCAGGAAAAATTATTCCCATCGACTTAACAGAATATGGCGGGAAGTTCATTTGTCAAAAAGATGCTTTTCTATGTGCTGCAAAAGGAGTAAGTGTAGGAATAGAGTTTTCTAAAAAATTAGGACGTGGACTTTTTGGTGGTGAAGGTTTTATTATGCAAAAGTTAGAAGGAGATGGTATGGCGTTTGTGCATGCCGGAGGAACAACAGCTGTTAAAACTTTAGCAGCAGGTGAAACATTACGAGTAGATACAGGATGTATCATTGGATTTACACAAGGTATTGATTATGATATAGAATTTATAGGAGGTATTAAAAACTCCATTTTTGGAGGCGAAGGCTTGTTTTTTGCTAAACTTCAAGGCCCAGGAAAAGTATATGTACAATCCCTACCATTTAGTAGATTAGCAGGTAGAGTTTTAGCCTCAGTGCCAAGCGGAGGAAAGTCTAAAGGCGAAGGAAGTATCCTTGGTGGTTTAGGAGATTTATTAGATGGTGATAATCGATTTTAATATTTTGTCTATGTAACTAGTTGTAAGTCAATTAATTAATTTGAAAGAATTATCTTAAAAAACCGATAGCGTTCAACGAATAGTTTAAAACTTTTAACATAACATGCTGTTAAACTTTTTTAGAAAATGATTTTCATTATTAAATTTTGCTATCTTTAAAACTGAATTGAAACAATAGCCTATAGAAGAGATTTACTTTTTGTTAACCTAACTAAAACCAAAAAAAATATAGCTATGGCGCGAGCAATGTACGAGTACACTAAAACGGTACTCAGCAAAGTTAGTTTTGATGCGACATTATTCTGTAAGGAAGTACAAAAAGCAGTAAGACGATTACTGCCTTACGAACTTGAAGAACTAAGAATTTTTATTCAGTCCTTAATCAATCAAAACCCAGACTTAAATCAATGTTTAATATATTTAAAAGCATAATTAAAAAAAGCGACTCATTTTTGAGTCGCTTTTTTTAGTTCTGTTCCATGCGGAAGTAGACAACATTACTTTGCTTTCGGACTTATAATTTCTACATTCTGAAAAGCAATTGCACCACGAATAATTCCAGAAATTACATTGTGCATGGCATCTATAATTTGCATTTTTAATTCACTTTTATGATAAATAATGCTGACCTCTCTGGCTGGAGATGGTTCTTTAAAATGTCTTAAGTTGGGCGCTAACTTTTCTCTTACGTCTAATGTATGTAAGTATGGAAGCAAGGTCATTCCCATGCCTTCGTTAGATAATTTGATTAAAGTTTCTATACTGCCACTTTCCAATTGGAATGTTTCATCTATTTGGTCTTTAAATGTTTTACAAAGATTAATTACTCCATCTCTAAAGCAATGCCCATCTTCTAAAAGCAACATGTCGTCTATATTTAAATCAGAAACTTCAATAGTTTTTTTATCCTTTAATCGGTGATTTTCTGGAATATATGCTACAAAAGGTTCGTAATATAACACGCGTTCTTTTATATTGTCACTCTCTAAAGGTGTGGCAGCAATGGCAGCATCTAAATGACCATCATTAAGTCGTATTAAAATCTCTTCTGTGGTTAACTCTTCAATTTTTAATTTAACTTTTGGATATTTTTTTATAAAATTCTTTAAAAACATCGGCAAAAGTGTTGGCATTACCGTGGGAATAATTCCCAATCGAAATTCGCCTCCAATAAATCCTTTTTGCTGATCTACGATATCTTGTATTCTATCTGCTTCGTTAACAATATTTCGAGCTTGATACACAATTTTACGTCCAACATCTGTTAATTCAATCGGTTTTTTTCCGCGATCGAAAATAATAATGTCTAATTCGTCTTCTAATTTCTGAATTTGTGTGCTTAAAGTGGGTTGTGTGACGAAGCATTTTTCTGCTGCTTTGGTAAAATTTTTGTGCTCTGCTATGGCTAAAGCATATTTTAGTTGGGTAATCGTCATAACTATTAATTTAGGCTATAAAAGTATTAAAAGTATTCATAAAAACTATGCTGAAGAAGGCTTAAATATTTCGTAAATTTGAGTAAACAAAATAATCATATTATGAAACTAAATAGCATAGGTTTAGATACCGTAAAAACAAAAGGATTAGCTGATGATTTAAATCAATTATTGGCAAATTTTCAATTATATTATCAAAATTTAAGAGGTATCCACTGGAATATTAAAGGACGTGGATTTTTTGACCTGCATGTTAAGTTTGAAGAATTATACACAGATGCTAATCTAAAAGTAGATGAAATTGCTGAACGTATTTTAACATTAGGTGAAACACCATTGCATACGTTTGAAGATTATACAAAGGCTGCAAAAGTGCCTGTAGGTAAAAATATCTCTAAAGATGAAAAAGCAGTTGAGTTAATTGTGGATTCACTTTCAGAATTATTAAAAATGGAGCGTTCTATTTTAGAAGCTGCAGGTGATGCAAATGATGAAGGTACCAACTCAATGATGAGTGACTTCATTACCGAACAAGAAAAAACAGTTTGGATGATGAAAGCTTGGTTAGGCGAAACAGTTTAAGACTGATTTATTTTTATATCATAAAAAAGACTGCTATTTAGCAGTCTTTTTTTTGTTTTGATTGATGTATATATTATTCTAAAAACGAATATTTAAGTCTAGGTCTTTGTCTTCAACTATAAATTTAGCTTCATCGTAATTTGGTGGTCCAAATGACATGACGTTATTAGAGATACCGTAAGATTCTAACGGCATTCCGTTGTCTTGAAAGTCCATACGTTTATTATCATTGGCATCATGCATAGTCATTATGGCATATTCACCAGGTAGGACGTTTTTAAATATAATCGTTACTTTTCCATCTTTTATTTCTGTTTCTGCATTCTGAAGACCTTTCCCTTTCATAAAGGTCTCTGAAGTGTGTAACGCGGTCATAACTTTTCCGTTATCGTTTATCACGTTGTCTATAGTAATAGTGATTGTAATCCCTCTATCGTCTTCTTGTGTGTGTCCAAATAGTGCTGTTAAAATGATTGCTAGTGTTAAGATTGATTTTTTCATAATGCGTTTGATTTAATGGTTAATGTAAACTACTGTTCTTTTTTGTTGATGATTCAAATATCTAACAAAACTTCAGGTTGACGTAATTGGAATTACCGAAATGTCATTTTAATGTGATGAGCTGTATTTTAGAGTAGAGAGTAGAGAGTAGAGAGATAAAAGAAAAGAGATAAAAGAAAAGAGATAAAAGAAAAGAGATGAAAGAAAAGATGTAAGAGTTAAATGTTTATAGCTAATAATTTAAATTTTTCACTAATCACTAATCACT
>NZ_JAHKPN010000027.1 GCF_018860545.1 Winogradskyella psychrotolerans | reverse complement strand
GAATCTTCGCGGGTGAGCTGTACAATAGTAAACGTCTACAATGCTAGGGCATTGTTATGGACTTTTTTTATGCTTTAACGATTATTATTTTTTGATTTACTTTCAGTGAATCTTCGCGAGGTGAGCTGTACACTAGTAAACGTCTACAATGCTAGGGCATTGTTATGGACTTTTTTTATGCTTTTGCGCTTTATATATTTTTTGATTTACTTTCAGTGAATCTTCGCGGGTGAGCTTTACAATAGTAAAAGTCCACAATGCTAGCGCATTGTTATGGACTTTTTTTATGCTTATGCGCTTTATATATTTTTTGATTTACTTTCAGTGAATCTTCGCGGGTGAGCTTTACAATAGTAAAAGTCCACAATGCTAGGGCATTGTTATGGACTTTTTTTATGCTTTTGCGCTTTATATATTTTTTGATTTACTTTCAGTGAATCTTCGCGGGTGAGCTTTACAATAGTGAAAGTCCACAATGCTAGCGCATTGTTATGGACTTTTTTTATGCTTATGCACTTTGAAGCAAAGCTTCAGTGCAGCGCATAAAAAAAGTCCGGCACTTTCGTGCTGGACTTTTACTGCTGTAGCGAGAACGAGATTTGAACTCGTGACCTCTGGGTTATGAATCCAACGCTCTAACCAACTGAGCTACCTCGCCATAATTCGCAATTCTAATAAAAAGAGTCAAATTATAAATATGAACATCCCGATAATTGCGGCTGCAAATATAAAAACAATTTCTACGACAGCAAACAATAAAAACTAAAAAAAATAATTTTAATTTAAAGTTTAAAACTCACCTATAAAATGTATATATTGAGCACATAATACAATGCAATATGGACGATAAAGAAAAATACGAAATGGAGTTTGTGATTCAAGCATCACCAGCGCTAATATATACTTACATATCAACACCTTCTGGTTTATCGGAGTGGTATGCGGATAACGTGAACTCTCGTGGGGAATTATACACCTTTATTTGGGATGGCTCAGAAGAGCAAGCTAAATTATTAAGTAAAAAAAGTGGTGAACGTGTAAAGTTTCGTTGGTTAAGTGATGAGGAAGATGGGGCTTCTTACTATTTTGAAATTCGTATTCAAGTTGATGAAATCACTAAAGATGTGTCATTAATGATCACGGATTTTGCAGAAGACGATGAAATTGATGAAGGCAAAATGCTTTGGGAAAACCAAATCTCTAGTCTGAAACAAGTTTTAGGTTCTAGATAGTTCTTAAATAACGATTCTAATATATCTTTGTCTCGATTTAGTTTTAAACTGAATCGAGATTTTTTATGCGACGCTATCTGGTAGTTCTCACAGAACTATAGATTCATATTTTTTTAAATTGTCCTATTAAAGGGACGTTAGGAGTGTTTTTTTTATGGTAAATTTTAACGGTACGCTACTGCCGCAATCAGATTCAAAACTTACAATTAATAATAGAGGTTACAAATATGGTGACGCGCTATTTGAAACCTTAAAAGTTGTGAATGGTAAAATCTTTTTTTGGGAAGATCATTATTTTAGACTCATGGCGTCTATGCGTATACTTCGAATGGATATACCTATGAATTTTACGATGGAATTCCTAGAGTCTGAAATACTAAAAACTTTAGAGGCTAATGATTTGTTACAAGCAGCTGCACGGGTAAGACTAAATGTTGATAGAGGTGAAGGTGGAAAATACTTACCGTCAGACGCCACTCAGGTTCATTTTAATATTGATGCAGAACCGCATCACGATCCATTTTATAAGATTGATGTACATGGCAATTGTATAGTTGATTTATACAAGGATTACTTTGTAGCACCTGGATTGTTATCAGGATTAAAATCTAATAATAAAGCTATTCAAGTCATTGGAAGTATATATGCGAAAGAAAATGATTTAGATAATTGTTTAGTCTTAAATACGGATAAACATGTTTTAGAAGCTTTAAATGGGAATTTATTCTTGATTAAAGATGGTAAGGTAAAAACACCGCCTTTAGAAGAAGGGTGTCTTAAAGGGGTTATGCGGAAGCAAATTTTAGAACTTTTAGCAAAAGATGTCAACATCGTCGTAGAAGAAGCATCTATAAGTCCTTTTGAACTTCAAAAAGCAGACGAATTATTTATAACTAATGTGATTAAAGGGATTGTGCCTATTACTAAATATCGCAAAAAAAACTATGGAAGTGTCTTTGCTCAAGGGCTTGTATCAAAATTAAATGCCAAGTTGAGATTGCTGTCGTAAGAAATAATATAAGCCATTAAAAGAAACCACCCTTTAAGGGATTCTTATTAGCTTTATAACGGTTAATTATAACTTGGATTCTCGGGGGCGTTAGACCAAATACTATAGTCTCCACCAAGTTCTAGCATTTTTTCACGCCAGAAAGAATTACAAGGTTTAGAAATAATCTCTTTATTGTAGACATTTTCTGAAACCAACCAGGCATTTGATTTAAGTTCGTTATCGAGTTGCTGTTCGTCCCAACCAGAATAGCCCAAAAAGAAACGAATATCACCTGTCGATATTTTGCCTTTATTAATTAAATTCAAAACAATATTAAAATCTCCTCCCCAAAAAATACCGTTTGATATTTCAATACTATTAGGAATTAATTCTGGTGATTTGTGAATAAAATAGAGATTATCTTGTTCTACAGGGCCACCATTATAAACAGGGAACTCAGATTCAGTACCCTCAATAAGATCTTTGAGGTTATAGTCTAATGGTTTGTTTAAAATGAAGCCAACGGAACCTAAAGCGTTGTGATCCGCTAAAAGAATCACAGCACGATTAAATGAAATATCACCGATAATAGATGGCTCCGCAATGAGTAAATTGCCTTTTTCGGGTTTGTTCATTCTTCCTTTTCTAGATTTGTTATGATTAAATCTATGTTTTTTTTGTTAAAAAAGCAACTAATATGTACTTAAATATCTGATAGTCTATTTAAAACGGGAGCAAAAAAAAACCTGCTCAATGAGCAGGTTTTTTATTTCAAACAAAAAAATGTTTTAGTTTACAGCGCTACTTAAGTCAGAACCTGCCTTAAATTTTACTACATTTTTTGCTTTGATTTTTATAGTTTTTCCTGTCTGTGGGTTTCTTCCGTCTCTTGCAGCTCTTCTAGAAACTGACCAAGAACCAAAACCTACTAAAGATACTCTGTTTCCTTTTTGTAAAGATCCTTCGATGTCTACTAATAGAGAGTCTAATGCTTTTTTAGCAGCTGCCTTAGTGATTCCAGCGTTCTCTGCCATTCCATTGATTAAATCTGTTTTGTTCATAAATATTAAATTTAAATTGTTAAAATTTCGGTTCTAAAATAATAGTTCTTTAAAATCCGTACACAAAATTATTAGGAATATTAAGCTATACAAGTAATAGCAAGGGAAATACGGCTTTTTGTTAATAACTTATAACATTTGTTAATAAAGGCTGTGTATTTCATCGGATTTTTTGTAAAACCAATGGTAATAAGGGTTTACAGCAGTTTTGAAGATTCAGAAAAACGAAACCCATTACGTAAGGATTTCATTTCCATTTTTCGCTTTCCAGGAAGTTGAATCTCTAAAATATGAATATAACCTCCTTGACACGCGACCTTTAGTTCTTCTTTTGTTGTAATAATATGACCATTCGCATAATTATGGTTTTCAATACATTTTTCTACTCCATATAATTTTACAGATAAGGGCTTATCTTCATTATTATCGAGATAACACCAAGCTGCAGGAAAAGGGTTTAAGCCTCTGATCTTATTGTAAATAGTGTCTATAGGTTGCGACCAATCTATTTTACAGTTCTCACGATTAAGTTTATAAGCTGTTTTTAAATCGTCGGTTTGCGGTTGAATTGTCGTAGTCACAGAATCCGTCTCGATACGCTCTACGGTCTTTATCACCAAATTGCTTCCAATAGCCATTAAATCATCATGTAATTCACCAACAGTTGTTGTAGGTGATATTTCAGTTTCTTCACTCTGAATAATAGCACCAGTATCAATTTTCTCATCAATAAAGAACGTCGTCACTCCCGTTTTGGTTTCCCCATTAATAATTGCCCAGTGGATTGGTGCTGCTCCACGATATTGTGGTAATAATGATGCATGAAGGTTAAATGTGCCATATGCTGGCATTTGCCACACGACTTTTGGTAACATTCTAAATGCGACTATAATTTGTAGATTGGCATTTAAAGCCTTTAATTCTTCTAAAAAGTGTTCAGCTTTTAAGTTAGTAGGCTGTAATATATTTAACTGATGCTCTAAAGCGAATGCCTTAACTGCTGAAGCTCTTAATTTTTGTCCGCGTCCTGCAGGTCTGTCTGGAGCTGTAATCACTCCAACAACGTTATAATTATTATCAATAAGCGCTTTCAATGTAGCCACCGCAAAATCTGGTGTGCCCATAAAAACAATGCGTAAATCACGTTTATGTGTCATACAAGTGTGTAAGTATTAGCGTGTGTTAATTTTATTTTATTTAGTTCTATAAGTTCTAAAAGACTTTTTAATAGGACCTTTTCAGAACAATTAATATGCTGTAATAATTGACGCGAAGATAAGGTTTCAGCTTGTAACGCTTTCAGAATTTGATTTGTGACCCCAGCAGTCGGATTGGTTTTGGAAGCTTTAGCAATGCATACAGAACAGATACCACAATTTTGAACTGTTTGTTCCCCAAAATAGCTTAAGAGTTGTTGACTTCTGCAGACCAAATCATTCTTTATATAACTCAAAACAGCTTCAATTTGCTGGTGTTTTAAGGTGTGCTGTTGTTTTATCGTTTTGGCGATGGGATTAATGGTGATATCGTCTTCACGTGGTTTTAAAAAGGTAATTTCAGAATCTGTATTTGCGATTTGTAAACTGATCACCTCGTCTTTTTCTAAACGTTGCAACTGCGTAATGACTTGATTTTCGGGAAGATTTACTTTCTTAACCACTAAACCTAGATTCACTTTGGTGTCATAGTCAAAAATACCTCCATAGGTTCGTAGTAAAACTTTCACGAGGATGTTTAAATCTAAATGGGTTTCTAAATATTTAAATAAGACCGCATTAGTGGTAATAAATTGAATTTTTGTTCTAAAATTAAAATGCTGTGTAAGGGTAATAATCGCATTTCTATCTAACAATAGTAATGCATTATAAGTAATACTAGCACTTAATTTATAATGGTGACAAAACGATTTAAAATCGAATTGATGCATGGTGTTTTCGCCTTCGCCATAAGAAATTTGAAAATAGTTACACAATTTATTATATACCGTTTTTACAAAAGCAACAGACGGTAAGCTGCTCAAAAACTGACTGCGAAGGTGGTCTTCATCTATATGTTGTTTTAAGATAATAGCTTGTGCTAATTCTCCATTCCTACCTGCTCTTCCTGCTTCTTGGTAATAACTTTCTAAACTTTCTGGTAAATTAATATGAATAACCGTTTTTACATCTGCTTTGTCAATACCCATTCCAAAAGCTGTGGTAGCGACCATAATTTGTTTCTGACCATTAGTCCATTCGTATAAACGCTTTTGTTTTTCTTTATTGGTAATGCCTCCATGGAAGTAGGTCGAGGAGAACCCTTTTGCATTTAAAAAATTATGAATATCTGTAGTAGCCCTTCGATTTCTAACATATATAATGGATGAACCGGAATATGTTCTTAAAAAATATTCGAGCTGATATAATTTATCGTCGGTGTGAACAACGTTATAGGCAATATTGGGTCTGGCAAATGACGCTTTGTAGATTTTTGGATTTATAAAATCGAGATTATCAACAATATCATTTATCACATCATACTTTGCACTTGCCGTTAAAGCAATACAATTAACGTGTGGATGCATTTCTCGTAAAGTTGAAATGTTTTTGTATGCTGGTCTAAAATCATTACCCCATTGACTGATGCAATGCGCTTCATCAATTGCAATTAAATTGACGCGCATTTGCTGAATACGCTCTTGTACTAAAGATTGTTGTAAGCGCTCTGGCGACAGGTAAAGAAACTTATAGTTGCCGTAAATACAATTATCGAGTTGCGTATCAAGATCTTTATAAGATAGGCCAGAAGTTAATGCAATGGCTTTAATACCTTTTGCTTTTAAGGTATTCACTTGGTCTTTCATTAAAGCAATAAGCGGAGAAATAACAATACAGATACCATCTTGGATTAAGGCCGGAATTTGAAAACAAACCGATTTACCTCCTCCCGTTGGTAATAACGCAAAGGTGTCTTCTCGGTTTAAAACCGATGTTATGATTTCTTCTTGAAGCGGTCTAAAGGAGGTGTGATTCCAATACCGTTCTAATACTTCTATAGGATGCATGATGCCAATTTTGCTATCTAAAATCGCTTTAATTTGTTTCTTTTTTGCTCATATATCAATATAAAATAAAACCGTAACTACTGCTATGCTTTGATTTTCTATTTCATCTGAACTAAAAAATAATTCAAATTAAAAATACGACATTACATAGTAAAACTCGCATTACTGCAAATTTAAGAACTCTAGAATAAAGTCTACTCTAGATTCTACACTTCCAAAAGGTACGTCAATTAATTGATACCCAAATCGCTTGTAGGTTTCTAATAAATGTTGATGGATTTCAATGGCTTCTTCAAAATTTTCATAACGCTCACTGTCACTTGTAAAAATATCTTGCCAAGGGGCTAAAATAAAGATGGAATTGTACTTATGACTGTCACAGGTTGCTACAAAATGTTCTGGATACGTATCGCCAATATAATCCATATAAGCAATAACATCTGGTAAGCCTCTGTCCAAGAAAACCACATGTTCAGACTCTTGTTCTGCATCCGTAAATTGTTTCGTTCTGCCTTCCAAAAGTTTTTCGCTAAACAAAAGCGGTTCTGTCAAAAAAAGTTGTTCAATGCCATCTTTTCGGGCTTGTAAGGTGATTTGCCTAGAGATTTCATCATAGCATAAAAACTCACGATTTTTTAACTCATTAATAATTGTGGTTTTTCCTGTTCCGGGTCCACCTGCGATAACGACTTTTTTTGGATTCAAATTGGCAATATTTTTGATGTAAAAATAACAGATAAAAATGTAAAGTTAAACGTATCTTTACAACTGAAAAATTTCAACATGGATAATTCTAAAAAAACAGACGAGTTTTACGAAAAATTAAAATCTCAACTTTACGATACAACCACTTGGCCATCGGAATATTTATATAAATTTATTGTGCTTACAAAAGGATCGGGAGTCAATCATATCGAAGCCCTTTTTGATAATTTAGGGGCGGTTATAACGACCACAGAATCTAAAAATGGAAAATACACAAGTGTGTCTATTAATGTAAGATTAAAAAATCCTGAGGTAGTGATTGCTAAATATAAAGAAGTAGCCGAAAATGTAGAAGGAGTAATTTCCTTGTAAAATTTCTATTAAGCTTCATATTTTTTCGTACTTTGCAACAAAACCTAGAGACTTCGGGTTTAAAACGATTTACTACACATACACTTATTTTACAATTTTGATTGACGATTTAGAATACAACACAGAGCGCGAGCATTTAATTATTCCAGAATATGGACGTCATCTGCAGAAGATGATTAATTACGCTAAGACTCGCGAAACAAAAGAAGAACGTAATAAAGTAGCTAAAGCAATTATTGCTGTAATGGGAAATCTACAGCCACATTTAAGAGATGTGCCAGATTTTCAGCATAAATTATGGGATCAATTGTTTATTATGGCAAATTTTGAAATTGATGTGGATGCCCCTTATGGTGAACCATCAAAAGAAGAAATTCACGCTAAGCCAGAACCTTTAAAATATCCTCAAAATCATCCAAAATACCGTTTTTATGGTAATAATATCAAGACTATGATTGATGTTGCTGTAGGTTGGGAAGATGGTGAGTTAAAGGAAGCTTTAACGTTTACCATTGCGAATCATATGAAAAAGTGTTTCCTTAATTGGAATAAAGATACCGTTGAAGACGATGTCATCTATAATCATTTGTATGAGCTTTCTGGTGGTAACATCAACTTAAAGAATAGTGATGAAGATTTGAGTGATGCGACAAGTTTAATGCGTACCAAATCTAAGTATGGTGGTAAAAACAATTCTAATAAAAAGAGTAATAACTCTAACAAGAAAAAATATTCTAATAACAGAAAACGTTACTAATAACGAATGAGTACATTTAAAATTGAAGGAGGTCACCAATTAAAAGGTGAAATTCAACCTCAAGGCGCCAAAAATGAAGCTTTACAAATCTTATGTGCGGTACTTTTAACTGCTGAAGAAATTAAGATAGATAACATTCCCGATATTATTGATGTCAATAAACTCATTGCTTTGTTAAAAAAGTTGGGTGTTAAAATCAATAAAGTTGCTAAAGGATCTTATACGTTTAAAGCAGATGATCTTAATTTAGACTATTTAGAATCTGCAGAGTTTAAAGAAGACGGTAAAGGTTTAAGAGGTTCTATTATGATTGTCGGCCCTTTGCTAGCACGTTTTGGTAGAGGTTATATTCCTAAACCAGGAGGTGATAAAATTGGACGTCGTCGTTTAGATACACACTTTGAAGGTTTTATTAATCTAGGCGCAAAATTCCGTTACAATAAGGAGGATTTATTTTATGGAGTTGAAGCTAAAAAGTTAAAAGGTACCTACATGCTTTTAGATGAAGCGTCGGTTACCGGAACCGCGAATATTGTTATGGCGGCTGTTTTAGCAGAAGGTACAACCACGATTTATAATGCCGCTTGCGAACCGTATTTACAACAACTGTGTAAAATGCTGAATCGTATGGGAGCCAAAATATCAGGTGTTGGTTCAAATTTATTGCGCATTGAAGGAGTAGATGTTTTAGGTGGTACTGAGCATAGAATGTTACCAGATATGATTGAGATTGGTAGCTGGATTGGTTTGGCTGCGATGACCAAAAGTGAGCTGACGATTACCAATGTGAGTTGGGATGATTTAGGTCAAATCCCTAATGTCTTTCGTAAAATAGGCATTACTGTTGAGCGTCAAGGAGATGATATTCATATTCCAGCACATACGGATGGTTATGAAGTTCAGAATTTTATAGATGGTTCAATTTTAACCATTTCAGATGCACCATGGCCTGGATTTACTCCTGATTTATTGAGTATTATTTTAACGGTCTTAACACAAGCAAGAGGAAGTGCCATTGTACACCAAAAAATGTTTGAAAGCCGTTTGTTTTTTGTCGATAAATTAATTGATATGGGAGCAAAAATTATTCTTTGCGATCCACACAGAGCAACGGTAATTGGTCACGATTATAAATCGACATTAAAGGCAACCACCATGACGTCTCCAGATATTAGAGCTGGGGTATCCTTATTAATTGCGGCTTTATCCGCAAAAGGGACTTCAATTATTCATAATATTGAACAGATAGATCGTGGTTACGAAAATATAGATGAACGTTTAAGAGCTATAGGAGCTAAAATTGAACGTATAGAAGGAAATTAATTATTTTGATCGCTTTACTTTTTGGAGTGACGATCAAAACAGCATGGTATAGTAAAAGCTTCAAGTTACATCTTGAAGCTTTTTTATTTTCGATAAAACGGCATTCATTTAATAAAAATATTGCTCACTCGTAATTTTACCATCAACAACTTCATAAACACAGACTTCTTGTATTTTTTGTCTGCCTTTATTTTTAAACGTACAATCGAAATCCATTTTTGCTGTAAAAAAGGTGCCAGCAACTAAAGGATTACTAATACTGCTAAAATGGATGCTTTCAACACTGTCTATCCACTCCTTACTTTTATTCCAAACATTTTCTTTTCCTGTTATAATTTCTCCGGGTGTTCCAGGCATTTCTCGGCTTACCACATTGTCTGCATATAGCTCATTAATGCAATCGAGGTTATTACCTTTTTCGCACATTTCTTTCCATTTTTTTGCAACTCCCCAAGTATTCATAGTGTTTCGATTTTAAATTTGTGCTTTAAAGTTAACAAAAAGATTGATGTCTTATCGTATTATTAAATGATTAAAATAAAAAAGCTCTGATGACTAATCAGAGCTTTTAAAATTGTTTGTTGAAAATGGTTATTTCAATTAAGACATTAATCGTCTTATAGTTGTAAACGTTAATGTGTTGGTTTTATTGTGTTTACATTATTTTTTTTAAAAAATTATGATACAGCCGCTTTGTACGTTTCCAAACAACGTTCTCTTGCTGCTTTATGATCCACCATGGGCTGTGGATAAATAAGTTCTTGATATTCCGGAACCCATTTGTTTATGTACTCATGATTCTTGTCGAATTTCTGTATCTGTGTCGTTGGATTGAAAATTCTAAAATACGGAGCGGCATCAACACCACATCCAGCAATCCATTGCCAATTACCGACATTACTAGCCATATCATAATCGTGTAATTTTTCAGCAAAATAGGCTTCTCCCCAACGCCAATCAATAAGTAAATGTTTACATAGAAAACTACCAACAAGCATGCGTACTCTATTGTGCATAAAGCCAGTTTGGTTGAGTTGCCTCATACCGGCATCAACTAAGGGATAACCTGTTTTACCTTTGCACCATTTTTTGAACTCGTCCTCATTATTCCTCCATTCAATTCGGTCGTATTTAGGTTTGAAGGCTTTAGTTGTTGTCTGTGGAAAATGCCAAAGGATCTGCATAAAAAATTCACGCCATATGAGTTCTTGCCAAAATATTTCATTTTCTTGTGCAATGGCTTTTTTTACCATTTTTCGAATGCTAACGGTACCAAAGCGAAGGTGCGGACCTAAACGCGATGTGGAGTCTTTTGCAGGAAAGTTTCTCGTAGCTTCATAATCCTGAATCATAGTCGGAGTCACCTCATAATCTGTAATGTCTTGATTTGATTTTTCAAAACCTATATCGGATAAACTGAGATTTGGAAGTCTACTATGTTCAATGACATTACTTAAATACGAATTGGTATAATAAATTTCTAGATTGATAGATTGAAACTTTTCTTTCCAAGTCCTCATATAAGGAGTATAAACCAAATAAGGTTTCCCATCTTTTTTAACGACTTCATCTTTTTCAAATATTACTTGGTCCTTATAGGTTTTGAAGGCAATGTCATGGGATTCTAGTAATGCTTGTATCTTTTGATCACGTTGCGTTGCATAAGGTTCATAATCATGATTGGTAAAGACCGTGTTAACTTCATAATCTTTAATTAACTGTTCAAAAACAGCTTCAGGCTTGCCATGCAGTATAGCAATACTACTATTGTAATCATCTTGTAACGTTTGCCTCATGGTTTGAAGCGTTTGGTGAATAAACGTAACCCGAGCATCGTCTTTTGGTAACTGATCTAAAATTTCACTATCAAATATGAAAATAGGAAGAACCGGGAGGTCACCTTTTAAGGCTTCATAAAATCCAAGGTTATCGTCCAGTCTTAAATCGCGTCTAAACCAGAAAATGTTTAATTTTTTATTCATGTGTTGTTGTTAATTAGTAGAAAGTGTAAAGTGGAAAAGTGTTAAGTGTAAAGTAAAAAGTTTAGGTTAATATAGTCAGCCTTTGAATCTCTGAAACTTTGCAGCTTACTGACCATATTTCCCAAATAATTCCTCCAACTTAGTCGTTCTGTAATTAAAAATCTCTTCCAATTTAGGTTTTACTAAAATAGGGTGTACTAATTGCCCAAGAATTCCCATTGGAACTTTATAATCTATGATGTCTTCCATTTCAACACCACCTTCAATGGCTTTTATAAAATGCTTATGATGCCACAACGCATAAGGTCCAAAACGTTGCTCATCAACAAAATATTCCTGATCTTTTACATGTGTGATTTCAGTCACCCATTTTGTTTTAATGCCTAAAACTGGTGTTACAATATATTGAATAATCTGTCCAGGAAACATTGGTCTATCTGCACCAGAGAGAATATCAAAACTCATGTAATCTGGTGTGATGGTTTTTAAATTCGCTGGACTTGATAAAAACTCCCATGCTTGTTCAACTGAAATAGGGAGCTTTTGTTTTTTGTGTAAGGTGTATATTTTCATGACAATTATAACTTCAGGGGTGTATGTGTATATATTAAAATATAATAAGCTGGTTGATTTATGATTGTATTATCAATAGCACAGTACCTTATTTTATTTGTGTGCGATTGAAACTTGCTAGTTGAGAGAACTTAGAACTTAAAACTAATTATTAAACACAACATAACCATTTAAGGACGTTGCGATACAAAGCCAAATAATATATGGTAATAATAGATATTTTATTTGGGTCAATTTATCATCACCAAACGTAATAAAGAAATAAATAATCACTAATGTTAGTAAGATAATATTTACAAAACCTAAATTGGTTAAGTGTTGATTAAAGAACATATAATTCCAGCTCACATTTAGTAGGGTCGCTATGCCATAAACAAACACGACAAATTTTGAATTCCGGATAGAGAACAAAAAGCTTAGGTATACCGAAAAGCAAACCATTATTAGTGTCCAAGCGGCTCCAAAAACCCAACCTGGAGGTGTCCAAGGTGCTTTGTTTAGATTAGTATACCAATCTCCCGTAACGGCGTCTCCCATAAACCAACTCCCAAGCGCAAGGGCACCAAAATTAATAACCAAAAATATGATGAATAAATATATTTTTTTCAATCTAATTGTTTTTTAAGTTATCAATTTTATCACTGATTAATTGAGCTTCAGCATACTTTTTATCGCTTTCAGTTCTATTTATGGTAGAAAGTTTATGCCAATCTGCCATTAGTATTTCGTATTGGTTTTGCAGTTTTTCTACTTCTGATTTTTTCTTAAATAATCCAAACATCATTCTCTATTTTAAATACTTTAATAGTCTTGAACTTTTAGGGCTTGTGATAGAATAATAGTAGTTGAGAAATTCTCCATGTTCATCAATTAAATATTTCTGAAAATTCCATTTCACCACTGAATTTTGTTTTCCATTTAAAGACTTTTTTGTTAACCAAGTATAAAGTGGATGTTGATGTTCTCCCTTAACGCCAATTTTTTCAGTCATTACAAAGGAAACACCATAGTTAACTTCACAGAACTCTTGTATGTCTTTAGAGTTTCCAGGTTCTTGTTTTCCAAATTGGTTACATGGCACTCCAATTACTACAAGTGAATCTTTATAAGTATCCTGTAATTTTTGTAAATCTCTATACTGAGGAGTAAATCCGCATTTAGAAGCGACGTTGACAAATAGGATCTTTTTATCTTTAAATTGTTGTAAATCTATAGGTTGACCTTGAAGGCTGTTGATCTTAATATCGTACACGGATTGCGTAGCAGTTGCTATCATGATGGTTTAGTATTAAATATTTAATAGGTATTTACAATTTGAAACTTACGATGCCGCAGTCCATTTCAAATATTTGTCCTGACATAGAAGCCGCTTTTTCTGATAATAGAAAGCCTGCCATATCTGCAACCTCTTCGGGTTGAAGATATTTTTTTAAGGGATGACGCTCATTCATATTATCAATCATCCGTTCATTACGCAATAATTTTGAAGCCAACTCAGTATTAGTAACCGTTGGTGCAATCGCATTGATGCGTATATTGGGTGCTAATTCTGCACCTAGAGACTTTGTTAAGCCTTCGATTGCCGATTTTGAAGCGGCAACGCTAGCGTGAAAAGGCATGCCTAACTTAGCAGCCACTGTACTGAATAATACAATTGATGGTTTGCTACCATTTTTTAAAGCTGGTAGATAGGTTTGTATGGCCTTTACCGCACCAATAACATTAATGTCAAAATCATTTTTAAAATCATCAACGCTAAGTCTGTTTATCGGTTTAAGATTAATACTTCCAGGACAATACACTAACCCGTCGGCTTGGTCTATTTTAGGTAACGCATCAACAAGAATATCACAATCAAAGTGTTTTAAATTAGGATGTGACTCTTCTGGCGATGTACGACTGATATTAACAATCTCATCATAAGAAGAAAGCAAAGATGAGATGATTGCTTTACCAATACCTTTGCTTCCTCCAATAATAATTAATCTTTTCATCGCGAGACTTAAGACGTTGCTGTTAATGGTCTACCTTTTAAGCGCTTTTCAATCTTTTGCTTAATCACTGTAAGACGCTTCATTAAATCCATTAATTTGCTGTCTTTTTCTTTCTTATATAATTCGTTGACTTCTAATATTAAATCTTTAGCTTCTCTTGCCGCTAAAATTCTGTCACTTGTTGTTTTAAATGAAAACTTTCTGTTTTCAAATTCTAAAGCTTTTTCTACTGTACTCATAGCTTAATTGTTTAAATAGTTTTGTAATTCTAAAATTTTTGAAGCGTTATTAAATTCGCCTCCATAAAATGTTGTTATTGTTGTGGATGTATCGTCTTGTACACCTCTAGATGAAACACATAAATGTTTAGCATCTATAATCACTGCCACGTCTTCAGTATCTAAAACTGATTTTAATTCATTGGCAATTTGATTTGTTAAACGCTCTTGAACTTGCGGACGTTTGGCATAATATTGAACTATTCTATTTAATTTAGAGAGTCCAATAACTTTTCCAGATGACTTGTAGGCAATATGTGCTTTTCCTATTATCGGTACAAAATGATGCTCACAATTAGAGTAAAAGGTAATATTTTTTTCTACCAACATCTGATTATATTGGTATTTATTTTCAAAAAGCGCCATTTTTGGCTTGTTTTTTGGGTCTAAACCTGAAAATATTTCTTCAATATACATTTTTGCAACACGGTCTGGTGTGCCTTGAAGAGAATCATCGTTTAAATCTAAACCCATAACATCCATTATTTCTGAAAATAAAATAGATATGCGTTTTTTCTTTTCTTCGCTAGACATATCAAAAGCATTCGCTTTCATTGGTGTGTCTAAACTTGTAAATAAATGGTCGTCGCCTATAGCTTCGTTGGTGAAACCATTGAGCGTTCCATTTGTTTTGGAAGTCGTTTCTGTATTCATCTGTTTTTTAAAAATTTAATCAAAGGTCAGATGGAATTCGTCAAGTCTACTTTATAATTGTTAATTGAACTTGACTCATTTCATAGAATCTTTTTAATGTGCTGTCTTTAAGTACTCCAAACTTAAATCAAAGCACGTGTTAACGTTTTGAAATAGAGTTATTTGTTATTGTTCTTTGTCTCGAGCATTTAAATCTGCCTTTGTCAAACGTTCTTTTTTTACTGTGTTTAGTAGCTCTGCCTTGCACTCGCGCTCTCCATAATCTGAAGCTACTTGGTTTTAATTCGCGCCGCATCAAATTAATAACCTCCTGTTCTTTTAAATTGAATTGAAATGTAATAGCGTCAAACGGTGTTCTGTCTTCCCATGCCATTTCAATAATTCGGTCAATGTCTTTTAGTTCTAAACTCATAGTCCGTAAGGCATTGTATATTGTAAATCATACTTTACTTTTTCATCCATTAATTTGTCAAAAAACTTCTTATTTTCTTTAAAAGTTTTATTGGCACGAAAGTGCACAAATTTTCCTTGTGCATGTATACTCGACCCATTGATTTTATATATAACTAAATGGTAATAAGGTATAATCCACGTAAAAGTTTGTAACCCTTTATTAATTCTAATCAAAATACCTTTTGGTCTTAGTTCAATATTCCCGTAATTAATATCAGAAACCAAATTCATCATCGACTGCATATTCGGGCTTACTTCATCAATTATCATACGTTTAGAACCTACACCATTCATTTTCAATTTCTGTACCAAACTAAACGGACTGCCAACTAAGTCGGCAATGATTTGCTTGTGTTCAGGATTACGGTGTGTGGTATTGAGTATCATATATTATCAAATATATAAAATGTTTAACTCTTCTTTGTAAAGATTAAACAAAAATTAACAGATAATTATGACTAAGGAATTTATTGGGTAACGGAATAAAAATCAATCACTTCTCAATATACGCTTCCTATCTTGTAAAGTATGTCGTTTTAAGATTCTATAACTTTCACGTAACACTTCTGGATCTTTCTTCATGTTCCACAAAATAGCACTAGCGCGCTTTCGGTTTTCCTTTACATCTACTACAGGCATTGGGTAATCTTCGCCTACCTTAAAATTGTAAAAGGCTTGTTCCATCTCAGTCATCAAATAAGGTTCATGGATAAAAGGGGTATCTAAGTTCGCCAATTCTGGAATCCAATTTTTAATAAACACCGCATCAGGATCGTGCTTTAAACCGTTAAGTGTTGGATTATAAATTCTGAGATTATTGATGCCTGTTTCACCTGCTTGCATCTGTAATTGTGGAAAATGGATGCCAGGTTCGAAATCTAAAAATTGTTGTGATAAATGTGTGGTTGCTGACTGCCATGGTTGCCAAAGGATATGTGTGAAAAAAGATGCCAACATGGCACGCATTCTAAAATTTACGTAACCTGTTTCAATTAAACAGCGCATACTCGCATCGACTAACGGAAATCCGGTTTGGCCTTCTTTCCATGCGTTTTGATAACGTTCAGAAAGCGTTTTCTTTAATTTATGATAACCTTTGTTGACGCTTGCGTTTTCCATGGTATGTTCCATTTCAAACTTTTGAATAAAATGGGCTTGCCATCGTAATCTAGAAATAAATGCACTTATGTGACGTTTATCTTGAGCTGATGATTTTAAGTGTTTAGCCTTCTGAAACACTTGTCTAATGGATAAATTTCCCCAAGCAATGTATGGCGAAATTCGGCTGCAACTTGTTCTTGATGCTTCAGGTTTAGAAATATTAACCATATAATCTTCATGTCTGCTTTCAAAAAATGAATTGGCATATTTCCAACCCATGGTTGTGCCGCCTTTCTGAAACTTTGTATCTTCAGGTGTTGTTAAATCTGATACCGAAAGCACGTTTTCTAAGGTTTCAATTTCTGAAAGATTTAATAATTGATTGTCGTTAGGTTGAAACACTTCCAAAGTGCTATTCATGTAGGTTTCCCAATTCTCAAACCAATTGTCTCTGTTTACCAAGCCACGTTCAACACCATTGTTTTTAGATTCTTTCCAGTGAATTAAATTGTTTCGGCAATAGCGTGTAAATTCCTTATCTCTATTATAAGTGACTAGCAATCCGGTTTCAACATGTGAAAAAAACGTATCAATTTTGTAGAATGCTTGTAGTTGGTTGAAAACACTCGTAATATCACTAGTTACAGTGAGTATTTTAGTCTGGTGCGAAGCAAGATTTGCATTTAAATCTCTTAAAGATTCTTTTATAAAATTGAAATGCCGTTCGCTATAATGGGCATCATTCAATAATAATCGCTCAAAAACATATACCATAAGAACACGTTTGCTTGATTTTAAAGCATTTGATATTGCTTCATTATCCTGAAGTCTTAAATCGCGTTTCAGCCAAACGACATTGATATGTTCTTTTGTTGTCATCTTAAAGTTGCTCTAAAAACTGTTCTGCGTTATTAAAATGATTTTCTAAAGTCTCTTTTTTCATTTTGTCTAAATTGCCTAATAGCATGCCCAGTCTTGGATTGCCTGCGAAGAAATCGCGATGCTTATCCATAAACGTCCAGAATAAACCATCCCAAGTTGCTCGCCAATCGCCTTTAGCATAGTTGCTCATTTTCATAATATAGTTGCTACTGCTGATGTAAGGTTTCGTAGACATTAAGCCACCATCTGCAAACAGACTCATGCCATACACATTAGGTACCATAACCCAATCGTAGGCGTCGATAAATAGTTCCATAAACCATTGGTAAACCTCGTCTGGATGAAATTCGCAAAGCACCATAAAATTACCGAGTAGCATTAAGCGTTCAATATGATGTGCGTAGCCTGTTTTTAATACTTTTTTAATAACATCGTCAATAGGTTTAATTCCTGTGCTGCCATCATAGAAGGACGCTGGAATTTTCTTGTTGAAATTCCAAAAGTTCTTTGTCCGTTCTTCAGTGCCTTTTACTTCGTACACACCTCTTATAAATTCGCGCCATCCTAATATTTGGCGTACAAAACCTTCTAAAGAATTTAATGGCACATCATTAGATTTTGCATAATCGATAGCCTTTTCAATAACATCTAGAGGTTGAAGTAATCCAACATTAATAAGAGGCGACAGAATGCTATGATTTAAAAAGTGCTCTTCTTTAACAATGGCATCTTCATAAGGTCCAAACTCATGAAAACGTTGTTCAAAAAACTGGTTCAACCATTCTTCTGAAGCTTTAA
The DNA here is from genome assembly GCF_018860545.1 of Winogradskyella psychrotolerans. GTDB lineage: Bacteria > Bacteroidota > Bacteroidia > Flavobacteriales > Flavobacteriaceae > Winogradskyella > Winogradskyella psychrotolerans_A. The sequence goes on along the minus strand of NZ_JAHKPN010000027.1, from coordinate 80,513 downwards.
AATCTATAGGATAAACGACAAAATCATTGAGTTCGCCATAATGGTCACTAAAATTAGCGTTGACATAAGTTTCGGCTTCCTTGTGATAATCGGTTTTATCTGGAAAATGAATCGATGGAGGTGTTTTGTCTTTTGGATATTTCTTTCGGTTATCAGAATCATACGTGAGTTTGCCACCTTCTGGCTCACTATTAACCATTAAAATGTCTCGTTGTTTACGTTGTTGTTTGTAAAAAGAGGTTTGAAAGAATTTCTTTTTCGTGGGTTTGAAAAAAGAGCTTAATTCGTCTTTAGTATTTATGAATAATGGATTTTCATACCATTTAATCTCAATAGATTTAGAAGCCGAATTAATGCGTTTTTGAAGCCAATTATCTGTTGGGTCAATAACGTGCAATTTTTCAATACCATCTTCAATAAGCTTTGGTATCAGTTGCCTAACGTCTGATAGTTTTGTTGTCGCTTCAATATAGTTTACGGTTTTATCTTGGGTTTCGAGATAATTTGCATAAGCCTTCATCGAAGCTCTATGAAACGCAATTTTTTGTTTGTGAAATTTATAGTGTTTAAAGAATAAGAATTCTTCAATTAAATAAATATCAGCATCTACTTTAAGAATTGGTGCATCCTTAAATAATTGATGTGGGAATATGAGTATGGCTTTTTTCAATGTTTTCTTTTTTGTTTTTAATCCTGCAAGGTCTTGAGTACCTTGTAGGTATTTATCGTTGGCTAAAAGACCTACAAGGTTTTAGAACCAAATGCATCTCGATACTATTTTTCATACTACAAAATCACTCGATGTGACGTTTCGTTTTCAGAATAATGTTGGTTGTAACCAAAGGCTTCTAAATTTTCTATTCGCATCATAACGTTCTGCTTGTAATTCAACATTAAATTTTCTATCTCTTGGGTCGTTGCCAACACCTGCAACATACATCCAATTGCCATAATTGCTGTGCACATCATAATCTATGAGTAAAGACTCAAAATAGGCGGCACCAATGCGCCAATCTAGTTCTAATGCTTTGGCAAAATAAGAAGCTACATTTTGGCGTCCTCTATTGCTCATCCAACCTGTTTCTTTGAGTTCAATCATATTAGCGTTTACAAACTCTGATTCAGTTTCGCCGTTAATCCAGTTTTGAATTTGAGTTTGATTTGACGACCAATCGTAATCCTTTTGAAGTATACCTTCTAACTTGAAGATTTGGTTGCCATATCTTAAGGACACATATTTAAAATAATCGCGCCAAATGAGTTCAAAAATGAGCCAATACGTCGATTGATTTTTGAAAAATTCCTTTTCAAACTTTTTCACTTGCCAATAAATGGTTTTGGCAGAAATACAACCGTTGGCCAACCAAGGCGAAAATTTAGAACTGTAATCCGTACCAACTAATCCGTTTCTCGTTTTTTTATAAAACCCTAATTTTTTAGTGTTGAAAAAATAATCCTCGAGGCGCTTGTTCGCTTCAGTTTCGCCACCTTTAAAAGGAAAAGCCGAATGCGGATGGGTTTCAAAATCATCAAATCCTAAATCTTCGAGTGTTGGTATTTTAGTGATGTTGGTAATTCTATTACTTTCAGGATATGTTTTCGGTTGTAACTCTGGACGAATGGCAACGTGTTTTTCAAGTTGTTTTCTAAAGTTCGTAAAGACTTGTGGTGTGTGTGTAATTTCAAAATTAAGGTCTTCCGGATGATAAAGAAACTGATTGTAAATTTTATGCCAGTTAATAGAGTCTAATTTAGATTTAACAGCATGTTCAACTTCTATTTCTTCAGATGTCCATTCGGTTTGTATAAAAATGGAATTGACATTATATGTTTTGCAAAGCTCTGGAAATACAGCTTCTGGTTCTTGATGAAAAACCAATAAATCAATGTTTAAATTGTTGAGCTGCCTTTTTAAATCTCGTACAGATTCAATTAAAAATTTTGCTCTAAATTTCTCGGTCTTATTAAACCCGAATTTATCAATTGTGAAGTGAAGCGGATTAAAACAATATACAGCAATAAGTGGATTACCGTTTTTCTGAGATTCGTGTAAAACGGCATTATCTATGGTTCTTAAATCATTTCTAAACCATATTAAATTGCTATTATTTTTTGATTTTTGCATCTGTCGCTACAATATTTTACGTCTTCCCAATCGCGTTCCCATTTTTTACGCCATGTGAAAGGACGGTTACAAGACACACATGTTTTCTGTGGTAAATTTTTCTTTTTAATTCCTTTTGGCATGTCATTAAAACTATTCTATAGTATTTACACCCTTAAAGTCCCCTCAAGGGGACAATCCTTCAAAGTTTATCTGTTACTATTGTCCCCTTGAGGGGACTTCAGGGGTGTTTTCATTCTCATTTTTTTACCAAAGCGTTAATCATACCATTAAAAACAAAGGCATGAAACGGTAAAACGGCATACCAATATAAGCGTCCCCAAATGCCTTTAGGTCTAAAAACTGCACATTGGTGCAATTGGCCATTTTCGATTTTAAATTCTAACCAAGCTTCGCCAGGTAAACGCATTTCTGCGAAAAGTAAGAGTCGTTTTTCTTCTTTATTCGCATATAAAACGCGCCAGAAATCTAGGGCGTCGCCAGCTTCTAGATTGGTGTCGCTTGTTCTTCCACGTCTTAAGCCAACACCACCAAAAAGTTTGTCCATATAACCTCTTAGTTTCCATAAGCCGTTAAAGCTGTACCAACCATTTCGGCCACCAATGGCCCAAATTTTATTTAATGTAAATTCTTCGTCAGTCACTTTACGTTGCTTGACGTCTTTAAAACAGCCGAATTTTGGTAGTTCAATATGCTTCGATAATTGGTCTTTAAATCGTCCGCTGCTCACAGCATCTTTCCAACTCGATATCACAGCATTTTGTTCAATTTTCTGAAAAGCTAAATCCACAGCAGTTTTGTAATCCATGGGTTCAATACCAATAATGCTGTTGATGTTGCTTGATTTGCCAATCACTTCAACCTTCATACTGTCAACCAAAGCAGCTGCCAATTTAAACGACGTAGAGGTTACAAAATATAGCCAATACGACGAAAGTTTTGGTGTTAGCACAGGTAACGTCACAATGTATCGTTTTAAACCTCTAACTTTGGCAAATTGAAGTAGCATTTCTTTGTAGGTCAGTACTTCCGGACCGAAAATATCATAAGAATTATTATACAATTCGGTTTTGCCTAAACCACCTGCTAAAAAGTTGAGCACATCGCGAACGGCTAAGGGTTGTGTTTTTGTATTGAGCCATTTTGGTGTAATCATAAACGGTAACTTTTCTACGATATCTCTTATAATTTCGAAAGACGCACTTCCGCTACCAACAATGATGCCTGCTCTAAACGTGGTAAGTGCGTAGTTATCTGATTTTAATGTGTTTTCAACCTGTAATCTCGATTTTAAGTGTTTAGACAACGACGCATCGTTAACAATGCCACTTAAAAAAAGGACTTGTTTACAGTTGGTTGGTTCAACGAGGTCTTTAAAATTTTGGGCACATTGCTGTTCTAAATCTTCAAAATCATCAGAACTTGTAGCCATGGAATGAATCAGATAATACGCGGCATCGATGTCTTTTGGAATTTCAGCATCTTCAGGTTTTAAGAAATCTACCTTTATAAAAGAACATAACGGATGGTCCTCAATTTCATCTGGAATTCGGTTTAAATCACGTACACAACAGATTAATTCATGCTCATTTTCAAGTAATTGAAGTGCGAGTCTTTTGGCAATATAGCCTGTGGTACCTGTGATTAATATGCGCATTAGCTTTTAGAGTTTACAAATTCTGGTTTAGGTCTTTGGTAGTCCAAACGGGTTTTTAATTCTGGAATAGCATAACCGTCGAGTCCGTTTATAGTTGCTACGTTTCCTTTAGATAAATTTACAAAACCGTCTTTTTCTAGTAAATTATTATTTAGGTATAAGGTTTCAATTTTACCAATAACCAAAATCGTATTGTTGGCAGCAATAGGATATTCTTCAACAAATTGCATAGCCAATTGTACAGGCGCATTCTTTACAAAAGGTGCTAAAAAATCAGCTTTATAGTCTTCAGTGAGTTGTGTAGCATCGAATTCTGATATGTTTGAATCGTATTTTGCAGACGTATGATGTGCGTCTTTTAAGATATCAGAATGGACGTGATTAATGGTATATTTCCCTGTGGTTTTTAAGTTAGAATAAGTGTTACGCATTACTGTTGTTGGCCTCAAAAAGAAACCTAACAAAGCAGGATTTGAGCCCAAATGCGTTACAGAACTAAATACAGCGACATTACTAATACCATCTTCGCTTTTTGTGCCAATGAGATTTGCAGATTTATAACCAGAACAACTGTTAATGAGGTTAATTCGGTATAAATGGTCCATTTTTTCAAAGTCGTCACTGGTAAATTCTAACATCTATAGATTTTTGAAATTATTGATTTTAACGTTTTTAGATTTTAAATCGAACATTAAATTATACAGTCCAAAGAAGGTTCTATTGATGTAAATAAAGTGTTTAGAACCTCTATTGCCATTCATGTTTCTAAGTTCAGTGCTTTTTGAATACCGTTGTCCCATTTCTGAAATTTGATTGAAAAATTCTGGATTTGAAAAATCAAATTCTTCAACATGAAATGGTTTGGTAAACAAGCTTAATAACTCATGAAACATAGCACTAAAGAATTTTATTTCTTCCTCTGAATCATCCTTTCTAAGAATTTCTAATTCGTATAATTTCTCAGTGAATAATTTTGGATTGTCGATGCATTCTTTTTCAGCTAATTCGAAATAAGGAATGTAGAAATCTTCTGGAATGGTTTTCATACAGCCAAAGTCTAATGCAATTAAATTGCCTTCTTCCGAAATTAAAAAATTTCCAGGATGTGGGTCTGCATGTACTTTTCTTAAATTGTGAATTTGAAACATATAAAAATCCCAAAGGGCTTGGCCTAACTGATTGGCTAAGGCTTCATCTGTGTTGTGCATTACAAATTCTGAAAGGTGTTCGCCTTTCATGTAATCCATAGTGATGATGCGTTCAGATGAATATTCCTCGTAATATTTTGGAAATTTTAGATTAGGAATATGTTGGCAAGCGTTTGCAACCGCTTTGCTTTGTTCAATTTCTAAAATGTAATTGGTTTCTTCGGTTAATTTATTTTCAACCTCTTTAAAATACTTATCTGAATCTTTTCCTTTAATGTTAAACATCTTAATAGCAATAGGTTTAACCAAAGCTAAATCTGACGCGATACTTTCCGCAACTCCTGGATATTGGATTTTCACAGCAAGTTTTTTCCCATCCTTCTCTGCCATATGGACTTGACCTATACTAGCAGCATTGACAGAAGTTACGTTAAAAGTATCGAATAAATCTTCGGGATGTTTTCCAAAATATTTTTTAAATGTTTTTATGACCAAAGGCGGTGATAATGGCGGCACCGAAAATTGAGATAAAGAAAATTTTTCGACATAAGCCTGAGGCAAAATGCTTTTTTCCATGCTCAACATTTGTGCTACTTTTAGCGCACTTCCTTTTAAGGTTTTTAAGCTATCGTAAATATCTTCGGCATTATTCTGATTAAGGCGTGCTTTGGCATCTTCTTCAGAATTTACCATTTTATCACCGTAATACTTTAAATAATTCACACCAACTTTTGCACCTGTAGACACCAATTTAGTGGCTCTAGAAATTTTTGTAATTGGAATACTATCTATTGTTTTCATCTAGTTGGAGTGTATTTTTTCTTTGTATAAGAATTTACCAAAGTCAATAAGACTTTTTAAAGGAGTGGTATCGATAACATCAAAACTAGCCTGTACGGATTTTTCAATAAATACATCTGTTTTTTCAAATAAGGCAGAGGTGTCATCTAACCAAAATTTCATGGTGATTAACAATTGCACCCAAGCCGATTCTTTTAAAGCTTTGTGTTTTAGGTCTTCAAGTTTTTCTTGCTTAAGATCGATAGTCTTAATGCCTAAATGCCCTATGTAATCCGTGAAGCTTTTTCTTAAAAGGGATAATGTTTTTAAAGACTTAAGTTTATTTTTATCTGACTTAAGGGCATGAATCACGTAGCTTCTATTTGCCGTTAATACTTCGAAAAACGTAAAATAGAAGCTAAGTAATTTATTGCGTGCATCAAATGAATGATAATCTTCACTCTTGTGTAGCACGCTTATAGTATTATCAAAAAATACTTTAAATATTGATTGTTCTAGTAATTCAAAAGAATTAAAAAATTCATAGAATTTCTGTTCTTCAAAATTGTTATCCTTTGCAAAGGCATATACCGAATTTGGTTTTTTATCATGGGTTAACACGTAATCCATGTAAAATGAAATGATATCTCTTTGCGTTAAATTTTTCTTTTTTGCCATTGTAATTAATTTACAATGTAAAAATACGGAATGTTTAACGATTTAATCTATTAGTTAAACAAAATTTAACAGCAATTTCTGATATCGTGGTATGTTATGAGGTGGCTTTAGGTAGATAGTACTTTTTACGTAACCAAAATGCGACTCTTACCAATAGAATTAAAGCAGGTACTTCTACCAAAGGTCCAACAACGCCCGCGAATGCTTGTCCAGAATTCAATCCAAACACAGCGATTGCTACAGCAATGGCTAATTCAAAGTTGTTACCAGCCGCTGTAAATGCGATTGCTGCGTTTTTATCGTAAGTGGCTCCCATGGCTTTACTGACGAAAAAGCCAATAAGAAACATTAATGCGAAATATATTAATAAAGGTACTGCAATAATTAAAACGTCCATTGGTATCTCCACTATAAGCTCCCCTTTGAGTGAAAACATAACTACAATAGTAAATAATAACGCAATTAAGGTCATTGGAGAAATGGCGGGAATAAATTTGGTAGTGTACCAGTCTTCACCTTTAAGTTTTACCAAAATTAAACGCGAAAGAATACCCAATAAAAACGGAATACCTAAATAAATGGCAACACTCTCGGCAATGGTCGCAATAGAAATATTTACGATGGCACCTTCAAAACCAAAATAGGGAGGAAGGACCGTAATAAACAAGTAGGCATAAAAACTGTATGCAAACACTTGAAATATACTATTCAAAGCAACCAAACCAGCTCCGTATTCACTACTGCCTTCTGCTAAATCATTCCAAACTAAAACCATAGCAATACAGCGTGCTAAACCTATTAAGATTAGGCCAACCATATATTCTGGATAGTCTCTTAAAAATGTAATGGCCAACACAAACATTAAAACAGGACCAAGCACCCAGTTTAAAACCAAAGAAATAGATAAGACTTTGACATCTTTAAACACTTTTGGTAGTAAGGCGTAATTCACTTTTGCCAATGGAGGATACATCATTAAAATGAGCCCAATAGCGATTGGAATGTTAGTGGTTCCACTACTATAAGACTCCACTAACTCAGGAAATGAGGGGACAAAAAAGCCGATACCAACACCTATAGCCATAGCTATAAAAATCCATAATGTAAGATAGTTATCTAAAAAGCTTAATTTTTTATTGATTGCAGTCATGGTAATTATTTTGTAATGTTTGAAAACACATATTTTAGTTCTGTAGCAATTTGAAGGCTACGTTCCTCATATTTTTCCAATTGCTGTGGCGTATTGTCAAATGCTTTTGGATCTTCATATGTAATAGGAATTCGTTTTTCTGCACCTGCAATAAATGGACAGCCTTGATCTGCACTAGAGCAGGTCATGATTGCTGTAAACGATGACATCGGGTTAAATTGTGCATCAAAGGTTTTTGAAAAACCAATAACAGGATGTGCATTTTTCGAAAATTTAATACTGTAAACTGGGTTGCTACCGTTAGATAGCATTTCAATTTTAAATCCAGTGTTTTCTAACGTTTTTGCAACTACAGCAAAAAGCGCTGTCGCTTCTGTTCCGCCAGAATAACAATACACATTTTTAATATCAAAATAAGTAGCCATAACCTGGGCCCAAACTTGCGATAAATGACTGCGACGCGAATTATGTGTACAAATAAAATTTAAGTTTATAATAGCATTCTCACTTACTTTTTGTTGAATAAAATCTATAAGTGGTTGTAAAATAGTTTTTCGTTCTGCAATAATAGAATCAAAATTTAATTGTTCTATTTGGCTTTCAATAGATTGGTATAGCATAATGTTTGTGTAAAAAATTAATGATTAACAACATCCAGAATCAGGTCCACAACACGAAGCGGCTTGATCTTGTAATTCCGATAATTTTAATTTTGGTTTTGCTTCAGGGATGCCGCACTTATCTTTTGCTAAACAATCTGTCAACTTCGTTGTTAATAAAAAGTGTTTGCCATCAAAGTCTAAACCATATTTTCCGATAGTCTCTCCTTGATATTCTACCTCGATGTCTAAGTCTTCAATTTGTAATACCTTTTCTGAAAGCTCAATAATACTTAGTAATTTTTCAGGATGTAATCTGTGATCGTAATCATCTGCTTCCCATAGTTGGAAGTTTGCTACATTTTCGGTTCTCACAGTACCACCACAATCGATGAAGTGTTTTGAGACTTTTCCAACTTCAGTCACATGAAAATGGTTTGGTACTAAAGTGCCATTTGGTAATTGAAACGCAATAGTGTCTAATGTTTTTAATTTTGATTTAATTTCTGATAGTTTCATAGGTGTATGTTTTAATGTTATTTAACAACAATCGTTAGTTTCTTCAAGATCTTGGTCTAGAAAGGCTGCTAAGGTGGTTTTCATGTGAGTCCAATTCTCTTTATCTATACAATAGCAAATACTAGTGCCTTCAATATTGCCTTTAATAAGTCCAATTTTTTTTAATTCTTTCAAGTGTTGAGAGATGGTTGGTTGTGCTAAACCAATTTCATCCACTAAATCACCGCAAATGCAGGAATCTATCTTAAATAAATGTTGAAGGATAGCCACTCTAGCGGGATGACCAAAAACTTTAGCAATGCTAGAAATTTGATTTTGTTCTGCTGTGAAAATTTCTGATTTAGTGACTCCCATAGTAATTCTATATTATTATATTGCAATATTACGATGAAAGAGTGTGAATTCAAATTATTTAACAAAAAAATGTGTTATGCCGAAAGGTCTATCTATCTCATTTTAAGATTTTATTAACATCTCTAGCTTAGGTTAAGTCGTAATTTTACAAGTGAAAATTAAGAACACTTAACACAAAAAAAAATGAAAAAATTAGTACTTTTTACCTTTGCCTTAACTATGATGTTTTCGGTAAATGCACAAATTGAAACACCACAACCAAGTCCTTTTTCTAAAATAGAGCAGAAGGTCGGTTTGACGGAGGTTACCTTAGAATATTCGCGTCCGAGCATGAATGGAAGAACTATTTTTGGCGACTTAGTGCCTTATGGAAAATTATGGAGAGCAGGAGCTAATAAAAATACGATGGTTACATTTAGTGATGACGTGGTTATTGCTGGTCATACTTTAAAAGCGGGATCTTATGCTATTTTTATCACACCTTCTGAAAAATCATGGGAAGTAATTTTCTATAGTGACACTAACAATTGGGGAACACCAAAAACTATTGATGCTGCTAAAGTTGCTGCTAAAGTGACAATTGAAACCATGCAATTACCAATGAAAGTTGAAACCTTTACAATTACTTTTGATAATTTAACTAGTGGTTCTGCAGAATTAGGTTTTATCTGGGAGAGCACAATGGCTAATTTAAAATTTGAAGTTCCAACTGCTAAAACAGTAACGGCTTCTATTGAAAAAGTAATGGCAGGACCATCAGCTAACGATTATTATGCTGCTGCTGTGTATAACTTATCTGAAGGTAAAGATTTAGAACAAGCAAAAGAATGGATGGATAAAGCCATGTCTATGACTAAAGAACCTATGTTTTACCAATTGAGAAAACAGTCTTTAATCTATGCCGCCTTAGGAGACAAAAAGAAAGCCATTGCTATCGCCAAAGAATCTTTAGCGAAATCGGAAGCAGCAGGTAATGCTGATTATGTAAAAATGAATAAGGACTCTCTTAAAGAATGGGGAGCGAAGTAATAAAATAGACTTGATCAATTTAAAAGCGTAGCTAAATGTTTAGTTGCGCTTTTTTTATGCATAGTGTAAGCCAATTATATGTCTTATGCTGTCTAAAGTGCTAATCAATTGTTTGCTTTTTTCAAAAGTCATGATATGGCTTTCAATTTTACCAGCTCTAATCAGTTGATTGAAATGTTCAATTTCATAGCTGTAACCAATGCTGTTATTCTCAAATTCTTTTAATTCAGAATGACCATCGTTATCAATCAAGGTTACAGACGATGGTTCATGAAAACGCCCATTTATTTTTATGGTGCCGTTTTCGCAATGAAAGATGGCTTCGGTATTTGTTTGTTCTAATAATGTACTTTTTAAATGTGCAGTAGCCTTGTTATATTTAAATTTAATAAGGCATTCTGAATCGGCACCAGAATCGAAAAACTGCGCTTTGGCCTCAATACTATCTGGCTTTCCTAAACTTGAAAGTGCAGCAAACACAGGGTAAATTCCTATGTCTAATAAACTGCCTCCTCCAACCGATTTATCAAAAACTCGTGAGGTTTCATTATAAGTAGGATGGAAACCAAAATCAGCTTCAAGGTTTAAAATCTTTCCAAAATGCTTTTTTTGAAGTAGGTCTAAAGTATATTGATAATGTGGAAGGAAAATCGTCCACATGGCTTCCATTAGAAGCGTACTTTTTTCTTTTGAAAGTTGAATCATTTCCTCGACCTCTTCCAAATTCATGGCAAAAGGCTTTTCACATAAAACCGGTTTATTATGGTTGAGGCATAATAGCGTATGTGCTTTATGAAAACTGTGCGGTGTCGCTATATAAATTGCATCGATTTGAGGATCTGTAACTAAATCCTCATAACTGCCATACGCAATTGTAGCCTTGTATTCTTCACCGAAAATTTTAGCTTTTTCTATGTCTCTAGAGGCAATGGCGTAGAGTTTGGAGTTTGAAACAGTATTCAAATCGGTGGCAAATTTAGAGGCAATTTTTCCTGCTCCAATAATTCCCCAATGAATGATTTTAGATGTCAATTTTCGATTTTTTAGGCAATAGGATTTGTAAAATATTTGCGATAGCGATGACAACGATACAACCAAATAAATTGAGCCACAGGTAAGGCATCCAATCAAACCACCAACCAATCACAACTATGGCTTGTGTGATTAGTGCTCCAATAAAAACTGCATTCCCTTTAATGTATTTAAAGAAAAAGGCGAGTAAGAATATCCCTAAAACATTGCCGTAGAAAATAGATCCAATGATATTAACCAACTGGATTAGGTTCTCCGCTAAATCTGCAAAACAAGCAATAATAATGGCTACAATTCCCCAACCTAAAGTAAACCATTTGGTCACTTTTACCATATGATCATCTCCTTTATCTTCTTTTAAGTTTCTTCCATACAAATCAATAGATGTAATGGTTGCAAGTGCATTAATTTCGGAAGCTGTTGAAGACATGGCAGCTGATAAAATAACAGCAAGTAACAAACCAATGAGTCCTGTAGGTAAATTGTTTAATATAAATCGAATAAACATATAATCTCTGTCATTGGTTTGTGTATCCTTTGCAGCATCTTTATATAATGTTGTTAATTCGGCAGATTTTGAAAGATAGGCTTCACTTTCAGGATTCGCTTTTAAAGCTTCGACTTCCTTTTTTAATGTATTATATGCTGAAGTGTATTCTGTGTCAACTGCTTTTTTGATTAAAAATTTGGATTCTGAGCGGTAGGTTTTTTCAATACTATCTAATTCAAATAATCTGTTTTTTAAACTATCATCTTCACTTTTAGATAAAGCTAAACTTACGTTTTGCTTTTCAGTAAATAATGTTGTTTGTTTATCTTGAAGTGCTCTATAATCATCACCATAGTCTGAAGCTAAAACAGTTTGCTCCGATTTGTCTATAAAGTTTAAAGGCGAAGGGTTAAACTGATAAAACACAAATACCATAACACCTACAAGTAGAATAAAGAACTGCATAGGTACTTTTAGCATACCATTAAATAACAAACCCATTTGCATTTCTTTCATGGATTTACCAGAAAGATAACGTTGTACTTGACTTTGATCTGTACCAAAGTAGGAGAGCATTAAAAATGTTCCACCAATTAAGCCAGTCCAAATGGTATATCTGTTTTCTAAATCGAATGAAAAATCTAAAACTTTCATTTTTCCTGTGGCACCAGCAATATCAATGGCATCTCTAAACGAGACTTCTTCAGGAATTAAATTAATGATGATAAACAACGCCGCAATCATACCTGCGAAAATCACAAACATTTGCTGCTTTTGGGTTACCGTTACGGCTTTTGTGCCACCAGAAACAGTATAAATAATAACGAGTACACCAATTATAATGTTGAGTGTTACAATATTCCAACCTAAAACAACAGACAAAATAATGGCTGGTGCAAAAATGGTAATTCCGGCTGCTAAACCACGTTGAATTAAAAAGAGTATGGCTGTTAAGCTTCGGGTTTTAAGATCAAATCGGTTCTCTAGAAACTCGTATGCGGTATATACTTTAAGCCGATGGTAAATAGGAATAAATACCAGACAAATAATAACCATGGCAATCGGAAGTCCAAAATAAAATTGAACAAAACCCATGCCGTCAGCAAAAGCCTGACCTGTTGTAGAGAGGAATGTAATTGCACTTGCTTGGGTTGCCATTACGGATAGACCGATGGTCCACCATTGAGACGTATTACCTCCTTTTATATAATCTTGTGCATTTTTTCGACCTCTAGTTTTCCAGGTTCCATAACCAACTATGGTTGCTAATGTTACTATTAAAACCGTCCAATCAATCCAATCTAAAGTCTGTTGCATTATATGTGTTTACGCGAAAGAAGCTGTGATAAAGTAAAATAAGACAATGTAAATGGCATTAGCTATTAATACAGCTGTGTACATTTTACTCCATTTTTGTTGAGGCTGTGGTTGGTCTTGATTTTTCATCGGTTAGCTATTAATTGGTGGTTAGTCAGTTGTTCAGTCTTACTTCCTTAGTTTTTAAGTGAATTAGATTCTTGTTTTCCTGCTGATAAGAGGTTTGCAAAAAGTCTGTAGGCACCAGGAACTCCTGCCGGAAACTCCCTAAAGAAACTGAGACCTGTGTAAATATAGGTTCCTTTGCCGTATTTTGCAACAAGTAAAGCACCTTCTTTGGAATTTTCGCCCTTATCGTTAAATGCAAGTAATGGTGTAAACTCTTTAGAATATTCGTTTGGAAAATATAAACCACGTTCTTGCACCCAACCATCAAAATCTTGCACTCCAATTTTATTTGGAAAATTTAGAATCGGATGATTAGGCTCTAGTATATGTACCTCTGCATGTTCATCAGTAACACGATCTCTAGAGACTTTTAAATCGTATGGAGCTAAATTGTCTACTTTAATACCTCTGTTAGTGTTGTATTGAATGATTAAATTTCCACCTTCTTTTACATAGTCTAGTAAAAAACGTTGTTTAAAAATAAGGTCTTCAACGATATTATAAGCTCTAATGCCAACAACGATAGCATCAAAATCATCAAGATTTTCTGGTGAAATTTGTTCGGGTTTAATTATGGTAACATGGTAGCCAATTTGTCTTAAACTTTCATGAACCGCATCTCCAGCACCTTCGATATAACCAATGTTATGGCCTTCAATTTTAATATTTAATCTCGCTACTTTACTTTCACTTGGCATTAAAACGGTCTGAAATGGAATATGTGCATAATCGATTTCTATAAGTTCGTCAGTATAAAATTCTCCATCAATATTAACCATTGGGGTTATTAGACCTTCACTTTGATTTTTTGGTGGAATAACTGTAAATAGAACTTTTTGAATGTCTCCTTTGTTAGCGATTTCAATGGGCTGTTTTTCAGGATAAACCTGCCAATCATTGGGGTAAGCCATCTGAACAAAACCATTAATATTGTTTTTGCCTGCTTTTACAGTAACTTCAATTTCTTTTTGCTGGTCATTTTCAAAAATATAAACGTCATCACTTAAACTTGCAGAAACGATAGGAATGATTTCAAAAGGGCGATATAATTCACCTTTATCTGGCTTAGAATATCGGTACACTACAGGTTTTTTGAAACTAATAGGTGTGTCTTCAATGATTAAATTAAAATTCACAAAAACCGTTCGAGGTGTTTCTGGCAAGCCAATTAAATTTTGATCTTTCACAGTGTACATGCCTAATGTACTTTTAGTATTTAACCAATAAGGTGTGGTGTAATCACTGTCCTTTGGAATGGTAATCCCTTCTTCAAAATTTAATTTCTGATTAGAGGCTAATGTCATGTTTTTTGAAACTCCTGTTTGTAATGTGGAAAGGCTATAGGACACCAAATTGATGTTTGCAGTGCTTCGGTTTATGACTTCCATCTGCAAGGTGACATCTGCATTTGGTGCTGCATTTGGTGTATTCGCCGAAACTTCTAAATATAAACCTGCACACGCTTCAATAATGGATTTAAGTTCTTTGGTTTTTACGGCTTTCCAATGCTTATCTTCTAAAGTCTGAAGCAATTTATAGGCTTCCAAAAGTTGTGGTAAGTGTGCTGCTGGATTTTTAAAATTGAAATTGGTTTCAATCTTTTTTAGGATGTTGCCAATGGCCTTTCCACCTTCAACACGATTCCAAGAGGTATCAATACCTTCAAAAATATCGTCGCTATTATTTAGGGATTCTCCTTTTAAAAATTCAATGTATTCATCTTGAGAACCACGTTGTGCTAAACGGCCAAACCCTTGAGATAAATGTTGACTACTGGCTAAAGCCGCAATTTCGTTATTGGACTTGCCTTTAGAGGCATAATATGCACCAATATCAAAAGTGATCATGTTGCTTTTATCCAATTTATCAAATGCTTCTTGACTTCCATAACGCCACCAAGAGGTGTTATAAAATAAGCGTTTGGGTTGCCAAGTTTCTGTTAGTTCTAATTGTGATGGAAATTTAGAAACATCATTAGCAATATCAAAAGCCTCTACACTCAACATGGCAGAAGCCGTATGGTGGCCATGCGTTGTGCCTGGTGTTCTATGGTCAAAACGGTTAATGATAACGTCTGGTTTAAACGTTCTAATAGCCCACACAACATCAGCTAAAACCTCATCTTCATTCCAGATTTCTAAAGTTTCATCCGGATGTTTTGAATACCCAAAATCATTGGCTCTAGAAAAGCGTTGTTCTCCACCATCTACACGTCTTGCGCCTAATAATTCTTGGGTTCTAATAACTCCTAAAAGTTCTCTGATTTCTGGCCCAATAAGATTTTGTCCACCGTCTCCACGTGTTAATGATAAATAGGCTGAACGCGCTTTAATGTTGTTAGACATGTATGAAATTAGGCGTGTGTTTTCATCATCTGGATGTGCGGCAATATAGAGGACTGATCCTAAAACATTAAGTTTTTGAACAGCTTCGTAAATTTCTGAAGAATTGTAGGTTTTTGGTTGTTGCGCTTGTAATGAAACGATAGAGCTTAAAAAAAGCAATAGACAGAGTCTAAGTTGAAACATGAGGTTATTAGTTAGTTGTGTTTCAAATATAGAAAAGATAGTAATTTATTCCTTTTTTTTAGGTTTTGTTTAACGGTTTATTGTTTTCTAAATCATGAAGTTCTTTTTCAGTAATTTTTCTAAAAGAAAACTTATAACCTTCAGCTGCTGCAATGGCATAAAAGAAAAAATCCATAACGCTTGCAGATTCTTTGAGGACTTCAAAAGTATATGAATAATCGAAGTAGAGTAATGTTTCAAAATAACCATAATTTTCTGCATTAGCAACAAATCCAATTATACTAAGAAAGTTTCCTAAAACACAACTAAATACAGCTATAATAGCACCGCAAATACCAAAAATAGAATCTAAACCTTTCCCAAAATGACCTATGCCAAGTCCAACAGCAGCACCAATGGCTATAGCAACTAATCCTATTTGCATGCCTGTTAGAACAGTTAATATAGCCCAACCTATTGCGGCTAAAACACCTATAAAAACACCAATAAATATGGCGGCTGGTAGACTTTGATCTTTTTTAAACTCTTCTAACATGTCTTCAGATATGCGTCCCGTAATTTGGTGACGTTCCATAGGCTCTACATTATCCATTCGAGCTATCGCAATCTCATCTAATTTATAAGATGGGCATTCGTTTTCAAAATTTGCTTTTTCTCCTGTAAGTTTGCAAATTAGACCAACATTAAGGTCCATATCACGATTAATACAAGTTTTACAAAATCTAAGGTGTTCTTGTCTAGTCATTATTTAAATTAAAATTTATGATCTACAACCACTTCTTACGCTTAAAATAAATCAGCATTAGAATCAGCATCACAAACATAACGCCTAAAAGAATAAAATAACTGTATTCGTAACGTAGTTCCGGGATGTTGTTAAAATTCATTCCGTAGATCCCTGCTAAAAAGGTTAATGGAATAAATATAGTAGAAATTATAGTGAGGACTTTCATCACTTCATTCATTTTGTTGCTAATGGTTGTCATGTACATATCCATTAAACTCCAAATCATTTCACGGTAAATATCAATATTTTCAGAAACTTGAATTAAATGATCATAAATATCTCGGTAATAGGTGATGGTGCGTCTATAAATAAGTGGATGTTCCCCTTTTTCTATGCGATTGATGATTTCGCGAAGGGGAAAAATAGCGCGACGTACTTTTAAGATTTCACGTTTAAGTTGTTGCACTTCAATACTAATGTTTTCTTTAGCATGGCCATCAAACAAATCGGTTTCTAAATCTTCAATTTTATTTCCAAGCGTTTCAATAATACTAAAGTAATGATCTACAACGGCATCAATTAAGGCATATAGGAGATAATCGGATTTTAAACCTCTAATACGTCCGTTACCCACACGAATTCGGTCTCTAACCGTATCAAAAACGTCTCCTTCAGATTCCTGAAACGACAACACATAATTTTTTCCGAGGACCAAACTCACTTGCTCAATAACGACATTCTCATCGGCATCATAGTACAGCATTTTGAGAACTATAAATAAGTAATCGTCGTATTCGTCAATTTTTGGACGTTGTGTAGTGTTTACAATATCTTCTAATACAAGCGGATGTAAATCGTATTGTTTTCCAATATTTTCAATTTCACCTAATGAATTCAGTCCATCAACATTAATCCAAGTAACGGAATCCGTTTCTCTGTACGATCTTGCATCTTCAATATTGTTTAAAACGCGTTCGTTCAGTGTTTCTTTGGTGTAATCAAAAGATTCTATTTGAAGTTGCTTTTCTGTTTTCTTTCCGGTGTATACTAGCGTACCAGGTGCTTTTCCTATGTGTTTTTTATAATTTTGTGTACGTTTTTTTGCCGTTTTTTTTCTCATAGGTTACAAAATGCTGCTATCGTCTATTTGCTCATCTAAAGCATCCTTTTGCAATAAAGTTACAGCTTTTTGAAGAATTAGGTTGTTAGGGTAGGTGACTAAATTCCCATTGTCATCCTTAATGTGAATTTGAAAAGCTCTAATATCTTCAATAATACCAATGATAGAATCGTCTTTATCGTGAATTTTTATTTTATCACCGACTTTGTACGGGAAGGAAAAAAACATAATAATACCTGAAGTAATGTTGCTTAAAATAGACCAAATAGCAAAAAGACCGATTCCGATTACCGCAAAAATGGATGAAAAAATAAGAGTAATATCACTAGGGTCTGCACCAAGAATAAAGGTTTCTATCAGAATCGCTAGAAGCACGAGTGTAACCGTAACATAACGACCAATTAAACCAGCTCTGGCTTCGGTTGTACCACTTTTTTTGCCAATTTTTTTTACCGTGATTACGATTATTTTTCTAATAGTAAACAACGTAATTAATAGAATCGCTGTATATATTATTTCGTATTGATACGTTTGAAGTATTGAACTCATTTAAGAAGTGTTTTGCTAAACAAATATAATTCAGAATCCATGAAGTTTATTGCAATTTTAAAGTTTCTCTAAGTTTGACATCTGAATTGCTTTTTTTGTTCCAGTAGTCAGATTTAATACGTTCTAATTTTGAAGCTTTGGTTGTTAATGTTTCTGAAGATGCACCTGATCCTTTAATGGTCGTTTCTTCCCAACCCAATATGTCATAAGGAAAAATAGGATTGAAGTTTATTTTTAAAGTCCGATTTAATTCAGGATACGCTATGGTGTAACTATCAGTTTCTAAGGTAGCAATAGCCTCATGAGGTTCTAAGGTTTCGTGATTGAGTCGAATGGATTCTAAAGACGGAATTAAGGCTATTTGTCCTACGGGAAGACTTTTAGGATCAATACGCAACTTGGTCCATAATTCATTTTCTGTCCAAGTTTTCTCGAGTTTAAAAGTGTCGTCAGCTTCACCTTGAAAATAAGAATGGGTTTGCACTTCAAATAAATCCCGATTATTTAACTGTGTATACACATGGCCACACCATTCTTGTATAGAGGCTGATATTTTTAAAGGATGTTGATTATTTGCCACAGGATAAAACGTACTCTGCATTATGGAATACGGATAAATTCCGGTATTAAACTTTTTAGTAGCATTGAGTTTTAAAACCGGAATGTTGTTTTCGCTGTAATTGTCAGCTTTCACTTGTTCGGAAGGTAAAAAATCTTCAGTAACAAAAACCAAAACAGCTGAGCCTTCCCGTATTTCACCATAACGCGCATGTTCTAGTTTGTAAGACGTGATTTCAGCTTCACCATTATACCAATAGCTTTTAAAATCAGCGGTGAGTTTTGTTTTTGGTTGCAAGACTTCAGTTTCAGGTTCTGAAATTGTTTCAGTTTCTGTAGTAGCCGTCGTATTTTCTTTACAGGATGTGAAGAGTGCAATCGGTATAAATAGTACAAAAAGTAGTTTGGAGTGTATATTTCTTATCATAATGTTTGCGTATTTTTAGCCCTTTAGCTCACGAAAATGAAGCTCAAAATAACTAATAATAATGTACATTAAAGATAAGACTCTAATTACGGTCTGCAATAGTATTTAACGTTTTGTATAGTAAATGTGTAGGTAAGCCAACAACGTTATTATAGGACCCTTCAATACTAATAATGCCAATCGCTCCAATCCATTCTTGTATACCATAAGCACCAGCTTTATCTAAGGGTTTGTAGGTGCTGACGTAATACTGAATTTCTTTATCTGTTAAGGCTTTAAATGTCACTTTAGTGATGGTGTTAACGACGTGTTGTCCCGAGTTTTGAGTAAAACAGATAGATGTCACTACATCATGTGTTTTATTGCTCAATGATTTTATCATGTTGAAAGCATCAGCTTCATCTTTTGGTTTTCCGATGGCTTTATCTTCTAACCATACAATCGTATCGCTTGTGATTAAAATATCGTTATCCTTAAGGTATTTTAGAAAAGGTTGAGCTTTAAGTTTCGCTAAATAATCGGTGATGCCTTCTTTTTGTAAATCATTTGGGAAAATTTCCTCAACGGGTTTTAATTGAATTTCGAAATTGAGATTCATGGACTTTAAAAATGCATGACGACGAGGAGATGCTGAAGCTAATATAATATTGAAATCTTTAAGTTTTTCGTTTAGCATTTTAGTCTAGAATTATAAAATTGTATAGCAATAGAGATAGCATGCCTGTGAGCATCACTAATTTTAAGGTTAAGCTAATATGTTTGAATTGCGCTTTGCTTTTAGCACTAAATAATTTGATGCTGACGTAAATGAGTGGTGCGATAACTAGTAATAAAAAATAAGCTACAGCAATCTGCTGTTTAAATAAATAGGTGATAATGTAGTCTGTAATTGACAAAATTGGAACTAGAGACACAATAAATGCAACTTTAGCGGCACGTTTTCTGCCTAAAAGAATAGGTAGTGTTTTAAGTCCAGCTTTATAATCACCATCAATATCCTCAATATCTTTAACTAATTCTCTAAGTAGATTAATCATAAAAGCGAAAATGGCATAGTCTATAATAATCTTAAGAAATGTGGTTTGAACAGCCTTATTATTAATGTTTATGGCAGGAACCAATTCAAATAGACCAACTGATAAAATACTTAACGCGACCACAATGGAAACAATAACATTACCTAAAACAGCAATTTGTTTAAGTGAAGTTGAATAAATATAGAGTAGAGCCGAAGCGACAAAAAATATAGAGAAAAATGCAGATTTACCAATACCATTAGCAAGATAAAATCCGATGCCAACACCAATAATATTGCATGCTATAAATAGATTGTATGCGTTTTTTTCTGATATATGTTTATCGATTACAACCTTATCAGGTTTATTGATTTTATCTATTTCAATATCGTAGATGTCGTTGATGATATAACCGCCAGCAGCAATAAGAACCGTCGCTAAAACTAATAGGAAAAAATTAAAGTTACTTAGGGTGATTAAGACTCCGTGACTTTGTTGGAACGGTAATAAAAGGGCATATTTTATTAAATATTGGATTAACGCAATCATTAATAAATTCTTCCAACGGATTAAATTAAGAAAGTGAATCATTTGAGGGTTAGTGAGATAATATTTTAGTAATTAAATAATAAGCAATAGCTCCTATAAATAGAAGTACAATGATACTAATAATTGCTGTTTTTTTTAAAAGCTTAAGCTCTTGTTGTTTTATTTTGTCTTTAATTTTTTGCTTGTCTTCTTTGGTTAAGTCTTTATGCAAAAAATCCATTTTGTAGTGTAGATGAGCTTCAAGATCTAGTTTTTCCTTGTATTTAGAAAATGGAGTAGATGATCTTTGGTTAAATGTAGACTGACTATTACCAAAACCAATATATCCAAATCCTGTACTATGTCTTCTTCCGCTTGACATGTTTTAAAAATTTATACGATTTTTATTACCACAACCAACAATTAATTAATCATACTTAGCATCAAAATTACCATTCCATTTTCCTTGAACTTTTAGGACTTGCTCAATAACGTCTCTAACAGCTCCTTTTCCACCGTTTTTATGTGAAATGTATTTTGAAATGGCTTTAATTTCTGGGACAGCATCTTGAGGACAACACGGTAAACCCACTAATTTCATCACAGGGAAATCTGGTATGTCGTCACCCATATATAAGACTTCAGATTTAGAAACCTTGTGTTGGTCTAAGTAACTATTGAGTTGTTCAATTTTATTATGTGCACCAAGAAATATGTCTGTTATTCCTAATCCGGCTAATCGCTTACGAACTCCTTCATTTGAGCCACCAGAAATAATACAAAGGTTAAACCCAGCATCAATAGCTGTTTTTAGTGCAAAACCATCCTTAATATTCATGGTTCTCAGCATTTCACCATCAGTTGTGACTGTAATGGTACCGTCTGTTAATACACCATCTACATCAAAAATAAAGGTGGTAATATCTGCCAAGTATTCTTTATAACTTTTATCGTTGCTCATGAGTTGTTTTACTTTTAATTTGTTTCAACTTTACCTTTTCTTGGTCTAAAGTTAGAAACATGATGTGTTTTTTTAATTGATGATGTTAGCAGTTTATAAATAGCTTCATGCTCTTCTTTTTCAATTAATTTCAATTGTCGCTTAATCGTTTTTTTGTCGTTGCGTTTTGCAGGACCAGTTTGGGCTATAAAAGGTGACATTTGCTGAATTTTTTTAGCCGTTTCTTCAATTAAAGGATGTAAAATGTTAAATTCGATATTCTTTGTTTCGCAAATTTCATGACCAATTCTATACAGTTGATTGGTAAAGTTATTGACAAATACAGCGGCTAAATGAAGCGTTTGGCGTTGTTCTGTTGTGATTTTATGCGGTTTGCATCCCACAGCTCTTGCTAAATTTCTTAATAATTCAAGATTTTCCTTTTCGTAAACCTCAACACAAATAGGGACTTCAGAAAAATCAATATCTGCAGCTTTAGAAAACGTTTGTAACGGATAAAAAACACCAATTTGATTTTTTTTGTCTAAATCATGCATAGCAACGCTTCCAGAAGTGTGAACCACTAGACGATTGGTAAATGGTAAAGCCGAAGACAACTCTGCAATACTATCATCGCTTACAGCCATAATATAGAGGTCAGCTTCTTTAAGTTCGTTTAAAGAATCTGTTATGTCTACGTCATTTGCATACGACGAAATGGAAGAACGTGTTCTATTATACCATTGTTTTACCGACACATTTTCGGCATTAGAAAAGGCTTTATATAAATGTGTGGCTACATTGCCAGCACCAAGTAATATCACTGAAATCATGCTGTAAAAATACTAAGATTTCTTATCTTAGAATAACAACGAAGCGAATAATAAGATAACTTTGGAACAATGAGCAAATCAGACATAAAAAACAGAGACGATATATTTCTATTAGTCACCAAATTTTACGAGAAGGTAAGAAAAGACGAAAAATTAGGACCATTTTTTAATGAAACGATTAAGGATTGGCCAGCACATTTAGAGCATCTCACCACCTTTTGGGAATCGAGTTTGTTCCTAAAAACAAAGTTTTTTGGCAATCCGTTAGAAGCACATAAAAAAGTGGATGCCGCATTTAATCACAGTATTACCGAATTGCATTTCGGTTTGTGGTTGAATTTATGGTTTGAAACGATAAATGAATTGTTTGAAGGAGATTATGCAGAAAACGCCAAACGAAGAGCTCGTAAAATGGGAACGTTTATGTATATGAATATTTTTGCTGCTAGAAAAGGTAATCATTGATAGTCATATTTTAAATTTGTAGTTTTAAAAACCTAAAAATTAAACACACATATGAAGCTTCTCAAAGAATTTAAAGAATTTGCAGTAAAAGGAAACATGATGGATATGGCCATTGGTATCATAATTGGTGCAGCCTTCAATAAAGTCATAGACGTTTTGGCAAAGCAGGTGATTTTACCTCCATTGTCTTTGTTAACTGATGGAGTTAATTTTGGTGATAAAAAATTGGTATTACGTGAAGCGATAGCTGATGCATCTGGAACCATAACGACGACTGAAGTTGCGGTGGCCTATGGGAAATTATCAGAAGTATTTTTAGATTTTTTAATTATAGGTTTTACAGTATTTATTATTGTTAAATTTATGAATAGACTTCGGGATAAGGCTCAAGATACTAAAGATGAAACAGTGGTAACTCCAAAGGATATTCAGTTGTTATCCGATTTAAAAGAATTAATGGCTGAGCAGAATAAATTGCTTAAATCAAATATGAAAAGTTAAATCGTTTCTTACGTTCAATTTTAACATGTTTTAGCACTTAATCTAAAACTCTTAATAATTAAAAAAACATATCTTTGCACAGCTTAAAAAGCCTATAGCTATGCAAAAGAAAATCGCTAATTTCCTATTCTCTACAAAACTTACTGCGTTCTTATTTATTGCCTTTGCCGTTGCCATGGCAGTTGGGACTATTTTAGATCGGAATATGGAAACCTCACCAACCCCATACACAAGAACATTAATATATAATGCTTGGTGGTTTGAAGCCATAATGGTGTTTTTTGTGATCAATTTTGTTGGTAATATCTATAGGTTCAGACTTTATAAAAAAGAGAAATGGGCAACCTTAATACTGCACCTATCTTTTATCCTTATTCTTCTTGGAGCGTTTATAACGCGCTATGTTGGTTTTGAAGGCATGATGCCAATAAGAGAAGGAGATACTGAAAGCGAATTTTTTTCCCAGAAAACTTATATTGGTGGTCGTATTATTGGTGATTATACAGTTAATGGTCAATTACAGCAACGTAGAATAGAGGAGCATGTCGATTTTTCTCCGCGATTAGATAATGAATTTGATGAAACGTTCGATTATGGAGATACGGAAGTTAGCATTAAACTTGAAGAGTTTATTGAAGGAGCAGAAGAAGATATTATTCCTGGAGACACTGGGAAACGTTATTTAAAAATCGTTGAAGCTGGAGAAAGTGGACCACATAATCACTTTTTAGAAGATGGA
Source organism: Winogradskyella psychrotolerans (assembly GCF_018860545.1). Lineage (GTDB taxonomy): Bacteria > Bacteroidota > Bacteroidia > Flavobacteriales > Flavobacteriaceae > Winogradskyella > Winogradskyella psychrotolerans_A. Next base: position 56,536 of record NZ_JAHKPN010000027.1, on the reverse strand, counting down.
TCAGTGGCTAATCTTCATAATGTGTTGGTGTCTTTAAATAAATTTCAAGAAGGTGCGATTAATATTATGGAGACAGAAAATGGTCTGTCTATTAACTCTCCTTATGATGGGGAGTACATGACCATGGCCACACGTGCGACAGGTAAGTTAATTAAGGACAGTCTGCAACCCTTAATCTTAAGGTCTAGATATATTATTGGGAACATGCAGCTTGTAATGCCAAAACCGATTGTTAAAGGTGATTTTGGAATTGTTAAAAAACCAGAGCTTTTAAAAACTAAGGCAGATCCAGACGGACTCGTCTTAAGTGTAACAGCAAATGGAGAGACTAAAAAAGTAGGTATTATTGGAGGACCTGGTAATTACACAGCCTTAAAGGAATTTGAGGTTGGTGGCTTAGATATGGCATTACAATACGGTCCTAAATTATTAAAGTTACCTTTCGAAATTAAACTCAATGATTTTATAGCTGAAAAATATCCAGGTACGGAAAAAGCGTATTCGTCTTACGAAAGTAAAATCACAGTATTTGATAAAGAAGACGGTGATTTTGATTATCGTGTATATATGAATCATGTTTTAGATCATAAAGGTTATCGTTTTTTTCAAGCCAGTTTCCATCCAGATGAAAAAGGAACAGTTCTTTCTGTAAATCATGATTTCTGGGGAACCTACATTACTTATGCTGGTTATATCCTTTTATACTTATCAATGCTTGCTATTCTATTTGTGAAAAACACACGCTTTGATGATATACGAAAAAGGTTGGCTAAAATAAAGGAGAAGAAAGCCAAGATGATGACTATGATCTTGCTTCTTATTAGTTTGTCAGGCTTTTCACAAGGGCATTCAGAAGATGATGGTCATAATCATCAACAGAAAACAGAAAAAGAGCAAATTGATTCTATTCTAAGCGTTCATATAACACCAAAAGAACACGCCCGAAAGTTTTCTAAAATGGTGATTCAGGATTATAGCGGTCGTATGATGCCAATGCATACATATGCTTCTGAGATGCTTCGTAAATTAAGTAAAAGTGATGTTTATGAAGATTTTGATGCTGATCAGGTATTTCTTTCTATTCAAGAAAGTCCAATGCTATGGTACAATGTGCCAATCATTTATTTAAAACCTAGAAAAGCAGATTCTATAAGAGATATTATAGGTGTCGGTTATGACGAAAAATACTCGAGACTTGTAGATTATTTTACACCAGAAGGGCGTTACAAATTAGCACCTTATTTGGAGGAAGCTTATAGAGTGCAGGTGCCTAATGGATTTCAAAAAGAAGTTAAGGAAGCAGATTCTAGAGTAAATTTGTTATACAATGCTATTGAAGGCCGCTCTATTAAAATTTTTCCGGTTCCTAATGATGAAAATAACAAATGGATCTCATCACTAGACTTTAGAGAACAAGATTATAGAGAAAAAATAGAGGATAGTTTATATGGTAATTTCATAAATAATGGATTTAGTGCGTATTTAGTCACTTTAAACAATGCCAAACAGACTGGTAATTTTTCAAAAGCTGAAGAACTGCTTGAAGGGATAAAAAAGACACAACAACGTTTTGGAAGTGAAGTCATGTTGAGTGATGACAAAATTAATTCCGAAATTCTATACAACGATTACGATATTTTTAAGCGTTTGTTTAGCTGGTATATGTATGCTGCGACGCTGTTGTTTGTTTTAATTATTATTCAAATTTTCAACTATAAAAGCACAGGGCTTAAGATGGCAATCAATGGATTATTAGGTGTTGTTGCTTTATTATTTGTCCTGCACACCTTAGGTTTAATTTGGAGATGGTATTTATCTGGTCATGCACCATGGAGTGATGCTTATGAATCAATGATTTATGTGGCTTGGTCCACCATGCTTTTTGGTTTTATTGTGGGCGTAACTAAAAGAAAAGAAAAGATTCATAAAAAAGATATTTCAGGAATTGTAATGGCAATTTTGGGTAAAACGAGCACATCAAGTTTAACAGTGGCTGCAGGTGCTTTTGTAACGTCTATGATTTTAATGATCGCCCATTGGAATTGGATGGATCCTGCCATAGCAAACCTTCAACCTGTTTTACAAGGCTATTGGTTAATGATACATGTGTCTGTAATTGTAGCGAGTTATGGTCCCTTTACCTTAGGTATGATTTTGGGTGTGGTGTCATTATTGTTAATGATTTTCACGAACAAAGAGAATAAAGAGCGCATGCTCATTAATATTAAAGAATTAGCCATTATAAACGAAATGGCATTAACTGTTGGTTTGGTTATGTTAACTATAGGAAACTTCCTTGGTGGTATGTGGGCAAATGAAAGTTGGGGTCGCTATTGGGGTTGGGACCCAAAAGAAACTTGGGCACTAATCAGTATTATGATTTATGCGTTCGTTATACACATGCGTTTAGTCCCTGGATTACGAGGGAAATGGATTTATAACCTCATGTCAATTATAGCTTTTGGAAGTATTTTAATGACATATTTTGGCGTGAATTTCTATCTCGCAGGATTGCATTCTTATGCAAGTGGTGATCAAATATTGAGTTTTCAGTTTATCGCAATAACCCTTGTTATCATTACATTATTAGGTGTCTTTTCTTATATAAAATATAAAAAGCATTACAAATAATAAGTTAAGACTTTAAAAAATTAGTCTAAAATTGGTTGATGAATATGCGTATTTATCACCCAATTTTTGTTTTAGGTTTCTGATAAGTTGCAGCCATTTTTAGTAAATTTACAACTCTTAAAATTCTATTATGAGCAATAAAAATTTAGGTTTAAATACCATTTGTACACATATTGGCGAAGTAAAAGATGAACAATTTAAAGGTGCCGTGTCGCCAATGTATTTAAGCTCGTCTTACGAGTTTTTAGATGTTGATGTAAAACGATACCCGCGTTATTTTAACACGCCAAATCAAGAACATTTATCTAAAAAAATTGCCGCTTTAGAACACACGGACGCTGCATTGATTTTCGGTTCGGGTATGGCGGCAATAAGCACCATGTTTTTAGCATTTTTAAAACAAGGCGATCATTTAGTGGTTCAAAACACCTTGTATGGTGGTACCTTAAATTTTATTAAAGAAGAATTTCCAAAATACGGCATTGAGTACACCTTTACCAATGGTTATAACGTTGAGGATTTTGAAGCTGCAATTCAACCCAATACAAAATTGATTCATATTGAAACACCTTCAAACCCATTATTAACAATTACAGATATAAATGCCATTGCTCAACTGGGAAAATCGAAAGGTATATTAACGTCAATCGATAATACGTTTGCTTCACCTGTAAATCAGAACCCAATGGACTTAGGTATTGATATGGTGATGCATTCTGCTACAAAATATTTTGGTGGTCATAGTGATATTTTAGCTGGTGCTGTGGCAAGTTCTAATGAACATATAGAACGTATTTGGAATGTTGGTAAAAATCTAGGAGGAAACCTAAGTGATATGACGGTTTGGATGTTAGAACGTAGCATGAAAACTTTAGGCTTGCGTGTAAAAGCACAAACTAAAAATGCCATGAAGTTGGCCAAATGGTTAGAGAAGCATCCTAAAGTTTCTAAAGTATACTATCCAGGTTTAAAGTCGCATCCCGATTATAAATTAGCTAAATCTCAAATGCGTGGATTTGGTGCGATGCTATCTTTTGAATTAACGGACGATATAGATGCACTTCAGTTTCAAAAACAATTAAAATTGATTAAATCATCTATGAGTTTAGCGGGAGTAGAAAGCACCATGCTATCTCCATATTTAACTTCGCATGCTTTACTCACACAAGACGAGCGTGATGCTGTTGGAATCACCAATCAATTAATTCGTTTTTCAGTGGGGATAGAAGAAACTAAGGATTTAAAACGCGATATTAATCAGGCTATAAAGGCGTTGAAATAGTCTTAGGTGGTTTTGAGTTAGTGTTGATAGTGATACTTATCTGTATACGATTAAGATTGTTTTTATTAATGTGATGCTTAAAGTAATCAACTTCAAGTTGCGTGTTTTTTAAGATATGGATTCCGACTCCTATAAAAAAACGATTTTCATGAAATACTTGATCCTGAAAGTTTACAAACGGCTCATCTTTTAAAGCTAAAAATAAAGTCGTGTTAATTGGATATTCTAGACCCAATCGATAACGCAATCTATTCTGCATGTTATGTTGGTCTGCTAATTTTAAAAAGCGCTGCTCCAATCTAAAACGATGTTGAATACTAAACCTTCCTGTTTTGTGTAGGTAACTATATTGCTCATAGATGCGGTTTTCTTTGGTGTTGGGTTGGTTGTCTTCATCTATAACGCTATCAATATCTAAAAAAGCGTAAGCAATACTTATAGTTTGGTTAGGTTTAAAATGATAATTTCCTGAAAGACTAGCAAAGGTTAAATTATAATTTGAAGCGGTTTCATAAAGATGTAATTCTGCATAAGGAGTGATACTGAAGTGTTCCGTAAATTTATGGTTAATACCCAAAGTATACCAAGCCCCTAAATAATCTTCAGCTGTATTTTGGGCAGTTAGTTGAGTTTGCGTTAAAAGCAAAATGAGAATAATAGATAAGAGGGTTTTCATATGTATGTGAATAAAAAAAGAGCCCTAATTAGGGCTCTTTTTCAGTCATGGAAATATTAAATGTGATCGTGTAAATGATGGTGCTCATCAATTAATGGACCTCCTTCAATAATTTGTTCTGAAGCTTCGCTTGCAAATTTTTCAAAATTCAAGTGGAATGAATGTGCTAATTGAATGGATTTGCTGATGTATTGCGCTTTATTTTCCCATGTATTCATTGGGTCTAGTATCTCTTGAGGAACATTAGGACATGATTTTGGCATAAATAATCCGAAGATTGGATGTTGCTCAAATTCAACATTGTCTAATTGTCCATCTAAAATAGCGGTAATCATAGCTCTTGTATATTTTAATTTTATACGAGATCCCACTCCGTAAGGTCCTGCACTCCAGCCTGTATTTATTAACCAAACATTTACACCTGCATCTTGCATTTTTTTACTTAACATCTCAGCATAAACTGTTGGGTGTAATGGCATAAATGGTTCACCAAAACATGCAGAGAATGATGGAACTGGTTCAGTAATACCTGCTTCTGTACCTGCTACTTTAGCGGTGTAACCAGAAATAAAGTGGTAAGCTGCTTGTCCTGGTGTTAACTTAGACACTGGAGGTAATACACCAAATGCATCTGCAGTTAAGAAGAAAATATTTTTTGGGTTACCAGCATAAGATGGTTCCTGAATATTATCAATATGATAAATAGGGTAACTTACACGTGTATTTTGTGTAATACTACTGTCTAAATAATCAACTTCACCGTTGTCTTTAAAAACGACGTTCTCTAAGATAGCACCTGGTCTAACCGCTCTAAAAATGTCTGGTTCTTTTTCTTCTGATAAGTCAATAACTTTTGCATAACAACCCCCTTCAAAATTAAAGATGTTGTTTTCTGCTGTCCAACCGTGTTCATCATCACCAATTAACTTACGTTTAGGGTCGGCAGATAACGTTGTTTTTCCAGTTCCTGATAATCCAAAGAAAATAGCAGTATCACCATCTTCACCAACATTGGCTGAACAGTGCATTGGTAAAACATCTCTTTCAACAGGAAGAATAAAGTTTAATGAAGAGAAAATTCCTTTTTTAATTTCACCTGTATAAGCAGAACCTCCGACTAAAGCAATTTTCTTAGTAAAGTTTAAGATAGAGAAGTTTCCTTGGCGTAAACCAACAGCTTTTGGATCTGGTGCTTCATAGCCTGGCGCACAAAGTACTAACCAATCTTCTTTAAAATTTTCTAATTCAGATTCATCAGATCTTAAAAACATATTGTAAGTAAACATGTTTGACCATGGTAATTCAGTAACCGTTCTAACATTGGTTTTGTATTCAGGATCAGCACAAACGTAAGCATCTCTAACATAGATTTCTTTGTTGCTTAGATATTTGGTGATTTCTTCTTGTAATTTATCAAAATTATCAGGAGAAATAGCTTTATTGGTTTTACCCCACCATACTTTATTTGCTGTGTAATCGTCTTTTACTATAAAACGGTCTTGAGGTGAACGTCCAGTATATTTACCTGTATTGACAGCAAGTGTACCATTAGCTGTTTCTTTCCCCATGCCTTTTTCAACAGTAATACGTTGTAATTCTTCAGGTGAAAGATTCCAATGGGCTTTGGTGTCTTTCAGTCCGTACTTTGTTAGGTCTCTAGTTTTCATAATTGAATTGTTTAATAACGTTTCCATGATTTAAATAGTTTTTAATTCCAAATTGTTTTTTAATATGGCCATTTTAATGGCACTATTATTTAGTATGATTTTTTCGTTTAATAGTCCTAAAAAAAGTAAATTAAAAAAGACGTTAATTGCAATACTGCCTGTTATAAATTGTCTCATATTAAATAGAGGAGTCGTAATAATTATTTCAGGTAACATTAAGGTCATAAGGACTTTATCATTTTTTGATACTGTAAAGTTATAGTCTATATAGGGTGTTTTTTATGACGAAAGTCATACTTTGGAAGTATTGAGGATTTTTCAATTATGACTACTCATTTTTGAATAAAAAATGGATTAATTCAATCGAAACCGTTTGCGAATTAAAAAGAACGTGATATTCTATCTTCTTTTTAATATTTTTGATATCTAGAAATGAATAAAATGAGCATAAAACATCTCTAATTGAGATTGTCTGTCAGAATATAAAGACGATTTTGATGTTCTTTGACCTTATTTAAATACTATACATATGCAGATTAAATTAGATATACTAGCTATTGGTGCACATCCAGACGATGTTGAATTAGGCTGCGGTGCAACATTAGCAAAAGAAGTTTCAAAAGGAAAGAAAGTAGGAATTATAGATTTAACGAGAGGAGAACTAGGAACAAGAGGAACAGCTGAAACACGTGATGAAGAAGCTTTCAATGCGGCTAAAATTTTAGGGGTTCATTCTAGAATTAATATGCGGTTTGCGGATGGTTTCTTTATGAATGATAAAACGCATCAACTCGAAATTATAAAGATGATTCGCTTTTACCAACCCGAAATAGTTATTTGTAATGCCATTGACGATAGACATATTGATCACCCAAAAGGAAGTCAATTAGTGAGTGATGCTTGTTTTTTAAGTGGCTTAAAAAAAATTGAAACCTTTTATGGTGATGACAATCAATCACAAGCACAATGGAGACCTAAAGTCGTTTATCATTATATACAATGGAAAGATATTGAACCAGATGTCGTTGTAGACGTCTCTGGTTTTATGGATAAGAAGGTAGCATCTGTCTTAGCTTATCAAACCCAATTTTTTGATCCCAATAGTAAAGAGCCTGAAACTCCGATTTCTAGCAAGAATTTCACAGACAGCGTTGATTACCGCGCAAGAAATTTAGGGAGATTAATTGGTGTGGAACATGCTGAGGGTTATACTGTTGAGCGATTTGTAGCAGTAGAATCGTTATTTGATTTAAAATAATTTCAAAAACTATTTGCAAGAGATAACAAATAAATTATCTTTGCAATCCAATTTAAAATGGTGGTTGTAGCTCAGCTGGTTAGAGCGTCGGTTTGTGGTACCGAAAGTCGCCGGTTCGAACCCGGTCTTCCACCCAGAATACAAAGCTTCTCTGAAAAGAGAAGCTTTTTTTGTACAATGAAATATAATGATTTAAAATAGGGTGAGAGGTTTATACTGAGTGCAGTTGAACTAAACCTGGTCTTCTACCCAAATTACGAAGCTTCTCTCAACAGAGGAACTTTGTTTATATACTTAAAAGTAAAAAAGGTCCCCCAATTAGATGAAGGACCTTTTTTTGTATTTGGTGGCGTTTATTTATTCCGTAACTGCTTTATCAACCACTAGTCGTTGGTCTCTATTAGCCACTTCCCAGGCTGTGTAGAAAACGAGTTTTGCTCTGGTTTCTAATAAATCATATTCAATTTTATCTGGTGTATCAGAAGGTTTATGGTAATCAGCGTGAGTGCCATTAAAATAAAATATAACCGGAATATTATTTTTAGCAAAGTTGTAATGATCCGATCTGTAATAAAAACGATTAGGATCATCTTCAGCATTGAATTTATAATCCAATTCCAAATTTGTATACTTGCTATTTACATCTTCAGATAGGTTATGTAAATCGGTACTAAGTTTATCACTACCTATTAAATATACATAATTTCTTGTTCCAATAGTACGCTCAGGATCGGTTCTTCCAATCATATCAATATTTAGGTCGGCTACGGTATCTTCCAAAGGAAAAATGGGGTCATTATCGGTGTAGTGTCTCGATCCTAAAAGCCCTTTTTCTTCGCCGGTAACGTGTAAAAATAAAATAGAGCGTTTTGGTCCATGTCCTGCTTTTTCTGCGGCTTTAAAAGCCTGTGCAATTTCTAAAATCGCTACAGTGCCAGAACCATCGTCGTCTGCGCCGTTATAAATTTCTCCATTTTTTATGCCTTCGTGATCTAAATGAGCTGATAACACAACGATTTCATCTGGCCTTTCAGAACCTTTTATATAGGCTACAACATTCTCTGAAGTGATTGATTCAGATTTGTTTTCAATCTCTAAGGTAACATTTGTTTCTATTTCTTTAGGAGTAGATTCTTCAATAATTGACGCATGTAGCGCTTTACCTAAGGTTTCATTTATCATGAGCATAATAAGTCCGTTGTCATTGGTTTTTAAGGACAAACGACCTGCTACTCCTGATTCTGCTTGACGTTGATAAAAATTAGAATATCTTGAAAATAAATCACCATCCATATAAATGAGTCCTAGAGCTCCATTGGCTATGGCAGCTTCTCGTTTACTAGATAAGGATTGACGTCCATTAGTCCATTTTGTAGCGTCGGTTGTACCAGAAGTAACAAAATTACCTCCAGTGTCTTTAGGCTCTCCTGATTTAGCAAGAACATATTTTCCTTTAACATCAATAGTTTTATAATCTGAATAGTTCTCATCGTCGATACCGTAACCTACGTAAACGATATTCTTTATAGTCGTATCAACATCATTAGAAACCATTAAAACAATCTGATCTTCGAAACTCTTAAAAACATCTCCGTTAACGGTTAATTTAGCTTTAGCAACCTTCTGTTTTTCTAATGGCACTTCTTGAAAATAATCATCACCACCTAATGGAGTAGGGATGTTCATATCAATATACTTCTGCTTTAAGTACTCTACAGCCATTTTTTGTCCTTTTGCACCTGTATCTCTACCTTCAAATTCATCTGAAGCGTACTTGTATAACATGGTTTTTAATTCAGCCGAAGTTATTGTAGAAGCATATACAGAAGGATCTATTTGTTCTGATATATTCGTTTGAGTTGTGTTTGCACTGCTTTTTGAAGAGGTGCCACAACTTGTTACTATTGCGAATGCAACACCTAATAGTAGCGATTTTTTCATGTAAAGAAAGTTATTGGATAGTTAGTGTGAAAGGAAGGTAATTTCAATGATACCTTCAAATAAAATTAGCTTTAAAATTACAAAAATAGAATAGGCTTTATGTTTGGTCTAGTTTCTTTTAACAAATTTTAACATCAGATAATTTCTTTCTTTAGTCGTGTGTCAGAATTGGCTAAATACCAAGCTGTAGCAAATATTAATTTGGTGCGCTTTGCTAATAACGGATAATTAATTTTTTCTGCAGTATCTGTGGGTTTTGTATAATCTTCGTGTTCACCATTAAAAAAGAAAATGACAGGGATGTCTTTTAATGCAAAATTGTAGTGGTCTGACCGATAATAATATTTATTAGGATCGCTATCCTCATTATATTTATAATCGAGATGAAGATCGGTAAACGTCGTGTTCGCTTGTTCTGCAATATAATAGAGTTCAGAGCTCATTCTATCTGATCCAATGAGATAGATGTAGTTTTCATTGTCGTTATGTCTTTTGTCAATACGACCAATCATATCTATATTTAAAGTAGCTACTGCGTTTTCCAAAGGAAATATTGGGTATTCTGTATAGAATCTAGAACCATATAAACCAACTTCTTCTGCTGTAACATGAAGAAAAACAATGCTTCGTTTAGGAGGATGACCATCTTTGGTCGCTTGTATAAAAGCCTCTGCAATTTCTAAAACGGCAGCAGTACCAGAACCATTGTCATCGGCCCCATTATAAATTTCACCGTTTTTAATGCCTTCGTGATCTGAATGAGCAGTAATATAAACATATTCGTCTGGAAATATAGATCCTTCAATATAGGCTATAACGTTTTGTGAATCATTTAAATTATCCGGTAAATTCTCTTTGGGCACCATTTGAAAATAATCAGGATTAGATTTTGGGGCACTAATACTATCCGTTTTGTACTGTGCTCTGATGTAATTGCATACTAAATTATGACCTTCTTCTCCTGTCTTCCTACCATTATACTTATCTGAAGAGACTTCTACGACATGCGTTTTTAATTCTTCGGATGTAATGGTATTTAAATACGATGTAACAACAGTTTTATCTTTAAAAGAAATGCTGTTTTTGAGGTTATTAATTTTCTCACTATGTCTAATTGTGGCACAAGAACCAACAAAAAGCAGAACAGAAGCATAAAATACTTTCATGTAACTAATTGATTTCAGCAAAAATAAGACAATTTGCTGAAAATTTTTCTTAGAAATTTTTAAAAGTCTTCATCAATTTCAAGATCTTCAAGAATTTCTTTTGAATCTTCAAGGTTTTCTTCATCTCTTTGCTCTAATTGTTCTGTATCACCTACTTCTGCAGTATTGACAACACCTTTATATATTGTTAAGCTCAAAGAAATAATAACGAGTAAAAATATATATTGAATAGTTTTAGGTTTGGACGACTCATTTTTTGACAAATAAATTAGAAATAAACCACTCAAGAACGCAACTATAATTGGTGCAAATGCTAAGTTATATAAAGGTGTTACTGAGATTATAACAGCAACTATTGCGCAAATAAAACCTAAAATGATGATTGCTTTTTTCATTTTCTTTTAATTTTTTAAACCCGTTGCAGAAAGAATATTTAATTCGCCATTACCTATAGGAATTTTAAATTTAGCATAAACAGGAATTTTGTTTGCATCGGCGGTTAGCCATAAGAGATTAGAATTGTCCCCTTTTAATAAATTATGGTCCTTTAAAGCTATAGCTAATTTATAACATTCCTTACTACCTATTTTGGTTTGAATTGTTTCTTTACTAATATATTTTACGATTAAGATTATTTCTTTATTATCAAATAAAATTGAAAACTCTTGTTGATCGCCAGGCTTAGCTTTGTGAATATCTAAGTTTCTTATACTGTATAGTGTACTAATTATATCTTTAGTCGAAGCACCGATTTTTACCGTTTTATTTTCTTCCCTAAAGGTATCATCACTATTTTTCTTTCGTTTTAGACTTGATACAAGTTTTGAGGAGTGTTTGTACTTATACTGCATAAATTTATAGTAACCTCCTTCATTAATATCTCGCTTATATAAATAAGGTGTTAATGTTTTAGGATTTACATAGCTTTCATACAAATCTCTGATTTTAAAAAAATCATCCCAATCTTTATAAGATGTTGCTGTACATTTTAAGCGTAGCAATGTACTTTTGGATGTTGTAACCTCACTAGTTTCCATTTTGACTTCAGCAATATCGGTTAATAGGCCTGACATATTATAAGATGCGCTAAAAACAAGTTTTTCGCCAGCTGCAATGGTTGTATTCTGTGCATTACTTTGTAATGAAAAAAGGAATATAAATAGAACTATAAGAGGCTTCATAACGTTATTATTTAGGTGTGAAATTTGCTTTATGCCATTAAGACATCGAATGTACAATGCTTTCTTAAATCTTGCAATACTGATGGTTAAATCTATCAATTAAATTTTTTTAAAAAAACTATGCAAAAACCTTTGTGTAGAACAAAAAGGATTTTATATTTGCACCCGCATTCAGGGAATACCTGATGAGACACTTGGAGAAATGGCAGAGTGGTCGAATGCGGCAGTCTTGAAAACTGTTGAGGGTCACACCTCCGGGGGTTCGAATCCCTCTTTCTCCGCAAAAAAAACCCATAACTTATGTTGTGGGTTTTTTATTTTTAATACTTTCCCTCTTCAAGAAATAGTATGAATATCATATAAAGTTTTGTATTGGTTTGATTTTAATTGTATTACCCTTAGTTAAAACACCAACGGATTTGTTTCATACTTCTTTAAAACAGATTGTAAATCTACTAACGGAACTTCTATAGAATAGGTGCCTGTATATGATGGACAAACCACACAATCATCAAAATAGAATTCAACATAAGTTTGATTAAGTACAAAGTTGTTTTTATTTGCAATGAAATCATCTGTTGAAAGCTCCCAACATTCGTAATATAAATCCCCTTTTCCTATTTTCTTAGTGATATTTTCGTTAAGAATGACTACTAATTCCGGTTCTGAATCTTGATTAAAAAAATCCTCGTAAGTCATAAATACTCCTCGGTTTAAATCAAAATTAAATCCATCAAAAGAATAGCTAGGATGTACGGCACCAGAATAAAAATTTTCTTTGTAAAACAACACGCTTATCAGTTGATCGTTAAGATTATAAATTTTATAATCTATATAGCGTTCTTCTCTAAACGTTTTGGCTTCAATACTATCGCATAACAATTTGCTTTCTAATATATCTTGCTCTGTTTTTGAAATGTTGATATAATAGTCATTAATAAAATCGTTGAAATTGCTATGCGTAGTTTTAAAAGAGGTGTTTAGTAAAGGATATTTAAAATTCATGGTGTAATCAGTCTTTTCAACACTATAAGTTTTATCGATGATTAATTCTTGGAGTTCATCACTTTCATCTTTTTTCTCAATCAGTTGCTTTTGTTTAAGTTCAATTGCAATGGACTTGTTAAATGTTTCTATCTCAGAATCATCAAATCTTAATGTATCCACAACTGCTGGCATAACAACTTCAAAAACATCGCTATTGCTATTGCTGTCTTCTTGCTTATCATTTTTACAATTTGAAAACAGTAAGATGAAGATGAAAAGATATAGAGATTTCATAGCGTTTAATTTTTTCAGTTTTGTCATCAATTTTAGGTTTAAGAATAATTCTAAAGGGATTTTCATGATTTTATAGCATCATCCCGTTTAATTTTTAAATCGGGAATCTTAATTAATTCAACAGTAGTAGAGGCTAATATAATTTTACCGTTGGTTTTTTCAATTTCCGTCAGAATTTTTTCATTCAATATATGTTTTGTGAGGCGTCGTTTTTTAAAATCCACGATGTATCTCAAATTGAATTGAATCCAGTTATCAGTCAATGAAATCGCTAATGTAGGATCTACTTGAGCATCTTCAATATAAAATTTATTAACCACGGCCTCCCATTGGGTCTTTGAGTTTGTTGTGTATTCAGAAAGTGTTTCAGAAGCTATTGTAATGATAATTGATTTTGCTAATTCAATATCAGAATCATAACGAATAGGCAAATTAAACTCATCCCATATAAATGGAAAATCTTGAGAGTAATTATAAATAGGGCCTTTAAAGACAAACGCGTTACTCAATTTTACAATGCGTCCGCTATAATTATCGCTACTTACCCATTGACCAATTTCCATCATAGTAGTATAAATACTATCTACATCAATCACATCTCCTTTAATCCCGTTAATCTCAATGCGATCTCCAGGCTTATAGACTTTGACGAGAAAGATATAAATTGAACCTGCAATACTAAGAATCAATTCTTGTAAGGTAAAAGCCAATCCTGCAGTAAATAAACCAATAATGATAGAGAAGTCTTTAATGGAGCCAGAGAAATAAACGATAGCTAAAAAAAATAAGAGCGCATAGCCAACGAGCTCAATTCCTTTTTGAGCTTTGTAACGGATTGCAGTACTCGATATTTTCTTTTTTAAATACCGTCTTATCCAGTGAATCGCAATTAAAATAAGAGCTAGTATAATTATAAATTTAATAATACTAACCCATAAGGGATTCGTGTTAATCCACTCGTTTATGACTTTTAAGTCTATCATTAAAAATTGATTTAAGCACCTAATTACAGTTATTGTTTGTTATGAGTTTTGGTGTATTGTTTAAGCATTTGCTTCAGCGTTTCTAGATACTCTTCCATAATAGTTACCGTCATATCTGGATGCGCTGATGAAGGAACAGTAATAGGACTTTCATCTAAGGTTTTGTATAATTCGGGATAATTAACCTCAATACTCGTCGTCAATCTTATAATTTGGTTTTCTATGGTTTGTAAGGTCTTCATGATTTTATAATTTAATGAATACAAACTAAAGGTAGCTATTATACGACTGGTTTAATATGATAAATATCAGTGCTTAAGGATGAGTTATACTATTATTTTTCCATCTTCCATTTGAATAATTCGATCGGTTTTTTTTGCAAAATCTTCATCGTGGGTGACTATGAGTAGTGACAAATTTTCTTCTTCACTTAATTGTTTAAAAATGTTAAATACATTTTCTGCATTATGACTGTCAAGATTTCCTGTAGGTTCATCTCCCATAATAATTGATGGGTTATTAATTAAGGCACGGGCAATAGCAACCCGCTGTTTTTCACCACCTGAAACACGAGAGGCACGTTTTGGTGCTAAATGTTCAATATTCAACATTTTTAATTTTTCCATAGCATCATGCTCAATTTCTTGATTTGATTTTTCTCCTAATTTTTTAGCTGGAAGCATCACGTTTTCCAAAATTGTAAACTCAGTGAGTAAGTAATGAAACTGAAATACAAATCCAATGTGCTTATTTCGCATATAGGATAGATGCTTGTTGTCGCTTCCGGTTATGAGGTTATTATCTAAATATAATTCGCCATCATAATCAGTATCCATGGTAGAAAGAATATAAAGCAATGTCGATTTTCCACAACCCGATTTTCCCATAATGGAGGCAAATTCCCCTTTTTTAACCTCAAAGTTGATGTCTTTTAGAACATGAAATAATACTGGATTTTTAAAGTATTTATTAATATGTTTTGCTTCTAGTACAGTATTCATGTTATAGGCCTCTAATAATAGTTACAGGATCAATTTTTTTAGCTTTTCTTGAAGGTAAATAACCCGCAAGAAACGTGGAAAGCATCGCAAATGTAAATCCAATGATAAAGAATGAAGGTTGAATATCTATTGGGTAGGTTTCTACAGTAGGCATCGCTTCAGTTTCAAATGGAATTGTAGCAATTAAGCTAGATAATCCGTAGCCAATTAGTAAACCTAAAACACCGCCAACAAAGCCAATAATCATTGCTTGACTCATAAAAATGAGCTGCACATCTTTTCCTGAAAAGCCAATAGCTTTCAGTATGGCGATGTCATTCATTTTTTCGTAAATAAGCATGTTTAAAATATTATAAATGCCAAAACCTGCAACAATTAATAGGGTTACAGAGACCGCGTAAGTAATTAGATTTCTAATATCGGTTCCTGTTTCAAATTGCGCATTAGCTGTTTTAATATCCACTGCTTTTAAATTGAATTGTTGCTGAATATCTTGAGCAAGCGTCATTGCATTTTCGATATCATAAAGTTTAACATTAACATCGGTAATGTAATTATTAGCTTCACCCAAAATACGTTGTACTGTTTTTATATTACTAAAACTTTGAACAGCATCTAATTCACTAATGCCACTCTGATAAAAACCTACAATTTTTAAAGGAAATACACCACCATTAATGGGGCTAACTTGTATGCGATCGCCTACTTTTAAAGCCATTTTTTTTGCTATTTCAATACCTAATAGAATACTATTATCTGTATTTTGTAAAGCTTCCGCAGAACCGTCAACAATATAATCTCCTAAATTGAAAAATTCGACTTCATCTAATGGATTAATACCTGTTAAATTCCCTGCTAATTCTATGGAACCAGCCATATAGAAAATTTGAGTCTTAACTTGTGGAAGTGCGCCTTTAACCTCCTTATTTTGTTCTAAATATTTTATAATTGGTAAGCCATTATGAATTTTTTTCTGACTCAATTTTGGCTTAATAGAATGAACAATAGTAAAATTATCTTTTAATTTATCGTATAAAGAAATAGGTTGTGTTTCGGAAGGCTCTATTTTATTGTAGATATGAATGTGAGGTGTTTGGTTTAGAATTAAATCATCTAACATGGTATTTAAGCCTGTCATAAAAGACACTAACGTAATGTAAGAGCCAATGCCAAAAGTTACACCAAGTGCAGCAATAGAAGTTTGCTTTATTTTAGTGAGCAAATGCGTTTTTGCAATATTTAATATAATGCTCCAGTTTACCATCAGTTTTGTTTATAAACATAAGTGTCTTTACTAATTCCGGATATAATTTCGATGTCATCCATATTTTCTAAACCGGTGGTTATAATTACAATGCCTTCGTCTGTTTTAACCTTGTTCCCCTCTATGATATAAGCTTTAGGCAAGGTTAATACCTTTTCCTTTTTAGCAATAATGATACTGGCTTCTCCTGAAAGTCCAGGATACAATACTTTGGGTTGTGCTTCAAAAATAGCTTCCACTGTAAACGTTTGGTTACGTTCATCTTTTTTAGGGTATATCTTTGAAATTTTACCTTTAAAAATCTGCTTTTCATAAGCATCTAAATTGAGAATTACTTCTTGGTTCACTGAGATTTTAACAATATCAACCTCATCAACTAAAAGTTCAATTACAAATCGATGCGCACTGCCAATACTAGCTAAAGGTTCCATGGTAGTTACAATTTCACCAGGTGCTTTGTACAAAGCATAAACTTTACCATTAATCTTGCTTTCTACAGTAAAATCTTTGTTCACAATTGATGAGGATTGGTAATTATTTTGAGCTTGTTTTAAGGCTGTATTTAGCTCATTTTTTGTTCTGTTATATTTATTCTGTAATAGTTTTAATTGATTTAATGCCAACTCATAATTTAATTTTTTGGTATCGTATTGCACTTTAGATCCAATATGCTGATCCCATAAGTTTTTTTGTCTGTAAAAATTTATAGAATCATTTTTATAAGTCAATTTTGCGGCTGTTATTTCATCCTCTATACTGCTTAAAATTGCGGCATTACCAGCGTAATTTTCTTGAGCTAAATTGAGTGCTAGTTTCGCATTGTCACTATTTATTTTTGGTGTGCTATTACTAATTTGAATTAGCGGCTCATTCTTTAAAACCAAGTCGCCTTCTTCAACTAAATTAGCATCTAATATTCCAGAAACAATAGCATAAACTTGATATAAACTATCAGGTTGAATAATCGCTGAAGCATACACAGCCTCAGTTAATGTACGTTCTTCTGGTAGAATTTTATTCTGTTTATGTTTGCATGAGATAAAGATTACTAAGACAAATAAGACAGTATTAAATTTCATAAAACGTAGTTTTTACTTTATTCTTTTTTTAATTCTAAATCAAGTTTAGCGAGTTGTATAAGTTCTGATTTATTCTGCCCAGAAAAACTCGTTGTAATAGCATTTGCTGTTTTTAGAATTTTTGAATTGAGTGTGGCATTGAACAGTTCACTATGGGTTCTTTTAAAACTCACAAAGCGTTTAAAACAACGCTCGGAATTTGAATGTTCATCTTCCCATAGTTCCTTAAACGTCTCTAAAATAGAGGCTGCATTCTTATTTATGGGCAGCCAATCTTTGTTAATAATACGTTCAAGAGTCTTAATTTCTTCATCTTTTACACAATTGTCTGTTGCAGCAATGGCATAAAATAGTTGACCTAAATTCTGATCAAATTCTATGTTCGTATGGCGTTCCAAGATTTAGCATTTTATACACTAAAATTAAGCGATTTTAGGTATTCATTCTATGATATTAATCAGTTCAAAAAGGTCTTGTATAAACTTTAGTATTCTTGTATTAATATTTATCTTAGTCGCATTAAAATGAGCAACCATGTTTGAACAAGATCAGAATATTTTTAACGTCCTTTTAGATTCCATTTCAGAAGGTGTTGTTGTGGTTGATGAGCATCAAAAAATTGTACAGGTTAATAAGGCAGGGGAACAGATGTTTGGCTACGGTGACAATGAACTTACTAGCCAACCCTTAAATGTGTTGATTCCAAAAAATTACCATGCTAATCATGGCGCTCATTTTAAAGGTTTTGTTCAAGAACATGAGCGGCGTAGTATGGGGCATGGTCGCGATATTTATGGTGCAAAAAAAGATGGAAATATTTTTCCTATTGAAGCGAGTTTAAATCCGTTTAGCTTTCATGGTAAAAATTATATCATGGCATTAGTCATTGATATCACGGAACGGAAAAAATTAGAGCAAGAAAAAAATCATTTAGCTAAAATATTTCTTGAATCGCTAAACGAAATATACGTGTTTGATGCCAAGACTTTAACCTTTGTGAATGCGAATCAAGGAGCTCAAAACAACATAGGCTATAGTTTAAAAGAACTGCAGTCTATGACACCTTTGGATATTAAACCCAGTTATACGGAGGCTGAATTTAGAAAGGAAATCGAAGCACTTAATAACGATACTATTGAAAAAATAGAATTTGAAGCTGTACATCAACGAAAATCAGGGAGTACCTATCCCGTTAGTATTCATTTACAACGTTCTAAATTGGGGAATAGAGATGTATATGTCGCGATTATTTTAGATATAACAGAGCAAAAAAGTTATACCGAAAGATTAGAAAAAACTGTTGCGATTAGAACGGATGAATTAAAAACGGCTTTAGCAGCAGAAAAAGAACTCAACGATTTAAAAACGAAGTTCTTATCTATGGTGTCTCACGAATTTAAAACACCATTGAGTGGCATTTTAACATCAACAATGCTGTTGAGTAAATACAAGCTCACCGAGCAACAAGATAAACGCGAAAAACATATTTCAACTATTACAGACAAAGTGCAATATCTTAACGTTATTCTTAATGATTTTCTGTCTGTAGAAAAACTCGAGAAAGGAAAGATTAACTATAAATTTTCAAACTTTAAAATAAGTAAAGTTTTAAACGAAGTGATTTATAATGCCAACATGTTATTAAAAGGCGGTCAGCATATCAACTACCCAGAAAACATCGATGATTTATCACTGTTTCAAGATGAAAAAATTGTAGAATTAGCTTTATCTAATTTAATATACAATGCTATTAAATATTCATCTGAAAACACAATTATAGATATTGAAATTTCTCAGAATGAGTTGACCACCATTTTTAAAATCAAGGATAATGGTATCGGTATTCCTAAGAAAGATCAAAAAAACATATTCCATCGCTATTTTAGAGCCGAGAATGCATTACTCATGCAAGGCACAGGTATAGGGTTGAATATTGTTAAAGACCATTTAGAAAATCTTAATGGTAATATTACATTTACAAGTACTGAGCACAAAGGCTCAACGTTCATTATTGAACTTCCAAACAAAGCACAACTATGAAAAAAGTATTACTTATAGAGGACGACACCGTATTAAGAGAAAATACAGCTGAATTACTTGAACTTTCTAATTACGAAGTTCTTACAGCCGTTAATGGAGAAATGGGTCTCGAAATGGCAAAAGTTAATAAACCAGACATTATTGTTTGCGATATTATGATGCCTATTCTCGATGGTTATGGTGTTTTGGAAGGCTTATCGAAACATACGGACACAAAGTTTATCCCGTTTATATTTTTATCTGCTAAGACTGAACGTCAGGATGTAAGGAAAGGTATGGAATTAGGGGCAGATGACTATATTACCAAACCGTTTACGGAAGAGGAGATTATAAATGCTATTGAAAGTAGAATTGCAAAAGTTGCCCTATTAAAAGAAGAGCAGGAACATTTTCAAAATACCATTGAGCCCAAAGATGATGAACTAAGAACCTTGAGTGACTTAAAAAACTTCTTTGATGATAATGGTAAAATTTTTAGTCTTTCTAAAAATGACATTATATACAAAGAAGGCCATAACTCCAATTATATTTATTTAATTCTTAGAGGAGTGGTGAAATGTTATAAATTTGATGATAACGGAAAGGAATTGACTACTGCGCTCCATTCTGAAGATGATCTTTTTGGTTACACGTCCTTTACTCAAAATATTCCTTACCGCGAGACAGCAATTGCCATGAAAGATGTTGAATTGGCTGGTGTTTCTAAAGCGGAATTGACTGATGTTTTAGAAAATAACCATAAACTAACGTTAGAAGTTATTCAATTATTAACAGAGGATATTACTGGTATTAAGGATCAATTACTACAGATGGCTTACAGTTCAGTGCAGCGTAAAACAGCCGCTACAATTTTGAGATTTGCTGAAAAGTTAAATGTAAAACCAGGAGATCCCATTGTAATCTCTAGGAATGATTTGGCAAGTGTTGCTGGTATTGCGACCGAAACATTGATAAGAACAATGTCCGATTTTAAGAAAAAAAGCCTCATAAAAATGGAAGGCAGAAATGTTAAAATTTTGGACATTGAAGGACTGCAAGAGATCGCATAAATTTCAGCTTATTTTTTTTTAAAATCCGTTCGCTTTATTTGTTGTAATGATTTAAAAAGGTCAAATGTGTTTAATATGACCGATATCATATTTTAGTAAGCACCATCGATTTAGATTTGTATATCCTAAGAAATTTAAACGATGAATATTTTACTACCAACAGATTTTTCTGAAAACTCGTGGAATGCGATTTCTTATGCTATTGACTTATTTGAGCCGGTAGTGTGTAATTTTTATCTCCTTCATGTCAATAGAGCGGATACTTTTATGGCAGGTGATAGTGGCTATGTGCCAACTGCAGATCAAATAGAGGAGATATATGTTAAACCTTCTAAGCAAAAATTAAGAACCTTACTCAACGACATTCAAGACCATCATAAACCCAACAACAATCATAAGTTTTACGCCTTAAGTGATTATGGGTTTTTTATAGAGTCCATTAGAAAGTATGTTACTAAGAAAAAGATAGACTTATTAGTCATGGGTACAAAAGGTGCTTCAGGACTTAAAGAATATATTGTGGGGAGTAATACAGGAGATATCATTACAAAAGTAAAATGTACCACTTTAGTTGTACCAGAAGATGCTAAGTATAATACAATTAAAGAAATAGCGTTTCCAACAGATTACAACCTGTCTTATGATTTAATGGCTCTTCAACCATTTACGGATATCCTAAAAATGGTAAACGCGAGTTTACGTGTTGTACACATACAAAAAACAGGTGCGGAATTAAATACAGAACAACTTGAAAATAAAGATGTTTTAAACGATTATTTTGAAGAATTTAAGCCTAGTTATCACTTTCTAACGAATGCTAAAGTTGAAGATGCCATACAGTGCTTTGTGGAGAGTAGAGATATTAATATGATTGCTATGGTGGCTAAGAATCTCAATTATTTTCAGAGTATATTATTTCATTCTAACGTAGAAAAAATCACCTATCACACCAATATACCGTTTTTGGTATTACATGAATAAAACAGTTTGATTATGGACAATTCAATTTTTTTAGCAAAGTTTTGGGGTTGGTACCTTATTATTTTCTTTTTAATTCTTAGTCTGAATCCAAAACGTATTAAACAAATTTTTAGCGATCTTAAAGATGAAAAATTTCTAATCATTTTTTCGTTTGTAGCTATAATTATTGGCCTTTTAAACACACTATTCCATAATATTTGGGAGCCTAATTATAAGCTCATCATAACGCTTATAGGTTGGTCTGCTTTATTTTTTGGGTTAGCACTCTTTATGTTCCCAAAACCAACTGTGTATTGGCTAGAAATTATTAATATTAAAATGGTTCAAGTTATATATACCTTATTATTTTTAATGGGTATCTTTTTACTGAACATAGCTTACAATATTGTGCCTATTTAAAATTGGCATTTAAGCCAAACTGATTATGAATTTAAGGCCCAATTAATTTCCTTACGCATCGGGTTTTAGTTGAGGTGCATGACAATTGTATTCATAATACATAGTGATTTCAAAATTTAAGTAATCATATTTTAGTGGTATATTTTTTCTATAGTGATCACATCTGACATATATCATTGTTTTTTGTTTTTCAAGATCTTAACTTTAGTTAAGTAATTTTAAAACAAGCGTTATGTTCTCTGTTCTACTTCCCACCGATTTTTCCGAAAATTCTCGGAATGCAATTGATTATGCTGTACAATTGTTACAACATGAAGAATGCACATTTTACGTGTTCAATGCGTATACCCCTGTAATTTATCACGTGGAATATGTTTTGGGCTATCCGGCTCAATTTGGCTTAGCAGATGCTGTTAGAAATACATCACAGAATAATCTGAATGAGCTCGTAACATCCCTTACGGATACGTACAATAATCCGCACCATAAATTTGAGACCTTTGCGAGATTTGATACGCTAGTGTTTGGTATTAAAGAATTTGTTGATGAGCATAAAATTGACTTTGTTGTTATGGGAACTAAAGGAGCAACAGGCGCAAAAGAAGTGCTATTTGGTTCTAATACGGTACACGTTTTTAAAGAAGTCAAATGTCCGGTATTGGCTGTGCCGTCAGACTTCGCTTTTGAAGCACCTCACGAAATTTTATTTCCTACCGATTTGGACGTCTCATATGATGATTCAAATCTTAAAATCCTTAAAGAATTAGTAGCCTCAAATCACGCCAGATTAAATGCTTTGCATGTGTCAACGGGTTATGAGCTTACAGAGAAGCAAAAAGGTCATAAAGAAAAATTAGAATTCTTATTTAAGGACTTTGCATTTCTGTATCATGAAGTTAAAACTACAGAAATTCCTAAGGCTATACATGAATTTCAAATTAAGCATAAAATTAACCTCTTAGTAATGATAAACAATAAGCATTCCTTCTTTGAGAATTTGTTCTTTAAAAAAACAATTAATCAGATCGGTTTTCATCTTAATGTTCCCTTTATGGTAATACCTTCAGAGGTGTAAGTTGACTCTGAATGAAATCAATTTGCTAATAATAAATTCGATACAGTCATGACAAAACACATACTATTACCCACGGATTTTTCAGATAATGCATGGAGTGCAGCTGTTTACGCCATAAAACTATATGCTAAGGTTGAGTGTAAATTTTATTTCTTACACGCTTGGTCAGTAGCCAACCATATCGCCAGAACTTATATTACAACAAATTATGTAGAGTCTGTAAAAGGCGAAGCATTACGGCAATTGGTAGAGTTAAAACAAATGTCTATGAATGCTGATCGTAACGCAAATCATAGTTTTGAAATTATCCTAAGCAAAGATAAATTGCAGAAAGCTATAGCTACAGCCGTTGAAAAGTATAAGATAGATATGGTGGTTATGGGTACAAACGGAGCTTCAGGAACTAAAGCGTTATTCTTTGGAAGCAATACCGTGAACATTATAAAAACAAAAGTGTGTCCAATTTTGATTGTTCCTGATGAGTTCGATTTTATTGCGCCCAAACAAATTGCATTTCCTACAGATTTTAATCGGTTTTACGGTGAAGAATTACAACCATTAAAAGACTTAGCGGATTTAAATGATTCAAAAGTTAGAGTTGTTTATATTACTAAAAATAATAAGCTATCAAGTATACAAGATTATAATTTGTCTATGCTAAAAATGTATTTGGAAAACCATCCGCACACCTTTCATTGGATGCCAGATTACGCGAAAAAACATGAAGAAATAAATGATTTTATTGACGAGTTAGATATTGATATTCTAGTAATGATAAACTACGAACATAGTGTAATTGAAAATATAATGAACGAACCTGTAATACCTAAAATAGGGTTTAACCCCAAAATCCCATTTTTGGTAATTCCTTGTACAGTTTGATGTATCCGCGATTGATGACTCTATAGGTAATGATACTTTTAAAACTTAAATTATGAATGTTGAAGCTATAGATATTATTAAATACTCAGGTGAAAAAGTAAAATTTTCACTGGATAAATTACGGACGTCTTTAAAAAGGACTGGAGCTGACGATGACATCATTAATCCCGTTTTAGATAAAGTACGAGATGAATTATATCAAGGTATTTCAACTAAAGAAATCTACAATAGGGCATTTGCATTGTTGAAAAAAAATAAAACTCATTTTGCTTCAAAATATAAACTGAAAAGAGCGATTTATGAATTAGGACCGACAGGTTTTCCATTTGAACGTTTTGTCAGTGCAGTTTTGAAGTATTCAGGTTACAAGACAGAGGTTGGTAAAACGTTACAAGGCAAATGTGTCTCTCATGAAATCGATTTCATCGCTCATAAAAATGCTGAATCAACCATTGTTGAATGTAAATTTCATGGTGAGCAAGGGCTTAAATGTAATGTGAAAATTCCTTTATATATTAATTCAAGATTTCAGGATGTAAAAGCCAACTGGAATAAAAACTCTAAAAATAAAGTATCACTTACACAAGGTTGGGTGGTGACCAACACAAGGTTTACAAAAGATGCCTTGCAATATGGTAAGTGTTGTGGATTGTATTTATTGAGTTGGGATTATCCACCAAATAACGGTTTAAAAGATAGGATAGACCGATTAGGGTTGTACCCAATAACCGTTTCGACATTGCTAAGTCAAAGAGAAAAACAATTTCTACTTAGTCGATCTGTAGTATTGTGTAGAGATTTAATAAATGACAAGTTTTATTTAGACCATCTTGGAGTTTCCGAGACGCGGAAAAAGAAAATTCTAAGTGAGATTTCTCAATTGTGTGGTTAATTAAATAATTGAATCATGGAAAAATTTGTAAAAATCAATTTCTTGGGTGCAGCAGGAGTTGTGACGGGATCAAAATTTTTAATTGAAACGTCAGAACAAAACATACTGATTGATTGCGGTATGTTTCAAGGTCTAAAAGTATTAAGAGAACTCAATTGGGAGGATTTACCTATTGATGTGTCTTCTATTGATGTGGTGTTGTTAACGCATGGGCATTTAGATCATGTTGGTTATTTACCTCGCTTATTACAACAAGGATTTAAAGGTAAAATTAAAGGGACAGCACCAACACTCGCTATAGCAGAAATTATTTTAAGAGACAGCGCTAAAATTCACGAAGAAGAAGCTGATAAAGCCAATAAAGAAAAATTGAGTACGCACATTCCTGCGTTACCATTTTATACCATTAAGGATGCTGAAAACACCTTAAAACAATTTGAGATGGTGCCAGAAGATAAATGGATTCAGTTATCAGAGCATATGTCATGTCGTTTTCAATATAATGGTCATATTATAGGTTCTACATTCATAGATCTAGACATCAATGGCAAACGATTTGTATTTTCTGGTGATATAGGAAGACCCAATGATTATTTACTTCATAAGCCCAAAAAACCAGAGTGGGCCGATTTTCTATTTATGGAAAGTACCTACGGTAATAAATTACATCCAAAAGACAATATTGAAGATGTTTTAACAAATATTGTTTTAGAAACCTTGCATAAAAAAGGTAATCTTATAATTCCAAGTTTTGCCGTAGAGCGATTACAAACGCTCATGTATATCCTTTGGAAGCTGTATGAGCAACATAGAATTCCTAATATCCCCATTTTTGTAGATAGTCCAATGGGTAATAATGTGTTGGATGTTTTTAAACGTTTTCCTAAATGGCATAAATTATCGGTGCAAGATTATAATGCCATGTGCAATCATGTCAATATTATTCAATTGTATAAAGAAACCTGGGAAACCATTGACGATAAGCGATCTAAAATTATTATTGCTGGTAGTGGTATGGTTACGGGAGGACGCGTACTTACATATTTGCAGCAACTGATAGATGAGCCCACAACGACAGTAGTGTTGGTTGGTTATCAGGCAGAAGGAACACGTGGTAGACAATTGTTAGAAGGTGCACACGAGATTCGCTTTTTTGGTAAATACTATCCTGTAAAAGCAACTATAAAAAGTATTGAAAGTTTATCCGCTCACGGAGACCAGAAAGATTTATTAGATTGGGTAAGCAATATTAAAAATATACCCGAACATGTCTATTTAATTCATGGAGAACCCACAGCACTCGATGCGTTTAGAGTAAAATTAAAAGATGAATATCATTGGAACGTTACTATTCCAAAATTGTCAGATGTTCAAAAAGTTATACTTTAAATGAAATTGTAAATAATTAATTGAAAAGCTGACAATTGTCATGGAAGTTTTTAGATATAGACAGTAACTTAGTAGTGGAATTTTTTAACCTTAAACTCTTAAAAGTCATGAAAACTTCACAAAAACAATTACGCTACGCAGAATGGTTAAGTGCAGAAGAAATGCATTTAGACTCTAAAGAATGGTTGTCCGAATTGAATTTTACAAAAGATGAACATTTGTTTTTTGAAGATTTAGTCACACAATTTACATCGCAATTAATTGCATCCGAGAAGTTTTCTGATAGCATAGAGCTCGTAGACGCCATTAATAAATCAGAAAAGTATAACAATGAACTTATTGAGGCTGTTAACAATCACGAAAATGAATTGCAAATAATGTTGGATGGCATTGATCAAAAAAAAGAAGAGAAAGCCTATACTAAAGCACACCTGGATTTAATTGTTTCTATTACAGCATTCTTAAAAGAGTATAAGTCATTAAAAATGCAACTTTTTGAAATTATAAAAAACATTATAAAAGAAGAAAAAGTAAGTCATTTGTTAGATAGGGAATAAACTTTTGAAAATTAAGCTTCTATTAATTGTATGACGTTACCTCACAAACGTTTTTAGTCCCAAAAATAAATGGCATATTTCTGTTATATATTTTCATTATAGACGACATGGAATACTATGTTGTAACGACTTCCTGTATACCTTAAAAATTTCGATGGTCTAAACCGAACATAGAGCAAATCAACGAAAATTAATTCGTTATGATTTAAATTGTTTAGCCCACTTCATTAGGTCTAAATTATTTGAATATTAAATTTTAAAATATTCAAATAGCATCAAAAAAGAAACTATTTCTCAATATTCTCTAAGTTTTAGGGAATGTTTCCTGTTTTATTGTAATCTATTCATTTTTAGTGTTTTGTGGTTGTTTTATAGTTTCAAATTTCCGTAAATACCAAATATAGAATCTTTTTTAGCGCACGTTCTTATTATATATTAGAGCTCAGAAGAGTTGTATTCCCATAGAATATAATTAATACTAACTAATTATTTAAATCCTAAATTCAATGAAAAAAATTACACTTTATTTTGTGATGCTGTTTAGTATCTCAGCATTCTCACAAGTTGAGATTGTTGACAATTTTAATAGTGAATCTAACAACGCTGTACCATCAAACTGGACTGGTGACATGCTTGCCGGTTCTAGTTTTATTTGTGATGGAGAAGGTCTTAGTGCTTGGACGTTCTTACCAGCAGGACAATCAGCTTCATTAGTATCGCAAAATTATACAGGAATATCTAATGGTACAAATCTTACAGCTAATTTTACGTATAACATTTTTGAGAGATCGAGTCAGTTTCCAGGAGCATTGAGTACTGCGCCTGCTGCGGATTGGGGAAGTTTAGTGTTAGAGTATTCCACTGATGGTGGTACAAATTGGATATCTATTTCTACTATAGACGATTCTAATTATACGTTTAGTGATGCAGCGACATGTCAGAGTATTAGTATTTCCGCCGGTACAATTGCAGATGGAAGTGACGTTCAAATAAGGTTTGTGGCAGATATTGTAAATGTTGCGGGATTTAGAACGGTTGTGCTTATAGATAATGTATCAATTACTCAAGAGGCTGACGCAATCCCTAATTGTGACGCGACGTTAACATCACCTTTAAGTGGAGCGACAGACGCCGATGTTGATATGGCTTTAACTTGGCAAGCAGCTACAGGATTAGCAACAGGTTATACAGTATCGGTTGGTACAACTTCCGGTGGTACAGATATCGTTAATGCACAAACAACTACAGAAACGAGTTACCCATTAACAGGTTTAGATTACGTTACAGAATATTTTGTAAACATCGTACCGTTTAATGGTATTGGTGATGCTACAGGTTGTACGGAAGAAAGTTTTACAACACGTACTGCGCCTTTAGCAGGTGCGACATGTGGTAGTCCAATAGAAGTGTCTTCATATCCCTTTGTAGTAGCTTCTGGAAATACTGCAGATTATGAGAATAATATTGATGATAACCCATGTAGTTCATCTTATATGAACGGGAACGATGTCTTTTATAGAATTTCACCGACAACAGATGTTTCTGTAAATATTGAAGTCAACGGAATTATTCCAGCTACAAGTAATAGAGCTGGTTTAATGGTGTTTCAAGACTGTCCAGATGTGGCAACAGAATGTATAGCTGATAACACCTCGTACTCAGGAGATTCAAGAAGTTTGACAGACGTAGTGCTATTAGCAGGTAATACCTATTTTGTAGTACTGAGTACGTCAAACGCCAATAATACATTTGAATACACTTTAATTATTACAGAAAACAGTTGTATTAATCCAACAATCGATTCATTAACTACTGTGTCAGATTGCGATAATGGACAGTTTACAGTAGCTGTAGATGTGTCTTACTTAGGGAGTGCAACATCTCTAACTTTAACTGATGATGATGCCACTTCAGCAGATGTTACTGGCATTACTACTACAGGTCTTTACACAGCTGGGCCTTACGCATCAGGAACAATAGTTAATTTCTCATTAACGAATGATGATGATAGTTCATGTTCTTACGCGGATTCAACTTATTTCTATTGTCCACCGACTAATGATGAGTGTGGAGCTCCAATTAGCTTAACTGTTA
Source organism: Winogradskyella psychrotolerans (assembly GCF_018860545.1). GTDB lineage: Bacteria > Bacteroidota > Bacteroidia > Flavobacteriales > Flavobacteriaceae > Winogradskyella > Winogradskyella psychrotolerans_A. The sequence goes on along the minus strand of NZ_JAHKPN010000027.1, from coordinate 27,768 downwards.
ATACCGATGATACTTGTACAATATTTACAAGTGCCACTAATGCAGGTGCAACCCAATCCACAGCAGATCCAGATACATGTGGGTTAGCAACGAATAATACTAACGACGTTTGGTTTAGTTTTGTGGCAGCGAGTGAAACGACCATTTTAGAATATTTAAATATAGAATCGACGCCTGGTTATAATACAGGTGGAACTATACAAGCTACTGAATTATTAGAAGGAAGTTGTGGAGCGTTAACAAGTATTAGTTGTTACATTACAAACTATGTTACGTTTACTGGTTTAACTATTGGAAACACCTATTACATCCGTAACAACACTAGATTATCTGGAGAATATGCTCAGAACTATGATATCTGCTTAAGAAACGCTCCTGCACCACCCGCTAACGATGCGTGTGCAAGTGCAGCTGTATTAACGGCATCAACTGATGATATGTGTAATAATGCTGTCTCTGGTACTACAGTCGGAGCAACATTATCTTCAGACAACTCTTGTAATACAGAAGGCTATGGTGATGTTTGGTATGTGTTTAATCCTACAACTACAGCGAATTACGAATTTCTTTTAACAAGAGGTGCTACTTCACCTTCTACGTACTATTCAATTTATGAAGGAACTTGTGGATCTTTTACAGAAGTAACGACATCTTGTAATACTAATTCAGAACAAATTGTATTGTTAGATAGTAGCTCAACTTATTATGTAATGGTTCAATCTAGCCAAGTAGGTGAAGGTATAACTTTTGATTTATGTGTTACGGAATTACCTCCTGCGCAAGCTAATAGTGATTGTTCTGGAGCTATATCATTTAATGAATCTCCAGATTCAGCAGGTGCGAACAGAATTTCAGGAAATTTAGATAATGCTTATTATTCACCAGAAGGGGCTTGTAGTAGTTCTTACGCATCTCTATGGTACGAGTTTACTCCTAGTATAACAGGTGTTTATAATTTTGAATTAATTAGAACGTCAGGATCAGCGTATTATACGGTATATGATTCTAATGTATGTTCAACGGATTTAGATTATTTAGGTGGTGATATAAACAGTTGTTTTGAATCTGGAACTGATTCAGGTCCTGTTGAAGCAGGAACAACTTACTTAGTGAGTATTCAAGCAAGTAGTGCAGCTGAATTTGAGTTCTTTGCGTATCCAGATCCAGCCTTAAGCTTAGCTTCCAATGAAGTAGATTCATTTAAGTATTACCCAAATCCGGTAAAGAATGAATTAACTGTTGAAGCAAAAACGTCAATATCTCAAATAAGCATTCATAATATTGTAGGTCAAAAAGTTAAGGGAATGACCCCAAATAGCTTAACGACAACAGTGGATATGAATGAATTGAATACAGGTGTTTATTTTGTAACCGTACAAATTAATAGTTCTGTAAAAACATTTAGGGTTATTAAAGAATAATCTTGAATATAGTGATTAATAGCAGAAAAGGGCAACATGAAAATGTTGCTCTTTTTTTTATTCCTAAAAAATAAGAATTATAGAATATTTAAAAATTTTACGATTTTAAATGTCATAAAAAGATTTTAAGCAATGTTATGATGTTTTATTTAAGAGTATCAAATATTTAAGCGATTTACACCGCTGTTTCATGCAAGCTGGATAAGGTTGGCTATGGTTATCCTATAAGAAAGTTTAGTATATTTACTATCTCACAATAGTTAAATGAACCTTATTTTTAGTTTAATTATTGTTAATCTTTGAGTTAAGAAGACAGTTTTTGACGAACTAAAAATGAAACAAAAAGACTCCTCTTGTTGCAAAATAATTCGTTCAATTATTGTTTGGGCTGGTCTTTTATTGGTCTGTTTTAGCCATGCACAAGACAACAAGCTTATCACTAAAGCGCAAGAATTGGTGTTTTCAAATCCAGATGAATCACTCAAAATAGCAGAACATATATTAACGACAAGTCAAAAACCAGAACACATAGCTAACTCTAATCTGTTAATTGCTAAAGCTCAAATTGTGAAAGGTGATTATAACGAAGCAGTGATTCACGCTTTTGATAAAAATAATCTTGTAAAATCCATTAGTAAGCACACACAATTAGAATTAAACCTACTCAAAGCGCAACTGTTACGACGTGTTTATTTAGATAAGCAAGCTCAAGAATTTATAGAAAAGAGTAGCACACTGAGTGAGAACTTACCTCAAAGTTCATATAAAGATTCCATACAATGTTTAATAAAATTAGAGCAAATCTATACGTATAATACAAGGAGAAATAGTGATAAAGCGATACACTTAATTGAAAACACAGAACGTCAATTCAATACATTTTTAAAAACAAATACTATTGAAAAACGGGCTTTATATCTCGCTAAAGAAAGAGCTTTTAATAATTTATCTCAGTATGATTCAGCTGTAGTTTATATAGAAAAAACTTTAGATTTATTAAACGTATCCGAATTCAACGACCTTTACCAAAAAGCTTTAATATATAAAGAATTAGGGTATTTATATTTACAGAAAAAAGAATTTAGCAAAAGTGAAGAATCGCTTTCAATTGCCTCAAGATTTGCAGAGATAATTAATAATCCAATACTCTTAATGGAGATAAATAGAGATTTGTCTATTAGTTATTTAGCTTCAAATCAAAATGCGAAACATAAGATTTTTAATGAGAAATATTTGAGTTTAAATGCTGAAGTTGAAAGGACAGAACAAATGGCTGTAAATTCATTATACACACTACTTTCAGATCAAGATAAGGATTACTATAGCTCTCAAAAAGAAACCCATAATAATTATTTATATCTATTAATTGCTGGTTTACTTGGAGCGATAGTTATAGGTGGTTATTTGGTTTTAAAAGGTCAAGCAGTAAAAAAACGACGTAAAGAAATTATTAAGTACTTAGAAATTGTTAGAAATAAGGATATTAAAAGTAAGCCTGTAAAAAAAGCAAAACCAAAGCGCATTCCAATTCCAGAAGAAACAGAACAGTTAATTTTGTCTAAACTGAAACGGTTTGAAGCTTCAAAAAAATTTTTAAACAAAGATATTTCACTAGCTGTATTGGCAGGACAGTTTGATACCAACACTAAATACTTGTCTGGTGTAATTAATAAACACTACGATGATAATTTTAACACCTTTATAAACAAGCTCCGTGTTAATTACGTCATCGATAAATTAAAAAATGACCCACATTACATAAATTATAAAATTAGTTTTCTTGCAGAAGAAAGTGGGTATTCCTCTCATAGTAGTTTTGCAACTGTCTTTAAGTCAATTGTTGGGATGTCTCCGGTAACATTTATTAAGTTGATTCAAAAAGAACGCGCAGCATTAAAAAAGAATACGACTAGTTAAGTGAAAAAAAGTAGATTGCATATTAGTCTTATTTTGGTACTTAGTGTACCCTTCTTTTCATTCGCAATGTTATCTCATCCGCAAGCTAAAGAAATAGATAGTATTCTAGAATACAGTTATCAGAAGGTGTATGATAATCCTAATGAGTCCATTGATTTAGCGCTTTCGGTTTATGAAAATCCAGATTATTCCGCAAAAACTAAGGTGAAGGCTTTAATGCTTTTGTCATTTGCTTATACTTCTAAACGAAATTATCAAAAAGCGCTAGAATATATTATAAAAGCAGATGAATTTTCTAAACCACTTAATGATAAAGTACTTCAAATAGAAATCTTATTTAAAACAGGAATCCTTTACCAACAGCTCAAAATCTTTGATAAATCAATTGAGTATTTGGAGAAAACCGAACAAATGGCGTTGTTGTACCCAGATCGTGAAGCGGTAAGTAAATACATTGCTAATAGTTATTCCGTGAAAGGTTTTATTTATAAGGATAATCTCAATTGTGATATTGCTTTAGAATTTTTTGATAGAGGTATTGCAGAATATCAAAATGTTAAAAATGAAGAAGTAAATACCAACCTAAGTATAGTTTATTACAACAAAGGTAACTGCTATACCTTGCTATCTGAGTATGGTAAAGCTAAAAACAGTTTTAATAGAGCTATTGCCTTAGCCGAATTATCTAAAGCCAATAGTCTCATTGCATTTGCTAAAAAAGGCTTGGCAGCTGTGTCAACGGCACAAGGTGATTATCAGAATGCGATTAATTACTTAGAAGATGCCCTAGAACAATCTAAGAATGTTGGTGATATTGTGCTCAATTCAAGTATTTACAATGGTTTGTTGGAGAACCATTTGGCGTTAAATCAGTGGGAAGACTATCAGAAGTATTACGACCTTTATACTAACAGCCAATTACAGATTAAAATAGCAGAACGTAACTCAATAAGTGATTCATTAGGTGATAACGCCAAACGTAAAAATGAAAATGTTTCCGACCTTGAGAAACAGACTTCAAACCGATTAAAAATCTTCCTTTTATTAGTTGTTCTTATTTTTTTAAGTGTCTTCTTTATTGTAAAAAAGAACAGAAAAACGATTGCTGCATTGCAAAAACGAATAGAAATACTTCAAAATCTGAAATCGGGTTCTTAAACGCTGAATAACTTCTTTTTAGTTCTTAATTACCTGTTTTATAGTTGTTTGTCGGGCTTTTTAAACTTTCAAATTTCCGTAATTATCAAATGTATAGTCTTTATATACACTAAACCTGTTTGTATATTTATAAAAATTCAACTAGAAAATATTACAGCATGAAAACTGAGTTACATCCCGAGATAATGAATAATCATTTTTTTTCGTTATTTCAATCTAACAATCACGACAAGCTTAAGCTAAGTTTTAAAAGCACTAAATCAAGACTGATTTTAATGCTTTTTTTCATGTTACTTTATTCAAGTTATAGTTTCGCACAATTAGCAGAAAACTTTGATAGTGGCATTCCAACAAACCCAGGAGAATGGACCATTATTAATAATGGAGTAGGTACTCTAGATTGGTCTTCAACAACAGACGGGTATTTAAGTACAAATGGAGCTTCTATAAATCCAAGTGCAGAAAATATTGGCGACCAAAATACGGCTCAGTATTTTTTAGTAACGCCTCAAGTTACCGTTCCCGAAAATGGTGAAATTCAATTTTACACCAAACAAGGTAGTGAAGCTGATAATGGTTCACAATATGAAATAAGGCTTTCTACGGCAGCCCAACCAGACGTCAATGGGTTTAACATTACAATTCAATCGTATACCGAAGCGAATCTAAATGTTGGAGCTCAAACCAATTATGAAAAAAAGGTCATAGAGATCCCTACTTCAATTCCAGCAGGATTAAATATTTATATAGCATTTGTAGCTATAAATACTCAAAATGGAGCAACACCTACTGGTGATGAATGGTTTGTAGATAGCGTTTCTATTTTAGAAGGTTGTGCAGAAATTGAGGATGCAGATGTTACCATTAGTGATATTACAGTTGATGGTGCAGAAGTCACATGGTCACATCCTACAGCTTCAAATTTTGAAATTCAAATTTTACCTGTTGGTGGAGTTCCTGCAGATAGTGGTATTCCCGTAACAGGTACATCTTATGCTCTGAACAATTTAGATGAAGATACAGAATTTGATATTTACTTATCTGCCGTATGTGATAATGATACACAAAGTGCTTTTACAGGGCCTTATACGTTTAAAACATTAAAATTTGGTTTGTCTTGCGAGGCACCAATTGAAATTGGAGATATTTCCACAACTCCTTATGTGCTAATAGATAATTTGGATAATTGGAGCAATCCAGATGTAACGTATACAACTCAAGGAAATAATTGTGTAGCAGGTTCTACAACAACGAATTATTTAAATGGGAATAAGATATTCTTATCTTATACACCAACTCAAGATGGTTTATTAAGCTTAACACAAGAAACAGGAACTGACGGTGGAGCAAATGGTAACAATTGCTATAATAGTAGAAGTTCGTTATTTGTTTATGACAGTTGTGCAGATGTTGGTGTAAATTGTACTGCAGGTGTTATAACGACTAGTGCTTTCGATCCTAAAACCATATCTAATCTATATGTAGAAGCAGGACAAACTTATATAATTGTTGTGTCATCCGAGTTAACAACGACTGCAGGAATCTGTTTTGAACTTGAAATATCGGCGCCTACATGTGCACCTCCAGGCGATATTGCGTACAATAGTCTAACCGAAGATAGTGTTAACTTTTCATGGAGTAATATTGGCGGATTTTCAGATTCTTGGGAATATGCAATTGTGTCAACAGGTGCAGGTGAGCCAACTGGTTCAGGTACTGCTACAATATCAAATACAGATAACCTAATTAATTCAGGATTAACACCAGCAACTACTTACGATTTTTATGTAAGATCTGTTTGTAGTGGTACACCTGGTGTTTGGAGCACTCCAATAACTTTTACAACGCAATGTACTGTATTTGATACTCCATATTTTACCGATTTTGCTTCTGCTACAAATGCAACTCCAGAGCCTTGTTGGACAACTATTGATGCCAACGGCGATGGTACTCAATGGGCTTTTATTGGTGGTTATGCAACTTTGCAAACAAGGGTGAATAATGTCAATGGAATAAGTACTGACTATTATGTCTCTCCTCAAATTAATTTCGATGGAGTTCAAAAAAGAATACGTTATAAGCATAGAACAACTCAAGGCACTTCAACGTATACTATAAAATTATCCTCAACGGGTGTTGGAGTGGATGACTTTACTACAGTTGTTTTACCTGAAACCTCTATAAACAATACAGGGTTTATTGAAAATATCGTTGATATTCCTGACGGTATTACGGGTAATGTAAATATTGCATTTGTTATTGAGCCTAATACATCAGAAACGGCTTTAAGGCTGTCTATCGATGATGTATATATCGAAGATAAACCGACCTGTCCAGATCCTTTGAATCCATTTGTTTTACCATCACAAATAACCACCAATTCAGCTTGGTTATTTTGGTCAGCTGGTGATGGGGAAACGCAGTGGGAAGTAGCGATACAAGATTTAGGTTCTGGAGTGCCAACAACAAGTGGCATATTGGTAGATAGTAATTTACCTTATATTGCAACGGACTTAGATTCAGGAAAACGATACGAGTTTTACGTAAGAGCGTATTGTGGAGAGGATGATCAAAGTCAGTGGGTTGGACCTGTTGCGTTTACAACTTTATGTGAATCTTATGATACTCCGTTCGTTGAAAGTTTCAATGATGACGATTCAGAAACCCAAAAGTTTTGTTGGAATACAGACAATGGTTCTTGGATAATTGACGAAACAGATGCTTACATCAATGCAGCAACGGATTATGATGATTATTTAATTTCACCTGCCATTGTTTTAGACGGAACACCAAAACTTTTAAAATATAAGTATAGATCTGAATTTTCATTCTTTACTGGGTCTCCACGATTTGGGCTTCAGGTACTCATGTCAACAACCAATTCCAATCCAACAAGTTTTACTGAAATTTTACCTTTAGAAGTTTTTACAAATCCTAATTATATTGAAAACTCTGTTGTTATAGAAGGTACAGGTACTGTTTATATTGCGTTTAGAGTGCCACCAGAATTTACAGGTGCTGCTTCTATTCTAAGTATAGATGACGTAAGTATTACTGATGCTCCATCTTGTCCAAATCCTACAGATTTATTGGTTGATGGATTGTATACTACAAGTGCAGATTTATCATGGACTGCTGGATATGACGAAGCCGATTGGAATATTGTTGTGCAACCACAAGGCACTGGTGTTCCAACGGATTCTGGAGTGGCAGTAACTACAGCAAGTTATACAGCAGACAATTTATCTGCGGACACAACTTACGAATTTTATGTCATGGCCGATTGTGGTGATGGTACCAGTGAATGGGTGGGGCCAGTGATCTTTACAACGCTATGTAACCCGCTCACATCTCCATTTGTTGAAACCTTTAATTCTGATTCGGAATCTGAAAGTTGTTGGAGAGTTGTAAATAATAATAATGATAACGAGACATGGGAATTAAATACGACAGGCTTTACCTATGAAGGAGACCAAGCTGCTGTAATGTTCACAGGTACAAATGGTCTAAATGACGATTATCTTATTTCACCAACCATTACTATTACAGAAAATCAACGACTACGATATTATTATAGAGTAAATGATAGCTTCTTTACTGAAGATTTAGACGTGCTTCTTTCAACTAATGGTGCGGCTTTAGATCAATTTACAACCGTACTTTACGATTCTGATGCGGATCCTGTCCTCATAAACAATGTTGAATATAAGGTGAAGATTGTTAATTTCCCTGCAGGTATTTCGGGGGATATTAACATTGCATTCCATGTGCCATTTTTTGCAAGTACAAATACATACAGAGGACAAACATTAGCAATAGATAATATAAATATTGAAGACGTACCAGAGTGTGCCGAACCAACTAATGTATTTATTGATAATATTACGGATACTCAAGTGCAGGTCCATTGGGAAGCTAATGGTTCTGAAACCGCATGGGAAATATCAGTGCAACCAACCGGAACTTCAGCTCCAATTGGAGATACAGATCCTGAGTATTTGTATAATGCCACTACAAATCCTTTTACCGTAACCGGGTTAGAGGCTTCAACAATGTACGATGTCTATGTAAGAGCAGTTTGTGACGGCAATGATGGTGAATGGACAGGTCCAATAGTAGTTACTACCAAATGTAGTTTCGAAAACTTATGTCAATATACATTTTTATTGACCAGTGAAACAGATGTGTCTGCAACCTTAGATATTACTCAAAATAATCAAGTCGTACAATCATTGCCATTCGAAGGAAATGATGCAGAATCATTTACGGTATTTTTATGTTCTGGTGCGGAGTTTTCAGCATATTTTGATACCATAGGAAGTAATCAAGATCAATACTCTAGTTATCAGTTTGATGTGTTAGATAGTGATGGTGTATTAGTGTATTCTAGTCCAGAAGGTATTGCTTTAAGGACAACCGTTTATACCGGTACTTCAATATGTGGAACGATTACTTGTCCACAACCAACGGATTTATCAATCGATGACCAATCCGTATTCTCATGGACCGCAGGTGGCTCTGAAACGCAATGGGAAGTAGCGATACAGCCAATTCAAAATGGTACAATTCCACAATCAGGAACTATTGTGTCAACAAACTCCTTTACGCCATCTGACGCTGATTTCAATGATCCAAATGCAGCGACATATGAATACTTTGTGAGAGCAGTTTGTGGTACAGATGATGAAAGTTTTTGGTCTGGTCCTTTCGGGTTTATTAGAAATGATGATATTTCTAATGCCATTGCGATTCCAATTAATGACAATGAAATTTGTAACGAAGCTATTGTTGAAGCTTCCTTTATCGGAGCTACAGTGTCATCGGAAACTATGAGTTGCGATGGTACAAATGGAGGTGATGTTTGGTTCGAGTTTACAGCGGAATCTTTAATCCATACTATAGAAGTTAATAATTATAGCGGTGGCTTTAGAGATAGTAATGGAGATCCGTTATATCCGGAACTTACAATGACCTTATATAAAGATAATGGTGGCGGTAATCTTGAAGAATTAGCGTGTACATACGACAACCTCTTAGTCGCTATGTATGCTTCTGAATTAGTTGTAGGTGAGAATTATAAATTAAGATTAACCCTAAATAGTAGTAACCCTACCGCTTATAGATTTAGCGTATGCCTTAAAACACCAGACGATTTATGTAATGGAAGTACGATAAATGGTGGTTTTGAAGAGCCTAATCTAACCGGTTTAAGTGGTGTTACTACCATTATTTCTATGAATACGGTTCCAGGATGGCGTTCTAATTTAGATTCTTCTAATGATATTTTTTATTGGGAATCTTTAAACGCACCAGGTTTTCAGCCGTACGAAGGTGGACAGTGTGTACAACTATTATCAGATCAAGGTGTCGCTATTGATCCTAATGATACTGTAAATGTTAAAGGATTTTATAGAGATTTTGATACGTCTGAAATTAGCTTAATGGATTTCAGTTATGCGCATTTGGCAAGATTTGATGATAATTCAATTGAGTTATTCGCTGGTCCAATTGATGGTCCTTACACATTGGTAAACGAACACCTTGGGGCAACCTTAGCATGGGATGTAGTTACAGGTGAATATAGTGTGCCAGCCGGACAAGAAATAACACGATTTATATTTAGATCAAAAGATAACGCCATAGGTAACGTCATAGATGCCGTTCACATCGTTGCTAATAATGAAATTGTAACAACATCTTTCACTGTTGATTGTACCGATGCCTCTGCTACACTTATGGCAAATGGAACAGGCACATGGATTGCTGGTGAAAACAACCCTGGTCCAGTAACTATTGTTGACTCTAATAATAGTACAACTGATGTTATTAATTTTGTGCAAAATGGTACTTATATATTCACTTGGCAGGCTGGTTACTGTTTTTACGACATCGAAATCACGTACAACGGCATTTCAGACACACCAGAAGTGACGAGTCCAGTAGAATATTGTCTAGGAGATGCAGCATCACAACTGACAGCAACATCATCAGATACCTACAGTTTAATGTGGTTCACCCAAACTGTAGGAGGCACAGGTGCTGCCACCGCACCAACACCAGATACCTCAGTAGTAAGCACAATTACATATTATGCTGCTTATGTAGATGCCGAAGGCTGTGAAGGCCCACGCGCAGAAATAGAAGTGGTTGTGAGTGAATCCTTCACACCAGAACTGACATTTACCTATGATACAACCTGTGTAGTTTCAACAGTAAACCCAACACCAAGTTTGATAACTGATTTTGCAACAGGAGGTACCTTTACATCCACAACGTTAACAGTAGATGCCACAACGGGAGCTGTAGATATGACTTCAGCTAGTGTAGGACAACACGATGTGACTTACACTTACGAAGGAGATGAAGATACCTGTACATCATCAGGTTCCTATGCAGCGACAATAGAGTTTACAGCAGCCTCAGTACCAGTCACAGGATTCAATTACGGCACCACAGCGTACTGTGTATTATCAAGTACAGTGATAACACCAATACTAGATCCAAGCTTTACAACAGGAGGTACGTTTAGTGCCACAAGTTTAACGGTTGATGCCACTACCGGAGCTATTGATTTAGCTACAGCCACAGCCGGAAGTCACGAGGTAACTTACACGGTTGAAGCCGATGAGACCAACTGTTCAGGTTCAGGTATGTTCACAGCAACCATTGAAATTACAGCAAGCACCACACCATTAACAGACTTCAGTTATGTAGAAGATATTTACTGTGCTGATAGTAGCTCTATTTTGCCAGAACTATCTGCTGGCTTTACCACAGGAGGAACGTTTAGTGCAGAAAGTGGTTTGTCTATCAACGCAACAACAGGAGAAATTAATGTTTCATCAAGTACTTTAGGGAATTATAATGTTTCCTATGAAATTTCAGAAGATATTTCAAACTGTATTGAAAATAACACAAGCACCTTTAACATCACCATCCTCGATGCGATCGAAGTCGGAGTAGAAGGTGAGTGTAACGATTCAGACTATATCCTTACCGCTTCACCATTAAATGGTTCATTTGAAAGTAATGAAGCCACTTATACCTGGATGGATGCCAACGGTACTATTGTTGGTGAGAATTCAGAAACGTTTAATGTTTCGGATTATGCAAGTCAAAACACTGATGTAACAGTGCCTTTACAATTTTCAGTCACTATAGACTTCGGAGGTTGTTCTGTAACCACGAGCTACACCACCGAACGATTATCTTGTCGTGATATCCCAAGAGGAATCTCACCAGATGGAAACGGTAAAAACGACGACTTCGATTTATCAGGCTATGGAGTTAAAGAACTCAACATCTTTAACCGTCATGGAGTCAAGGTTTATAACTTTAATGGTACATATACCAACCAATGGTACGGACAAACCAACAACGGAGACGACTTACCAGATGGCACGTATTTCTATACGATTCATAAAGAGGATGGCAGTTCATTAACCGGATGGGTATTTATAAACAGAGCACAGTAATCATAAATGAAAACACAGCAATATAAAATACAAATGGAAAAAGTATATTTTACACTCGCCTTTACACTTATAATCTTAGTGAGTGCCAACGCACAGCAAGACCCTCAGTACACGCAGTACATGTATAATATGAATGTTGTAAATCCGGCGTATGCAGGTTCTAATGAAGCTTTGTCCATAGGATTACTGTACCGCTCACAATGGGTTGGTATTACAGATGCACCAAAAACAGCAACCCTTTCGCTGCACAGTCCAGTAGGTAAAAATGTAGGATTGGGATTATCGGTCATTTCAGATAAAATAGGACCCGTAGAAGAGAATAACGTGTATGCCGATTTCTCATATACCTTAAATTTAGGAGGAGAGCATAAATTAGCCTTCGGAATAAAAGGAGGAGCCACATTCCAAAATATCGGTTTGTTTAGTGATATCGGTAATGGCTATGTACCAGATGCAGGTGATGAAGCCTTTAGCGAAAACACGAGCAATACCTATTTAAACATTGGAGCAGGAGCCTTTTATTATACAGACAATTACTATGTGTCTTTATCTGTACCAAACATGTTAAAGAGTACCTATTTAGATGTGACTAATAACGGTCAGCAATATGAATACGGATCAGAAGTCTTACACTATTTTTTATCCGCAGGTTATGTGTTTGATCTATCAGCCAATACAAAATTTAAACCGTCGTTCTTAGTGAAATCAGCATTTGAAGCACCTACCTCATTAGACGTATCGGCTAACTTTTTGTTTCATGACAAGTTTGAAGTGGGAGCGACCTATCGCTTAGACGACTCAGTAGGAGCAATGGCCAATTTTGCGGTCACCCCAGAGATTAGAATCGGCTATGCTTATGATTACACGACCTCAGATTTAAATATAAAGTCTTCAGGTTCCCATGAGATTATGTTGTTATTCGACCTAAATTTCTCTAAAAAAGTATCCATTTCACCAAGATTTTTCTAACAAAATAAACGTTTTAAAATGAAAAAAATATACAGTCTTTTCAGCCTTTTTTTACTTGTAACTTTAGGCTACGGACAAAATAAACAAACCGAAAAAGCGGATAAGCTTTACCAAGGCTATCAATATGTAGATGCGATAGATGCGTATCTCGAAGTGGTTGACGATAATGAAGCAGATGCTTATGTGTATAAGCAACTCGCTGATAGTTATTACCATTTGTTTAACATCAAGGAAGCCTCAATTTGGTATAAAAAAGCTTTAGAAACGACACAAGATGCGGAAACGTATTTTCGATATGCACAAGTTTTAAAGTCAGAAGGGAAATATGATCAGGCAAATGCACAAATGGATAAATTTGCAGAATTGGCACCAAACGATCAACGCGCTAAAGCGCATTTAGCAAACCCGAACTACATTCCAGAATTAGCAGATATCACCAAAACTTTTGAAGTAGAGGGTGTTTCTATTAATGATGAAGCCCAAAGTGATTTTGGAGCGGTATTATCAAATGATAATATCTTATACTTTGTAAGTACAAGAAAAACGTCTGGCAAAGAAGATGCGTGGACCAACCAACCGTACTTAGATATTTATCAATCCACTAGAGATGAAAACGGTGATTTATCAGCACCAGAAGAAGTCAGTGAGTTAAATACAATCTACCACGATGGTCCTTTAACGATAAGTGCTGATGGCAAAACGATGTACTTCTCACGAGATGGTCATAGTGATGGTACCTTTAAAAAGCTAAAAAGCAAACGCGTCAAAGTCGCTCAGCAAGGTATTTATAAAGCGACGCTAGTTGATGGAAAATGGGGCAACATCGAAGCCTTACCAATCAATAGTATAGACTATACAGTCAGTCACCCAAGTATTAGTAGTGATGGAAAGACGTTGTATTTTGCCTCTAATATGCCTAATGGACTAGGAGACTCAGACATTTGGAAGATCAGTATAAATGGTAACAGCTATGGAGACCCAGTGAATTTAGGCCCCAAAGTGAATACTTCAGGCAAAGAAGGTTTTCCTTATATCAGTGAAGATAATATATTATATTTTGCATCAAGCGGAAGACAAGGTTTTGGAGGCTTGGACATTTTTAAATACGATTTAAAAATCAATGAGACTTCCGTAAACTTGGGAAACGCAATTAACACTACTAGAGACGATTTTGCTTTTAGTGTTAATACCACTTTAAAAATCGGCTATTTTACATCAAATAAAACAGGAGTAGATCAAATTTATCAGGCCATTCCTATATGCCAGTTTAAAGCCATCGCGCTTGTAAAAGACCAAATTACAAATACGATACTTTCAGGAGCTCAAGTTACCATTTCAGATGCGCAGTTAAATGAAATAGCAGCACAAGCAACGGATATAAAAGGAAACACAAGTTTTAATGTGGGCTGTGAGAACACGTATACCATAAACGTATCAATGGATGGCTATGAAACGGCATCGTTTAAAGTTGCAGCTTCAGAAGGTGAGGATGTTACGGTTCATGCGGATTTAAAACCTATAAATGAGATGATTACAGAGACTGAAGTCAAGTTAAACAACATTTATTTTGAGTTCAATAAGAGTAATATTACCAATCAAGGAGCCTTAGAGTTAGATAAATTGGTAGAAATAATGAAGGATTATCCAGAGATGAAAATCATGGTGAGATCACATACAGATTCAAAAGGTCAAGCAGATTACAATTTAAAATTGTCCGAAAGACGTGCCCAATCTACGATGCAGTATGTGATATCAAAAGGCATCAGTAAAGATAGATTATCAGCAAAAGGTATGGGAGCAACAGCACCAAAAATCGATTGTAAATCTAACTGCACAGAAGATGAAGACGCACAAAACAGACGCTCTGAGTTTTTGATTGTGAAGGGTTAAAAGTCATTTGTTATAAGTATAGTATTGAATTATTTATAAAAAATGCTTTAGGTAGATGTACTTAAAGCATTTTTTTTTGTTAAAAATTCACGTCTATTGTCATGATAAATTGATGCTGTCGTTAAAATTTTTTCTATCTAATCCTTGTGTATTTATGGACTATTTCAATAAAATTTCAAGATTTAGCTTAGTTTGTGTCTAAAGTAATATAAAAACTTAATTTTTATTTAAACCATTGTTTGTTAGGTTTTTATGTGTGGTTTTTGTTTTTAATATTTCGGGAAATATTACAAACAATCACTTTATATAATGTATTTCTAGTTCTATATTAGAGTTTTGAAAGATTAACCTAATAATAATCACACTATTAATTAAAATCCTAAAAACCAATGAAAAAAATTACTTTGTACTTTATGATGCTCTTAAGCATTACAGCATTCTCTCAAGTAGAGATTGTTGAAAATTTTAATAATGTTCCAGACTTTGAGCTTCCGACAGATTGGACTCAAACAGGGGATTTTTTCACTACAGCTGGTTTTGTATGTGATGGATCAGGTAAGGGGCTAGTTGCAGGTTTTGAATTTGCGGGGTCAGCAACTGTTACAACTCAAAACTACACTGCTATAACTAATGATACAGACCTTACTATTAGTTTTTCTGTAAATATATTAGAACAAGCTACATTTTGGCCACCTATTACATATAGTGCACCAGCAGAAGGTTGGGGCAGTGTCGTTCTTGAGTATTCATTAGATGGCGGTGTCAATTGGATTACTGCATATACTGTAGATGATTCAAATTACACCTTTAGCGGAGTTGATAATTGTTATTCAATACCAGTGACTAATTTAGGCGTACTTACTGCAGGTAGTGATTTTCAAGCGCGATTTGTGGCAACGGCAACTACAATTGCAACGGCTAAATTATTTGTGGTAATAGATAATATTTCAATGACGCAAATAGCAACTGAAGTGCCAAATTGCGATACAGTATTATTAAATCCTTTAAATGGATCTGCAAGTGCTGATTTAAATACCGTTTTAACTTGGGAAGCTGCTACAGGTTTACCAACAGGCTATTCGGTTTCTGTCGGTACGACTTCAGGGGGAAATGAAATTGTGGATGCTGTTACTACAGCAACTACAAGTTATTCATTAGATGGCTTAGGCTTGGTTTATGAGACAGAATATTTTGTAAATATTGTACCATTTAATGGTATTGGTAGTGCAACAGGTTGTACAGAAGAAAGTTTTACGACACGTTTAACACCAATAGCAGGAGCAACATGTTCTAGCCCAATAGATATAGCTACACTTCCATACATTGTTGCAAATGACGACACTGCTAACTATGAAAATAATATTAATATAGGACCTTGTGGTGGTTATCCTGAAGCGTTTATGACAGGTAATGATGTATTCTATCAAATTACACCTGATGCAGATATGTCAATAGATATTAGTCTTGCCAATGTATCTGAATATGCAGCTGCCATTCACGTTATGGAAGGGTGTCCGGATACGTCTTCAAATTGTGTTGCAACCTTAGGAGATAGTTATGCATCTGCGCCACCTTATACAATGGAACTTACAGATGTTGTTTTATTAGCTGGTCATTCTTATTTTATTGTATTGAGTCGTGCAAGTTATGACGGTACATTTTCTTATTCTATGATTATTACTCAGAATGATTGTATTAATCCTGAATTTACGGTTACTCCAGTTGCTGAATGTGATTCAGGTGAGTTTTCTGTGGATGTTGATGTTAATTATTTAGGTGATGCATCAGGGGTGACTTTAACGGATAATTTTGGTTATTCAAACGATGCTATTGCTTCTACAGGAATCGTAAATGTTGGTCCTTATGCTACTGGAACTACAGTTGAGTTTACATTAACTAACAATGATAATAGTGACTGTTCTTATTCAGACTCAACGTACTTTTATTGTCCACCATCAAATGACGATTGTGTAAATAGTACGGTTTTAACAATTAATACAGATGATACTTGTACGATTTTCACTAGCGCAACTAATGCTGGAGCTACAGAATCTACTAGTAACCCTATAAATTGTGATTATACAAATAATAACGATGTTTGGTTTAGCTTTGAGGCTACTCAAGAAACGATTATATTAGAATACTCAAATGTTGTTGCGGCAATTGGTGATGGGGGTATAATTCAGGCGACTGAATTATTAGAAGGTAGCTGTGGTTCTTTTACAAGTTTGGCTTGTGTAACATCATTTAGCAACTACATTACATTAAATAATTTAACTGTAGGTAACACGTATTACTTAAGAAATAGCGCGAGTACAGATGGAGAATATGCTCAAAATTTTGACATCTGTTTAAAAGAGGCACCTGCAGCACCAATTAATGATGAGTGTGCTAATGCTACAGTATTAAACGTGTCAACTGATGAAAGTTGTGATAACCAGATTACTGGAACTACAGTAGGAGCAACAATTTCGGATGATAATAGCTGTAACGCTGATTTTACAGCGTTTTATAAAGACGTATGGTATGTTTTTACAGCACCTGAAACTGGTTTATACAAGCTTTCTTTCGAAAGAACGCAGTATGATACAAGTTCATATTTCTCTGTTTATTCAGGAACTTGTGGAGCTTTAGTTGAAGAAAGTACAAATTGTTACAATACGGATCCTTATGTGCTTTCAGCGACTAGTGGTGAAAGCTATTATGTAATGGTGAGATCTGGAGATGATGGACCTGGTATTGACTTCGATTTATGTATATTTAAATTGCCACCTCCTGCTGAAAATGATAGTTGTGCTACACCAACAATCTTATCTGAATCTACAGATGCAACAGGTGATAATTTGATTTCAGGTGATTTTGCTAACGCTTATTCTTCTTCTGAGTCTTGTGCATCATCAGCTAAAACTATTTGGTATAGCTTTACACCTAGCTACACTGGTACTTATCACTTTAACCTTACAAATACTGTAGGTTATCCTAATTACACAATATTCAATACAGATGATTGTTCATTAACAGCTAATAATTATGTTGCCGAAACCTATTGTTATAATTCAGGTGAACGCTCTGTAGAATTAGTTGGAGGAAACACGTATTTAATATCAGTTTTTAGTTTTGACAGTAATATTATTGAATCTTTTGATTTATTAGTTTATCCAGACGCGACCTTAAGTACAGCATCAAATACTTTAGACACATTTAAATACTATCCAAACCCTATAATAAATACTT
Source organism: Winogradskyella psychrotolerans (assembly GCF_018860545.1). Lineage (GTDB taxonomy): Bacteria > Bacteroidota > Bacteroidia > Flavobacteriales > Flavobacteriaceae > Winogradskyella > Winogradskyella psychrotolerans_A. The sequence goes on along the minus strand of NZ_JAHKPN010000027.1, from coordinate 9,704 downwards.
TAACGATTGAAGCGAAAAGCACAATCTCAAATGTAAGTGTGCACAACATTGTTGGTCAAAAAGTGCAGGTGGCTAATCCTAATAGCCTAGAGACAATAATTAATATGGAGAATTTAAATAGTGGTGTGTACTTTGTTACCATAACTACTAATGATTCTCAAAATACGATTAAAGTTGTTAAAAAATAATCTGTAGTGACCTCAATTAATTAATAGCAAATTAAGTACATGGGTTGTATGTAAATTATAACCCATGTTTAAAACAACATTGTTTTTTAGAAAAAGCAGCCTTAAGGCTGCTTTTTTTTTATGCGTTTTTTAAAAATTTTAGAGCGTAAAAAAAAATCTATATTTATATTGTGACGTTGTATAGATATAGTTTAATACATTTATGGCTATATTATGGTGCTACAAAGTAGTTCTAACTGAAAGCTAATTCATTTTCTAATCATTATAGGCTTGAAAACTATATTTGTATTATAGTTATTACATGAAATTAAATTTAATAAATATAAAGTCATTTTATCATAGTAACGGATTTCCGCTAAGAAAAATTTGTGGATTTGTAATGCTTAGCTTGCTATGGTCAATACATGTGCATACCCAGCAAAATGATTTGGTTTTAAAGGCAGAGGAGCTTGTTTATTCTAATCCGGTTGAAGCTATTAAAATAGCAGACCATATCTCAAATATTAGTCAAGGACCAAATGAGACTGCAACTGCAAATTTGCTATTGGCCAAAAGTTTTTTAGCTAAAGGAGATTATGATAATGCTATTATTTTTGCTTTTGATGATATCAACCAATCCAAAGAAGTCGATGTACAGACGCAAATAGAAAATAATATATTAAAGGCGACATTGTTACGAAAACTCTATTTAGATACCCAATCTATAGAATGCCTTAATATAGCGAGGACTTTAAACTCTGAAAATTTAATTGATAAAGAAACTTTTGAATTTAATATTTTTTTAGAGCATATAAATATGCTGTTAGATCGGCTAAATATTGATGAAGCCATAGCAGAGGTAAAAGCGTCAGAAATTCAATTTAACAGTTTTTTAAATAACAATGTAAATAAAAAAAGAGCCCATTATTTAGTAACTGCAAAAGCTTATAATAGTTTAACTCAATACGATTCTGCTTTTGCATATATCGATAAAACATTTGAGTTATTAAACACCACTCAAAATAATAATTTGTACGAAAAAGCCCTGATTTATAAGGAGTCAGGATTATTGTTTCTTCAAAATAAAGAGTTTAAAAAAAGTAAAGAAACCTTATTTATTGCGTTACAGTTTGCTGAAATTTTAGATAATCCATTTTTATTAGAGCAGATTCATAGAGGGTTGGCAATTAATTATTTAGCTTCAAATCAGAATAATCAACATAATGTTTATTATAAAAAATTTTTAAATCTAAATACGACAATTGAGGAGATTGAACAGCAATCGGTTAATACCTATTTCAATATTATTAGTAGTCAAGAAGAAAGTCAATTGGATCGTTATAATTCAAAATACAATCAGTACTTATTCTTTTCATTTGCAGTAGCCATATTCATTGTCATTATTGGGATTTTAATTCTAATAAAAAGTGAAAATAGAAAAAAGCGTAGACGAGAGATTATTAATTATTTAGAGGTAAGCCGTAATATTGTTACAACGGTTAAGCCAACACAAACAGTACAAAGGCAAACCAATAAACGTTTAGTAATACCAGAAGAAACAGAGCAAAATATACTCCTAAAATTACAGCGATTTGAAAGATCTTTAAAGTACTTAAGCAAAGACATGTCGCTTGCCTTATTAGCCGGACAATTTGAAACCAATACCAAATATCTTTCTGAAATTATCAACAAAAACTATAACGATAATTTTAACACCTTTATAAACAAGCTTAGAATTAATTATATAATTGAGAAATTAAAAAACGATACCAATTATATTAATTATAAGATTAGCTTTTTAGCGGATGAAAGTGGTTTTTCTTCTCACAGTAATTTTACAACGGTTTTCAAGGGAATCGTTGGGATGTCGCCAGCGACATTCATCAATTTATTAAAAATAGAACGAGAAGAAATTATAAATAATAAGAAAACTTAATGTATCTAAAATTAAAATATAGCCTTCTGTTGTGCGTGTTACTCTTTGTTACATCGTCTCTCTTCGCTATGCAAATTGTAGACAAAGAAGGAGATAGTTTGGTTATTGAAGCAACAAAGGCAGTATTTAAGGATCCTAATAAAGCAATTTCATCAGCTTTAGCTATATATGATAATAGCTCTTTTTCTAAAGAAATAAGAACTAATGCGTTAATGATCGTTTCTACGGCGTATACATCAAAAAGAGATTATCAAAAAGCTTTAGATTATATCGTTAAAGCTAGTGAGTTTTCTAGTCAAATAGATAATAAAAAACTACAAATCGAAATTTTATTTAGAACCGGTATTTTATACCAACAAATGAAAATTTATGATAAGTCGATAGAATATATGGAGGAAGTTGAAAAGAGATGTTTCAATTACCCTGATAGAGATGCTATTGGAGGAACCTTGGCATCCAGCTATTTAGTAAAAGGCTTTGTTTATAAAGATAATTTAAATTGTGATATTGCTGTAGAGTTTTTCAAAAAAGGATTAAAGGAATACGAAAGACTTGGTAGACATCATCATAATAGAAGTATAGGACATTATAATATAGGAAATTGCCAGATATTGCTTTCAGAATATGCAAATGCAAAAGAGAGTTTTAATAAATCTAGAGAATTAGCAAATCTAGAAAATGCGAGTAGCTTAGTTTCTTTTGCGGAAAAAGGCATGGCAGAAGTACAGACGCTCGAAGGTAGATACCAGGAGTCTGTTTTACTTCTGCAATCGGCATTAGAAGAATCTAAAAATGTAGGGGATTTAGTTTTAAATTTAGGAATATATAAGGGGTTATTTGAAAATTATCTAGCCCTAAATAATTGGAGTCAATATCAAAAATACTATGAACTCTTTCTAAAAACTCAACTAGAAATTAAAAAATCTGAACGTAACTCTGTTAGTATATCGATTACTGAAAATTCTAAAAAATTAGATGATGACCTCAATGGTATTCAATCGAAATTTAAGAATAGAATTTTCATTTTAATTGCTCTAGTATTAATCTTCATTAGTGTTGTGTTTTTTATTGAAATAAAAAATATTAAAGCGATAAAAGCACTTCAGCAAAAAATAGAAAGCACTCAAAACATAAAACCTTCCATTAAAATCAATTAAGATCTATTTTGGTATTATTTTGTTGTCAGTCAGTGTTTTGAGTGTTGGTTTTGACTGTTAGATTTCGGGAAAAAATAAAGACTTAAGCTATATATATAGATGATATAGATATATATTTAGCAGTAAATTATTAATTCTGAAATTGATCCACATGAGACACAAGTTACAAAAATCGGTAGCAAAACAATCCCGTTTTTCTTCGATTATAATGTTTAAAGACTTAAAAATTTGTTTTGCCTTAACGCTTTTTTTATTTATTTCACTCAAAGGATTTGCACAATTAGATGAAAGTTTTGATAGTGGTATTCCAACAAACCCATCAGAATGGACGCTTATAAATAATGGTATCGGTTCTCAAAATTGGTCGTCTACTACAGATGGGTATTTAGGTACAAGTGGAGCTTCTATAAATCCATCTGCAGATAATATAGGTGATCAAAATACTGCTCAGTATTTCTTAGTCACTCCGCAAATTGAGGTGCCAGAAAATGGTGAAATTCAGTTTTATACTAAACAAGCAAGCGCTATTGATAATGGAGCGCAATACGAAATTAGACTTTCTACGGCTGCGCAGCCAGATGTGAATGGCTTTAATATTACGATTCAGTCGTATACAGAATCAAATTTAAATGTAGGTGATCAAACAGAATATGAAAAGAAGGTGATTGAGATTCCTACTTCAATTCCAGCAGGACTAAATATATATATTGCATTTGTAGCTGTAAATACGCAAAACGGAGCAACACCGACAGGCGATGAATGGTTTGTAGATAGCGTTTCTATTTTAGAGGGCTGTACTGAAATTGACGATAGTACGGTTACCATAAGCGATATAACGGTAGATACTGCAGAAGTCACATGGTCGCATCCAACTGCTAATGATTTTGAAATCCAAATAATTCCTCAAGGTAGTGTACCTGCTGAGAGTGGTATTGCAGTGTCAGGCACAAGTTATATCTTAATGAATCTTGACCCTGAAACAGCCTTTGATATCTATTTGGCTGCAATCTGTGACAACGAAACACAGAGTGCCTTCACGGGACCATACACGTTTGAAACTTTAAAATATGGATTGTCTTGTGAAACTCCTATTAGTATTACTGATGTTTCATCAACGCCTTATGTATTTGCAGATAATTTAGCTAATTGGGCAAATCCAGCTGTTAGTTATACCACTCAAGGAACCAACTGTATTTCAGGTGCGGATGGAACTAACTATTTAAATGGAGATAAAGTGTTTTTTACATACACTCCAACGCAAGACGAGTTAATATCCCTAAAACAAACTACATTTGATGGAGGTGATCAATCTGATAACTGCTATAATGCGCTTAGTACCCTTCTGGTATATGATAGTTGCTCTTCTGTTGGTGTCAACTGTATTGCAGGTGTAAATACGACTAATGGTTTCGAATCAAAATATATAAATAATTTATTTGTAGAAGCAGGTGAAACCTATGTTATCGTAGTCTCTACTTTATTTTCATCTGGAGCAGGTATGTGTTTTGAATTAGAAATTTCTGGCGGAACATGTGCTCCACCAGCTGATTTTACTTATAACGGTTTAACAGAGAACAGTGTAGAGTTTTCTTGGGATAATATTGGTGGTTTTGCAGATACTTGGGAGTATGTTGTTGTTCCTACAGGTGCTGGTGAACCAACAGGTGCTGGTATAACGACAAATACAAATATTGGAAACGTTATTAATACAGGATTGACAACTGCTACAACCTACGATTTGTATGTAAGATCTATATGTGATGGTTCACCTGGTAGCTGGAGTAATCCTTCAACCTTTACAACACAATGTACATCATTTGACACACCATATTTTACTGATTTTAATAATGCTACAAACGAAAATCCAGAACCATGTTGGACAACCATTGATGGTAATGGTGATGATGTGACATGGAATTTTATTGGAGGATGGGCAACTGTAAGAACATCAACCGCGCGCTATGAGAATAATGATTTTTATGTGTCACCGCGTATTAATTTCGATGGCACACCAAAACGTATTCGCTATAAGCATAGCTCAACTCAAGGAGCGTCAACATATACCGTAAAATTGTCAACCACAGGTGTTGGTATTGATGATTTTTCAACTGTCGTTTTACCAGCAACCACAATTAATAATACAAGTTTTCAAGAAATCATTGTGGATTTGCCAGAAGATATCGTTGGTGAGGTTAATATCGCATGGATTGTAGAACCAAATACGACGGAAACGGCGTTAAGGGTTTCTATAGATGATGTTTACATCGAAGACAAACCAACGTGTCCGGATCCATTAAATCCATTCGTACTTCAAATTACAGACGATTCTGCGTGGTTATTCTGGACTCCTGGTGATGTAGAAACAGAATGGGAATTAGCGATTCAAGATTTAAATTCAGGTTTGCCTACTGAACCAGGGATTATTACTTCTAGTAATTTTCCATATATGGCAAATGATTTAGAGTCTGGTAATAGATATGAATTTTATGTAAGAGCAGTTTGTGCAGAAGATGACCAAAGTCAGTGGGTTGGTCCCATAGAATTTACCACCTTGTGTACGTCCTACGACACTCCATTTTATGAAAGTTTTGATGATGAAGATTCAGATACTCAAAAATTTTGTTGGAAAACTACAGACGCAAACAATGATGGAACAACTTGGATTATTGATGATTACCATGCCTTGTTGCAAACATCCATATTTACACCTCCTACAGGTTTTAATGATTATTTAATTTCACCAGCTATAAATTTAGATGGGACTCCTAAAGCTTTAAAATTTAATGTTAGAGCAGATTTTTCATTATTTTCTAGTGCCACACGTTTTGGTTTAGAAGTGTTAATGTCTACAACTAATACGAATCCTGGTAGCTTTTCTGTGATTTCACCATTAGAAATTATATCGAATAGTACGTATGAAGAAAAAACGATAATAGTAGAAGGTACAGGAACGGTTTACTTCGCGTTTAGAGTGCCACCAGAATTTACAGGTACGTGGTCAATATTAAGTATTGATGATGTGAGGATTACCGATGCTCCTACATGTCCTAATCCATCTGACTTAGTGGTAAATACTACGACTGAAACTACAGCCGATGTAACTTGGTCTGCTGGATATGACGAAGAAGATTGGAATATTGTTGTGCAACCTGCAGGATCTGGTGTGCCAACTGAAGATGGAACAGCTGTTGAAACAACTAGTTATTTGGCAACCGATTTATTACCAGATACGGAATATGAATTTTACGTTATGGCTAATTGTGGTGATGGTACTAGCGAATGGATTGGCCCTATGCAGTTTAGAACATTGTGTGCATCATTTACAAGCCCTTTTGTTGAAACTTTTAATACAGATTCTGAGTCTGCTGACTGTTGGCAGATCGTTAATAACAATGAAGATTATTACTTCTGGAATTTAGATAGTGCGATTGAGCCATACGAAGGAGATCAATCCGCAGGTATTCCTACAACCACCAATGGAAATAGTGACGATTGGTTGATTTCTCCAACAATTACGATTACAGAAAATCAACGTGTACGTTTTTATTACAGCGCATATAGCGGTTATTATATAGAAGATTTAGAAGTGCTATTATCAACCAACGGAAGTGGTTTAGATCAGTTTACAACGGTTTTATACGATTCAGATGAAGATCCTGTGACCATTAATAATGCAGAATACAAGGTGAAAGTATTAAATTTTCCTCCAGGTATTTCTGGTGATATCAATATTGCGTTTCACATCCCTTATTTTCCACCGAGCCCTGAAGGTTATAGAGGTCAAGTATTTTTCTTAGATAATGTAAATATTGAAGATGTGCCAGAATGTGCACAACCGACTAATATTACCATTAACAATATTACCGATACTGAAGTCGATTTGGGCTGGGAAGTAAATGGAACTGAAACAGAATGGGAGATTTCAGTACAGCCATCAGGAACTCCGGCACCAGTAGGTGATACAGATCCGGCTTATTTATATAATGCTTCAACAAATCCATATACAATTACAGGATTAGAGCCTTCAACAATGTATGATATTTATATTAGAGCTATCTGTGATGGCAGTAATGCAGAGTGGACAGAACCAGAGGTCGTTACAACTAAATGTAGTTTCGATAATTTATGCCAATATACGTTTATACTAACTAGTGATTGGAGTATATCTGCATCACTAGATATCACTCAAAATAATCAAGTAACACAATCATTGCCATTCAATGGAGAAGATGCTGAAGAGTTTACGGTCTTTTTATGTTCAGGTGTCGAATTTTCTGTATTCTTTGCGACTTTAGGTAGTGCTCAATCACAATATGAAAATTACCAATTTGAAATTCTAAATAGTGAAGGAGTTTCAGTGTACTTAAGTCCTTTAAATATTCCTTTAAGAAGAACCGTTTATGAAGGCACTGCCATTTGTGGCGAAATTTCTTGTCCGCAACCTACGGATTTAGCTATTAGTGATACCAATGTAATGTCATGGACGCCGGGCGGAAGTGAAACGGAGTGGGAAGTTGCTATTCAACCGATTGAAAATGGAACTCTTCCAGAATCAGGAACCATTGTTTCAACTAATTCATATACACCAACTGCGGCAGATTTTAATGATCCTTATGCAGCGACCTATGAGTATTTTGTAAGAGCCGTTTGTAGTGCTGATGGCGAAAGCTATTGGTCTGGTCCTTTCGATTTTGTAAGAAATGATGATGTGACAACCGCTTTAACCCTTCCTATAAATGCAGATGAATCTTGTGATCTTAAAGTCACAGAAGTTTCATTCGTAGATGCAACAGTTTCTGCTGAAGCTCTAAGTTGTGATGGTGAAAATGCTGGTGATGTATGGTTCGATTTTACGGCCGAATCATTAGTGCATATTATTGAAATCAACGGTTTTACAGGTAGTTTTTATGATACAAGTGGAGATATGCCCTATCCTGACATTACTATGACACTTTACAAAGACAATGGAGGTAGTCTTCAAGAAATAGCTTGTACTTATGATAAAGTGTTAGTGGCAATGTATGCTTCAGAGTTAGTTGTTGGTGACAACTATAAATTAAGATTAACATTAAATAGTTCAGAGCCTAATGATCGTAGATTTCAAGTGTGTTTAAGAACTCCTTTAGATTTATGTGATGTTGAAACGGTTAATGGAGGTTTTGAAGAGCCTGGTTTAGATTATTTAAGTGGTATTACTTCAATAGCTGCTATTCAGCCGATGCCAGGTTGGAGATCTAATTTAGATTGGCAAGCTATTTTTATATGGGAAGGAATAAATGCACCTGGCTTTGATGCTTATGAGGGCACACAATGTGTTCAATTACTATCCGATGAAAACGAACCGATAGATCCTGAAGATCCAAACGTCAAAGGGTATTATAGAGATTTTGATACTTCTGAAATAACGTTATATGATTTTAGTTATGCACACCTTGCAAGAGCTGAAGAAAATATTATACAATTATTAGCAGGTTCTCCAGGTGGACCTTACACGGTCATCAGTCAAAATTTAGCAGAGGTACAAGCTTGGACATTAATATCAGGTGAATACCAAATTCCTGAAGGGCAGTCCGTGACGAGGTTTATTTTTAGAGCTGTTGGTGACAATGTCATTGGAAATATTATAGATGCGGTTGAATTTTCTCCGAATAACACTATTGTAACAGAGCCATTTACAGTAGATTGTGATAATACAATTGCCAATATAGAAGCTAATGGATCTGGTATATGGATGCCAAGTGATTCTAATCCAGGGGCAGTTACAATAGCCGATGCTACTAGTAATACAACAACTATTACTAATTTTGTACAACCAGGAGTTTACACTTTTACATGGCAAACGTCGTATTGTTCATATGACATCGAAATCACGTACAACGGTATTTCAGACACACCAGAAGTGACGAGTCCAGTAGAATATTGTCTAGGAGATGCAGCATCACAACTGACAGCAACATCATCAGATACCTACAGTTTAATGTGGTTCACCCAAGCTGTAGGAGGCACAGGCGCTGCCACCGCACCAACACCAGATACCTCAGTAGTAAGCACAATTACATATTATGCTGCTTATGTAGATGCCGAAGGCTGTGAAGGCCCACGCGCAGAAATAGAAGTGGTTGTAAGTGAATCCTTCACACCAGAACTGACATTTACCTATGATACAACCTGTGTAGTTTCAACAGTAAACCCAACACCAAGTTTGATAACTGATTTTGCAACAGGAGGTACCTTTACATCCACAACGTTAACGGTAGATGCCACAACGGGAGCTGTAGATATGACTTCAGCTAGTGTAGGACAACACGATGTGACTTACACTTACGAAGGAGATGAAGATACCTGTACATCATCAGGTTCCTATGCAGCGACAATAGAGTTTACAGCAGCCTCAGTACCAGTCACAGGATTCAATTACGGCACCACAGCGTACTGTGTATTATC
>NZ_JAHKPN010000010.1:88155-88407 GCF_018860545.1 Winogradskyella psychrotolerans | reverse complement strand
TTCCGCCACCAGCTGCTACAATTTGTGCAGCCGTTCTACGACGAATATTACCATCAGAATCTCTTGTTAAGATATTATCAGTATCTGCTCCGCTAGTTACGTTTCTTATTCTAGCGTCTCCGTTGATATCTAATCGAGCTGTTGGGCTGTTTGTACCAATACCAACTCCATTAGCGCTGCCATCAATGACTAAAGTGCTTGAATCGAAATTAAGATCAAAGTTACCTTGTGTGATATATCGATTACCAGTAA